>NZ_JBEJGY010000004.1:7200000-7812208 GCF_040253615.1 Streptomyces sp. Edi4
TCCGCCCGAACGCCACCGCGGCCCCCTTCCCGGGATGGGAAGGGGGCCGCAGGGGACTCGGGAGAGCGAGAGAGGTCAGTTCTGCTGCTGTGCCTCGACCGACTTGCGCACCTCGTCCATGTCGAGCGCGCGGGCCTGGCCGATGACGTCCTCAAGAGCCGCCTGGGGAAGCGCGCCGGGCTGCGCGAAGACCGCCACATTGTCGCGGACGATCATCAGCGTCGGGATCGAGCGGATGTCGAAGGCCTGCGCAAGCTCCTGCTGGGCCTCCGTGTCCACCTTCGCGAAGACCAGGTCGTCGTGGCGCTCGGACGCGGCCTCGTACACGGGCGCGAACTGCCGGCACGGGCCGCACCAGGAGGCCCAGAAGTCGATCAGCACGAATCCGTTGCCGGACACGACCGAGTCGAAGTTGTCCTTGGTCAGCTCGACAGTCGCCATTATGTACACCTCGTTCCCGGCCCCGGGGATGGAGCCGCCTCGCACAACCGCGTGCGCCGCCGCGGTATTCCTTCCCCGGCGCGTGCCCCTGTGGCCACGGAGTACACGGCAGACCAGACTGGGCCCATGACGGAAGCCGAGGAATACGACGTAGTGGTGCTGGGCGCGGGGCCGGTCGGCGAGAACGTGGCCGACCGGGTCCGTGCGGCCGGCCTGAGCTGTGCCGTGGTGGAGAGCGAACTGGTCGGGGGCGAGTGCTCGTACTGGGCCTGCATGCCGAGCAAGGCGCTGCTGCGCCCGGTGGTCGCCCGGGCCGAGGCGCGCAGGGTGCCGGGGCTGCGCCAGTCGGTGAAGGGCCCGCTGGACGCCGAGGCCGTGCTCGCCCACCGCGACGAGTACGCGTCGCACTGGAAGGACGACGGCCAGGTCGAATGGCTCGACGGCATCGGCGTCCACCTCTACCGGGGCCACGGGCGCCTCTACGGCACCCGCAAGGTCGGCGTCACCAGCCCCGAGGGCGAGCACCACGTCCTGACCGCCCGCCACGCCGTCGCCGTGTGCACCGGCAGCCGCGCCCGGCTGCCGGACCTGCCGGGCCTGGCCGATGTGGGCCCCTGGACCAGCCGCGAGGCCACCAGCGCCAAGCAGGTCCCGGGCCGTCTCGTGGTGGTCGGCGGGGGAGTGGTGGCCGTCGAGATGGCCACCGCCTGGCAGGCCCTCGGCGCGCGGGTCACCGTCCTGGTGCGCGGCGGGGGGCTGCTGGAGAAGATGGAGCCTTTCGCGGGAGAGCTGGTCGCGGACGCGCTGCGCGAGGCGGGCGCCGAGATCCGGACCCACACCTCGGTCACGGGTGCCGTACGGGACGCGGCGAGCGGCGCCGTGACGGTGTCGCTGCGCGGTCCCGAGGGAGAGGGACGCCTGGAGGCCGACGAAATCCTCTTCGCCACCGGCCGCGCGCCCCGCACGGACGACATTGGCCTGGACACCATCGGACTCGACCCCGGCTCCTGGCTGCCCGTCGACGACTCCTGCCGTGTCGAGGGCAGCGAGTGGCTGTACGCGGTCGGCGACGTCAACCACCGCGCGCTCCTGACCCACCAGGGCAAGTACCAGGCCAGGATCGCCGGCGCGGCCATCGCCGCCCGCGCGGCCGGCACTCCGGTCCTGGAGAGCGACCCCTGGGGCGCGCACGCGGCGACCGCCGACCACGCGGCCGTGCCCCAGGTCGTCTTCACCGACCCGGAAGCCGCGTCGGCCGGCCTCACCCTCGCCGACGCCGAGGCGGCGGGCCACCGGGTGCGGGCCGTCGACTACGACATGAGCGGCGTCGCGGGCGCGGGTCTGTACGCCGACGGATACCGGGGCCGGGCCCGCATGGTCGTCGACGAGGACCGGCGCGTCCTGCTGGGCGCCACCTTCGTCGGACCCGGCGTGGGCGAGCTCATCCACTCGGCGACGGTCGCCATCGCGGGCGAGGTCCCCCTGGAGCGCCTGTGGCACGCCGTGCCCTCCTATCCGACGATCAGCGAGGTGTGGCTGCGCCTGCTGGAGACGTACCGGGGCTGAGGACCCCGCGCCACACGACGAACGGCCGGGCCCCCGGTGAGCGCGGCGGACAGCCCCCACCGGCGGCCGGGCGGTCACGGGCGCCGGCTGACACGGGCATGCGTACGGGCATGCGCACGGGCGAGCGCGAGGGTCACGCACGCCGAGGCCGTCGCCGTCACGGCCATCGCGGTCCCGGGCGAGGTACGTTGCGCGACCACGCCGGCGAGCGCCGCGCCGACGCCCTGGCAGGTGAGCATGCCGCACGAGTGCAGCCCGAGCGCCTGTCCGGTGAGCTCGTCGGGGACCTGCTCCAGCAGTTGCTCCTGCTGGAGCAGGCTCGCTCCGTACCCGATGGACCCCAGCGACACGGCCACCGCGGCCACCGTCAGCGGCGGGTGCCGGGCGAGCAACGGATAGGGCGCGGCGAGCACCAGCAGCAGGGGCAGCGGGAGCCGGCGGCGCCAACGCGCGCTCAGGAAACGGCCGCTGACGGTGTCCCCGGCCAGCATCCCTATGGCGCCGGCCGCGAAGAGCAGCCCCGCACGGCCGGGCGCGTACGGCACGAAGAGGGATTCGCACCCCACGATCAGACCGTTGGGCACCCACAGGCCCAGGTAGAGCAGTCGACGCGAACGGGACGCCCACAGAAGGGAGTTGACGTGCCAAGTGGCGGCGATGGAGGGCCGGCCCGACGCACGCGGCGCCCGGCTGCCAAGTCCGAGTAGAGCCAGGGCGGCGGTCACCCCGTACAGGCCCGCGCCGGCCAGCAGTGTGCCGCGCGGGCCCAGCGCGTCCACCAGGACGCCACCAACCGCGAAGCCCCCGATCTGCACACCCCCCGCACTCATGTTGAGCACCGAACGGCCCAGCAGATAGAGCTCCCTCGGCAGGATCTCGCCGAGCAGCCCGTAGCGCACCCCGCCGCCCACCGAAGCGGCCAGACCCTGGCAGAACAGCACGGCGAAGTCGGCGCCGACCGGCAGCCCGGGAGCGGCGAGCAGCGCGGTGCTCAGGGCGAAGGTCAGCGCGAGCGCGGTGGTCGCGGCGCGCGGCGGCAGCCGGTCGGCCGCCGACATCAACAGGACCGCACCGGCCACCTGCGTGAAGGAGGAGCCGAACATGCTGAGCGCGGCCAGCAGCGGTGAGGCGGTCGCCGCGTACACCAGCGAGGCGAGGGCCAGGCCGCTCACCGTCGCCGCGGTGACCTGGAGGACGGCGACGAGCAGGAAGGGCGTGAACTCCGGTGTGCGCCGCAGCGCTTGGTAGGTGGGCATGCCGGGGAGTCTCGGGGGCTGTCGCACGCGGACGTTATTGTTTCGCGCGGAGGCGAAACCATGGGGTGGTGGCAGGTCGGGGCGGACACGCTCGCGGGCAGCCGGTTCGTCGTCTCACCCCTGGCCGAGACCACCGCGACCCTCTTCGCGCTGCTCGCCCCGGCCGCAGCCCACCGCGCCGAGCGGGCCTGGCTCGACGTCCATCTGCCCGCGTTCCGGGCGCGGTTGGCGGCCGATCCGGTCACCGCACGGCTCATGACCGCCGTACGCAGCGCCCGTTGGACCGCCGACTATCTGGTGCCCACGCCCACGGGTGACGGCGAGCGCTCCTTCCACGAGGAGCTGGCGGAGATCCGCGCCACTGCGGCGTCGACCGTCCACGCCGACCTGGCCGAGACGATCGGCGGCCCCCTGCCCGCCGCGCTGCGCCGTCCCGATCTGGCGGACCGCACGGCGGACCTGCTGGCCTGGCTGTGGGAGCGCGCGGTCCTGCCGGACTGGCCGCGCCGACGGCAGGTCATCGAGGGCGACATCATCGCGCGCACCGCACAGTTGAGCCGGGGCGGCTGGGCCGCGGTGCTCGACGACATGCGGCCCGGAATGCGCTGGCTCGGCGAGAGCCGGCTCCAGATCAACGTGGCCGAGCACGCGCCTCAGGACATCTCGGCGGCTCAGCTGCTGTTCATGCCGGTCACCCCGGGGCACGCCTGGGTCACCTGGGACGACGCCGGTCACTACGCCGTGGTGTACCCGTGCGCGGGCGCGCTGGCGGACGCAGGCCGGGCGGCGTCGCCCCGGGCCCTGGGCGCGCTGCTCGGGCCGGCCCGCGCGGGCGTGCTGGTCCTGCTCGCCACCCCCAAGAGCACCACCCATCTGGTGGCCATGACCGGTCAGGGCCTCGGTTCGGTGGGCCGCCACCTCAGGGTCCTGCTGGACGCCGGCCTGGTGGGGCGGCGCCGGTCGGGGCGCTCGGTCCTCTACTACCGGACCCCGGCGGGCGATGCCCTCGTCGAGGCGCCCCGGCAGTAGTCGAGGCGCCCCGGCAGGGGCGGTCCGGCGGCGGCCGGGGCGGGGGGCACCCCTTCTCAACGGGGACGGTGACGTTCACAAAAGGAACGGTGTCGTTCGAAGCGGAACGGTGTTGTGCACAGAGGGAACGGTGACGGCCGCGCCCGCATGCGTAATACTCTCCCCATGACTTCACATGTTACGACCCGGGGTGGCGGCCGACCCGGCAAGGTGCTCGGCGGGACGCCTGGCGAGGCACGCGACGCGGTGCGCGTACGCCGTGCGGTCGCCCGCGACGCCAAACGTCTGACGCACCTGGTGCGCACGTCGAGCGCGTACGAGGGCCCGTACGCGCCGATGGTCGCCGGATACCGTGTCGGCCCCGATTACATCGAGTCCCACCAGGTCTTCGTCGCGGCCGGCGCCGACGGACGCGTGCTCGGTTTCTACGCGCTCGTTCTGAGCCCACCTGAACTCGACCTGATGTTCGTCGCGGACGACGCGCAGGGACTCGGCGTCGGGCGTCTTCTGATGGCCGATGTGAAACAGCGGGCACGCGCTGCCGGGATCCCTAGCGTGAAAATCGTCTCGCATCCGCCGGCCGAGGGTTTCTACCGCGCCGTGGGGGCCGAGCGGGTGGGCACCGAGCGGGCCCGTCCGCCCGTCGTGATGTGGGACCGGCCGGTGCTCGAACTCTCCACGCGTGAGGATTAGGCGTGAGGTTGGGGCAACTCCCTGAATGCGGCGGGAAGTTGAAGCCGCTCATGGGTTCTCGTGGGTCCTGGCGACCGCCGCCCGGGCCGGGGCGGATCATCCGGTCGCTCCACTCCGGTCGATAGGTGGGACAAGCGCGCTTAGGTTGGCAATCGGCATGGCGGGCCGCCCCTGGCCGCCGCCCGCGGAGGCGAGGCACCCCCGCGCGATGGGGCCGCGAGACCCCGGAGGCCGAAAGAAGGCGACATGGCGCGCAGGGCGGGACGGCCGGCGGACGACGGCACGGGGGAGTACCCGAGCGAGTACCCAGACGAACCGGACGCGGTAGACCGCCACGCGGAAGCCCGTCACGCACAAGATCGTCACGCACAAGGTCGCCACGCACAAGATCGCGACGCGGAAAATCGCCACGCGGAAAATCGCGACGCGGGAGTGCACGACGCGGGAGTCCGCCACGTGCAAGATCTCGCCCGGACTCCCACCGCGCGTCGCCGACGCCCGGCGCCATGGAAACCCCGGAGCGAGCTGACACGAGATCAGCTAAAGCGGCGAAAACTGGCCACCCGTGGCGCGCTCGCCGCCTGCCTCCTGTGCGTGGGCACGGTCGGGTACTCGGTGGGGGAGGCGATGACCTACCCCGGCGACGACAGCACGGCCGCCCGGCTCGCCGGCTGGGCCCGCGAACACGAGCTGGGCGCGGTCGTCGACAAGCTGGAGAACCTGCGCTACGAGCTCGACCCGCCGAGGGTCGGCGGCTCCCCGCCGAGTGAGGCGCTGGCCCGCATGAGGGCGACGGCCCCCACGGTTCCGGTGCTCAACCGGGAGGTGCCGCTGCGTTCCCCGATGCGGCCGCCGGTCACCCCGGCGCTGCCCGGCGAGGGGGTGTGGCGCGTGCTGAGCGCGCCCCACGGCGAGCCCGTGGTGCAGGGCACCTATGTGCGTCCCGACAGCGATCACACCTCCTACCAGGCGGCCATCGCGTGGATCAGCGGGAAGAAGGCCCGCTTCGAACTGCACCCGGGCCTGCGTGAGCCGGGCGGCACCTTCTCCGTGCCGCCGACCATCCCGCGCGGCAGCCGCACCGGTCTGCTCGCCACCTGGAACGGCGGTTTCAAGGTCACCGACGGGGGTTCGCGCGGCGGCTTCTACCTCAACGGGGAGACCGCGGGGCGCCTGCGCGAGGGCGCCGCGTCCGAGGTCTTCTACAAGGACGGTTCGATCAGGATCGGCCAGTGGGGGCGCGACATGGGGATGACGCCGGATGTGGTCGGCGTGCGCCAGTGTCTGGGGCTCATGGTCGATCACGGCGAGGTCGTGCCGGACATCGACGTGGATTCCAAGTGGGGCGCCACCGACCAGAGCCGGATGTTCGTCGAGCGCTCGGGTGTGGGCGTGACCGCGCAGGGCGACGTCATCATGGTCGTCGGTCAGGCTCTGACCGCCCGCACCCTGGCCGAACTGATGCGACAGGCGGGCGCCGTGCGGGCGATGCCGCTCGACATGAACCGGGCCTGGCCCTCCTTCATGAGCTACGACCCCACCCGTGACCCCGCCAACCCGAAGCCCACCAACATCCTCGACTTCGAGAACCCGCCGGAGCGCTACTACAACCAGGCGACCAGGGACTTCGTCGCCGTGTACGCGAGGTGACCGGACCCGCGCGCGAGGCGGCCGGCGCCGGGGCCCGGACGCCCGGGTGGACGGGCGTCCGGGTGAGCGGGCCGGGTGGGCCGGCGTCCGGGTGGGCGTCCGGAGCACGCGGGGCGCCTCAAGGGCTGCTCGTGCGGGTCAGGCGGCCGGCACCCCGACCTGGGACCAGGCCTTGAGTACCGCCTGGATCTCGTCGCCGTCCCCGTACAGATCGCGCGCGGTCTTCGCGGACAGCCGGGCGAAGTCGGCGAACTGGGCCTCCGCGTCGAGCTCGCCGCCGGTGAGCGTGGCGTACCAGATCTTCCCGGCCCGCTCCCAGGCGTTGCCGCCGAGCGCGGTGGCCACGAGGTAGAAGGCGTGGTTGGGGATGCCCGAGTTGATGTGCACCCCGCCGTTGTCCCGGCTCGTCCTCACGTAGTCGTCCATCTTGGCCGGCTGCGGGTCCTTGCCGAGCCGGGGATCGTCGTACGCGGTGCCGGGCGCCTTCATCGAGCGCAACGCCTCGCCGTGGATGCCCGGCCCGAGCAGGCCGGCGCCGATGAGCCAGTCCGCGTTCTCGGCGCTCTGGCCGAGCGCGTACTGCTTGATGAGCGAGCCGAACACGTCGGAAACGGACTCGTTGAGCGCGCCCGACTGGCCGAAGTAGTCCAGGTTCGCGGTGTACTGCGTGACGCCGTGTGTCAGCTCGTGGCCGATGACGTCGACCGGCAGCGTGAAGTCGAGGAAGAGGTCTCCGTCGCCGTCACCGAACACCATCTGCTCGCCGTTCCAGAACGCGTTGTCGTAACGCTCGCCGTAGTGCACCGATGCGAGCAGCGGCAGCCCGGAGTCGTCGATGGAGTGGCGCCCGTACGCCTTCAGATACAGCTCGAACGTGGCACCGAGGCCGGCGTGCGCGCGGTTGACGGTGGCGTCGGTGGAGGGCTGGTCACTCTCCGCGTGCACCTTCCGGCCGGGCAGCGTCTCCTGGTGCCCGGCGTCGTAGATGGTGCGGTCGGGCTTGTCGGACGGGGTGCCGGTGGGGGCGGCGGCGCCACGGACGGTGGTGATCCGGCGCTGGGTGCGCAGCTGGGCGTCGTGCTCCAGGGTGCGGCGCGCGGGTTCGTACACGGCGGGATCCTCGTGCTGGGCCAGCCGGTCGAGGATGTGGGGAGGTACGACGGTGCAGAAAACGGCGGGTTTGTTCATGCGAAGAAATGTGGCACAGCGTGAGGTAACTGTCACCGTGCGCAGTCGAGTTGGCTGGAAACCGTTGCCCGAAGGGTGCCTCTCGTCAACTGAAGGGGGCGCGTGGTAGAGGCCGGGTGGGCGCGCGGGTTCGGTGCGCGCCCCGCCCGGGTGGTCCGGGCGCCGGGGTCAGGCCGAAAGGCCGGGGAAGTCACCCGCGAGCGCGGCGGCCAGGCGCAGGTACGGGGCGGCCTGCGCGGGGCGGCCCTGGCGCTCCAGCGTGCGGCCCAGCATGAGCGCGGCGTACCCCTCGACCGGGTCGCGGTCGAGCACCGCGCGCAACTCGGCCTCCGCCTTCTCCAATCGCGCCGAGTGGTAATAGGCGCGTGCCAGCAGCAGGCGCGGCGCCACCTGCTCGGGCACCTCGGCGACCAGTCCGGCCAGGATGCCCGCGGCGGTGACGTACTCCTTGGCGTCGAAGAACAGCCGCGCCCTCTCCCACCGCTCGGCGGCCGACCCGAACTCGTAGTAGCCGTGGGCCAGTTCACTGCGGACCGCGCTCATGCCACTCCTTGCCGAGGGCCCCTGCGCCGGGGCCGTTCGGTTCGGTCAACAGGGGAATGTGATTGAAAATTCCACTAGTGTGGTGGTGACAGGAGGCGGGGGTCCCGCGCCCCCGCGAGGGAATAGGTTGACCGCATGAGCAATCTCGATCGCCGGCCCACGCTCTCCGTCTGCGGCGGCCGCGGCTTCGTCGTGGCAGAGCCGGTACGCGAACTCCTGTCACCCCGCACCGTGCGGCTGGGCGAGTCCACAGAGGTGCGGCGGCTGCTGCCGAACCTCGGCCGCAGAATGGTCGGCGCCTGGGCCTTCGTCGACCACTACGGCCCCGACGACATCGCCGACGAGCCCGGCATGCAGGTGGCGCCGCATCCCCACATGGGCCTCCAGACGGTCAGCTGGCTGCACCAGGGCGAGGTGCTGCACCGCGACAGCCTGGGCAGCCTCCAGACCGTACGCCCCCGGGAACTCGGCCTGATGACGTCCGGCCGCGCCATCAGCCACTCCGAGGAGACCCCGAGGTCGCACAGCCGGTTCCTGCACGGGGCCCAGCTGTGGGTCGCCCTGCCCGACGCGCACCGTGACATCGAGCCGCACTTCCAGCACCACGCCGACCTGCCGCACGCCACCGCGCCCGGCGTCGACGCCACGGTCATCCTGGGTGAACTGGACGGCGCGGTGTCACCCGGATCCACCTACACCCCGATCGTCGGCGCCGACCTCGCCCTCACGGCGGGCGCCGAGGCGAGTCTCCCGCTGAACCCGGACTTCGAGTACGCCGTCCTCGCGATGTCCGGCGAGGCCCACGTGGACAATGTGCCCGTACTCCCCGGCTCGATGCTCTACCTCGGCTGCGGCCGCACCGAACTCCCCCTGCGCGCCACCTCCGACGCGGCGGTGATGCTGCTCGGCGGCGAGCCGTTCGAGGAGGAGATCGTGATGTGGTGGAACTTCGTCGGCCGCACCAACGACGAGATCCAGCAGGCCCGTTCGGAGTGGATGAATGGTGATCGCTTCGGCGAGGTGAAGGGCTACGACGGCCCTCCGATCCCGGCCCCCGAGCTGCCGGCGGTGCCGCTGAAACCCCGGGGTCGTGTGCGCTGAGCTGCGGGGATGTTGGGGCAGCCGCCCGCCTGGTTGAGGCGGGCGACAAGGCTGGAGGTGCCCTCTCCTCTCAGTCCGGAGCTCTCTCCTTCGGCGTCGGGATGAGGGCGTGTGCTGCGGATAGTGCGAGCTTGTGTGGGCGGGTTTAACAATCCCAATGCTGACCCAATGCTGACCTTTCTGACGGTGCGTCATGTAGGTGGGGAAGGGCGGCGACGCAGATCAGGAGCGCGTGGTTGGTGCCGGCGGTGACAGAGCTAAAACGGCATTGCTGACTTCGGGCGCCTACCGAGTCCGGATCGAGGGCGCCCGCGCGCTGCACGAGCGGATGCCGTCATGCCTGCGCAGAGCTTTTGTGGGGACCGAACAACCACCAGGCGAGTGGTCGGTCGGGTCGCAGGCGTGCTGCCGCAGCATGCAGAGAGGGAAGGTAAGGGCCGTGAGTCACGACTCGGGATGGCCGCTTCGACCGAGCTGACCTTCTTCACGGCACCTCGGCCTTTCTGTCGTACCTGAGAGGCGTAACGGCGTGTACCAGTCGTCCGACTGGTTGCGCGCTCCCGCATGGCAATGGTGCGGTCGGCAGCTGCTGGCGCTTCAGTCAGCGCGGCCCATCTTCGGTGTGGCCCTGCCTCGGAGCGTGAGCGAGCCTTCTCCTCTGCGACCCGACCTGTTCTCTATGACCCACCACGTGGAGCGCGTCGCCATCCTTGAACCGGCCGCGAAGGGCTCCTGACCTGCTGTTTTTCCCGTGCGCATTATGCGCGGTGTGGGCGTTACGGGCGATATCTTGACGCTGAAATGACGCTCGTGACGCTCGTTCTGATGGGCTGCCAGGTGTGTTGCGTCGCTGGTCAGCTGGCCTGATGGGGAAGTCCGCGAGGCAGGGGTGCCGGAGATTTCTGGTGTCAAACAGTCATGCTCAGCCGCATCGGCAGAGCGCCCAGCAGGTTTTTGGTCTGCTGGTGATACACGGCTCAGATAGAGTTTGACCGGCGAAAACACCTCTGATCGCCACGATCTGCGGACGGCTGTTCCCGGCACAGTCCAGACCTTGGTTCGAAGGTTCGTGGTGATGAGCGCTGCTCGCATGTTGCGCTTTTGCGACGATGACGGCTTCGGCACCGCTTCGAGAGGCGACGACGGGCCGCAGAAGACTTCGCGAGACACTCGGTGGCTCTGCACGGTCAAGCGGCGCTGCGCGTGGAGGCGGAAGCGGAGTCCGTGCAGGAGGCCCAACCGCCTGGCGGTTCGTGAAAGCGCCGAAGGTGGAGTATATGCAGAGCTGACGCCGGTGACGACGAGCAAGCTGGAGGGGTCGAAGTGGGCGAGATCAGGCGCGACGAGTGGGTTGGTGTGACCAAGTCCGCCAAGAGGTACGAGCCGTTTTGGGAGAGCGTCCGGGTGGCGGAGGCGCAGGGTCGTCCGGTGATGCACGTCGTTAAGGTTGGAAAGTTCATCATGCAGGCGTCCACGGACATTGAGCTCGCCAAGCTATTCGCGGAGCACCAGATCTCCGACCAGGACGAGGTCGGCGAGTTCGACTGGGTGCCGGACGAGTTCGAGGTGCTGCACCTTCGGATCAAGAACACGCGGACCGGGGAGTGGGAATCCACCATCCAGTCCATCTCGACGGTGCCGGCGCTGCCGGAGGTGCCGAAGTGAGTGAGTCGCAGGGTCCCGGCCTTTCGTGGTCTGCTTGCCGGCCATCAGGCGACTCTCTCACCGGTGGAAAGCCCGCGTCGATGACGCCGAGGATGCGGTCATTGGTATCCAAACCCCGCTGCTCACACACTCGGTCGGCAAGGGCCATCCGCATGCGAGCCTATTCGTGGCCGGCTATCGCCGCCGCCGCGTGGGTGGGATCGGTGCAAGAACCATCCCACACCTCAAAACGGTGTAGCGCAGGCACGCGTGTCGGGGGGGCACTCCTCCCAAGCCACCGTTTGATCTCACTGCTGTACAGTCCGCCGACGTATCACTGTGCGCGAGGGAGCTGGGGCCTCTAGTGATCGGATTGCATATCCCGGAGATCTACTGGGACGACGAGAGCGCCGTGAGTCTGCTGGTCGAGTACTTCACCCGACGACGGTCAAGCGGTGACCTGTTCTATTCCGGCGCGCACTTCGAGCGCCTGGGCGGGGGCGGCGACGCCGAGCATCTCGCAGACCGCTTCGACAGCAACGACCTGTTAGCCATCACCATGCTCAACGTCTCTATGGAACCGCATGGGGCGATCAACTTGCTGACCGACCCCCAGGGGCACTGGGCGCGCCTGCTGTCGCTAATCCCTCGTGACGCGCACCTGGAGAATCCTGGAAGCGATGCGCTCATGGAGGAGGGTGGACCCGTGTGGGAGTTGTGGGAACGCCTAGTCGGAACCAAGCACTACCCAGGGAAACCCGACGGCAGTGGCCCGGTTGTGGCAGGTAAATTGCTGGCCCGCAAGCGGCCGCACCTCATCCCCATCTACGACATCCGCATCAAGCAGCTATTCGAGCGACCGAAGGTGGACCACTCCTTCTGGGCCGCGCTGTCTGCGGCCCTGCGGATGGACAACGGTGCCTTCCTCGATCAGTTGATCCATCTCCGCGGCAAAGCGGGCATCGGTGAGGACATCGGCGTCCTGCGTGTGTTCGACGTCATCGCGTGGATGCTCCAAGGTCGGCAGGGTCAGGTCGCGACGAGCTGAGCCAGGTGGAGTGGTGGGAAGGCGCATGCGGAGGCCGATGGTGCACCGAGGGCGGGCGAGGCTAAGAAGCCATCTCATTTGGGTGACTCGGTATTCTGTGAGTCATGGTGGGGATCGTTGAGCGGCTGGTGCCGGACGAGTTGTGGGAGTTGTTCCAGCGGGTGGTGCCGGAGGCGCCGTCGCGGCCGCAGGGCGGTGGTCGGCGTCGGCACGGCGACCGGGAAGTGCTGGCCGCGATCGTCTTCGTGGCTACGTCGGGTTGTACCTGGCAGCAGCTGACTTCGGCGTCGTTCGGCCCGTCCGGAGCGACCGCCCACCGGCGGTTCTCGGAGTGGTCGAAGGCCAGAGTGTGGGCCAAGCTCCACCGCCTGGTCCTCGACGAACTCGGCGCCCGCGGCGAGTTGGACTGGTCGAGGTGCGCGATCGACTCGGTGAACATGCGGGCCCTGAAAAGGGGGACCTGACAGGTCCGAATCCTGTCGACCGGGGCAAGTACGGCTCGAAGATCCACCTGATCACCGAACGGTCCGGTCTGCCCATATCCGTCGGCATCTCCGGGGCCAACCTGCATGACAGCCAAGCCCTGATCCCGCTCGTGAAGGGCATCCCGCCGATCCGCTCGCGCCGCGGCCCGCGACGGCGCAAGCCCGGCAAACTCCACGCCGACAAGGGATATGACTACGCCCACCTGCGGCAATGGTTACGCGAACGCGGCATCACCCACCGCATCGCCCGCAAGGGAGTCGAGTCCTCACAGAGGCTGGGCCGCCATCGCTGGACCGTGGAGCGGACCATGGCCTGGCTCGCCGGCTGCCGCCGCCTCCACCGACGCTACGAACGCAAGGCCGACCACTTCCTAGCCTTCACCAGCCTCGCCTGCACCCTCATCTGCTACCGCCGACTCGCCAAATGAGATGGCTTCTAAGAGGATGTCTCACGTGGTGAGTTGATGGTGCGGCATGATGCTGTCCCGTGAGGGTTGATCTGTCGCGTCGGCTGGTTCCGGATGAACTGTGGGAGCTGACGGCTCCGTTGTTGCCGAAGTTCGCCTTCCGTCCGCAGGGCGGGGGCACTGCTCCGGTGGAACGAGCGGGCGGTGTTCGCGGCTGTGGTGTACGTACTGACGAGCGGGTGCGCCTGGCGGTATCTGCCGGAGTCCTTCGGTGTCTCGCCGGCCACTGCGCACCGCCGGTTCACTGTGTGGACCAAGGCCGGACTGTGGCGGCGGCTGCACCGGGCGGTGCTGGCCGAGCTGGGTGCCAGGGGCGAGTTGGACTGGACGTCCGCGATCGTCGATGCCGCGTCGGTGCGGGCGAAAAGGGGGGCTCGTTGACCGGTCCGAATCCGGTCGATCGGGGCAAGAAGGGCAGCGAACTGCATGTGCTGTCCGAGGCCCAGGGCCTGCCGCTGGTCGTCGCGGTGTCCGGTGCGAATGTGCACGACAGCCAGGCGTTCAAGCCGCTCATCCTGGGCAGACCCGCTGTTCGTTCCCGGCGCGGACCCCGTCGACGGCGGCCGGTGAAGATCCGTGCGGACAAGGCGTATTACTCCGCCGAGCATCTGCGCTGGCTCCGCAGCCTGAACCTTGTCCCGTGGATCGCCCGGCCCGGCATCGAGTCCGGCGAGCGCCTCGGCCGGCACCGCTGGAAGATCGAGCGGTCGATCTCCTGGCTCTTCGGCTACCGCCGCCTCACCGTCCGATATGAACGAAAAGGCAGCCACTTCCTTGCCTTCCTCGGCCTCGCCGCAGCCCTCACCTGCTACAAGAAACTCGCCAAACTCACCACGCGAGACATCCTCTAAGTGAAAGGGGGCCGCTAGTGGCTGCGGCGTGAAGGTGACGTTGATCCCTGTGGCTCATATGTTGGCCAGCATGCTGTGGGTCGAAGCATGCGGTCCTCGACTTCAAATAGGGCAATTAGAGCAAGCCTGATATTGGGGGGCCTGCGATAGCACTGCGTCCGGCCTACCGGGCCGGACGCAGCGCTATTACTTTTAGGGCCTTGCCCCGGGCGCGCCCGGGACTGGTTCCCTATTGGAGGGTGGCCCGCAACCTAAGCGATAGACCGGGTACCCTCCCGACCAGTTCTCAGTGCGTTCCTCGCAGTGGGCCGAACCACGATGGGTCGTCCATGGCGCCTTCATCCTCATGCCACTGTGGAGGCGCCGACACGACGAAGCTCCGTAGGTCAGCGCCCAGCAAGAACAGGCGCCCGGGCGTCACTTCTACGCCGTGGTCCAGGCCGACCTTCTCGCATTGCCCGACGTCAGCCTGTCGGATGACCAATCCGTCGTAGCCAGGACGGAGGAGCATGAGGTCGACGTTGGCGAAGTAGATGTCGATCCGGGTATCCGGCGGCATGTCCCGGCTGCTGCGGAGGAGCAGCCGACGATGCCCTACGGCGTACTGCCAGACCTTGAAATTCCTGTCGGATCGGAAAATTTCAGAGCCAGCCGACTCCGGCGTCACCTCACCCATTCAGCATGTCCCAGTTCGGTTCGGGTATGTCCACTACCTTGCCTTCTTTGCTGTAGAACGTAATGTTGCGCCATTCAAAGTTTCCCATTTGGATGTGCAGACCGATCTGGCCCATCTCCCACTGGGTGGCCGCCCAGTCACCCGAGCGCCACTTCTTGTACGCGAGAGCGTACTGCTCAGCTGCTGTCTCTCCGTCAAAACCCTTCAGGCTGACTGCGACCTTGCCGTTGTTGCGGAGGACGTTCGACACCTCGGTCATCCACAGGGCAATCGGCTTCCCGTTTGACCTACCGACTACCGCCGCGAAAGCGTCGCCGTTGAAGGTATAGCCGCCTTGGATCTCCTTAGCTCACGCCGTAGCACAACTTCCGCGCCTTGCTGAGGGCCTCGAGCGCCTTGGCTCCTATCCCGGCGATGGCTTCCTCGGACACGGGGAGCGCGCGCAGGGCCCTCCAAGCGTCAGTGAAGCCGATGCCGGTCCGGGCCGATGCGTCCACTGTGGTGACGGCACGCGCGATCGGTCCCAGCAGACCTTCGACTGGGACATACGTGGCGAGGCTCCAGGCACAGGCGGTCTTGCTGCCGTGCCAACAGTCCATCAGGTCTGCTGCGAAGAAGGAGAACAGGATTGCTCCGGGCGCATCGCCGAAGAGGCTTTGCCACCCCGCACGGACGATGTCCTTGCCAGAGAAGTGGTGCGACCACCCGTCGATTTTAATGTCCTTCAGCGTTGCTCGCTGGAGGAACTGCCATGCCGACTTCGGGCAGCCGTTAAATGTGGCCTGGGCTTGGGCGTCAGTGCACAGGTAGAAGTCAGCCTGGTATGTGACGACCAGGTCGTACACCGCATCGCAGCCCAGGATTGCGGCATCCGGCATGCCCGGGCATTTGCCGATTTGCTTCGAGCTGACAATTTCGACGGTCGACTCATCCGGAACGGCGAACACGCCAGGAATGCCGGTGCCGGATCCTCCAGATGCCTCCTTGTTGGCCTTCTCCTGTTCAGCCTGGTCGGCGGCTGTCTGCGCGTCCTGAGCGAGTTTGTCGGCGTCCTTGGCAGCTTGTTCGGCTTCGGTTGCCGCGGTGTTGGCGCGGTCGGCTGCGGCTCGGGCGTCCTTGGCGTCCTGGGTGGCCTGGTCTGCTGCCGCGTGTGCGGCGGTGGCGTCGAGGGCTGCCTGGTCGGCCGCGGTACGGGCGTCCTTGGCGTAGCTCTCTGCTGTGCCGGCTGCGGTGTTGGCGGCTGCCGCGTCGTCGGCGGCCTGGCGGTCGTACTCGATGGCTCGGGACAGTGAATCGGCTGCCTTGGACGCGGCATTGGCTGCGTCGGACGCGTAACCGAGTGCTTCGGTGGCGTAGCCGCGGGCGTCGGATGCGTAGCGGGCCGCGTTGGCCGCGTGCTGGTACGCCTCCTTGGTGTCCGCCTGAGCCCGTTCCGCAAGTGCTTGGGCGGTGGCTGCTTCTTCCTGGGCGTTCTTGGCGTGGGCTTCGGCGACGGCTTTCTGCTGTTCGGCGATGGTCTTTGAGCCTTGGCCGGCCAGGACGACCAGGCCGGCTGCTGAGTCGGTGGTGATGTACGGCGAGCCGAGCTCGATCGCGTCGTTGGCCGGCTTCGCTACCTGCACGGCGGCGTTGCTGGCGTCCTCTGCTGCTTGTGCGGTGATGTGTGCGTAGCCGGCCGATTTTGCCGCCGCTTCGAAGGCTTTGGGGACTTCCTTGCTGGCCGCGTCTGCCTCGGTCTTGGCGGTCTTCGCCTTCTCCTCCGCCTCGTCGGCGAGTTTGACCGCGGTGTTGGCTTCGGCGGCGGCGTGCTGGGATGCCGCGATCGCGTCGGCTTCGGCGCTGGTCGCTGTGGAGACTGCGGCGTCCGCCTTCACCTTCGCGGCCTGGGCTCCGTCGGCGTCGGAGCGGGCTCGCTTGGCGGCAGCCTCAGCCCGGGTGGCCGCGGCATCCGCTTCCGCAGCAGCGGTGGAGGCGGCGTCGGCTTCACCACGCGCGCGGCTTGCGGCGGCTTCAGCCTCATCCGCGTGCTTGGCCGCCTCGTCAGCTGCCGCTCTCGATGCCTTGGCGGCGTCGTCGGACTCGGCGGCCTGAGCATAGGCGTCCAGTGCGTCAGCCTTGGCGCGCGCTGCGTCAGCCTTCTGCTGGGCGTCCCAAGCGTCGTCGCGCTTGGTTTTTGCATTGTTCCGTGCTGTGACCGCGGCGTTCTTCTTGTCTACCGCGGTTGCTTCGGAGACTTCGGCCTTGTCCTTGGCGGTTTTGGCATTGCCCGCCTCGGTCTGCGCGTTCTGCTTGTGCTGGGCGGCCTCGGCCTGCTGAGCCTGGGCATTTTCCTTCTCCGCCTTTGCCGTGGCCGACTCGGCCTCCGCCGCCAGGCGCTTGGCATGCGCGTCAGCGGTCGCCGGGGCCGGGTGGTTCCAACGAGTCAGGGCATGTACACACCAGGGCGTACCTGTGATGCGGCTGTGAAACGGAATGAGCTGCCCAGAGACCCCGTGCGCTGGGACTGTCTCGTGAAGTGGCGTGATCTCACCGCCCACGAGGGACGACTGGCGGCCGGACAGTCTCCCTGGCCTCGAGTCGCACGGCACCGAAGACGAGGCCGGCGCGGAGTTCGGGGATGACGACTCTGAGCTGCGAACGGTTGAACGCGGTGTCGTCGAGGGATCGACGTATCCGAGCACGGGTAGTTTCGGCTCACCGCCCGTCTATGCAGGTCAGCGATGCACGCACGTGGCGTCGACCGCGCCTGCGCCCGACCGGTCAGCGGCTTCGCGCACCGGAAGACGTGTCCGCCCACGCCCAGGCCGAAGGTGCCGAACTGAGGCTGGATGCCGCTGAGATCCAGGCCCGCTGCCCGGCAGTGGGCCACCGGGGCGGCTGGCGTTTGTGTCAGGCCAGAAGAAGCAGCCCGGCGTCTCCATCCGTCTGGTCGCCACAGGTGGCCCGGCCGCGCGCAGACCAGGTTGCTGAGACGAGACGTGGATAGAGGGGGCTGGGCCGTGACGCTCATTTGACGCTCGTGACAACTTCATACAGAGAGACAAGCTGCAAAAATGGCTCTGACCTGGGCCTTTTCTCGGCCGATTCAGGCCGAGATCTTTCCGATGACGCGCACGTCCATGACCCGTCCGGCGCCTACGTCGGCGAGATCCTCGTATGGACGGACCGGGGAGCCACGCTCGCGGCCTTGGAGTTCGCCTGGGTCACCGACGAGATGCCCACGTCTCTCCCGACCGTCATGCACGGCCGGCTCAGCTGGCCGTCCTGACGGCTCCACCCGCTCTCAGCCCCTATGCCCCGCAGGGGACGAAATCGCCACGTGAGACACCGTCTTAGCTCCGTAGCTGTGCGCGAAATCTATCGGCGTCGTCTCTCAGGTAGGGAGAAAGCTCATTACCAAGCATGTCGAGCACATTTTTGATGGCTTCAGCGAGCTCTGGCGTTTCGAGCCACGCGCTGGAGTTGCGCGTGAGCACCGCGGTCAGCAAATCATCGTCGAACCAGCCGCCGGCGGCCCCTTCTGCCGCCTCGCCCTGAAGGATCTCCACGCCTACGGGAAGCAGCCACGGCAGTCCGACATCCTGTGTGATGAGCCTGGCCAATTGTTCCACCGTCAAGTTGCTGATCGGGCTCTTCCGTAGAGCGTGCACCGCTAGTACAAGAGTCGTGGCATCGCTGGGCGGATTGGGCCACCGAACCCCTTCGAGGTCCTCGATGGAGCGGCTTCGATCGAAAGACAGGTTCATGAGCGGCTCTTCTTGAAGTGCTGTAGTGACAGTCCGGGGATGGTGAGGTTCCTTGCGGACTCTATCGGTGGCCGATGGAGGCGAGGAATCCGTTGAGGCGGTCGAGCAGCCGAACCGTTTCCTTGCGTTTGCTCACCAGGACGTCGATGCCACGCGAGGTGAGTGTGTCCGGAGGGTTCTGGATCTCGGAGTCGAGGACTCTACGGACTTTGTCCAGGCCGTTGCGAGCCTGTGTGAGGTCCGCGATGTGGTCGAAGGGGGTGCCGTCCGCCTTCCTTGCGACCACCTCACCGTTCGCCTCGCGGCGTGCGGCGTTGTAGTGATTGTGGTTCGGCTGCGAGTTGATCTCGCCGACAGGGTCCTGCTTGATGTTCTCGAGTTTCTCGAGTGCGCGCTGTGCGCCGGTGCTCAGCCCCAGCTCGCAGGGGTTGAGCCCCAAAGGGTCCCCCCACGTGAGTGGGTTATGGACGTAGGTGGAGGGGTTGGGTGCAGGGGTCAGGCCAAGAGGATCCAGGCTGAGGTAACGGGCGGTCTCAGGGTCGTAGTAGCGAAAATAGTTGTAGTGGTTTCCGGTCTCAGCGTCGAAATACTGCCCGGCGAAGCGAAGCGGGCAATCCACTGCGGAGTCACTGTCCGTCGGGGCGGAGAGGCGGTTTCCCCAGAGTGTGGTCCGTTGTTGCCATGGCACTCGGCCATCCTTGGTGACAAGTTCTGTCGGGCTTCCGGCGGTGTCCGTGATGACGGCGTGGAATTGTGGGGCCTGGTGGTCTTCGCCGCTGTCATGCGCGAGTTGAGCCAGGAAGGATGTGCCGGGAACACGGCGTTGGTGGGTGATCTGCGTGAGTGGAACGTGCGTCCCTGGGGCGTAGTCCCAGGATGTGGCCCGACCGTCTGAGGCGAGTTGTTCGCAGAGACGCGAATCGTCCCAGACGAAATCTGTGCGATCGGCTTCCGATCCATCGTCCGCGACTCGGTATTTCGCGATGCGACGGCCACATGGGTCGTACGCGTAGTGCCACTGCTCGCCTGTCGGCGTCGTCAGTCCGGTCAGCCTGTCCTGGGCGTTCCATGTGTACGCCCAGGTCAGACTCCGCCCATTGAGGAGCTTGCGAATCCTGCGGGCCATACGGCCTTGGGCGTCGTATTCGTACCGTGTTCGTCCCGCACGGCGGATCAGTGTTCCCTCGAGCATCCGCTCTTCGGAGTCCTCGGCGTGCTTGGCGTGCGGGGCTGCGGTCTGGGTGAGGTTTCCCGCGGTGTCGTATGCGTAGGTCTCGGACCAGCCGTGGGCGCGAACACGTGTCACCCGGCCAATTGGGTCGAGGTCGAACGTCCGAGTGCCAGTGGTGAGGTCGCGGACTTCGGTGAGGTATCCGTCGGCCCGGTATGTGTAGCTGCGGTGTTGTAGGAGTCGGCCACTCTCTGAGTTGCCTGATGCCGCCAGGGTTTGCAGGGTGAGGCGGTCGGTGTTGTCCCAGACCTGGGCAAGAACGATGTCAGCGCCGACGCGACGTTCCGTTTCGCGCCCCGAAGCGTCGTACGTGAACCGCAACTGACCGTGATCCGTGCGCAGTTCAACAGGCTGACCTGCCGCGTCATAGATCCAATGTGTGCTCGACCCCGACGGCGTGACGCGCCTCGTACGGCGACCGAGCTCGTCGTAGGCGTACGTGACGGTGTGATCGTTGACGGACTCTGTCAGAACTCGGCCCAGGTCGTCGTAGGCAATGGCAAGCAGCGCATCAGAGCTCACGGCGTGGGTCAGGCCGCCGTCCGGTCCGTATGCGTAGGTCGTGGCACGGCCCGCATCATCGACCTGTTCGGTGACGCGCCCCCGCGCATCGCGAGCGAAACGCGAGGTTTCTCCCGCTCCGTTCGTACGTGAACGCAGAGCGCCCGAAGCGTCATGATCGTAGCGGAGGGTCCGGCCATTGAAGTCCCTCTCCGCGGTGAGCCGTCCGGCCGGGTCGTAGGTGTACGACCAGGTCAGTCCTTGCGGATTGGTGACACGCGTGAGGCGTAGCTCCGTGTCGTGGGTGAAGGAGTATGTCGCACCGTCAGGGTCGGTGCGGGTGGCGGGTACGTCGAACGCGCCGGATGTGTGGCGGACGACTTCACCTGCTTGGTTGGTATGTGACTGGAGGTTCCCCTCGCCGTCCCAAGACCACAACTCCATGCTTCCGTCGGGATGTTGGACGTGCTGCGGCTTTCCCTCGACGGACCAGGACAGGCGAGTGCTGTGGCCGAGCGGATCGATGATCTTTGCGATCCGCCCGAACGAATCCCTGTGCACGATCGTCGTGCGCCCCAACTCATCCGTGATGGACAGGGGGAGTCCGGCCGGGTTCACCCTCATGCCGCGAGTGTGGCCCAGGGCGTCCGTGACGGTCACCGGGTGACCTGAAGCGTCATACGAGTGCCTGGTCTCGGCACCGAGGGGATCGGTGGTGATGAGGAGGTTGCCGTGCTCGTCATAGGTGTGCAGCCAGCGAGCCCCTCCGGGCTCGATGACCTCGACCGGCAGGCCCAGTTCGTTGTAGGACGCCTGCACTGTTGCGTCGTCGGGCAGGGTGACCCGCGTGAGATGTCCGGCATCATCGTAGGTATAGCGAGTGGTGCGGCCGAGTGGATCAGTAACAGCGAGTGGCTTCGTGCCGCGTTCGTCCCATTCGGTAAGGGTGATGTTGCCGAGCTGGTCGGTCTCTTCTACCACCAGCCCCTGGGAGTTGTGCCGGTGGACGGTGGAGTGCCCGAGGGAGTCGGTATATGTGGTTGTGCATGTGAAGTCGTCGTAGGCAAGGCTTCCAGAAAGGATTCCGTCGACGCCCTCGGTGTGTGTGACGCGCCCTTGGCCGTCATAGGTGTAGGAAAACCAAGTGCCGTTCCGGTCGGTCCACTTGGTCATCCGGCCGGCGTCGTCGTAGGTGAAAGTGAGCGGTCGACCACTGGAGTTGGTGACTTCGCTCAGGTTGCCCGCCGCGTCGTAGCCGTAGCGTATGGCGACGGTGCCGCCCTCACGACTGGCATCAGAGGTGTAGGCGTCGGGCATCTGGTCGAGCAGGCGCAGGGCGGTGATGCGGGGGCCTTCGGTGTCGACGGCGACGTAGTAGCCGCCCGAGTGGCGCAGGCCCGTAGGGATGCCGTCGGTGGTGCGTTCGACGTCGATGCGCATGCCGTTGCGGTCGGACCAGGCGTCTACCGGGAGATGGAAGGTGCCGAAGGAACCGGACGGGAAGGGAGTGGTGAAGGTGCGGGTGATGCCGGTGTCCGGATCGGTGACGGTCATGACGCCGTCCGGCTTGCCGTCCCATTCGAGAGGCCAGCGCGGGCCGGTCACCGGCAGGGTGGGCACGCCCGGTTTGGGGACGGGGTAGACCAGGCGCATGCCGTCGGCAGCGGCGAACACTACGCCCTCGCCATCGATCTGGACGCATTCGTCCAGCGTCGATATCCAGGTGGGTCCGAAACAGACGCCGCCCCGGTAGGAGGACAGGTGAGTGCGCTGGAAAATGAGCGGCAGGGAGGCGGGCAGGGTGAGGTCGGTGGCCGTCATCAGCATCGCGCCCGTGGCCACATCGATCGGCTCGCCCACACAGGGGATGCGCTCGCCATTGCGTGCCGCCGGGCCCAGATCGACCAGGTCGGGGCGTAGCGAAGGCACGCGCATCAGCTGATCCGCCATGGACGCGCTCGCCCCGGCCCGCAGCACGCCGCTGCCCGCGCCGAGCGCGCCACCGTAGAGCATGCCGTCCTCGGCGGCCCGGTTGACCTCGTCCAGGTTGAAGCCGTGCTGGAAACCCGCCGCCATGTTCAAGGGCTGGGCCACCGCGGCGTCGATGGTCACGTTCTCGACGCCTGCGAAGGCGGCCGTGATCACGGTCTCCGCGACGATCTCGGCCACCGTGGCGGACACCGCGACACCGAGCGTGGCGCCGAGTTCGATGACGGCATCCGCAGCCACCGTGGCCGCTCCGGAGGCGATGCCGGCGGTGAGGATGGCGGCGGTGACGCCGGCGGCGATCACGACCGCGTCGATGGCGATGTGTTCCCACAGCTTGTGAATCGCGTCGTCGATGGCATCGGCGAACTTGTCCAGAAACTTGGCCATTGCCCGGGCCGAGACAGCCAGATCGCCCAGCCAGCCGGCGTCCTTGTCTTTGGCGTACCGGGACCAGAACGTGTCGAACGCCTCGATCGATTCGCCCTTGTTGTGGTGGATGAGCGAGCGCGCCGTCGTGTTCGTCGGACCGCGTACGTCGTCGACCGAGTCGGCGAATGTCCGCCAGGCCGATGCCGCGGTGCGCAGTGTCCCGGAGTTGGCGTCGGGCCACCACAGGCCCATCTTCAGGAGGATGTGCTTGGCTGTGTCCTCGACGCTCAACGTTCCCCCGCACTGTCGCCGCTGCCCTGGTGGGGAACTTTCACCTTGGTGAACATGCCCTCGATCAGTTTGTCGTCGTCGACATGGCCGTCGGACAGGTCGACCAACGCCTCATGGATGCTCGTGAGACCCAGGACAAGGATGCCTGTCGCGCTCTCGATCTTCTTCTGCACCGGCGCGTAGACGTCCTCGAACTCCTTGCCCTGCTTGTCCTCACCCCAGGGCTTGCCCAGACCGTCCAGCGTCGAGATCAGCGTGGTCAACGCCTTGCCCAGATTCTTGGCCTGCTCCTGGAACACCGGCGCGGCGCTCTTGATGTCCGCGGTCCTGATCTGCAGCACCATCTCGGGGACCTTGCCGCCACCGCTGCCCTCGCCCACGCAAACCCTCCCCGTCGCACGCACATGCGACAGCGACCCTAGAGCCTCGACCCCAATGGAGGGTCAAGTCGATGCCATGCGTTGGCAATCTGGACAGCCGCAAGGCGTTGTATCGGTGCGATCGCATCCGCTGGGAACTGCGTGCAAAGCCAAGCGTGTCGACTACGAGTGCCCGCAGGTGTAGGCGAGTTGGAGAAGGCATCTACCCACTAGGTGTGCTGGGCATGGCGGCCCCTCGGCCCCGAGTAGAGACATGAGCCGTGACGCTCATTTGACGCTCGCGGCGCCCGAGGGAAGGGAGATGGGGCGGAAGGGAGCTCTGACCTGCAGTTTTCCAGACGCTGTTCAAGTCGACACCTTTTCGATGACGCACCGTGTCCAGGTGCAGGCCCGCCTCCCGGGCGATCCGGGCGTTGGAGTGTCCCCACGCCGCTTGCAGCACCACCTGCGCCCGGATCCGGGGCTGGTGAGGGGTCTTGTGACCGAAGGCCGCCTTCTTCAGGTGCTGCCTTTGCGAGGCGGTCAGGGATATCGGGCAGGCAGCGGCAATGGGCAAGGCAGGCAAGCCGATCAGCAGAAGTGGATCTTCCCTGCGGGAGTTTGCAGCGCCCCCGTCACGACGACCGGGCGGGATGGACGCATGCTCACCGTGCCGGAGTCGACCAAATCCCTCCCTCGCCCAGAAGCTGACCGCCCGCGCCTGCGCCTCCTGGCCCCAGCTTGCGGGTCTGGACGTCCGTCACCTCGGCAGTTCGCCTATGTCGACGGCGAACTGGCTGACGGACAGAGCGGCGGTCTCCGCCAGGGACTGCAGCCTGTGCACGACCCGGACGCTCCCGAGGAAACCGACGACGGGAGTTCGGATGGGTGTGAGGGGGTCATGAGGCCGGCGTGGCCAAGTAGTCGCCGTGCTCCAGGTCATGGAGAAGTGTCGGATGGGTGGGAGACCAGCCGAGCAGATCCTGTGTGTGAGCACTGGAGACGGGCGCGTCGAAGCCGTAGACCCTGGCCATGAACGGGCTGACGTAGTGCCTGGCAGCCTCGTCGGGGGTCAGCGAGACCGCGGGCAGGTCCAGGCCCCGGGCGATGGTCTGCGCGATGCTCTTCATGGTGACGCCGCTTTCGGCTACTCCGTGCAGCACACTGCCCGCAGGAGCCTTCTCCAGGGCCAGGCGGAACAGGACCGCGGCGTCGATCCGGTGCACTGCGGGCCACCGGTTGGTGCCGTCGCCGACGTAGGCCGAGACGCCGGTCTTTCGCGCGGTGGCGATGAGCATGGGGATGAAGCCGTGGTCTTCAGGGCCGTGGACGGTAGGAGCGAGGCGGACCACGCTCGCGCGTACTCCCCGGGCGGCGAAGCCCAGACAGGCTCGCTCGCCCGCGATACGGAAGGCGGCGATCCCGGCCGCGTCGGGTTCGTCCTTCTCGGTGGTCTCCCGGCCGGCGGGCATGACCAGCGTGCCCGAAGTGATGACGAGCGGTTTGCCCGAGTGTTCCAACGGCTGGCCGAGAGTCTCGATCGCGGTCCGGTCGCGCCTCATCATGTCGTCGAGGTCGGAGAAGTCGCCGCCGTAGGCCATGTGCAGGACACCGTCAGCGGCCTCGGCGCCGCGGCGCAGGCTGTCGTGGTCGTCCAGGGAACCGCGGTGTGGTGTGGCGCCCAGCGACTCCAGCCGGGTGGCTGCGGCATCCGAGCGCGCCAGACCAGTGACGTTGTGGCCGGCCGCGACGAGCTCGGCGACGACGGCGGGGCCGGTCTGGCCAGAACCACCAGTGACAAAGATATGCACGAAACGCTTCCTCTGCGGGTGTGTCCACCGGGCCGCTGAACGGTTCCGGTGTGGGTGAGGCGGGAGTGGCCTTCGAGGACGGGAGCGCAGCCACGTGTCGCATGCGCCCTGCCAGCGCCTGCGAGGCGGAACGGAGACCTTGATCGCCTCGACGGCGTTCGGACCGAAAGGTCGGGGTCGCTGCCACCAGCGACGAAAACCTCCCACTTAATGTCGGCTACTGGCGCTAAGTAGTGCCAGTGACTGACATTAGGTAGCGTCAGTCACTGACGTCAAGTAGTGCCAGCCGCTGGCGTATGCGGTATCTTCGAGGGGTGCCACGAAGCGGAGCAGAAGCGCGCCGCCGCCTTCAACAGGCGGCTCTGGAGCTGTACCGGGAGCGCGGGTTCGATCAGACCACTACGGCTGAGATCGCCGCCCGGGCAGGCGTCAACGAGCGCACGTTCTTCCGGCACTTCCCGGACAAGCGCGAGGTGCTCTTCGGCGGCGAGGCCGACCTGCGCGCCGCGCTGACGCAGGAGGTCGCTGACGCCCCCGATGGCCTGCAGCCACTCGGCATTCTGCTGTGCGCCTTCCGGAAAGCCGGACGAATCCTTGAGGACAACCGCCCGTTTGCCGAGCCACGGCTGGCGGTCATCGCCAAGACGCCAGCCCTGCGAGAACGTGACTTGGCCAAGGCCGCAGCCCTCACCGAAGCCCTAGCGGAGGCGCTACGCCAGCGCGATGTCCCCGGCCGGCTGGCCAGCCTGGCCGCACATACCGGCTGGGCCACCTTCCACCACGCCGTCCAAGCCTGGATCGACGACCCCTCACAGGGCTTGGACACACATCTCCTTGAAGCCTTCGACGATCTGCACGCCCTCTCTGCGACCGTCCCACCGGAGCAGACGCGGCCTGAAAGCTGATACCGCTCCGCCCGCGACCACCTATCGCCGCGAAGCAAGCGGGTTCCAAGACCCTCGACGAAAGTGGAAGCCGAGCCCACCATCACCTGAGGCTTCGCCCTCTACCTCGCCAGCAGCGACAGGTACGAAGACACCATCCTGCCCACGGGCAGGAATCCCTGGGCTGCGCCTACAGCCGCTACCTCGCCATGCCTGAATCTGACCAATCGCTCCTCGCGACAACGGCTCCGGAGTCAACCCGCGCAGGACTTCCGGAGCCGACCACTTTAGCTCGGTCCTCTTTGGCGCCAACCCCTGTTCGGGATGTAGAGCAGGGTGGTTGGGGCGTGGCGTCGTGATGACATCTTGCTGCGCGAGAAGGGCCTGCCCAAGGGATCCGATAGGCCGTCAAGGGGGCTTTCACAGGGCCTTATGGAGAGGGACGTTGGATTTTGCGCCGCCCACAAGGACATTGCGTGGCACGCTCAGGCGAGAGCTCGCTGGATCAATGTCTCGTCCCGTAGGCAAAACCAGACTCAAGGCCGCCCGCCTGGCTGCCGGATACAACTCCCAGCAAACCTCAGCCGATGCCATTACAGAGGCGGGGTGCAAGTTTGCATCAGAAGGCTGGCTGTCGGCGTCCGCCAGATTCGACGTTGGCGGGGAATCCGCAATGGGCCGGCGCAGCACCTTCGTCACCGCAATCACCCTGGGTCCAACCAGCTCGCGATCAGCATGCCGCGGCTGCTCGACGTGGATGGTCGGACTTTGATGCCGTGGAGGGCGCTCCCGTCATCGACGTAATGCCCTATTTCAAGCAGATGGGGCCACGTGGCCAAGTCCGGCAGGCCACCTGGGCCGAGCAAATGCTGGCCCCGTGCTATTGGGCGGATGCTGGAGAACGCCCCGAATCCGATGTGACCCCGGAGGGTCGCTCCCGTACAGACCCCTTGTGCTGCTCCGCGGCGCGACTAGGTCTTTCCCTCCAGCCCTGTGACTTCTTCGTTCCAATTCGTCCTGCGCAACTGGTGGAGAGCCGTCCTTTAGAAGCCATCTCATTTGGGTGACTCGGTATTCTGTGAGTCATGGTGGGGATCGTTGAGCGGCTGGCGCCGGAAGAGTTGTGGGAGTTGTTCCAGCGGGTGGTGCCGGAGGCGCCGTCTCGGCCGCAGGGCGGTGGTCGGCGTCGGCACGGCGACCGGGAAGTGCTGGCCGCGATCGTCTTCGTGGCTACGTCGGGTTGTACCTGGCAGCAGCTGCCTTCGGCGTCGTTCGGCCCGTCCGGAGCGACCGCCCACCGGCGGTTCTCGGAGTGGTCGAAGGCCAGAGTGTGGGCCAAGCTCCACCGCCTGGTCCTCGACGAACTCGGCGCCCGCGGCGAGTTGGACTGGTCGAGGTGCGCGATCGACTCGGTGAACATGCGGGCCCTGAAAAGGGGGACCTGACAGGTCCGAATCCTGTCGACCGGGGCAAGTACGGCTCGAAGATCCACCTGATCACCGAACGGTCCGGTCTGCCCATATCCGTCGGCATCTCCGGGGCCAACCTGCATGACAGCCAAGCCCTGATCCCGCTCGTGAAGGGCATCCCGCCGATCCGCTCGCGCCGCGGCCCGCGACGGCGCAAGCCCGGCAAACTCCACGCCGACAAGGGATATGACTACGCCCACCTGCGGCAATGGTTACGCGAACGCGGCATCACCCACCGCATCGCCCGCAAGGGAGTCGAGTCCTCACAGAGGCTGGGCCGCCATCGCTGGACCGTGGAGCGGACCATGGCCTGGCTCGCCGGCTGCCGCCGCCTCCACCGACGCTACGAACGCAAGGCCGACCACTTCCTAGCCTTCACCAGCCTCGCCTGCACCCTCATCTGCTACCGCCGACTCGCCAAATGAGATGACTTCTTAAGAAGCCATCTCATTTGGGTGACTCGGTATTCTGTGAGTCATGGTGGGGATCGTTGAGCGGCTGGTGCCGGACGAGTTGTGGGAGTTGTTCCAGCGGGTGGTGCCGGAGGCGCCGTCGCGGCCGCAGGGCGGTGGTCGGCGTCGGCACGGCGACCGGGAAGTGCTGGCCGCGATCGTCTTCGTGGCTACGTCGGGTTGTACCTGGCAGCAGCTGACTTCGGCGTCGTTCGGCCCGTCCGGAGCGACCGCCCACCGGCGGTTCTCGGAGTGGTCGAAGGCCAGAGTGTGGGCCAAGCTCCACCGCCTGGTCCTCGACGAACTCGGCGCCCGCGGCGAGTTGGACTGGTCGAGGTGCGCGATCGACTCGGTGAACATGCGGGCCCTGAAAAGGGGGACCTGACAGGTCCGAATCCTGTCGACCGGGGCAAGTACGGCTCGAAGATCCACCTGATCACCGAACGGTCCGGTCTGCCCATATCCGTCGGCATCTCCGGGGCCAACCTGCATGACAGCCAAGCCCTGATCCCGCTCGTGAAGGGCATCCCGCCGATCCGCTCGCGCCGCGGCCCGCGACGGCGCAAGCCCGGCAAACTCCACGCCGACAAGGGATATGACTACGCCCACCTGCGGCAATGGTTACGCGAACGCGGCATCACCCACCGCATCGCCCGCAAGGGAGTCGAGTCCTCACAGAGGCTGGGCCGCCATCGCTGGACCGTGGAGCGGACCATGGCCTGGCTCGCCGGCTGCCGCCGCCTCCACCGACGCTACGAACGCAAGGCCGACCACTTCCTAGCCTTCACCAGCCTCGCCTGCACCCTCATCTGCTACCGCCGACTCGCCAAATGAGATGGCTTCTAAGGGGACGGCCTCGCCATCGAGACCGTCGGGGACTCGGTCACATCCTCACCGGCGTCGACATTCGCCCGACCTGCCGCAGCTCCCACTGCGGCCCGTGGCGCCGAACCCGCCCACGCTGGCAGCTGCGGCACCGTCGCTGAACGCGACGGAGGCTGATTCGAGGGCCTCCCCTCTCATGCGTGCGGCCGCCGCGAAGCTGATGACGGCTTCCTGAAGGCGCCCTGCACGCCGTGCCGCCAGCCGCTCCCCTTGCGCGGGTCGCGCTGTTGTGGGTGCGGGGTTAGCGGCCGACCCGTCCCGCCACTCCGAGGCACGAGCCCCGTTGTCAGTGAGCCGAAACAGTAACGGCCCGAATTGTCACCGGTGTTGTTCGAAGAGGCCCTTTGGCGCACTCGGCGCAGCCGTAAGGGCTCGAAGCCAGTGTGTCGAGTCCCAGCGCGCACCCGGAAGCAGACGGCTCCGCAGCCGGAGTATGCCTGCGGGCCATCGTGTCGTGGCGCCTGACGCGACTGCTGGGTGCGAGCGCGCAATATAGACGACGATCCCCGGTTAACCAAACCGTGTTTCCTCATGACCATGGGGGGAGGTGGTGAGAACGCTTGTGCCTAGAGCGAGTACACCGCTATTCGGTCGAGCGGCGCTTCTTAGAACGATTGGAGATCATGGTGGCCGAGCGATTCATGGGGGTCCGAGAGACGGCACAGTCTATAAACATGTCACCCTCATGGCTCTATAGGAATGGCCCCCGGGTGGGCTTGCTTGCATATCGATTCGGCGTCGGTCGAAATGCGAAGCTCCATTTCAAGCAGTCTGACGTTGAGGCATGGATCAAGCAGCGCAAAGAGGTGGGGGAATCCTGGTAGGTAGCTGTCTCGTTGCATCAATTGACTGACGAATTCTGCATTTTCATGGATGGGAATTAAGAGTTTTGGCAGCGAAACTTGCACGAGGCATGGGGAGCCTCTTCAAGAATTGCGGGCATTCGGCTCAGCAGTGGTCCAGGTGCTCACATCGATACACGATTAGGTATCGCGCCGCTCACGGGAGGCAAGTTCAGGAGTCAGGGTACGCAACACAAGAGCTTGCCATTACACCTCCGACAAACGCACGATCGCTGCTGTGTCGGTGCCGAAGCCGGACTCGACGCGTTGCTTACCAGCTGCATCGCGGAACTGGATCTTGTACGTGTGCGGGCACTTGGGCCACTTGCTCTTCGGGTGGTCACAGTCCTTGAAGAAGGTGCCCATGCCATGGGCGAGGGGTTTGGCGGCCATGGTGCTGCTGACTCCCGGGTCCGATGCTGACGGTTTGCTGACAGCTGACGGACCAGGGCACGTCTGACCTGCAAAGAGCAGCGATGCGTCTGGTATGTGGTGGAACTTCGTCGGCCGCACCAACGACGAGATCCAGCAGGCCCGTTCGGAGTGGATGAATGGTGATCGCTTCGGCGAGGTGAAGGGCTACGACGGCCCTCCGATCCCGGCCCCCGAGCTGCCGGCGGTACCGCTGAAACCCCGGGGTCGTGTGCGCTGAGCTGCGGGGACGTTGGGACAGCTGCCCGCGTGATTGAGGTGGGCGGGTTCAGCAATCCCAATGCTTACCCAGTGCTGACTTTCTGACGGGGCGTCATGTCGACAGGAGGGGATGGCGACGCAGATCAGAAGCGCGCGGTTGGGGCCGCCGGTGAAAGAGCGGGAACCGCATTGCCAACCTCGGGCGCCTATGGAGTCCGGGTCAGGGCGCCTGCGCGCTGCACGAGCGGATGCCGTCACGCCTGCGCAGAGCATTTGTGGGAATCGAACAATCACCAGGCCAGTGCTCGGCCGGGTCGGAGGGGCGCTGCCGCAGCATCGACTGGGGAAAGGCAAGGGCTCATAAGCCGCCACTCAGGACGGCCGCTTCGGTGAGCCGGTCGCAAAGGCCACCTGACCTGAGGTTGTCGATGCGCATTATGCGCGGTGCGGTGCCCCCCGGGACTCGCCGTTCTGCGGCAGGCGCAGGGCGTCGGAGAGAGCCACAGGCCGAACGCACAGTCCCATGCCATACAGCGAACGGCCCGTCGCTCGCGCGTGAGACCCTTGACCCTCCACGGTGCGGGAGATCGGACCTGTGAAACTCCGTCGTCCATACTGAGGCAGACGTCGCATCCGATATGCTCCCGCCTGCACTGCACCGGGGGAGATGGCGGGACGTGCGGGAGTCGGCAATGTAGGGGAGTGTCGGGGTGGAGAGTTCAGGGAAGGCGGATGCGTCGCCGACGGAGCGTGCCCCGTCCCCGGTTGCTCTGTGCGTGCATCCGCTGACGGACCGGCCGGGCTGGCAGGTGGCGGGTGAGGTCAATCTGCTGACCCGCCCCGCCTGGGAGCGGACGCTGCACCACCTTGCCCTGAGCGATGAAGAGGCGTGCCACTTGCAACTTTCCGCGGTCACCTTCGTCGACGTCGCCGGCGCTTCGGCACTGGCGGTGACCGCCCAGGGGCTTCCACAGGGGCGACGTATCGTGCTCGAAGAGCCTCCCAATACCCTGCGGCGCGTGCTGGACTTGTTCTGGCCGGACCTGTGCACCGTCGAGGTGATGGAGCGATGACGACAGTCACCACCGAACCGTTCGTTCACCCCGCTCTGTTCTACCGAGGGCAGGATGAGTACCTGCACGGCACGGTGCCGTTCGTCCGCGACGGCCTGAAGGCCGGGGAACCGGTGGCGGTGGCCGTGCCCGGGCCGAACCTGGCCATCCTCAAGGCGGCTCTGGGCGAGGACGCTGCACACGTGCGTTTCCTCGACATGACCGAAGCGGGGCGCAACCCCGGACGCATCATCCCCAAAGTGCTGCGCGCCTTCGCGGACGCCCACCGCCATACGCGGGTGCGGATCATCGGCGAGCCGATCTGGGCCGGTCGCAGCAGCGTGGAGTACCCGGCCTGCGTCCAGCACGAGGCGCTGATCAACCCCGCGTTCCAGGGCCGGGACGTGACCATCCTGTGCCCCTACGACGCCGAACGCCTCGACGAACAGGCACTCGCCGACGCCTACGCGACCCACCCCCTCGTCATCTCCGGCGGCGAGGAGCGGCTGAGCACCGCCTACGCCCCCGAGCATGTGGTCGCGCGTTACAACCAGCCCCTGGAGCAGCCGGGGGCGGCCGAGGAACTCGCCTTCCACGCCGGCCTGTTGCCAGACGTCCGGCACTTCGCAGTGGATCAGGCCGCGCGGTTCGGCCTCTCCGGCACCCGCCTGGAGGACGTGGCTCTGATCGTGGCCGAGCTGACCACCAACAGTGTGCGGCACGGAGGAGGTTCCGGCAGCCTGCGGATGTGGACCGACGGTGGCCAGGTGGTGTGTGAGGTGCAGGACAGCGGGCACCTGGACGATCCGCTGGTCGGCCGTCGCCCGCCCGCCCGGGACCAACTGGGCGGCCGGGGCCTGCTGATGGTGCACTACCTCGCCGACCTCGTGCGCATCCACACGGGCCCCGAGGGTACGGCCATCCGCTGCTACATCAACCGTTGTTGATCCCGCCTCGGGCCTGCCGGCCACCCCGCACAAGAGCGGTTCGCGCACCGCGTGCCGGGAGCTGAGAACCCGCGAGCGCGAGCTGCCCGGCCGTTGCGGTGGCCGTCGGCGATACGTGGGAGGCAGGAGCACCGGTCCGCTCCCGATGTGGCCCGAACCGGGGTCCAGTCGAAGTGGGCCGGGGTCGCCAGAGCCTGGTTCAGCCGAGGCCGAACCAGCCCAGGACGGTCTGGACCAGGAGGATGGTGGACATGCCGCCGACACCGACGACCACTACGGTGGCGGCGATCCGGTACCGGGGGGAATTGGCCGCGTCGCCGAGCAGGCTGCGGCGGTTGGTGAGAATGAGCAGGTAGACCAGCACGATGGGGCTGATCAGCCCTTGCAGGACCTGGGTGCCGATCAGCAACTGGATGACGTCGACCGGGGTCATCGCGACGGCCGCGCCGAGCACGATCTGCGCGGTGAACAGGCCGAGGAACAGGGGTGCGTCGCGGAAGCTGCGGGAGACCGAACGTTCCACCCCGGCGGCCTCGCCGATCGCGTAGCTGGCCGACAGCGGCACGACGGCGCCGGCGAGCGCGGAGGCGCCGACCAGACCGAAGGCGAAGAGCAGTTCGGCGTCCTGTCCGGCGACCGGCTTGAGCGCGGAGGCGGCCTGGGCGGCGGACTCCAGCGGACCGGTGCCACCGATGGCGGCGGCCGTGGCGATGATGATGGTCAGACTGATCACGCAGGCGAATACCGCGCCGAAGATCGCGTCGGCCCTGATGAGGCGGTAGTCCCCGGGCTTGGTGCCGCGGTCGACGACGCCGGCTGCGGCGTAGAACTGCATGTAGGGGCTGACAGTGGTGCCGATGAGGGCGACGCCGAGCAGGATGAACGCCTTGCTGGGCTCGAAGTGCGGGATGACCAGATGGGATCCGACCTGGCCCCACTGCGGGTGGCCGAGAATCATGGCGATGGGGTAGGCGAAGAACACCAACGACATCAGCAGGAAGATCCGCTCGGCGTAGCGGTAGGAGCCGAACAGTACCAAGGACCACAGCAGCAGTGCCGCAGGCGGGATCACAGCCCATTTGGGGGCGCCGAGGAGTTCGAAGGCGGCGCCGATCCCGGCGAACTCGGAGACCACCAGGCCGGTGTTGGCCAGCAGTAGGCAGCCCAGCGCCAGCGCCGTCAGACGCAGGCTGAACTGCTCGCGGATCAGTGCGCCCAGACCCTTGCCGGTGTACGCGCCCAGGCGTACGGCCATCTCCTGGACCATCACCAGGGCGACGGTGACCAGGACCATGAAGAACAGGGTGCCGTAGGTGTACTGGGAGCCGGCGCTGGCGTAGGTGGCGATGCCGGCGGCGTCGTTGCCGGCGTTCGCGGCGACAAGGCCGGGGCCGGCGACCGTCGCCACGAGCGCCAGGCGCTGCCATCGGCCGCGCAGCCCCCGTGGCCGCGTCGTCGGGGCCGTGCCCACGGCGACGGTGTCCGGGGCCGTCGGTGTGGTGGCGGTGGTGGGATCGAGGTCGCGGGTCACTGCAGGAACCTCCGAAAGTGCAGGCGCCCGCGCTCGGGCAGCAAAGCGTCCAGTACATCGTCGGCCAGGATCCGCCCGAGCGGCCGGCCCAAGTCGTCGATCACGAGCAGGGAGGAGAAGCGGGCGGCCACCAGCAGTTCGGCGGCCTGGTTGATGCGGGTGTCGGGGCGGACGGTCACCGGTGGACCGAACTGGGCGAGCCAGTCGGTCAGGTCGCCCACTGCGGTGGTGTCCTCGGCGACCGCCAGGTCGAACAGGGCAATGTCGGCGACCAGACGTCCGTCGGTGTCCACCACGGCGACGGCGTCGATCTCGGTGCGGTGCTCGGCCTGCCCGGCCAGTTCCGCGCGCACGTGCCCGACGGTCTGCTCGCGTCGGGCGATGACCACCGTGGTGGTCATCGCGCCTCCGGCCGTGCCCTCCCGGTGGGCCAGCAGCCCGCGCAGTCCGGCGGCGTCGTCGTGCGGCATCCGGGCCAGCAACCGTTCGCGTTCGTCGGCGTGCAGGTCGCGCAGGGCGTCGACGGCCTCGTCCGGCTCCATCTCCTCCACCAGACGCGCGGCGTGCTCAGGCGGCGCCTCGCGCAGCAGATTCTCAAGCTCGGCCGGTTCCATCTCCTCCAGCGCGTCAGCCGCCTGGGCGGGGTCCAGCCAGCCCAGCAACTGCTGGCGCTCGCTGCGGCCGAGATCTTCCAGGACATCGGCGAGGTCAGCGGGCCGCAACCGGTGCAGCGCGGACCTCGAGGCCCGCAGCCGGACCTCGGCCGGACCGTCGGTTGCGTGCTCGGCGAATGGCGCGACGGCCTGCCAGTCCAGCACCCGCTCCGGAGTCGGGCGGGCCCGCCAACGGCGGGGGCCCAGGCGACGCAGGAGGGTGGGCAGGGAAACGTCCACCCCGACCAGCACGACCCGGCCGACCAGCGGCGCGAGGTAGAGGTCGGCGGCGCGGGTGACCTGGACGCCGTCGACGTCGACGAGTTGGTGGTCCAGCACGTCCCGGGCGAGCAACACCTCGCCGGGGCGGCGTTCGTACTCGCGCAGGTCCACCCGGGCGGTGGACAACGACACCCCCGCTGTGTGGATCTTCGCGACCGCGTTCGCGGTGAGGAACGCTTGGCGGCGACCGACCCGGACGACCAGACCGGCGACCGGAGGGTAGGGGTCGGCGCCGTAGAGACGGGCGACCACGTCCACGACGCGGCCGACCTCTTCGTCGGCCTGGTTGGTGACTGGGCAACCGATCAGACCAGCCAGCGACACCAGCGAGGCCCGCACAGCCTTGGTAGCGGTCGCGCGGCGTTCCAGATGAACCCTGCGGCCTCGCAGACGGTCAGATGCGGTCATGAACAGAGTGTTGGCGGACAAGATGAACACCCCCTTGCCCCGAGCAGGCGGGGCACGGGCGGCCGACGGCAGCACCTGCTTCCCCGGCCCGGCAACCCGCGGACGCCGGGCCGCGGCGCCGCACCCGGAGTACGGCCGGGCAGGCGTCAGGGACGGCGACCGGCAAGGGCCGGACGACAGTCAGGGAAGAAGCGGCTGCCCCGGACCGCGGAAGGACGGCGAGGACAACACGGGAAGGGGCCGACTATGGCCCGGACTACTGTCCATCTCGCCTCCTTGCGGCCGGGGACACCCCCGCGGGGCGTCGCAGCGACTCGGCAAAGAGCGGACCGGGCGCATTCCCGGCTCACCCCAACTCGTCAGAGCTTTGGCACTCCACGGCGTAATCCCCGCGCGGGGGAAGCCACTTGGGGTCACCCCTTAGGTCGGGGAGACCTGTCCTGATCCGGAGCGTCTCTCGACGGGTGGGATCAGTGGCCTGTGTCCGTGAAGACGCCTCACCGAACGAGGTGCCTATGACAACGGGCGAATACTACGCCTGCTCTCAGCCACCTGGCCAACCCGGTTTCGCTGGCTCGGCGTGAAAACGTCGATCAGTCGTCCAGAAGCACTCGGTCCGAGACCATCGAGTCCGAAGTTTGCGTCAGCCGCGACTTGGCGAAGAGCGCCAGTCGGCTCGTGCGTGACAAACTTGGACGCCCGGGGCGGCTTGCGGCGCGGAGCGGTGTCTAGGACCGGAACTGCCCTGGCTGGGGTTGGCGTCACCACCGCGTACAGGCAACCGAGATATTCGTCGCCGGGATGAGCGACGCGGTGGTCGTACGCGATGCGATGCCGGTCCCGGCTGGCTGGAGGACTGCGGCCGTCAAGCGGAAAGGTATTGCCACCGGCGGGTGTTGGACGCGGTGCGCTACCTGGGCGCGGGTGCATCACCCGGCAAGCGATGCCCTGCGGACCGGCCCGCGTGGGACCGCGTTTGCCCCTCTTCTTCCGGCGCCGGCGGAACAAGGGTCTTGCCGCCGAGTTCCACGGCCGGCTCCACGAGGCCGCGGGCAACGCCCCGGAACCGACGGCGGCCGTCATCGGTGCACAGTCGGTGAGGGCCGCATCGGTGCCGGCCGTGATTAGGGGATGTCGACGGCGGGAGTCAGGTGAACGGCCGCAAGCGGCACATGCTGGTGGACACCCTCTAACTCCTGCTCGCCGTCTCCACCTTCGCCGGGACCACCTCCACCCCGGCTGCCGCCGCGAGTTGCCGACATTCCATCGCCGGCCACTACGTTCTACAGCCCGTACGGGAAGCTTGCACGCTTACCTCCGGACCGTATGGCACCACTTTCACCCCAAACAGCTCCCACACCTCCGGCAGCGTCCGGTGCGGACGGTATGGTCCGAACCCCGTGCTGGGGGCGGTAGGAGACTCTTTCCACGGGCCAGCACGCGGTGAACCGGTCCCACTCGAAGATCCGCGCCCTCGTCGAGCAGGCCATGGCCACCCTCAAGGCCTGACGGCTCCTTCGCAAGCTCCGGTGCGCGACCACCCGGATCACCTGCCTCGTCCAGGCTGTCCTCACCCTGCGTTTGGCGGCTCAGGCCGATGATGGAAAAGCCTCAGTGCCAGTAGGCATCGAAATATCCGTTGACGACGAGTTCATCATGGGCTGACGGCCGTCGTTAGGAAATTGTGCAGTGCAGCAAAATAGTCGACCTATACCGCATCCTGCCAGGGAAGCAGCGCGAGCCCCGAATCCGCCAGTTCCGACGCGGCCTCGGCCACGGACTCCGCCAGGTCGTCGCGGCTGACCCTGGCAATCACCCCTTCTTTACGTGCCACAGAGATTTCCTTCTTCTCTTGCCGGAACACCAACTCGAAGGAGGTGTCGACTCCTGTGAAGGTCAGCTCTTTCCCTGCGCCGGTAAGGGAATCCCCGAGGTCGTCGAGCAGCTGCGTCACGGACAGGTAGATCATCATGCCCTGATCCGGGACATGACCGACGCTGGAGGCTTCCCCAAGGTCGCCCTCGCAGACCAGGTCGCCCAGGTCAAACCCGCTGGGGGTGCCTTGCCCCGGCCGCACGCAGAATCTGAAGTTGATCAATAGGTAAAGCTCCTTTCGGCAGGGAAGAATGTGATTAGCCTGTTTCCGTCTGAAGGATCCACGACGAGCCGGAAACGGGCTCTCATTCCATTCACAGTCATCCGCTTTCCGAATATCTGGATTGTTCGACTTGGTTCGGAAACCCGCATGCCCGTCCAAGATTGTTTGTGCTGCTTCTTCGACCTGCGCACGTGTCGTCGCGGGAGGTGGAGGATCACCGTGACCTGAGGCGCTGATACCCGTAATGTGACGTTCATCGACATTTCGGCGCCGGGAGGAGAGCGCGGGCAGTCTCGTAGTGGGCCGGTGGGGACGAGGCGTCGCGCTCGGTGCGCGATCTCGTGCAGGAGCCCCCGCCCACGACCGACCCGACGCGGCACTTCACCTGGCGCCGGGAACCGCACCGCCCATCTCGCGCGTCGGCTCCACGAGTGCGGAACGTACGTCTGCTGGGCCCGGACCGCCAGCGCCCGGGTCGGCCCGGGTCGGCCCGGGACTGCCCGGCTGCTGTGGGTGGCAGGGGCATGACGGGGGTGGTGTCGGCCCGCGCCGAGCAGGCACCGCTCCCCGTCGCGGGCGTCAGAGCGCGCTGAAGCCGCTCTCGCCCGGTCGGCGGCAGCCAGTGATGGCCGCCAGGGGGATTCCCCCGATGAAATCCATTTCCTGGGTGGGGCCGACGGGACCGATGACGGCCGCGGTCGCGGTCTCCAGCGACGTGCTGTTCGCGTAGACCGTCGGCTTGGTCAGGATCCTGCTCCGCGCGGGCGGCGCGGCGAATCTATGCCAGCCGCTGACCTGGATCTGGTAGAGGTGCCGGTCGTTGCTGGCGTACCCGCCGCAGTCCTCGTCCAGCGCCGTGGAGACCAAGGTCGGCTTGGGGCTGCTGACATGGGCCCGGGCGTAGGCGATCGGGTCCTCGAGGAACGCGGCGAGTTCGGACGCGACGGACGTGCTGTTGCGGGACCTCATCCCGTTCGCCTGGCGGATGGTCTCGGGGGAGCGCCCATCGGCTCGGAAGAAGACCAGGCTTGCCGATTCGGCGAGCGTGTATCCGTGCGCGGGCGTCTCGGCCTGCGTCTGCTCGGGCTCCGCGGCGGCCGACGTCTGCCCGGCTGAGGTGGCCTGGTTGGCGTTGGAGGTCTGCGCGGCGCCGCCGAGCCTCAGGTTGTCGGGCTTGTTCGGTACGGGCGGCGGCCTTTTCCCGTCGGCGGGCGCGGTCTGTACGGCGACCGGGCCGCCGCGACCCTCGTTTGCGGCGCCGGCGGCGGGGGCAGTCCGTGGCTCCACGGCACGTTGCACATCGAGCGGTGCCTGCATGACGCGCTGTGCGTTGTCCTGCGCGTTGACCTCCGCGACGCGCACCCGGGAAGGATCGGCGCCGAGCCGCGCCTCCGGTTCTTGTTCTTCGCACACCGGCTCGCCGATGGGCTTTCCGGCGCTGCGGAGCATCTGGACGACCGCGGCGTTGCCTGCGGCGGCCTGTAGGCCGAGCAGTCCATGCTGCGCGGGCGGGGCGGATGCGGGCCCCCGGGCAGGGATACGGCTGTTGCCCGTCCCGGTGTGGGAGCCGGCCTTCTCGTGATCGTGCACGGGGGTCCCTTTTCTTGCGCGAAATCCTCAACTTCCCTGGATACGTGGCGAGGGGCCGTTGGCTCAAGGTGCTAGTGGGCAGCATGCGATGACCGGACGGGCACGTCCGATGCCGCGATGATGCGCGTGTGGGCCTGCTTGTTCCCGTTGGGGTGGGGGAGAACACCCCCCGGGGTCCAGGGGGTGCAGTTCCTCGTAGACGTCATCCGCTCCATCGACGCGCGGTTCCTGTTGGGCAAGCGTTTTGGAGCTTTCGATTCGATCCTCTGCGATCGCTACGAATCTGCTGGAGGGCACCGTCGCGGCTACAAGGGCTACAAGGGCGACACCGCGCCCTCCCCGCAGGTTCGATATCGCAGTCGCCGACATCCTGGGCGACTCGGTAGAGACTGTCGCCTTTGACGCCCCCCAGGTGGCCAGGTGCTTGCGGGGAAGGTGGACAACCACCCCGGAAATGTAAGGCGTTTGCGGGCTGAGCCCGCGTCGAATCGGCTGATTCGGGTCGGGATTGGCGGAAGTGCTGCTGGCGGCGCAGCCAAGGCCGCAGGACTCTTGGTGCGGTCTGCAAGCAGAGTCAGGTCAAGGGAGGAAAAAATGCGCAAGATCATGACGACCGCCGCAGCACTGTCCCTCGCCGTGGGGGCTGGTTTCGCCGTAGCCCCCAACGCCCAAGCGGCAACGCCCTGCCCGAGCGGAGCATTCTGCATTCGTGAGACAAACGGCGACATCCTGAGCCGGAACATTTTCTACAGCTACGGCGCGCACAACCTGTCGAACGTCACCGGCAATCGAGTACTGGTCAACAGCCAGACCGGCGGAGCGGGCTTCGAAGTCTGCTGGGGATACAACGGCGTGAGCTGTTCCGGAGTTTCCCGCGATACGGGGGAGTATGACCCGTACGACATGACGCCCATCAACTCCGTGGTTCTCGTCCGGTAGTTATCGCCATCCGCGTTCGATTCGGCGGACGCCGCAGGAACCAAGTCACGCGCCACCCTCGCAGGTTCTCCCAGGCCCAGGGCACGCGAATTGTTGACCGGCCATGGCAAAAGCCAACCGCTGCTCGCTCATGTTCCGCAGTATCTCGCGGTCGCCGTGAGGGGCCCTTCATCGCGTGCTTGAAGGCCCTGCCCTGCCCTGCCCGGCCCGGCCCGGCCACGATTGCCGGGCAGCGGCCAGGTCCCGTGGCCGCAATATCGACCTGAATGACGTCGGACTCCCGCACCCCCCCGGAGACTGCCTGCTCGGTGGCGGTGTGGCGCCGGCGGGAGCGGCTACGTTCCACATTCCGCCTCTCCCGTCGCCTGCGCTCGGCCGGCCCCAACGGCGCACGCATGGCTCAGAGTTCACCACTTGCGCAATGAGGCAATAGTGGGATACTCGACCCGGCGCGATGGCATGTACGCGACAAGCTGCTCCAGGGTCACAGGTGGCCCACGGGCAAACCGTCGCGCCTGCCGAGCCCGGCGAACCCCGAGTCTGGGCTCACCCCCCACAGGAGGTTTCGAGTTGAAACAGCGATGGATACTCGGCCGACGTACGGCGACCGCCGTATCGGCGGCCCTGGCGCTCGGTGCGGCGTTGACGATGCAGAACGCCGCCGAGGCCGCTACGCCCACTCCCGCCCGGTCCGCCGCCTGGGCCGGGCGACTGGCCCACCGGATTGACACCACCCTCGCAGGTCGCACGGCGGGCTCGTACTACGACGCCAAAAGCAAGCAGTTGATCGTGAACGTGCTCGACGCGGCAACTGCCGACAGCGTGCGGAAGTCGGGTGCCGAGCCTCGAACCGTCAAGCATTCGATGGCACAGCTCAACTCGGCGCGAGAGGTGCTGAAAGAGCAGGCTTCCATACCGGGAACAGCGTGGTCGATGGACCCGGTCAGCAACAAGATCGTCGTGAAGGCCGACCGAACCGTCAGCGGCGACCGGCTCACCAAGCTGAGCCAGGCGGTCCGGAGCCTCGGTGACAGGGCCACATTGAAAAGAACGGCCGGACGCTTCCAGCCGCTCATCGCGGGCGGCGACGCGATCTGGGGCAGCGATGCGCGCTGCTCGCTCGGTTTCAACGTCACCGTCGGCGGCCAGCCATACTTCCTGACCGCCGGGCACTGCGGCAACGTGGTCTCCAACTGGTCTGACCAGCAGGGCGGTTCGGAGATCGCCGTCACCGAGGCCTCCACCTTCCCGGGACACGACTACGCGCTCGTGCGTTATACGAGTGACATCGACCATCCCAGCGCCGTGGATCTGTACGACGGGACCTCCCGGCAGATCGACTCCGCCGCGAATGCCACCGTCGGCGAGCAGGTCCAGCGCAGTGGCTCCACCACCGGAGTCAACGGCGGCCAGGTCACCGGCCTCGACGCCACCGTGACATACGAGGAGGGCCAGGTGAACGGCCTCATCGACACCACTGTCTGCGCGGAACCCGGCGACAGCGGAGGCTCGCTCTTCGACGGCAGTACGGCACTGGGCCTCACCTCGGGCGGCAGCGGTGACTGCACCTCGGGTGGCGAGACGTTCTTCCAGCCGGTCCCGGACGCGCTCGCGGCGTACGGCGCACAGATCGGCTGAACATCGGGGTCGTCCCGGCGGACACGTCATGCCGCTGAACCAAGCGGCATGACGTGTCATGCGTGACCATGTGGCACGAGTGATTTTCTCAGCGATGAAGCACCTGCCGGGCGCAAAAGCGCGCGAGTTCTGAGAAGCCTGTGCGTGCGGACGCCGGAACCCGCGGCTGTCACGCCGAACTGTCCCTGCGACGCGTAGGTTCGGTGCACAAGTCGACGTCTCGGCGGGCGTTGACTCGCTTCAGGCTCGAACGACTGTTGGCCGAGCGCCCCGAAGTGGAGGACTGCGAGGAAACCGAGGACTTCGACTGCGAGGAAACCGAGGACTTCGACACCGCCATCGAGGCGTGGGATGAACGATGGGAAGCCGTCATTCGCTCCCGAGCGCACCGTCGGTGCCATCGCGATCTGCCGCCACGGCTGTGCTCAGCGCGACTGGCTGGTCCTCAGCGGCTCCCACTGCGGCACTGTGTGGTCCGATCCACGGGCAGACGATGCGGACCTTGGGCCCCTCATCGACGCGGAGGGCAGGCCCGCCACCTTCAACGGCTGGTTGACCGACTGGCTGGACAAGGCCGAGCACGATGTCCGGCAGTCCTCCGTAGGCTCCTGAATCACGCATTTGGGCCGTGGCATCCTGCGGCTGTGCTTCTGGGTGATCACGCGAGCAGTGTCGAGCTCTGTCCGCTGCGCTATCAGTTCGCCGTGGTCCGGGGCGACTCCTACGACGACAACTGGCTGGTCATTGGTGGGTCGGTGGCCACTCCCCAAGGAAGTTGGTCCCTTGCTGATCCATGTCTGCTGGCTCATGAAGCCTGCCAGGTATCCGCGTGGCTGCGGGCGGTGGCCGCCGGGACGGTGGCGGTGACGGGGGCCGATGCCGAGCGCTGGCTGTCTCCGGACACATGGTTCCTCGAACCGGTCCTTGCCGTGAGCCTCGCGCCGACGCTGCAACGTGATCACGAACCCGCACGGACTCCACTTATGTGCGTGGTCAGGCAATTCTTCCTTCCCGCAGTTCCTCGCTGCGGGCCTGGCGGCGCAGCTCGGTGCGGGCCGCCGTCGACCGGCCGGTTCCGGTGGTCCAGTAGGGATGGCTGGCGATGCGGCAGGACAGCAGCTGTAGGCGGCGCCGCAGCACGGTACGGAATGGAGTGCGGGCGAGCGCATCGTAGGTCCGCATCCAGTCGCGCTGGGTCTGTACGAGGTCGGGGGGAAAGGTTCGCGCCATGGCTCAATTAGACCAGGTGTTCGAATTACTGCGCATCTTCGGCTCGCGAGCCCCTTGATCCTCGGTGGCTGGGCGAGATGGCTGTCACCCGGGCGACGTACTGTCACCTCGGGAGGGCGCTCTTCCGTGAGGTCGTGAGCCGTGTGTCCCGTCGCATCCGGGTTGGCGCATCCTCGCGGGGTCTCGGCCGTGCTGGCGGATTCTCCCGTCATCGCGCAGGGCGGCGCCGCACTGGATGTGTGCGGCCCGCGCTGCAAGGGGTGAGGTCGGTTGGACGTTCAGGATCGGCGCGGCGTCACTGGGGCGCCGGAGACCGCGCCCCAGTCCGGCCGGCCGGCTGGTAGGGGCTGTGCATGGCGAGGAAGCGGACGTCGAGGTCGGTCTCCAGGTAGTCCATGCGCCGCTCCCAGAAGGCTTGCATGTGGGGGAGGGCGAGGTGGGCGTCGAGATCGGCCTGGGAGCGCCAGGCCTCGTAGAAGACGAAGATGCCGGGGGCATTGCGATCTTCGTGGAAGTGGTACTCCAGGCAGCCGGACTCCTGCCGGGTCGGCTCGACGAACGAGAGCAGAAGCTGCTTCAACTCCTCGGCGTGTTCGGGTTTGGGGCGAGCAATGCCGACGAGTGCGAATGGCTGAGGCATGCGGGTTCTCTCCGATAGGTACAATCAATCTCGTACCTCCTGGACGCTACCGAACTCGTAGGTACGATGCAATCCATACCTGAAGGGAGGTGTCCCGAATGCCCGACGATGAAGGCCACCCGAGCCTCGAGGAGATCGAACTCGGCCCGGTACTCTCCGCGCTGGCAGATCCGCTGCGCCGCCGAGTGGTGCGTGAGCTGGCAGCCGAACCCGACGGCGCGGCGCGGACTTGCAGCTCCTTCGGGCTGCCGGTCTCCAAGGCGACCGTCACGCACCACTTCCGTGCACTGCGCGAGGCCGGGTTGATCCAGCAGGTCGACCGGGGCAACAGCCGGATGGCCAGCCTGCGCCGGGGCGACATCGAACAGCGGTTTCCTGGACTGCTGGGCATCGTGGCAGCCGAGCCGGAGGAGTGAGCTCAGGAGCGGGACAGTCCCCTTCACATCGGCACCCTGACTCACGCGCGCGTCAACGCCGCGTCCACGGCAGACGCGACCTCCGCCAAAGCCAGGTCGATGGAGAACGTCAGGAGCCCGGCTTCTCAAACCATCTGGCAACGCCGCAAGTCAAACGCTTTCACGTGTCACATGCGTTGCGACAGGACACCGCGCCACGTTAGTTGGAACCTGGTCACGAGAGTTGGAACCAGTGACTGCGTGCCTCGGAGCAGGGCTCATGGGCCGGCTGCGGCTGCGTGCAGAGGGGGCGGTGAGGCCGCGCTCGGCGCCAACTCACCGACCCACCTCGGTGTCAACCATCTCGCCCAGTCACAGCCATCGACCCTCGAGCCATCGAGCCCTCGCACTGGGGCTGCGTGCGTCGGTTGGTGCCGCCCAGGCCGGACCATGTCCAGCGCCGCCGACCACGACGACCCGGCCGGCGACAGGCCCGCGATGAAGGGGTTTGGCCGGTGCGTTCCGCCTCTCGAGCGCGGTAGCGGCAGGCCGGGCAGCAGGTCACGGGCCCGGCCCGCGTCGAGCGGCCCTTCCCGGGTGGGTGCAGTGCACCCACGCCCCTGCGACCGTCGGCGAATAGCGTGGCCCGCATGGAAAGCAAGAACGAACTCGGTGATTACCTGCGCGCCCGTCGCGCGGCGGTCGCACCGGCGGATGTCGGCCTGCCCGACGACGGGCCCCGACGGGTGCCGGGGCTGCGGCGCGATGAAGTGGCACTGCTGGCCGGGATGAGCACGGACTACTACATCCGGCTGGAACAGGGCCGCGAGCGGCACCCGTCCGAGCAGGTGCTGCGCGCGATCGCCGGGACACTGCGGCTGGACGCCGCGGCGACCACCCATCTCTTCCGGTTGGCCCTGTCTGTCGTCGGGACGCAGGCTGCCCCGACGACCGTCGCGCCTGAGTTGCTGCGGTTGATGGACAGCATGCGTGACGCGCCGGCCTTCGTGGTCGGGGCGGCGCAGGACGTGCTGGCGGCCAACGCGATGGCGCGGGAGCTGTACCGCGGCTTCGCCCGGTACGACAACCTGCTGCGGATGATCTTCCTGGATCCCTTCGCGCGCGAGTTCTACGCCGACTGGGACCGCGCGGCAAGGATCGCGGTGGGCAACCTGCGGGCGTCCTCCTCACAGTTCCCGCAGGACGAGCGGATCGAGCGGGTCGTCGGCGAGCTGAGCGTGCGCAGCCCCGCCTTCACGGGCCTGTGGGCGCGCTACGAGGTCCGTCCTCGTACGCACGAGGACAAGCACTTCCGGCACCCGCGAGTTGGGGAGATGCGGCTGCACTTCGAGGCGCTTGCCGTCACCAGCGCCCCCGGACAGCACCTGTCCGTCTACAGCGCGGAACCCGGCAGCGCCAGCGCCGACGCCCTGGTCCTGCTTGGCCGGCTGTCCGAGCAGGAGGCGGCCCTGACGGACCGGACAGACCTGACGGACCGGACAGACCTGACGGCCCTGACGGACCGGACCGATCCCGTGGAAGAAGGAGAATCTCGATCATGATCACGTCGCTGGGCGACGCCGTCGGCACTTTTGAGATAGCCGGCAAGAAAGTCGCCCGTCTCGGTTTCGGGGCCATGCGCCTGACCGGACTCGGGGTGTGGGGTGAACCCGACGACCGTCAGGAGTGCGTCCGCGTGCTGCGCCGCGCCGTCGAACTCGGCGTGCAGCTGATCGACACCGCGGACTCCTACGGACCGTATGTGAGCGAGGAGATCATCCGGGAGGCGATCCATCCCTACCGCGACGACGTGCTGATCGCGACCAAGGCCGGGCTCACCCGCAACGGACCCGATGTGATCAGGACCGACGAGGGAATGGTGCGCCTGGGTCCGGCGGCGTGGCCGCCCGTCGGGCGTCCGGAGTACCTGCGGCAGCAGGCCCTGATGAGTCTGCGCCGGCTCGGCGTGGATCACATCGACCTGTTCCAGTTGCACCGGGTCGATCCGAAGGTCCCTTTGGAGGACCAGGTTGGCGAGCTGAAGAGGCTCCAGGACGAGGGAAAGATCGTCGCGGTCGGACTGTCCCAGGTCACCGTCGGTCAGATCGAGCAGGCTCGCGCGGTCGTGGAGATCGCCACTGTCCAGAACCGTTACAACCTCACCGACCGCGGCTCCGCCGACGTCCTGGAGTACTGCACCCGTCACGGCATCGGCTTCATCCCCTGGGCGCCGGTGGCCGCCGGTGCGCTGGCCCGCCCCGGTGGCCCGGTCGACCGGATCGCGACCACTCACCACGCCTGCCCGTCGCAGGTGGCGTTGGCCTGGCTGCTCGCCCGCTGCGAGGTCGTCCTGCCCATCCCCGGCACCTCCAAGGTCGCGCACCTGGAGGAGAACCTGGCTGCGGCGGCCCTGCAACTGAGCGACGCGGAAACCGACGAACTGACCGCCGCGGTGTGACACCAGCCCCAGGAAGACAGGCAAGCGGCAAGAGGTGGGCAGGGAGGCGCAAAGACAGGTCTTCGTGTGTGTCCGCGCCTTCGCACCGTGAGTCGCCCGTCTTCCCGTTTCCGTCTCCCACCCCCCTTTCCCCACCCCCCTTTCCCCTCGCTCCTTTCCCCTCGCTGTTTCACCGCCTGTTCCCGACGAAGAAAGATGCTTGCCATGCTGTTGCCCTCCGACGAGAGTGGCCGAGGCCGCCCCGTGGTCCTGCTGCACGCCCGTCCTACCGACCGCACGATGTGGGGCGCCCACCTTCCGCTGCTCGCCGATGCGGGCGTGCGGGCCATCGCCCTGGACCTGCCAGGCCACGGCGACGCGGTCGTGCCCGAAGGCCGTGAAGTCGCCCCCTGGACGGACGTACTCGACACGCTCGACCACCTCGGGGCTGACCGCTTCGTCCTGGCCGGGAACTCCCTCGGCGCCCTGGTGGCGCTCCAGGCCGCTGTCACGGCACCCGAGCGGATCGAGGGCCTGGTGCTCGTCGGGTACCGGCCCCACGACCAGCTCGCCTCCCCACGTCTGCGAGCCGCCTGGGACGCCGAAAGGACGGCGCTGGCCGCCGGAGACCTGGACGCGGCGGTGGCGGCCGGCGTCGAGGCGTGGACCTCGGCCGGCGCGACCGACGAAGTACGCGCTCACGCGGCCCGGATGCTTCGCGGCCGGCTCATCGAACAACTCGCCCATGGCGAGCCGACATTGGCGGCGGACCCGCTGGGCGAGGGAACGGCAGCGCTGCGCACACTGAGCGTTCCCGCCCTGGTCGGCGTCGGCGAACACGACATGCCCGACTTCTTCGAGGGAGGCGAAGGACTGGCCCGTGACCTCGACGCCGAGCAGACCGTGGTCATCCCCGGCGCAGGGCACCTCGCGCCGTTGGAACAACCCTCCGCGTTCTGCACCCTGCTCCTGGACTTCATCCGCCGTCTCCCGCATTCGACGTGTCACTCGCGGCCGGCTCGGATCAGCCGGGAAGCTTGAGGTTCCTGGCAGTTGTGTTCGCCGGGTAGGAGCGGCCGGAAGCGCAGCCGGAACGTCGAGCCTTCGCTCGTCCACAGGGCGTCCGGCCGGGCGGAGGCCAGCAGTTGGCGGGCGCGGTCGAGGTCGGCGCCGCGGAGCACCGTGCAGGAGCCACCGTTGACGTGCTCCCCGGCGGCCAGTGGACCGAGTGGCCACGGCTGGGCGCCGGATGCTCTCCCGGTTCCCCAGACCGCCGCGGTCACGGCCAGTCCGGAGTACGCGTACGGGGCGGAACCGCCCGTGCGGTCGGCGGCCGGGAGCTGGTCCGGAGTGAAGGCGGCGAGGCGGGCGATGTCGCCCCGGCGCCCCTTCTCGCCCGTGTCTGGCAGGACGACCTTGGTTGCCACGTTCCGTCCCGCGACGCCGAGGACGACGACAAGACCTGGTGCGTCGGGCGCGGCCCTGTCGTAGGTGTGCGGCTGTTCGAGGCCCGCCTGGAGAGCACTCCGGTACAGCCGCTCGACGGCCCCATCGGTGAGAAGCTGGACCTCAACTCCCGTCAGAGCTCCGGCGGTTGTCCCGGGTGTGTAGATTCTGCGGTCCCCGTACAGTGCGAAGTCCGGCAGTGGGGCGCCGGGGCCGGCCGGTGAGCTGGGGTAGTGCTGGGCCCGCAGGACCAGAGTCTCGGCGCCGCGTGGCACGGGGGTGTCGGCGGTTCGCGCGGCGCCCGTGCCGCAGCCGGTGAGCAGTAAAGCCAACGGCACAGCCAGGCTCAGGAGACGGGGTGCGGTACGCAAACGCGGGGACACTGGTTCGGACGTGCCACGCCGTGATCCGGTTCCCACGTTTCCTCGCCTCTCTTCTCTTGTGTTCCGCTCTGGTCTGTTCTGTTCTCGTAGTGCGTGCGAGTGGGACTGCGGTGTGTACGGAGCGATCGCCTCCCGTTGCCTCTCGCTCCGTACGCACCGATTGCTTCGCGCTCCGTACGCACCGACATCGATCACACTGACCGGATCAACGAGTCAGCTGTAGCCCCGGACCTATGACGTGGCCAGGGTGAGGGTGTAGGTCCCGATGCCCGCCTTGTTGACCAGGACCACGCCGTAGCAGCCGGCGGCCGATGCGGTGTAGGTGAACGACTCGGCCTTGCCCGGGCCCTGTCCACCCGCCTTGGCCGCCGCGAAGGCGCGCGGCTGCACCCAGGTGCTCGGCTGGGCCGGGTCCGACGCCATCAGGAACAGTTCGGCGTCCTGGCTCGGGTCCGACGGGGTCGCCGTGATCGTCGCCTTCGTGTTCGCCGGAACGCACAGGTCGCGGACCGTCACGATGTTGTCGGGGGCGGACATGGTGATGGCTTCGCTGCTCTGCGTCTGGCGGGCCCCCTGGGAAAGCTGGATCCTGTACTCGCCGTTGCTGCCCGTCGTGTCCACGCGGGGATAGATCTCACCGAGTGGCCGGTGGTTGGAATCGACGGCCACGAAGTCGACGACGTCCTGGCCGTCCGCGCTCTTGGCCAGAAGCTGCTTCTGGTCGTGGTCGCCGTACATCTCCAGGGAGAGCGATCCGCCCGCGGGCGGCCGTACCGCGGTCACCGACCAGAAGACGACGTTCGTCGCGTAGTGGTAGTTCTGCTGCGCCGGGTTCGGTGCCGGCCGGGTCAGCGTCTGGTTGTCGGCGAGGGGGTTGCGGAAGCCGTAGTCGATCGTGTTCTGGTAGAGGCTTCCCTGCACCGGGTCGGAGACGTTGTAGCCCTTCTGGCCGCGCAGGTTCCAGAAGTCGTGGAAGGTGGGGGAGACGCCGGCCAGGAGGGTGTCCCAGATGTGGCCGGGCGCGCCCTCGCCGTAGTCGTCCCAGTACTTCTCGTAGCCGTTGTCGGCGATGTCGTTCAGTGCGCCCGCGACCCGGCCCTCCACGGTGTCACCGTCCTGCCAATTGGCAGTGCCCCACGTCTGGTTCTCCAGATCGAGGGTGATCTTGTTGTGCGTGTCCACATACTCCGGGTCGTGGTAGACGGCCGCCTGGTACCAGTCGGCGAAGCCCTCGGTCCAGGCGCAGCCGGCGGAGGAGGTGGACGTGAGGTAGTGCGGGCTGCAGTTGGGGGCGGCCGGGAAGTGGTCGCCGTAGACGTCGTCCATCACGGCGTGCCCGGTTTCGTGGACGACCACGGAGCGCGAGTCGGGGTCGGGTCCGGTCAGGTAGATGTGCTTGTCGTCCGTGCTGTAGAAGGTGCCCTTGGTCGAGGTGGGGCTCCAGTTGTAGGGGATCTGTCGGCAGCCGTGGTCGTGGGCGCTCCAACAGGCGCCCGGTGTCCAGGACTTGGCGTCGTTCGCCTCGTCGAAGATGTGCAGCGACGGCATCAGGTTGGCGTCGGCCGGCTGTAGGAAGCCGACGTCGGTGGTCGTTCCGTCGCCGACGTTCTTGAAGGTCTGGCTCACGAACCGGTACACGTCGTCGTCCGTGTCGCGGACGGACCACTGTCCGTTCTCGGCCACGAACCAGATGTAGTCGTCCTCGCCTCCCGCGTCGGAGGAGCAGACCTGGTAGTGGCCGGTGCTGTCGGTGATCGTGGTACCGAGGGTCTCGTCGCCGTACCAGTGCTTGGCGCGCAGCTGTACCTGGAGGTTGATGGACGGGTGCGAGGTTCCCGCAGGAAAGTCGTAGTTGTAGCTGCCCTTGAAGCAGGTCAGCGCGTCCGCGTGGACGGCTTTGCTCTTGCTCTTCTCCGCGGCGTGCCGGGATGCGTCGGAGATCTGGTCCTTTTTAGCCAACTCCACTTTTTTGTACGGCAGTTCGGGGGTAGCTCGTCGCGGAGTGCCCCCGACGGGCACCGTCGTGGAGCCCGATATGCCCTTGGCGGGTGCCTGGTAGCCGAGCAGGGACTGTGACGAGGTGCGGCCGACCGTGACGAACGTGCGGGTGGCACCGGAGTCCGTGCCGTCCCGCTTGGCGCCGCTCACCCGTACGTCAATCGGGGCCGCTCCGGCCGCCTTGGCGCGTACGGTGCCCTCGAAGTGCCGGGTCGCACCGCGGGCGAGAGTGACGGAGCCCTGCGCGCTGTCCAGCGGGCCGATCGGCAGCGGGGCCGCCGAGTCAAGGCGCCGCACCGACAACCCTTCCGGGGCGGTGGCCCAGCTCAGCGTGCCGGGCAGGTCCGCCTCGATGCCGGCGTCGGACAGGGCGGTCTGCGCGGTGACGTCGATGGAGATCTTCGCTGTCCCGCCGACTGCGGGCGCGTGGTCCAGCCTCGTGACCACGCGCACGCAACGGGCCCATTCTCCTTGCGCGAAGGTGCACTTGGGCGCCGCCGGCTTGGCGTTGCCGACCTCCTGACCGGCGGGGATGCTCGCTGCGGCGGTGCCACCGAACACGAGCGAGAGCCCGGCTCCCAGGGCTATGGCCCCGCGTAGTCGTGTTGAGCCGTGTAAACGTCTGCGTTTCATGTGTCTCCTCGCAAGGCACGGCCGTGAGACGCACGCAGCCGTGCGAACGGGTGGGCCCAGGAGGAACAGACGAAGGCGGCCATGGTGTGCCGGCGCCCTTGGCCTCCCCCGAGGCACACAACATTGCTCCTGACTGACGATCCCCGAACGTAGCCATGAACGTAACCATCCGCACTACTCCCGACAACCCGTCCTTCCGGCAAAATCGAGGGGAACGCGGATTTCCCAACTTGCTTCACAGACACAGGAGTTGAGTAAATTTCCGGTGGACGTGACGGCGATCACCAGGAGCTGTCCGGGGCAGGATGACGCGCCCAGCGGGCTGGCGGAATCGGACGGAAACTTCTGACGCATATCGCCGCCGAGGTTGTCCGCCCGCAGCCCGGACGACTCGGGCCAAGGGCTTCGTCCCGCAGCCGTCCAGGCGGTGGTGGTCACCGAGCAGAACAACGGCACGTTGACAGATCAACGGCACGTTGGCGCTGGGCACGTCTCGCCGTGGATACGGCCATCGGCCCGATGCCGCCGTCTCGAACGTCTACTGGGCGTCCACACCGAATGCGGCCCGCCGCACCTCACCACGCCCGCAGGTGACTGTACGCGGTAGGGGGCGTCCGTCCACCAGCCCGGAACTCCGCACAACAGGTGGCATGGCGCTCGGTGGCCTGTTGGTCTCGGTGGCCGACTGCTTCGCCCGCGCTGGCAGTTCGGGAGGACGCGGAACTCGGCGCGAAGGGCGAGGCGGCCGGCACGTGCTTCAGCGGCATCGCGGTCGACCCCGAGGCGGTCGCCCTATGAGGACTCGTCGAACTCGTCGAACTCGTCGACCAGGGCAAGCTCCGGGTTCACGCGCAGCAGACGTTTCCGTTCGAGCGCGTTCACGACGCGCGCCGGCTGCTCGACGGCCGTCACCTCCAGGGCAAGCGCGTCCTCACCGTCTGATGGATGGCTCAGGCCCCTCTGGTGTGAGCGGTCCCGGACATAAGGGCGTCGCCTCGGTGACCTTCCCCAGTAACACCGGGGACCCCGTGATCCCGGGCACTCCGACGTGGGCCCGTCCTGTCCGAGTTTCTGTGGCTTTCCGTAACGGGGCGTCGACTCGCATGTCACAGCGGTGTCTCGGCGTGACTCCTCCCGCAACGGATCGGCCGGTCCCGGGCCTCCTATGAAACAACCGGGGCCGCTCAGCCGGAATGAGCGACCGATGCCATACCGCTTCCAGGAGTACTGATGCGCGTCAAGAAGATGTCTGCTCTCGTCCTCACCGTCGCTGCTGCCGGCCTCTCGCTGACCGCGTGCAACGGCAGCGACGGATCGAGTGCTTCCGCCGACACCAGCGCGTCCGCCCACGCGAACAGTTCCAGCGGCGCGAGCAGCGCCTCAACTGCCGGTACCTCCACCGGTGGCCAGGGGGCGGCCTCAAGTTCCTCCTCCACTTCCACCGGGGGCTCAGGTTCCGGCAAGGGCAGCGGATCCACTGGCCGGGCCGAGTCCTCGACGTCGGGCTCCGCGTGCAAGACCGAACATCTCGCCCTCAGTGCCACCGCGAGTGGGGTCAAGGACGAGATAGTCGTCAACATGAAGAACACTGGCGCCGGCAAGTGCAGCATGCACGGCTTCCCGGGTGTCCAACTCGTGGGCCCTGACGGTCTGGGCGACAACAGGCCCGACGCCGCCCGCTCGGATGCCACCGCGTCCACCGTCACCGTCGGCCCCGGCGAGGAGAGCCGCTTCCTGCTGCACGTGAGCCCGGACACCAGCGGCTCCGGGAAGACCTACACTCGCCTCCTGGTCACCCCGCCCAATGAGACGGTCGGGAAGATCGTGAATCTCAGCCATGTGACCATCACCGTCGCCGCCACGAGCAGCACCGTTCCGGACGTCGTCGTCGACCCCGTCGGCTACCACGTCGGCTCCGGCAAGTAACCCAGCGGCTGGCCCGTGGCAACCGCGCGCGGAATGTGGGTTTCCGTGCGCACCCGCCGCCCTCGCGAGATGCCCCGGTGACGCGTTGCATGCTGACCGGACGTTAGCCCGCCGTTAGCGATGTTCGACATCGTGGCGCGATGAGAGCAAGAATCGCCATCACCGCGGCAACGGCCGCCCTGGCCGTGAGTTCCGTAGCCACGATCACCGCGGCCGCCGCCACCGCCTCCGCCGCGGAGCACACCAGCACCGTCGCCACCGTGCCGACCTCCACCGGGCAGCCCATCGAGCCCACCTCCACCCCGCCGCCCCATTCCACCGCCACTCCAAAGCCCAGCATGACGACGACCCCGCCCGCCCCGGGCAAGCCGGTGAAGCCGCCGAAGGGCACCTTCACCGGGATGGCGAGCTGGTTCACCTCGAACGGCGTCGTGGGGGCGTGCGGGGAGCGCATCGGGGACAACGACATGTCCGTCGCCCTCGACTACAGGATGTACGAATCCGGGGGAGCCGGACGCAGTGCCTTCTGCGGAATGAAGGTCGTCGTCACGTACAAGGGGAAGTCAGTGACCTTGCGGGTCGTCGACGCGTCTCCCACCACGCCGAAGAACGGCCTCGACCTGACGCCGGGCGCGTTCTCGGCGCTCGCCTCCCGGGACGACGGCGACATCAAGGTCACCTGGCACTTCGCGAAGTAGGGACGGTCGGCCCGGGGCCCGCCGGGACCGGCGGCTCCCGAGTCCGGGGGCCGGGTTCGGGCGGGGGGTGACGAATGGCGAGTGGGCCCGGCTTGAGCCTCTGCTGCCGCGAGGGCACCTGGTGTCGGCGTACACGCCGGGTGCTCAGTCGCGTGCGGCTGAACGTGCTCAGCCGCGTACGGCTGAACCTGCTCCGGCAGTCGGGCGTGTCGTGGCTGAGGCGAAGAGGGCCGATGCTTGACGCTTTGGTCGTGCGGTCGCCTGACCCGCTGATCCGCTGACCGGCAATAGGAGTTGAGACGCATGCTCGTGCTGAGTCGTTCGCAGGTCGAGGACCTGCTCGACATGGACTCGCTGATCGATTCCCTGGCCCCGGCGATGGCAGACCTCAGTGCGGGCCGTGCCTCGGTGCCGGACCGCGTCGCCGCCCTGGTGCCCGAACGTGATGGATTTCTGGCGGCCATGCCGGGTTTCCTGGCATCGGCCGGGACGCTCATGACCAAGCTGGTGTCACTCTTTCCTCACAACGACGGGATTCGGCTGCCGACCCATCAGGCGCTGATCGTGGCGTTCGATCCGGACACGGGCGAGCCCGCTGCCCTGCTGGACGGCACGGCCATCACCGCGGCGCGGACCGGCGCCTGTTCCGCGTTGTCGGCACGGCTGCTGGCCCGCGAGGACGCGTCGGTACTGGCCGTGCTGGGCACTGGCGTACAGGCCCGGTCCCACGCTCGCGCGATCTGCCGGGTCCGCCCGATCCGGCAGATCCGTGTGGCCGGCCGGGACCCGGCGAGAGCCGCCGCCCTGGCCGAAGAGCTCGCCTCCGTCATCGAGGCCGACGTCCAAGCCGCCGGAAGCTACGCGGAGGCGCTGGACGGCGCGGACATCGCCGCGGCGACGACACACGCCATCGAACCCGTCATCCGGCGCCCATGGCTGACACCCGGGGTGCACATCACGTCGGTGGGTTACAACCCGGCCGGCCGCGAGATCGACGACGCCACGGTCGCCGAGGCGCTGGTGTGTGTCGAATCGCGCCAGGCCGTGCTCGCCCCACCACCTGCGGGCAGCAACGACTTGCTCATGCCGATCCGCGACGGCCTCATCACAGCCGACCACGTGCATGCGGAACTGGGTGAACTCATCGCCGGCAGCAAGCCGGGACGCACCGCACCGGATCAGATCACCCTCTTCAAATCGGTCGGGGTGGCCGTACAGGACGCCGCAGCCACGGCTCTGGTCGTCGCGGCCGCCCGCCGGCAATCGATCGGCGAGGAGATCAGTCTGCGGTGACGCCGCCACCAATAGCCAATAGGGGAAGGGTCCACCCCGCCCCGGTGGGCGCGAGCCGGATGTCAGCGAGGACGGCGGAAGGTGGTCCGGTAGGTCTGTGGCGTCGTGCCGGTGACGCGCTTGAACCGTTCGCGAAAGGCGGTCGCGGATCCAAAACCGGCCTGCACGGCGATGCGTTCGACGGAATGGTCGCTGTGCTCAAGCAGGTACTGGGCGTGTCGCACGCGTGCGCGGAGCAGCCATTGCAGCGGGGTCGTACCGGTCTGTTCGCGGAAGCGGCGGCTGAAGGTGCGGGTGCTCATGGCGCAGCGGGCAGCCATGGCCTCCAGAGTGAGTTCTTCGCCGAGGTGGTCCTGGATCCAGGCCAGTGTCGGTTCCAGAAGTGAGCCGCGAGGCAGCGGCGGCGGTTCCTGGACGATGTACTGGGCCTGGCCGCCCTCCCGTTCCAGGGGGGTGACGGCCAGTCGGGCCGCGTCCGCGGCGACGGCCGAGCCCAGGTCGCGGCGGACCAGGTGCAAGCACAGATCCATACCGGCGGACGCCCCGGCGGAGGTGAGCAGTTGGCCGTTGTCCACATAGAGCACGTCCGGGCGCACCTCGATGTCCGGGTACTGCTGGGCGAGTTGGCCGGCGGCTGTCCAATGGGTGGTGGCGGCAAGGCCGTCCAGCAGGCCGGTGGCAGCCAGAGTGAAGGCGCCGCCACAGATCGAGGCGATGCGCGCGCCGTCGGCTGCGGCGTCACACAGTGCCTGGAGCGCTTCGGCCGGGGGCGGCCCCGCGTGCTCCTCCCGGCCGGGCACGATGATCGTGTCGGCATCGGCGAGGCCGTCAAGACCCCAGGGCACACGGATGGTGAACGTCTCGGTCGGCACTTCGGGTCGGGTTCCACAGACGCGCACCCGGTAGGGGCGCCGCCCGTCCGGCAGGCGTACGCGTCCGAACACCTCGACCGGGATGGCCATGTCGAAGGCCACCGTCTGGTCCAGCGCGAGTATCGCCACGGTGTGCATCCATGCAGGCTACGCCCACTTCTCGCCGTAACACATGGCGCAGGTGGGAGAGTTGGGCGTCGCGAAAGCACTGGTTGGTGAAGTGGCGAGAACCCGTTGGGGTGTGTCATTCGAGCCCATGGTCGGGGTCTGTCGCGCCGCCTAGCGTGAGCGCGGCAGACATGAACCGAGGGAAATGTGAGTCGCCGATGCTGGCACAGTTCGTCCTCTTCGATGGATTCGACCCGTTGGATGTCATCGCTCCGTTCGAGATCTTCAGCGCCGCCCGGGCCTTCACCGATCAGGTGGCCGTCGAACTGGCCAGCGCGGAAGGAGCCAGGCAGGTGCCGAGCGGCATACCCGGTGTCGCGCTGACGGCCGCCGCTCTTCTGGCCCCGGAGCGCGCGGACTTGGTCGTTGTGCCGGGCGCGGCCGGGAGGCTCCCCGGTCAGGGCGCGGACGACGCTCCCGAGGAACAGATTCCCGCGATCCTCGGCCGCGCGCTGACCACGGAACTCCCGAGCTTGCTGGCCGATGCGCTGGCCGCGCCGGGCACCATAGTGGCCACGGTCTGCGGAGGGTCGCTGGTGCTGTCGATGGCCGGGCTCGTGCGTGGCCGCCACGCCACCACCCATCACCAGGGCCTGGACCTGCTGGGCGCGGGCGGTGCGCACCTCGCCCCGGGCCGGGTCGTCGACGACGGCGACCTCGTCACCGCCGGCGGCGTCACCTCCGGCCTCGATCTGGGCCTGTATCTGCTGGAGCGTGAGGTCGGGCCCAAAGTGGCCCTCGCGGTGGAGCAGCTGTTCGCCCACGAGCGCCGAGGCGTCGTCTGGCGCGACCAGGGGTGTGAGCCGATGTCCCCCGCCGTCGCCGTCGAGCCGTCGCGGTGACCAAGCTCCTGCTCATCCTGCACGTGCTCGCGGTGATCGTCGCCGTCGGCCCGGTGACCGTCGCGGCCAGCATGTTTCCCGCCGCGGCCCGCCGTGCCGCCGGCCCGCCCGACGAGCACGAGGCACTTGCCACGGTACGGGTGCTGCACCGCGTCTGCCGCGTCTACGCCGCCCTCGGCCTGGCCGTTCCCGTTCTTGGGTTCGCCACCGCGAGCGGGCTGCACGTCCTGGGCAGCCCCTGGCTGATCGTGTCGATCGTGCTGACGGGCGCGGCCGCACTGGTGCTGGCGCTGCTCGTTCTGCCGGCCCAGGAACGCCTCCTCGCCCAGCTGGCCGGGTCCCCGGCCGGGACGGTGGCCGTCGAGCGCGCGCAGACCGCCCGCCTGGCCATGCTGACCGGCGCCTTCAACCTGCTCTGGGCAACGGTCACCGTCCTGATGATTCTCCGCCCCGGCTCCACCACGGGAGTGTGACTCATGGCTGTCGACTCCGTACCCGCGCAACGGCTCGCACGCAGGCCGCTGCGCGCGTCGGCGACCATCGAACTGGTCAGCCTCGCCGTGTTGTTGGTCAACCTCACCACCGGGGACGCCCGGGAGATCGCCGCGCTGTTCGGGCCCGTGCACGGGGTCGCCTGGCTTTTCGGCGTCCTGGCCACCCGGCGCGATCCGCGGGGCGGCACCGGAGCCACGCTGCGCGCCGTCATCCCTGGCATCGGGGGCCTGCTCGCGCTCCGTGCCCTGGAGCGTGACGACACGCGGGCCGCTCCGGTTGCCGGATCGGGGGCACGATGAGAGCCCGCCTTCCCGGGCTCGCGACTACGGCGGCGCCGACGCTGGCGTTCGTTGCCGCCTACGGCGCCGGCGGACTGCGGGCCGCCCTCGTGGCGGCCACCGCGCTCGGTGTCCTGGTTCTCGCGTGTGCTCTGTGGGCCCGCCGGTACCTTCAGCATGCGGCGGTGGGCGCGCTGCTGGCGGTGACCTGCGCGGCCGTGGCGGTCGGTACCGGGCAGGCCCGGGGCTTCTTCCTGCTGCCCATGCTGCTGCCCGCGGCGTCCTCGGCGGCCTGCCTGCTGTCGGTGCTGGCAGGCAGGCCCCTGGCCGGCCTGGTCGCGAACCGGCTCGTGGGCGGCCCACCGCGCTGGCGGTCACACCGGGCCCTGCACCGTTTCTATCGTTGGATGACGGTATGCGTCGGCCTGGTGTGCCTGGCGAGTCTGGCCGCGCAGACCGCCCTGTACAGCCGCGCGGAGATCGCCTGGCTCGGCGCCCTCCACGTCGCCATGGGAGCCCTGTGGCCCGCGATCACTGCCGCGACGCTCGCCCTGTCACGCATGGCCGTGGCCCGTCATCGCGACTCGGGCGCCTGATACGGGTCCGGCGGTCAGGGACGTGCCGCGTCCCAGGGGTGATCCCTGGGACGGGGCGAGGTCACAGCACCTTGTCGACCAACCCGTCGATGTAGTCCGGCGTGAGCGGGACGATGCCGAACAGGACGCGGATGTACATCGGGGCCAGGACGTGGTCCAGGACGTCGAGCGCGTCGGGGGCGGGCTCGCCACGGTCGCGGGACCGGTCGAGCATGGACTGCAACTGCCGCATGCGTTCGGCGAGAATGCCGTCGCCTGCCCGCAGGCCCTGCTGACCGTTGGCCGACAGGGCGACGGCCAGGTGCAGCACCGCCGGCCCGTCGGGTCCGGTGATCTCGCGTGCCACGGCGGCCGCGTAGGTGCGCAGGTCGCCGCCCAGGCTCCCCGTGTCGGGCATCGGCGACCGCGCGTTGAGGCGGGCGAGCGCCACATCGGAGAGCAGGTTGTCCAGGTTGCCCCAGCGACGGTAAATGCTGCTGTCGGCCACGCCCGCGCGGGCGGCGACCTCGCCGACGGTGAAATTCCCGTAGCCGCGCTCGCCGATCAGGTCCGTGACCGCCTGGTGCACCGTCGCGGCGACGCGGGCGCTGCGCCCACCCGGCCGCCGGACCGGCTGTCGTTCGTTCATGCCCATAGCCATGCCCCGACCTTAACGCAGTCAGCGCTTGCGTTTGTGCGCGGGCTCGACGTAAGGTCCCCTAACGCAACCATCAACTGCGTTAGAGAATTTTGAGAGGGGTTCCCCCTGACCGCGTCACATACGGCCGAAAGCGGCGAAAGCGGCGGAGGCAGTCGGCCCAACCGGGCCGTGCTGCTCACGCTCACCTGCCTCGGCCAATTCATGGTCCTGCTCGACAACACGATCGTCGGAGCCGCCCTGCCCGACATGCAGCACCGCCTGCACACGCAGTTGACCGGTCTGCAATGGATCGTCGACGCGTACGTCCTGCTGGTCGCCATGCTGCTGCTGTCCGGCGGAATCTTCGCCGACCGGTTCGGCCGCAAGCGTGTGTACTTGACCGGCGTCGCGGTCTTCACCGTCGCGTCGGTGCTGTGCAGCCTCGCGCCCTCGCTCGGGTGGCTGGTCGCCGGCCGGGTTCTCCAGGGCGTCGGCGCCGCGGCGTTGAGCCCCGCCTCGCTGGCCCTGCTGGCGGCGGCCCATCCCGAGCCGAAGGAACGGGTCAAGGCGATCGGGCTGTGGGCCGGACTCAGCGGAGTCGGGCTGGCCGCGGGTCCCGTGGCCGGCGGCGTGCTGACGGACGCCTTCGGCTGGCCCGCCATCTTCCTGGTCAACCTCCCCATCGGCGCGGTCCTTCTCCTGGTCGGCCTGCGCGGTCTTGAGGAAACCCGCAATCCGAGCGCTCCCGCGATCGACATCCCGGGGACGGTGCTGTCCGTCCTGGGGGTGGGGGCGATGACCTACGGGCTTGTCGAGGGCGGAGCCCGGGGCTGGACATCCCCGGCGATCCTGGCCAGCTTCACCGCCGCGGTGGTCCTCCTGGCCGCCTTCGTCGCCGTAGAAGCGCGCCGCTGCGCCCCGATGCTGCCGCTGAGGCTGTTCCGGCAGCGCCTGTTCACGGTCTCCAACACCGCCATGATCGTGGTGGGGTTCGCGCTCATGGGGTCGTCGTTCTTCTTCTCCCAGTTCTTCGTCTACGTGCAGGGCAGCTCGCTCCTGAACGCCGGCCTGCGGACCCTGCCGCTGTCCCTCGCCATGGTGATCGTCAGTCCGTACGCGGGACGGCTCGCCGCACGGTACGGCTTCCGCGCCGTGGTCACCGCCGGTCTGGTCCTGGCCGGCCTGGGACTGCTGGCGCTCGGCACGGTGCACGCCGATACCGGTTACGGCAACGTGTGGTGGCGGCTGGGGGCCATCGGCAGCGGCTTCGCTCTGACCATGTCCCCCCTGACCGGAGCCGCCATCCAGGCGGTCAGCGCACGAGAAGGCGGCCTCGCGTCGGGCATCAGCAGCACCACCCGGCAGGTCGGCGCGGTGCTCGGCGTGGCGGTACTCGGAGCCGTCGTCCGCGCCCGGCAATCCGGCGGCGCGTCCTTCGCGACCGGGCTCAACAGCGCCTTCGTCGCGGCCGGCGCCATGACCCTGGCCACCGCCGTGTTCACCGGTCTGTGGCTGACGCGGTCCAAGTCTCCGGACGAGTCCGTGGTGGCTTTGGCGGAGTCCCGCACACCATGCTCCAGGTCATGCTCGACGGGGGAGGGTTCGTCCGTACCGCTCACGGTGTCGGCGTCGGCGTCGGCGTCGGCGTCGGGTGAAGCGTTCTGCTCGTCTGACTGTGCGTCAACAATGCCTGGCCGTAAGGCCGTAGCCCCGACCGTACAGCAGTAGGGGAGCGCGCTCTGTGAGGTCCCCCGTGTGATCTCCGAGGCGGGCGGGCCGCGCGCCGCCGACAAACCAGGCAGACCGGGAGCGCCCGCGCCAGCGCCCGGTTCATCATGAACGGGGCCAACCACCGTATGGACGGTCCTTCCACCTTCCCGTTCCCCACCATGGGGGGCTCCCGGGCGGAGCACTTCGACCTGATCACCGGCCTGCCCGGCCGGGGTGACACGGTCGTCGGCAACGACGTGTGGTTCGGCCACGGCGCCACGGTCATGCCCGGTGTACGCATCGGCAACGGCGCGATCGTCGCCGCCGGAGCCATGGTCACCGGCGACGTCCCCGATTACGGCGTCGTCGGCGGCGATGCGTCTCCCTGTTCATGTAGTGGTCGCGGAGCCGCGGCACCCTGCTCGTCGCTCCGGCCTGGAGGGAGGAGGGGGGAGGCGCAGCGGTCCGGCTGTGGCTGGTGGCCTACGTCTGTGGCGGTTTTGGAGGTTCCCGAGTGGGCGGCCAAGGGGCGCAACCCTGCACGCCAGCCGCCGGGGACCGCGGCCTGTAGTTATGGGGTCCTCTCAGCGGCTGCCTGGCCGCTGGCTCGGTGCTCGGGGGTGGCGGCACGCTCGTCTGGGCCGACTCCGCCTATGCCGGACAGCTCGTGACCTGGGTGAAAGACTTACCTGAACCTGACGATCAAGCCCGTCAGCCGCCCGAAGGACGCCGTCGGGTTCGTCGTGCTGCCCCGGCGCTGGGTCGTCGAACGCTCACACGCCTGGGTCATGCACGCCCGTTGGCACGCGCGCGACTCGGAATCGCTCATCACCTGGGCCGCGATCGCCCTCATGACCAGGCGAATCACCCGGCGATCCTCCCGCAGGAGCAATCAGTCGGCCTCCCGCGAAGCCCAGCGGGACTGATCATTCCCACGGGTACGGTCAGCCCCCTCGCCCCAGCCCGCCCGAAGACCTCGGCCCTGGACGTCCCACTCGACAAGTGTGCGTGCAGGCGTGATGTCGCGGTTTGCGTGGGGGCCTGAACTGCGGCTCTTCGGAAAGTCCGGCCACACCATGCGGAGACTCCAGTAGTCCCGCACGGGAACCAGGAAATTACGGAATGATTGGTCAGTTGTGACCTGGTTGGAGCAGCGGGAGAGCGCGGATTGAAGGACTGTGTGACGATCGACACGCGGCATCGGCCTTTCGTCTAACGCCATTCCGTTTCCCCCTCCCACCAGAAGGGCTTCCGCCATGGGTAACAGCGCAATGATGATGGTCAGTAACAATAACGGGGACTCCGTGCGGACGTTCATCGACAACGTCACCTGCATGTACGACCACGGCCAGGGCAGCGCCCCCGGCTCCAATCTCTCGGTCTTCAACGCCCAGGTCATCAGCTCCGGCCAGACCTTCCCGAACAGCAATGGGCAGTACATCGAGACCAAGAACAGCGGTGACTGCTTCGACGTGACCTCCACCTTCGATCTCAAGGTGACCAACGCGAACACCAACGAGGAAATCGGGGTCGTCCACTTCGAAGAACTCGGCGGCTGGAGCTACAAGGCACCCTCCACCATCAATGTCGACCTCTCGGGCGATCCCACGTACATCATCGTGACGGTCCAGTAGGCCCGCGCCTTCCACCACTCTGATGGGGCCTGCTGGGGATGATCCTGCACACCGCGTTCGCAGCGGACCAGCCCGACAGCGACCAGGCACAGCGGGTGAGGATGTGCAGGAACGCGGCGAAGATCAGCAGCACGGTCAGCGTGTCGTTGGACTCGGGCACGGTCCCCCCTTTTCAGTCGAGGCGGCGCGTTGGTGCGCCGTCACGGGGACTCTGGCGGGGCGCGGGGTTATGTAGGTCTCGCGGTCCGTGGCATAGGGCATCGTGCTGACCAGCAGGTTCTCGGGGTGTCTCACATCGTGGCCGGGCACTCCTGTCTCAGGAAGAGTGGCATTTCCTCATGGCCCGCGTCAGAAGTCACCACGGCCGGGCTGTATCTGTCGGCGGGCCGTGTCCCAGACCGCCTCGAACTGGTGGGAGGTCAGCTCCTCGGGGTCGTGGCCCTCCCACTCCGAGACGGGCAGCTCTGCTGTGATCCCGAATCTGTTGTCGTACTCATCGAGGCGGCCTGCGTCGTAGGCCCGCTGCCACTCGGCAAGGGAGGCAGCTGCGATCGGGGTCAGCTCAGGCCCTTCGAGCTCAACCTGCCGGACCACCCAGCCTTCAGCGTCGGTTTCGAAGTAGAACCAAACGTCTTCCTCACCCCAGTAACAGCGCATCCACATCGTCACCAGACCATGATGGCCGTGCCCCGGTCCGGCTTGGCCGCGGAGGTGTCCGCATTTCGTTGGATGGGCGTCTGGCAGGCTGGGATGATCCTGCGGTGACCAGCACGAGCAGAGTCCAGACCGAAGCAGGGTGGGACGGTCCGTATTAGCGCGTCCGCGCCGAAGCGTTCGATGCGCTGTTCCTCCCCGGCCCTGACGAAGCACTCGACGAAGTCTGCAATGTTGATGTCGAAGTGCATCTCCCCGATAGCTCGCGCTGGAGCGCGACGGTCTTCACTCTTGCCGAGGCCGATCGGCTGATGAAACGCTGGGAAGAGACCGGAGAAGCAGCTGGCGGCCAGTGCTTCTGGTGCTCTGACGGCTTGGTCGTGCGGGCTCCGGGCATCCCAGGGATGGTGACAGTGATCTCCGAGCTGCTCCAATCCAGAGAGTTCGACGGCGCATTTCACCGCCTGAATTCCTCCGCTTGAACGTGCCAACAGGGGCTATCGCTCAGTGTGCGGTGTCACGGAGGTAGAGGGCGGCGAGCCGCGGGAGTCGGCGTCGCATCTCATCGCGGTCGTCGAAGTCGAAGTCCTCGCCCATGTCTTCGGAGTCCTCTTCGGAACTGTCCTGTGAGGCTCTGTATTCGTCCCATGCCTCGTAAAAGTCCTCCTGATCACCGGTGACCCGTTTGAATGCCTCGCTGGCGGCGTAGTTGACCTCCTCGTAGAAGAGTGCCTCGTCGCGGTGCACCTCCGCAGCCGCGACCACTGCCGGGTGCCCAGCAAGACTGTCCGGGTCAGCCGCTGCCTTCTCATACCAGTCGCGGCCCAGCGCGATCAGGCCGGCGCGGAAGTCGATGAAGCTGTCGTCCGAGCAGCCGCCACCGATGAGGTAGGCGGCTGCCCATACGTCCCATCGGTAGACGGCTTCATGTACCTCGTCGAAGCGTTCCTGGTAGCGGAGGATGTCGTACTTGGCGTGGGTGGCCAACTCGTCAACCAGGGCTTCGATGAAGGGCTTTTCCGCTGTGCCAGCCGAGCGAGCGGCCTCAATGATGGTCCAGAACTCAGAGGTGTCCATGGCTGGGCACTCTGCCAGCTGGGTCTGACAGCGGGACCTGTTGAGGGGCTCGGCCTCCGCCATGATCACGGTATCGCCCGAGCCGACCCTGCGTTCGTCGGTGTCGTCGGTGTCACGGTGCGGGTAGCCAAGCCCCGCCCGCCTGATCCGCACCCGCTACGACGCCGCCGACATCGCCCGGCTCCTCGCGGTGGCCTGGTGGGACTGGCCCGTACAGCACATCACCGAGCACGTACGGACGATCATGGCGGGGACGGTCGCCGACCTGGAGGAGGCCGCCTTGCGGATCGGGCGGTCCTGACACCCGCCCCCGCACCCCGCCTCATGCCCACCCCCGCCCCCCGCCGCGCCATGAGCGGGGTGAGTGGGGCGAGTCGGGTGAGTTGGGGCAGCCGGGTTCGGACGGGTGGCCGCCGTCTGGCACTCTTGACGCTGTCGCGTCAAGAACACATCTGTGCTGCGTCAAGAAGTCGGCAGCGGCACATCAATACTCAGGAGACCCGCGTGGCCGGCCCCCTTCCATCCGGGGAGTACCTGGACGGGTACGACCACATCCTGAGCGAGGTCTGTGCCACAGGCCGCCGACTCACGCGTGACGAAGTGGAGTCGCGTCGTGCCCTGGGTGAGCGGGCCGCCGAGGCCGGCCACGGGCTGCGGACGTTGGTCCATCAGCACCTGGAGATGACCCGGGCCGCCTGCCCCGACCTGCCGCGCGCCTCCTTCGACCAAGTGCTGGCCGCGTTCGACCAGGTCATCGACGCGCTGGCCGAAGGACACGAGCGCGCCCAGCTTCTGGCGGTGCGCCAGGAGGAAGCCGCCCGCCGCGAGTTCATCGACGACCTGCTCTACGGCCGCAGCGATCCCGGCACCCTCGCCGAGCGCGCGGCACGGTTCGGGCTGCTGCTCTCGCACGCCCACGCCGTCGCCGTCGCCACGGGCCCGGAGGCCTACGACGACGCACACCCCGTGACGCGTGGCGTGGAACGGGCGCTCTTCGGGCGATTCCGCAATCGCCGCACCCTGTACGTCACCAAGGAGGGCCGGCTCGTCTGTGTCGCCCCGGCCGACCAGGAAGACGTCCTGCTCTACTTCGCCGAACAGGCGCACGCGGCGGCCGACGGCGTGCAGGTCGCCATCGGACGGTCCCAGCCCGGCGCCGGCGGAATCGCCCACTCCTACGAGGAAGCCCTCAACGCCCTCGACCTGGCCGGCCGCATGGGTCTCGACGATCCGGTCCTGCGCGCCGCCGATCTGCTGGTGTTTCCCGTCCTGATCCGTGACCGTCAGGCACTGGCCGACCTCGTACGGAGCGCACTGGCCCCGCTCCAGCGGACGAGAGGCGGAGCCCGGCCGATGCTGGAGACCCTGAACGCCTACTTCGCATCGGGATACGTCGCGGCCGAGGCGGCTCGCCGGCTGAGTCTCAGCGTGCGGGCCTTCACCTACCGTCTGGAGCGCATCCACCAGCTCACGGGAGCCGATCCGGCCGACCCGATACACCGCTACACCCTTCAGACCGCCGTCATCGGCGCCAGGCTGCTCGACTGGCCCGACAGTGAATTGTGAAGCACGCCCCGTGTGCGGGGCTCGACAGTAAACGGACCGCCGGGGGAGGGGGCGGCCCCGGCGGCGGGGCCCCAGTGCTGGTCCTTGCCGGGGGCGCGGTCCGCCCAGGCGGCAAAGTGTGCGAATGGGTAGAATTCACGGCATGGGACAGTGGCGGCCCAGCGCGGCGAGCCCGCCCGAACTCGTCCTGGAGACGGACTCCGGCTCCACGGTGATGAGTCCGAGCCGGGACTATCATGTCGGGCGCGACCCTTTGAGCGACATCGTCTTCGACGACGACCGTGTCTCATGGCACCACGCCGTCCTCCACGCCGAACTCGATCACTGGACGATCGAGGACGAGCACAGCACCAACGGCACGTACGCCGACGGACGGCGCGTCCAGGAGGGGGACATCGGCCCGGGCAGCGTCATCCGCTTCGGCAACGTCACGGACGGCCCGCGTGCGGTGCTCGTCGACCGTGCTCCTCCCGAGCCGGCCCGCGCCGAGCGCCCCTCCCGCGTGAGCATGCCCGCGGCCACGGGCACCTTCCGCCAACCCACGACCGTGCGCCCGCTGCCCGCCCGCACGGTCCGCATCGGCCGCGCCGACGACAACGACGTGGTCATCGACGACCTGGTCGTTTCCCGCCGGCACGCCGAACTGCGGCTCCTCGCGGACGGTACGTACGAGATCGTCGACGTCGGCAGTCACAACGGCACCTACCTCAACGGCCAGCCGGTGGTCCGCGCCTCGGTCGCGCCGGGGGACATCGTGGGCGTAGGCCACCGCGCCTACTGCCTCGTGGGTGACGAGCTCCAGGAGTACGTCGACACGGGCGAGGTCTCTCTCGATGTCCAGGACCTGACGGTGACCGTCGACCGGGGCCGCAAAACGCTCCTCGCCCAGGTCTCCTTCCCCGTGGGCGAGAAATGCCTGCTGGCCGTCGTGGGACCGAGCGGTGCCGGCAAGTCCACGCTGCTCAACGCCCTCACCGGGCTGCGCCCCGCAGACGGCGGCACCGTCCTCTACGACGGCCGCGACCTCTACCGCGACTACGCGGAGCTGCGCCAGCGCATCGGTCTCGTACCGCAGGACGACATCCTGCACGCCCAGCTCACCGTGCGGCGCGCCCTCGGATACGCCGCCGAACTGCGCTTCCCCCAGGACACCGAGCGGGTGGAACGCCGGGCCAGGGTCGATGAAGTCATCCGCGAACTCGGCCTGGAACAACGCGCCGACCAGCCCATTCACAGCCTCTCCGGCGGTCAGCGCAAACGCGTGAGCGTCGCACTGGAACTGCTGACCAAACCGTCACTGCTCTTCCTCGACGAGCCGACGTCCGGGCTGGACCCCGGCATGGACCGTTCGGTGATGCACATGCTGCGCGGCCTCGCCGACGACGGGCGTACGGTCATCGTCGTCACGCACAGCGTGCTCAGCCTCGACGTGTGCGACCGGCTCCTGGTGCTCGCGGCCGGCGGGCGGATCGCCTACTACGGGCCTCCGGATGACGCGCTGCCGTTCTTCGGCTTCAGCCAGTGGCCGGAGGCGTTCGAAGCCTTCGAAGGGGATCATGACCGGGACTGGGCCCGGGAGTACCGGCAATCGCCGCTCCACCAGCGGTACATCGCCAACTCCTCCGCCCAGCCGTTCCCCGGCCCTCTCGCCCGGACCGGCGCGGACGCGCCCGGACCCTTCGCGCCGCCACCGAAGCCGCAGAGCTGGGGGTCCCAACTCCGCACCCTGGTGCGGAGATACGCGGCCGCACTCGGCGCCGACCGGACCTTCCTCGCGATCATGATCGCGCTGCCCTTCGTGATGGGCGCCATGGCGCGCGCGCTCGCCGGGAGCAGACTGACGCAGGACACGGCGATGAACGCGCTGCTCATCCTGTGTGTGGGCGGCGTCCTGACGGGTGCCGCCAACGCCGTCCGGGAGCTGGTCAAGGAGCGCGTCATCTACCAGCGGGAACGGGCGGTGGGGCTCTCCAGATCGGCGTATCTGATGTCCAAGGTCGTCGTTCTGGGAACGATCACCGTGTTGCAGGCCGTCGTCCTGACCCTGGTCGCCCTGCTCGGCGTCGACCTCAACGCGCCCGGCGGCCAAGGCGTGCTCCTGCCACCGCTGGCCGAAGTCACCCTGGCCGTGGCCCTGTTGGCGTTCACCGCCATGATGCTCGGGCTCCTCGTATCGGCGCTCGTCCGCAAGGAAGAAGTGACGATGCCGCTGCTCGTGCTCCTCGCCATCGTGCAGGTCGTGTTCTGCGGCGCTCTGCTCAAACTGAACGGAGTGCCCGGCATCGAACAGCTCGCGTGGCTCGTGCCGTCGCGGTGGGCGCTTGGCGCGATGGCGGGGACCATCGGGCTCGGCAGAATCGTCCCGGGGGATCTGACCACCGACCCGCTGTTCCAGCACTCCCCGGGTGTCTGGCTGCTCAACCTGGGGATGCTGGTCGTCCTCTCGGTCGCCTTCGGATACGCGGTCGCGAGACTGCTGCGCCGCCATGAACCCGCCGTCATGCGGAAGTAGGAGCGCCGGCGATGACCACTGCGGACTTCCGCCCCACCCATGTCGTCCCCCAGGACGGGCTGCCCGCCTGGGAGGCGCCGGACGTGGAGCGTCCGACGGTACCGCTGGACGCGCTGCTGCCCGTGCGGCTGGTCGACCGGCTCGGGGACTGGGGCCGGATCGTCTGCGCCAACGGCTGGTCGGCGTGGGTCGACGGCCGGCTCCTGGTCGCGGTGCCGCAGGACCCGCCGGGCGCGCGCGGGCCGCTGACCCGGAGTGCCGACCCGCGCCCGCTCCTGGCCAGGACCGAGGAGGTCGTCGCCGACTACCGGCGGGCGGTGGAGGAACTGGCGGGCGGGAGCGTGGACGGGGAGTCCTTCCGGCGCCGGACGCGCGGCCTGCGGGTGGGGATGGTCGTGGACGGCGAATCGGCATGGCTGTACGACGCGGAACACGAGCGGTGGGTGTACTGCGACGGGGTGCGGCTCAGTACGTACGCGGCGGAGGAGGGGCCCGGCGTCGAGGCGCGGGGTGGCGGCGATGGGGCGGGGGTGGATGCGGGGGCCGGGGCCGGGGTAGATATCGACGCGGGCGCGGGCGAGGATGCCGGTGGGGCGGGGCCGGAGCCGACGCGGGTGGTCGAGGCGGCGGTCCCTTCGCCCGACGCGGAGCCCGCGGCCGTCGTTCCGGCTGCGCCTGATGTGACCGAGGGCGTACGGGAAGGGCCGGCGGCGGGGGAGACACGGGTGGTCGAGGCGGCGGCCGGGACGGGGACGGCGGGTCCTGCGGGCGGCGAGGGACCGGATCGGCCGGTCCGGGGTGCGTTTGGCGCGGGTGCCGGGGGTGGCTCGGAGCCAGCGCCGACGCGGGTGGTTCCGGTCGTGGCCGATTCGGGGGCGGGGCCTGGCCCGGGTGGCGGGCGACCCGATCCGCCGGGGGAGTGGCCCCATCCACCGGTTGGGCGGTCCGATCCACCGGGTGAGCCATCGGACCCACCGCGTGAGTGGCCCGATCCGGCGGGTGAGCGACCCGTTCCATCGGTTGAGCGGTCCGCTCCGCAACGCCCGCTCGATGCGACCGATCCGCCGCGCGGGCCCGGAGGCGGGTGATGGCGCGCGCATCAGGGGACCCCGGTCCGAGCCCGCACTCCGGGCGGCCCTCCGAGCTGATCGGGCAGCAGATCGCGGGTTACCGGGTCGAGGGCGAGATCGGCCGGGGCGGCATGGCCGTCGTCTACCGCGCCAAGGACCTGCGTCTCGACCGGACCGTCGCCCTCAAGCTGCTCGCCCCCGAACTCGCGCGCAACGACACCTTCCGCCAGCGCTTCACGCACGAGTCACGCGTGGCCGCCGCGATCGAGCACCCGCACATCGTGCCCGTCTTCGAGGCGGGCGAGACGGACGGGGTGCTCTACATCGCCATGCGGTACGTCCCCGGGCGCGATCTGCGCCACCTGCTCGACCACGCGGGCCCGCTCTCCGTCGCGGCCGCCCTGCGCATCGCCACCCAGATCGCCTCCGCGCTCGACGCGGCACACGACCACGGCCTGGTGCACCGCGACGTCAAGCCCGGCAACATCCTCGTGGCCAAGGGCACGGACAGCGACCACCCCGAACACGCCTACCTCACGGACTTCGGCCTCACCAAGAAGTCGCTGTCCCTGACCGGATTCACGACCGTGGGCCAGTTCGTGGGGACCCTCGACTACGTGGCCCCGGAGCAGATATCGGGCCGCCCGGTGGACGGCCGCTGCGATGTCTACAGCCTGGCCTGTGTCGTGTACGAGACCATGGCGGGCGCACCGCCGTTCCGGCGCGACGACGACATCGCCCTCCTCTGGGCCCACCAGTACGACGAGCCGCCCCGCCTCACGGAGAAGAGGCCCGGGGTCGCCGCCGCCCTCGACGCGGTCCTCGCGCAGGCGCTGGCCAAGAGCCCCGACGACCGGTACGCCTCCTGCCTCGCGTTCACCACCGCGCTGCGGGCGGCGGCCACGGGAAGCACCGCGCTCGGCCGCCCTCCGACGCGGGTGGACGGCCATGCCGTAGGAACATCGCCTGATCCCGGCGCGCCCGCGGAGCCACCTCCCTGGGCCCGGCCCGTCTTCCGTGGCCCGGCCGCCTGACCCGCGCCCGGCTCAGGCGGGGCCCGCCCCGGTCCGGGGCCCGGGGTCCGCCTCCACCTCGCCGCGCCGGTGGACCCGTCGCGCGAAGAGCCCGCCGAGGAACCCCGAGACCAGACCCCAGGCCACGGCGAGGAGCAGGGCCCGACCCAGCTGGGGCCGCAGCTCCACCAGGCCCGACAGGCCGCCGCCGAGATCCCCGATGCCGAGGAGTGAGAGCCCGTAATGCGCCGATACGCCGGCGAGGAGGCAGACGGCCAGCACCGCGAGAGTCAGCGCCACCGCCATGTGCACGGCGTGCTGCCAGGCTCGCATCCGCGCCGGTGAACGGACCGCCATCAGGAACGCCGCGCCCAGGACCAGGACCGCCGCGACGACCAGCAGCCACCAGACCCGCCCGTCGTGGCCGGCGAGCGTGTGCAGGCTGAGCGTGGAGTCGTCCGGTGTGCGCAGTACGGCGTTGAGGACCTTCGGCATGGGCAGCCCGAATGGTCCGTCCACCCGGCCCTGCCAGGACGCGCCGAGACCGAGGGTGAAGGCGAGCCAGACGAGGTTGGGCAGCCCGAGCAGCAGGACCGCGAAGGTCGCGGCGGCATGCCCCCGCGTCAACGCGACGACAACGCCGACGACGAACCCCAGGGCGACGTACGTCAACAGCAGGGCCACCATGGCGAAGGCGGCGGGTCGTACCGACTCCTGGAAGCGCAGCAGGCGGCCGGGGAGGGGCGCCCGGCGCGAGACGAGCAGGACCACCACGAGGACGCCGGCGAGCCACAGCAGTCCGAAGACGAGGGTCAGCGGCACGGCGGTGTCGAACCCGGCCTCGGGCGAGGAGTCCAGGGCGTCCCCGATGTCGGCTGCGGGGCTGTTCCCGAGCCCGATCGCGAAACGGTGCCGGGCGAGTAGGCCCAGACCGATGAGGAGCAGGAGCCAGAACACCGCGATCCGGGCGGCCCAGCCGGCGAGTTCCTTCACGTCGGCGACGGCGCGGTGCCGCAGCGGCCGCAGGAACCCGGCCGCGATCGCCAGGGCTCCGGCGAGGCTGACGGAGAGCGGGAGCACGGAGAGACCGGCGTTCGTCTGGGCGATCGCCCCGGCGTCACCGGAGAGTTCCACCGAGCCGCCCACCGCCATCACGACGACGGCCGCCACGACACTGGGGAACGCGCCGCCGGGCAGGTCGGCGGCGCCCGCCGCCCAGAGTCCGAGCGCGGCGACGACAGCCATGGCCACCAGGGAGACGAGCACGGCCACCAGGGCGTGGGGCCAGCCGTGGGGTGCCCGTCGGCCCTGCTCCGCGCGTTGCGCCGCTGTCCGCCGATGCGGTGTCTGCTCGCTCACGTTGTCACGCTAAGCAGCGCAGGACCGGCCCGCCCGTCGGAAGGGCCGACCGCGTCAGCTTGCGAGCTCCCGGAAGCCGATGCACACAATGGGCCCGTAAAGGGATGAAACGCACGCCGTGGAATTGTCGTGGATTCCGCTGCACGGCCGCCTGCGCCTACGTCAGGTCGGATTCCCTCCACCTCATCCGCCTACGCCAGACCCCCTCCACCGGATCCCCCACCCCGGATCCCCCCAACGCAGGGAAGAAGTGTTCGTGAGCGTCGAGCCGCCGTCGTCAGGACGCCCCACTGGACCGCCCTCGGGCCCGCTCTCGGGCCCCTCGCAGCCGAGCCCCGGCGGGCCGGGTGACACCCAAGCGGGCGCGACCCGCGCCGACTCGACACCCCCTGCGGGGGCCGAGCGGCCGTCGGGGCCGCCGAGCAGTGGCCCGCCGAGCGGTCCGGAAGGCGGCGGTGGGCACGGTGGCGGGCCGGATGAGTCCGGCGCGGGCTCCGGTGCGGGCCACGGGCCGTCCCGTCCGTGGTGGAAGTCGGCGCCTCGCGTGGCGGCGCTGTCCGCCGCCGTGGTGGCGGCGGTGGTGCTGGCCGTCGTCCTCACGCGCCCTGGCGGCTCGTCGAAGGGCTCGTCCGCCGCCGGCGGCGAGGTGCTTCTCCAGCCCGCGGCGAAGACGGGACCCGCACCGTTCACCGATTCGACGGCCCGCGACTCCGCCCCGGCTTCCCCGATCGCGCTGCCGAGCTCGTCGGCCTCGGCCAATGTGACACGCGGTGTCGACGGCGCCGCCCCCGGCCTCTACGGCGGAACGCGGAACGTCGCGAGCTGCGACGTGGAGAAGCAGATCGGCGCGCTCCAGAAGGACCCGGCCAAGAACAAGGCGTTCGCCTCCGTCCTCGGCGTCGAACCGTCCGGCGTTCCCGCCTATCTGCGCTCACTCACGCCCGTACGGCTGCGGTTGGACACCCGCGTGACCAACCACGGCTACCGCGACGGCGCCGCCACCAGCTACCAGGCCGTGCTACAGGCCGGCACCGCGGTACTCGTCGACGACCGCGGTGTGCCACGGGTTCGGTGCGCGTGCGGCAACCCGTTGCTGCCGCCCGTCGCGCAGAAGGGCACACCGAAGCGGACGGGCGAGGCGTGGCCCGGATACCGGCCGTCGAACGTCGTGGTCGTGGCGCCCGCCGCACAGGTGGTGAACAAGTTCGTCGTGTACGACCCGGACCACGGCGCCTGGTTCGAACGGCACAAGGGCGACACGGGCAGCGGCGACACCAAGACGAAGCCGCCGGTGACCAGCCCCTCCTTGGTCCCGTCCGAGTCGCCTTCCGGTGGCGAGTCGCCCTCGCCCACCGGCCCCTCGCCGTGCGCCTCGCTCTCCGCCGGCCCGTCCTCGGCGAAGTCCTGCCCGCCCGCGTCCTCCCCGCCCTCCTCGCCGGCCACGCAGCCCCCTTCCTCGCCGGCCACACATCCGCCCTCCTCGCCCGCCTCGCGGCCCCCGTCCTCGGCCGCGTCCTCGGCCTCGGCCTCGGCCTCAGCCTCGGAGAAGTCACCCGCGTCGTCCGAGCCCGCGCCGCTCTCGCCCCCGGGGGCGGGCGGGGGCTCATGACCCCATGAGTGCCGCCTTCGCGAAGTGACCGACGGGAACGGCCAGTTCGAGGTCCGCAAGCCCGGTCCAGCAGGGTCTCCAGCGCGACCGGCGTGGACACGCCCGAGCGCGGAAGCGGGGGCAGTATCAGCGGCGGTCGGCGCCGAATGTCTCACTCTCGCGCAGGACGGCGAGGGCGAAGGCCAAGCGCTTGTCGAGCCAGCCATCCCGCATGACGAAGTACCAGGTCACGCTCCCGGTGGTGCGCGGCACGGTGAGGACGGCTTCGCCGCGCTCGCCCTTCGGGCCGTCCGTCTCCACGGCCCACACCACCGGCTTGAAGTCCGTCGCGCGATCGCCTCCCTCGGCGCCGAAGGACAGCAAGGAGTCCACCACGCCCCCCAGGACGTGCCCCGCACCTCGCTCCGCGGATGCCAGAAGCCCGCCCCGCGCCCAGTTGTGGCGGGCGACGACGGCGGGCTGTCCCACCTGCTCGAGCCACAAACCCTGGTAGGTGAGCTTCTTGGTGATCGAAGTGCGCCGGACCGAGCCGAGTTCCTGGCCGGCCCCGTCGGTCACCCGGTAGCGGTCGGAGCCGTCGGGCAGCACACCGCACAGGAGTTGGCGGTTCTCCTCGTCCTCGAAGAGGAGGAAGCCGCCCTTGGAGAGCGGCGCGGGGGGCGCGGCCGGAACGATGTAGACACCGGGCACCATGTGGTCCTCGCCCCCGCGACTGCGGTGGAAGCGGACCGCGTAAGGCCCCGCGCCCCGCTTCGACGCGCGGAACGTGTGCCGCGTCATCCTGCCGACGGTGAACTTGGTGATGTCGTTCCAGTGCATCGGCTCGAAGGGCTCCTCCGGCCTGCTTTTTCTTCCGAATGCCATGCGTTCCCCTCCTGGCCGCGACGTATCGCCCGTGATGTGCGCCCTGGAAAGCTCCAGGTCAGGCGGCGGGCCGCTTCGAAAGGGCGTCGATGTACTCGTCGAACGTGGCCACCTTGTCGGCGGGCGGCACCTCAGCCTTGAGGCTGGTGCCGTAGTCGGAGTACTCCTCGACGATCGTCTCCTGCCCCTTCCCGCCCGAGCTGGTCTCCTGGGACTTGGCCACCAAGTCGTCCTTGTCGACCCACACGTCGATGACGGCCTGCTCCTTGCCGTTCTTACGCATGACGTCGACGTACCAGTCGTGGCTGTCCTTGGTCATGGCGGCGCCCTGGTACTTGGCGAGCTCCGCGATGTTCACCGTTCCCCGGAAGTGGTCGGTGGGGCGCCCGCCGATCTGCTCCGGGCCGACCCACTTGCCGCTGCCCGTGGCGTTGAGCGCGCCCAGAAGCTCCGTCACAAGCCCGCGTGAGCGCGACATGTCGGTCTTCTTCTCGCCGGAAGGATCAATCTTGAACCAGTCCTTGCCGGGGATCTTGTCGGTCTTCGTGTAGGCACCGTCGGCCGTGTCGACGAGGTACGTCTCGCCACTCGGGTTGTCCGCCGTCTTGTTCCCGTGGATCCGCATGGAGGAGAAGAACGGCGTCCGCTGCCAGGCCATGTCACTGGTGGGTTCGTCGGCGGAAGCGCCCGACTGGCGGGTCCGGTAGGAGTTCTGCTCACCCATCTTCTTGGCGGCGGCCGGGAGAACCGACGCCGCGTCCCTGCGCTGTGACGCGGCCGCGGCGCTCTTGGCGTCCTGCTTCTTGGCGTCGGCCCCGCCCGTGCCGCTCCCGCTCGTGCCGCTCCCGCTCGTGCCGCTCCCGCTCGTGCCGCTCCCGCCGCAGGCGGTCAGGCCCGCGGAGAGTACGACGGCGCCGACGACCGGCACGACACATGTCCTGAACTTGCGGACGGCCTTCACGTTCCCCACCCTTTACCCACTCATTAACCAAAGAGCGGGAAGCATATACACACATGTCACGACCGGTGGAATCAATATCCGGTCCGAGCGCCGACGTGGGCCCCTAGCGGATCCTGTTCCTGTCGAACCACAGAGTGGCCGCCGTGGGCAGGAGCCCCGCCCAGAAGAGGATGCGAGGGACGCCGAGTCCACTCCACGGCGGTGTGGCGATCAGCAGGGCGCACGTCGTGGCCCATGCCGACTGGGCCAGGACCACACGGGCCCAGAGGCGACGGCGGATCAGCGAGCGGACGTTGAGCTGCGCACCGGCGCGCAGCTTGCGGTAGCGGCGCCACGCGCCGAAGCCCCAGATCGCCGCCATGACCACCACGCACCACAGGCGCCGGCCGATCGGGAGGGGCAACTCCGGGACCGGGCTGTCGTCCGAGGGGAACAGATTGATCATTCCGCCCGCCACGATCACACAGAGCACGGCGAGCCAGCGGGTGCCGCGCAGAAGGCGGTACGTGGCGTGGTCGAGTTGCTGGCGCATCTGCGGGGAGTCGGGATGGCTGGAGAGCGCGTCGGCGTACAACTCGGTGGCGCGGGCGGCACGCACGCCGGGCGCCTTCGCGGCCTTCTCCGTGCGGCGGGCGAGCGCTTCATGGTGGTGCGGGTCGAGGCGGAGGATCGCCTCGTCGAGCCGGTCGGCGACGGTGCCGTTGCCGGAAAGACTGGCGATGCGCTGGGCGACTTCGTGGGCGTAGACGCTCTCGGGACCGAGGCGCAGCGCTTCCATGGCTATCTCGGCCGCCTCGTGGGAGACGCGGTCGATGTCGCTGAACTCAAGGCGCGTGACGCCGCTCGTCCTGGCGTACTGGATCACCGCTTCACGGAATACCGCGTCGGCGAGCATGGCCCGGGGGACGGGCTCCTCGGGGGCGATACGGATCGCCTCGCGCAGCACGGGTTCTACGGTGCGCCAGCCTTCGTCGCGCGTCATGGCATGGGCGCGCAGCATCAGGGCGCCGTAGTCCTCGGGCGCCAGTTTCAGGGCTTCGGCGGACGCCTCCAGGGCCCGCTTGGGCTCCTCGGCGGCGAGGTGGCAGTGCCCGAGCATGACCCAGGCGCGTACGTCTGCGGGGTCCTCGGCGAGACGGCCGCTCAGCAGCTCCCGCGCCTGGTCGTAGCGCTCGAAGTCCAGGAGCGCGGCGGCCTGTTCCAGTACCGGGTGGGGGGTGGTCACAGCTTGCGCCTTTTCTTGAGGTAGGCGACCAAGTCGTCGTACATGCCGCCGTCGTTCGCGTACATCGCGACGTTGCGTGCGGAGGCGAACCACGGCTCCGTCGAAGGGATGGTCTGTTTCGCGGCCTCGACGAGGTCCTTCATGCCGATCATGCGGACGACGCCGGTGCGTACCGAGTCGAGGAGCGCCGTCTCGGCAGCGGTCTCGCACAGGTGGGCGAGATCCGCGCCGGACAGGCCGTCCGTCATCTTGACGAGTTTGCCCAAGTCGACCTTCTCGATGGGGCGTTCACGCAGGTGATAGCGGAGGATCGCCTCGCGGGCCGGAGCGTCGGGCGGCAGCACCAGCAAAGTGCGGTCGAAGCGGCCTGGGCGGCGCAGCGCGATGTCGACGTCCCAGGGGACATTGGTCGCCGCCAGCACGAAGACGCCCTCGTTGGCGCCCCCGTCGATGCCGTCCAGCTCGGTCAGGAGCTGGTTGACGGTGTTGCGCATGCCCGCGCTCTGCGTACGGCTGCGCTTGCCGCCGAGCGCGTCCAACTCGTCGAGGAAGACCACGCAGGGAGCCTGGCGCCGAGCCGTCTGGAAGAGCTCGTGCATATTGCGCTCGGAGTTGCCGATCCACATGTCGAGGACGTCATTGACCGACACGGACAGGAAACTCGCGCCGAGCTCACCCGCGACGGCGCGCGCCACGAACGTCTTGCCGCAGCCGGGAGGCCCGTACAGGAGGAGGCCGCCGCGCAGGCTCTTGCCGTACAGGGCACGCAGCTCGGGGTTTCGCAACGGCGCGAGGAACGCCGCCTCCAGGCGGTCCTTGACCTCCCGCATACCGCCGACGTCGGCGAGGCGTACGGAGCCCGGCGCATCGACGTCCCATGCTGGCGAGCCGTCCGGATCACCGCTGCCGTCCGTGGCGAGGGGTTCCTCGACGAACCTCGGCGGGATCACATCCTTGACCTGGTCGGCGGCCGCCCCCCAGTTGAACGTGCCGGCCCCCTCGGGCTCGGTGGAGGTTTCCACCGGAGCCGACCCCTCCACCGGGGCCGCCGCCCCCACGGCACGCACCATCAGTGCCCTGGCCTCCGCGTCACGCGGTGCCTGCTGCAACGCGATCGCCACCTCGGTGACGGCATCCGCTTGCTGGCCGGCGTCGAGCAACAGGCCGGCCAGGTGCAGACGTAGCGGCACGTCGGCGGGAGCGGCCTCAACGGCCGCACGCAGGCTCCGTATCAAGGGGGAGGTCTCAGGCATGCCCCCACTTTACGGACCCGGATTCCCGCCCCCTGCCGACGCCCCATGCCGGTGACAGCGCCGGACAGCCGGTGTGGAGTGCCGGCAGGCCGGGCCCGCGCCCGGGCGGCAACTGACGTTCCTGTCCGCCGCCCGCCCGGAGTCGACCCCTCGCGTCTACGCGACGTTGGCACGCGCCGGATGGTAGAGCTCCCGGGCGCGGGCGCGGATGGCCGGGGCGTCCTGGTCCACGTGCAGGAAGTGTTCGGACTGCCATGCCTGCGCGGCGGCGGCCTGTCGGCCGGTCGTGGTCACCCAGGGCGGGTAGACGCGGAAGCCGCGCTTGCCCCCGACACCGTCAACCGTGACGACGCCGCGCGACCCGAGCACGTACAGGGGGAAGACGAATTGGCCGAAGTGCTGACCGTCGCGGCTGCTGATGACGAAGAGGTCGACCGGATCCGTGGCGTCGAAAGGCTGGATGGGTCCGCCAGGTGACCTCTTCCATACGGTCACGAACTGGCCGGCCTTGGTGGGAGTGGTCTTGGCCACGCGGAAGCGGACGGCGAGTCCGTCGAGGACGAAGGTGTGCGCGGCGTACTCGACGCTCTCGGATTCGGCAACCGGCTGCGAGCAGGTGAAGCCACAAGGGCCGTAGACGAGTTGCTTCGCCGCCCGGAGATCGGCGTGCGTCGGGCTGAACTCCGACCACGGCTCCCGCTCCGCCGGGCCCGGGTGCGAGCGGTGCGGAGAGGTGTGCGCGCGGTTCGCCGTCATCTGCCCACCCTGTCACACGGGCGCTGACGGCGCTGACGTCACGGTCGCGGGCCGCGCGTGTCCCGCAGGTGTCCCTTCAGCACGGACCTCGCCGGTCAGATCCACTCGTCCTGGGCCGTCAGCTCGCTCGCCACGCCGCCGGTGTTGACCACCCCGGCCGCATCCATGATCAAGACCTCGCACTCCTCCGGCGCGACCGGGCGGTGCTCCACGCCCCGCGGGACCACGAACATCTCCCCGGCGCCCAGCCTGACGCTCTCCCGGTCGCGCAGATCAATCATCAGCTCACCCTTGACCACGATGAACAGCTCGTCGCCCTCGGGGTGATCGTGCCAGACGAATTCTCCCTTGACCTTCACCGCCTTCATCTCGTAGCCATTGGCCTCGAGAATCGTCTTCGGTGACCAGTACTCGGTGAATTTCGAGAGTTTTTCGGCGACGTTCACGGGCATGTCGGGCCTGGCCATTGTTTCCTCCTGATAACCGCACACCGCGGCCCGCCGTCATGGCACACCCTGGCGGTCGGCGACGCTGAGAACGCGCGATCCATCCGGAGTGGGAGCGGAATCGGGACCGCTGAAACCGTCCCAGCATCAAATGGGCGCCACTTCCTGTCAAGTCCCGTCCACATACGCGGGTTTGGCCTCCGATGGGCCCCGGACGAGGGGCGCGAGCAGCGTCCCGCCGCCTGATCCCGGACGAGGACACGGCGAGGATCCGACGAGGACCGCACCGCTGACGATGATTCCGGAAGGCGCCGCAAGCCCGTCGAGTGGTTTCAGGGTGGCAGTCGGCTCACGGGCGGCCCACGCCTTTCGACCGTATGCGGGCTTCGGCAGCTACGGACCGATTCGATATTTCAGCGAAAGGACGTGACCTCACGATGACCGAAACTCACATCGGTCCCAGCGGGTCCGACACGGCGATCGCGGACAACGCGATCGTGCCCGAGGACATCAAGGGTGAAATCGAGCAGTTCATGAAGGACGGGTTCACCGGCCCGGTCAAGCTCTATGAGCCCGACGAGGCCGCCGAGATCCTGCGCGAGGTCCGCGTCAAGAATCAGGACACCACCCACTCGGTGTTCCACAACAGCATGAACTACGACCGGCACCTCGACATCCCCGAGCTGTCACGCCACGTCACGCACCCCACGATCCTGAAGTACCTGAACGCCATCCTCGGCCCCGACGTGCTGTCGTGGCGTACGGAGTTCTTCGCCAAGTTCCCGGGTTCCCGTGGCACCGAGTGGCACCAGGTGCGCGACTACAGCTATGCCACCGGCAAGCCGCAGCTGCTGCCGACGAAGTCGGACTGGAACGCCTACATCGACATCACGGTGTGGACGACGTTCACCCCGGCGACGAAGAAGACGGGCTGCATGCGCTTCGTCCGCGGTTCGCACCGCGACCGCATCTTCGACGAGAGCAAGTCGCCCGCCCGTGGCCGCGAGAGCCGTTACGAGAACGACCACGAGACGACGTTCACGAAGGACACCGGTTTCTACGGGTACGACTTCTCCGACTTCGCCGTGGACCCGAACTGGGAGCCGCGCTCGGAGGACGTGGTGGACGTCGAGATGCAGCCGGGCGAAGCACTCATCTTCACGGCCTCCTGCGTCCACGGCGCCCTGCCCAACATCACCGAGCGCGACACCCGGTTCGCCATCACCTCGCGCTACGTGCCGACGCACGTCCGGGTCTACCCGGACCAGGACGCCTACACCGCGCACGGGCAGGACTTCGACCTCAAGGACTACGGCGCCGTCGTGGTCTCGGGACGGGACACCTTCGGGCACAACCGGATCCGTACGACCAACGCCCACGGCGAGCCCTTCGCCGTCAAGAACACCCACTGACTCACTTTCGTCCATGAACCGGGACTCCGGACGACGAAGGGCAGAGAGGACACAAGCGTGATCCAGCAGAAGATCAACCAGATCTGGGGACGGGCTCTCAAGCTCGAAGACATCTCCGACGACGACGATTTCTTCGCCCTCGGCGGCCACTCGCTGATCATGGCGACGGTGCAGACGGCGATCCACGACGAGATCGGGATCGAGATCCCGATGGACGAGCTGTTCCGGCACCCCACGGTGCGCAGCATCTCCGCCTACGCCGAGTCGCGCCTCGCGGTGTCCTGACGTCGCGCGCTCGCGGCTCGCTCCCGTCCGTCGGCTGACGGCACGGGCGGCGGGCCGCGCCGCGCGCCATCGCGTGCGGCGGCACCGGCCATCCCTGTGCCGCCGCCGCTCAGCTGTCGCGGCGCGCTCGGACGGCCGCCGCACGACCGACAATCATGGGACGACGCGTCCTCGCCACGGAAGGAACTCCCGGTGCAACTCTCCTCCAGGGGAACGAAGATGAGTGGCCTGTCGGGAATCCGCAGCATCATGGAGGACATCGCGCTGGCCGCGGCGGACACCTCGGGCGACACCTGGCTCAACCTCAGCCCGGGAAACCCGGCCGCGATCCCCGAGGTCACCGACACCTGGCGCCGTCTGCAAGAAGAAGCCATGGCGAGCGGCTTCGCCGAGTTCAGCGGCCGGTACGGGCCCTCACGCGGCTCCGACGTACTGGTCGAGGCGATCGTGCGTTACTTCAACTCCCGTTACGGGTGGGGGATAGGGCCGGAGAACGTCCTGGTGGGCGCGGGCTGTCAGATGCTCGCCTTCATGGCGACGACCATCTTCACCGGGCCCTGTGCCGACGGCCCGCGCCGGCTGGTGCTGCCGTCCGTCCCCGACTACACCGGCTACCAAGGGCTGAGTCTGGACGCCGGTGGCATCGTCGGAGTCGAGCCGGGTGTGGAGCTCAAGGACGGACGCTACTTCCGGTACACCTTCGACCTCGAGGCGGTGCGCGCCCAGACCTCGGTGGGGATGATGCTGCTGTCGAGCCCGGGCAACCCGACCGGCCGCACCCTGCTGCCGGACGACCTGTCCGGCCTCATCGAGATCGCCGAGGAACGCGACATCCCGCTGGTGCTCGACCACGCGTACGGCGATCCGTTCCCCGGCGTCGCCCAGGACTCGGTGGACCCGCCGCTGCATCCGAACGTCATCAACTGCTTCACCTTCTCCAAGGCCGGCCTGCCCGGAGAGCGTCTCGGCCTCGCGATCGGGCCACGAAGCGCGATCGACGCGATGCTGTCCTTCACCGCCAACTCCCATTTGCACGCACCGCAATTGATCCAGGCGACGGCGGCGCTCGCCCTGAACAGCGGAGCGATCGACACGCTCACCGGCGAGGCGATCCGCCCCTACTACCGCGACAAACGCCGCACGGCCGAGAAGCTGCTGCACGACCTCCTGCCCGACGCCCTCGACTGGCGGCTGCACAGCACGGACGGAGGCATGTTCTGCTGGCTGTGGATCGACCACGCCTGGTTCTGCGACCTGGCGCTCTATGAAGCCCTCAAGAGCAAGAAGGTCTTCGTGGTGCCGGGCCGCCACTTCTTCGTCGAGCCCTTCTCCTCGCCCTTTCTTGCGGAGCACGCGACGCGCTGCGTCAGGCTGAGCCTGAGCCCGGACGAGACGGTCATCGCCGAGGGCATCGCCCGGCTCGCACAAGCCCTGGAGGAGATGCGCGGTGCGAAGTGAACGGGTACGCAACGGCGACATCACCCTCGACGTGGCGGTCGCCGGCCAAGAAGACCTGCCCACGGTGCTCTTCGTCAACGCCGTCGGCATGGAGAACCGCCTCCTGGAGGGTCTGGCGCGGCAGTTCCTGCGCTCGGGGATGAACCTCGTCACCTGGGAGCTGCGGGGCAGCCCAGGCCCCTGCGCCGAGCGGCAGGTGAGTCTGGGGGAGCACACCGAGGACGCGCTGGCCGTGGTCGACGCCCTCGGGCTCACCCGGGTCCATGTGGCCGGCTGGTGCACCGGCGCGTCCATCGCGCTCTTCGTCGCGCACGCGCTTGGAGAGCGTGCCCTGTCGTTCACCTCGATCGACGGCGCCCTCTTGTTCGACGGGGTGCCAGGAGCGCCGGTGGGCAACGCCGTGTTCGACATGTGCGCGCAGATCGCCGCGGACACCGACCGCGCCGCGTACTTCCACGACGTCGTACGGCCGCGGGGCAACGAGGGCGCCGCACTGGGTGTCCAGGACGAAGCGCTCGTACGCATGCTGACGCTGCCCTATCGGCAGGGCCGCGAAGAACTCACCCGTTTCGCCTGGGGGATCTCCGCGACCTGCGACTACGACCCTGTCGCGGCCTGCGCCCGGCTCTCGGTGCCGGCGCTGTTCATCGCCCGGCGGGACGACGCGATGGTGGGGCACCGCAACTCGCGACGCGCCGCCGCGCTCGTCGAGGGGGCGCGGCTGCACGTGGCCGGATCAGGGGGCCACTACGCCCTCTTCACCGACCCGTCCGAGACGGCCGCCACCATGGCGGCGTTCGTCCTGAAGGACAGCGCCCCGGCGTGAGGCCGGTTGGCCGCGGCCCGGCGGCCCGGCCTCAAGAAGGCGGCCCCGACCGGCGCCGCCGCGGGGGCCGCGACTCCAGGATGTCGACGGGCCGCCGGCGCAGATGCTCGTAGACGAGCGAGGCATGCAGATCGGCGACCGACGGGTACTGCGCGATGTGGTCAAGGACGAAGTCCTCCAGGTGCTGCGCGTCCTGCACGGCCACCAGCACCTGGAAGTCGTTGCTTCCCGACACCACGAAAACGTCCAGGACTTCCGTCAGGGTCAGGACGAACTCGCGGAACGCCTCGACCGCGTCGCGGCTCTTGGGGTGGATGCGTACGGCGATCATCGCCCGAAGCCCGCGCCCCATGGCATCCAGATTCACCTCGGCCGTGTAGCCGAGGATCACCTCGTTCTGCTGTAGACCACGCACCCGCTCCAGACACGTCGAGTCCGCGATGCCCAGCGCCCGCGCCAGCTCACGGTTGGAGCGGCGCGCGTTTTTCTGGAGCTCCAGCAACAACCCTCGATTGATCTCGTCGAAATTCGCCACAACTCCCAGTCTAGCGAAGCTATTTCGGAACCCTTGCAGAGGAGCTGAAACCCTTGCCACACTCCATCCAGTGGCCGGCAATACTCACGGACCTCGGCGTCGACGGACACCGCGGCCCGTCGCGGACGTCCCCCGCCTGACCGATCACCCGACGAGCCGGCCGCCCACCACCTCACCGAGTCCTGGGCGTGCCCCCACGTACACACGCGAGGAAAGAAGCCCATGCGCATGCACAGCACCACCACCCCCTGGCTGCCCTTCGGTCCGGCCGACGAGGCGGACGTCAGGCTGTTATGCCTGCCGCACTCGGGCGCGGGTGCCTCGGCCTACCGGGCCTGGGGATCGGACCTGCCCGACTGGATCGGCGTGTGCCCCATCCAGCCGCCGGGGCGTGAGACCCGGCGGCAGGAGACCCCGTTCAGCGAGGTCGGTCCCCTCGTTTCCGCGCTCGCACGGGACATCGCGGCGACCGTCCAGGGCCCCTACGCCGTGCTCGGGCACAGCACCGGAGCGATCTGCGCCTTCGAACTGTGCCGGGAGCTGCGCAGGATCGGCGCACCCCAACCCGTCCACCTCTTCATCGCCGGGCGCCGCGCCCCTCAGGTCGAGGAGCACTCCTCACGGCTCGGTGAGCTGACTCTGGACGAGCTGGCCAAAGTGCTCCGTCTGCATGGCGGGACGCCCGACTGGGTCGTGAACGACCCGGCCATGCTGCGCATGCTGCATCCACTGCTCACCGCCGACTTCGCCGTCAGCGAGGAGTACGCCTACACTCCCGAGCCCCCGCTCGACCTGCCGATCTCCGTGTTCGCCGCGAGCGACGACCACCGGGCGACGACGGCCCAACTGGCCGCCTGGCAAGAGCAGACCACCGGCGCGTTCACCCTCCACCCTCTGGAGGGGGACCACTTCGCCCTCTTCACTCACGCGTCCGTCGTGCACCGCGCCATCGCGGAGGCGTTGCGGGCAGCGTGATGACGTCAGGGCCGGCGCCCAACCCCCCCGTGCCGCCGGCCCTGACGTCCCCTTCAGGAAGCCCCACCGACCAAGAACGTCCCGACTTTGCCCAGCGGCAGCGAAAGACGAATGAGTGTGATGCGCGATGAAGACCAAGCCCCTAGGTGCCTTCGGCTGGCTGCTGTTCACCATGATTCTCTGGGGCAGCGCCTTTCCCTCCTCCAAGTACGCCACCGAGCACGTACCCCATGCGATAGCCGTCCTGTTCCGCTTCGGTGGAGGGGCCGTCGTCCTCCTGGTCATCACGTTCTTCCGGCGGCCGCAGCAGTCCCCGAAGCTCAAGGACATCGTGGGCGCGTGCGTGGCCGGACTGATCGGGGTCTGTGGCTACAACTCGCTGTTCTTCTGGGGCGTCACCCTGGCCCCCGCAAGTGACGGCAGCGTCATCTTCCCCGCCCTCACCCCCGTCATCACCGCGGTCGTCCTCATCCTGAGCCACCGCGAGACGGCCAGGCCGGCCCGCGTCATGGGACTGATCCTCGGCGTCGGCGGCGCCGCCCTCTTCTTCTTCACCACCAACGCCCACGGAGCCCCGGGCTCGACCCGGCTGATGGGTGACACGATCTTCCTCGTCGGCGCCGCCGTGTGGTCCACCTACACCCTGCTCAACCGCCGCCTGGTGGCGGGCATGGACCCGGTGCAGGCCGTCACGTACTCCACCGTCGCGGGCTCCATCGCCCTCGGCGCCATGGCGGCCCCGCACTTCGGTGACGTCGCCTGGGGCTCGCTGTCGACCGGGTTCTGGATCAACGCCGTCTACCTCGCGATCGGCCCGACCGCCGTGGCCTACATCCTGTACGTACGAGGCATCCGGGACGTCGGCGCGTCCGCGGCCTCGGTCATGATGTTCGCCGTTCCTCTCTTCGGCACGGTCTTCTCCTTCATCTCCCTCGGTGAATCCTTCACCTGGTCCCAGGGAGCGGCTGCGGTGATCATGGTGGGCGGCGCGCTCCTGGCCGTCATCACGGGCCGCAAACCCGCCGCCGAACCCACCAGCATCGAGCAGCCGGTGCCGGCGGACGCGCGCGAGGAACCCTCAAAACCCGAGGAGCCCGGCGCGACGCCGGTCCGGGAAGCGGGTCCTGTGACGCGCTGACCCGGTGACCCGGGTCGGCCGACGGGGTGCGCGACGTGGGTGTGTCCACGTGGCGCACCCCTCTGTGTCGTTCCGCGAAGCGTGGACGTTACGACGTCTCCTCCCGTACGGTCACCAGATCCTGCCCCTCGCGCCGCCGATCCCCGCTCTCCCCCGGCACCGGACGCGGCCGCGCGGCGGGGTGGAAGCGATCGAGCAGCGGACCGGTCATCACCGTGGTCGCCACCGCCATCACGACCATGGCCGTGAACAGACGACTGTCCAGAACGCCCAGAGACAGACCGACGTTGAGGATCACCAGTTCGGTGAGCCCGCGGGCATTGAGCAGCACACCGAGCGCGGCTGCCTGCGGTTTGGTCGCCCCGGTCAGCCGTGCCGCGCCGGCCGCGCCCGCGAACTTGCCGAAGCAGGCCGTGACGAGCACGGCCAGCAGGATGAGCAGGCCCTGGCCGCCGAGCGCCCCGAGGTTCACCGAGAGGCCGGTCACCATGAAGAAGACCGGGAGCAGGAAGAGACTCGTCTGTTCGATGCGTTCGGGAACCTCGGGAGCGGTCCTGTCGATGACGGCGCGCGGGACGATCACGCCGAAGGCGAAGGCCCCGAACACCGCGTGCAGTCCCAGCGCCTGGGTGGCCCAGGCGCAGAGCAGGAGACCGACGACCAGCACGGCGTGGATGAGCGCTGGGCCGGGCCACGGGCGGCCCGGTGCGAAGAGCCACGTCAGGCCCGGCCGCACGGCGTACCACAGGAACAGCAAAAGCGCCGCCGAGGCCAGCGTCATGCGGGCCAGCGGCCAGCCGCCCGTGCTCTGCGCCAGGGCCACGACCACGGCGAGCACCACCCAGGCGAGGAAGTCCTGGATGGCGGCGCAGGCCACAGCCATCGCCCCGATCCGGTCCTTTTGCAGACCGCGCTCGGAGATGATGCGCGCCAGTACCGGGAACGCCGTGATGGACATGGCCGCGCCCAGGAAGAGGGCCGGGACGAGCCGGCCCCGCACGGTGGTCCCGGCGCCGGTGAGCCAGGGATGAAGGACGCAGAGCAGTCCGGCACCGAGGGCGAACGGCAGGATGACCGAGCTGAGGGACACGGCGGTCACTTGACGGCCGTGTCCCCGCAGTTGCGAACCGTCGAACTCGTAGCCGATGCCGAACATGAAGAGCACCAGGCCCACCTGCGAGAGGACCTGAAGGTAGGGCCGGACCTCCGGAGGGAAGATCACGTCGACCGGATTGCCGGGCACGAGGCCGAGGAGGCTCGGGCCCAGGGCGATGCCGGCGATGATCTCGCCGACGACGACCGGCTGGCGCACTCGCTGAGCCAGCCGGGCGAAGACATGGGCCGCGGCGAGGATCACGGCCAGAGAGACCAGGACGCGTTCGGTCACTGCTTCCGTGGACCCGGATGCCAAGGGATGTAATTCCAACGTTCCGTCTCTCCCGGAGGTGGTGAGCGGTCTTGTGCCGTCGGTCCCGCGGAAGCGGGGTGGCGCCTACCGCGAGCGGGCTTCCCGGTGCGAGGCGGCGGACCGCATGTTTTCGGCCAGCGCCTTGCGGTCGATCTTGCCGTTGGGGTTGAGCGGAAAGGCCGCCACTTCCACGAACTCCTGCGGCACCATGTTGCGCGGCAGCGTCTCCAGGAGATCCTGGCGCAGCGACCGTTCGTCGACGGGCTCCGCCGCCGCGATCACCACGGCGACGAGCCGGGCATCCTGCTCGCCGTCGGCCACGGGCAGGACGACGACGTCGCGCACCTTCTTGTGGCGCCGCACGGCGTGTTCGACATCGCCCAGGTCGATCCGCATGCCCCGGACCTTCACCTGGTGATCCACCCGGCCGACGACGACGAGTTCGCCCGACGGCGTCTCGTACCCCTGGTCACCGGTCCGGTAGAAGCGGAGGGGTCGCCCGTCGCGCTCCGTCGTCGCGAAGTTGCTCTGCCGCGCCGGGTCGGCGTTGAGGTACCCGGCCCCGACACTGATGCCCGAGACGCAGATCTCTCCCACCTCCCCGGGAGCGACTTCCTCCAGGCTGTCGTCGAGGATGCGGATCTCGGTGTTGTACACCGGAGCACCGGCAGGCATACGGCTGTTGGCGTACCCCGGGTAGTCCACCATGCGGTGCGACGTCGCGACGTCCGTGCACTCGGCGACACCGTACTGGTGCAGCAGCACACAGGTGTTGCCCTCACGTGTGGCCCAGTCGGCCACGCGCGCCGCCGACATGGGCTCGCCGCCGATGAACACGTAGTGCAGGCCCGTCAAGACGTCCGTTCCCCGGTCCATCTCCCTGTCCACCAGCAGGTACAGCGTGCTGGGCGCACAGTGGAGCGTACGGACGCCGAGCTCTCCGATGAGGCGGTAGGCCAGGCTGATGTCGAAGCTGCGGCTGGGCAGTAGGTGCAGAGCGGCCCCCACGAACAAAGGGGCCATGATGCTGCGCTGGCTGATGTCGAAGCCGAATGAACTCAGCAGCATATTGCTGGAGTTGTGGTCCAGTTCGTACTCCACGCGCAGCCAGTTGAGGAGGTTGAACCAGCCCTCGTGGCGCACCGCCGTGGCCTTCGGTGTGCCGGTGGATCCGGAGGTGAAGACCACGTAGCAGAGGTCGTCCGGTCCGATCTCGACCTGGGGATCCGTGGTGGGGCGTGACTCCAGTCGGTGTCGCGGGTCGTTCACGTCGATGATGTCGCCATGGCACCCCTCGATCAGGGAGAGCGTGTCCTTGGCCGCCAACACCGCCGTCATCTGCGGGAGTTGGGACAGCATGAGCCGCAATCGCCCGGGCGGGTACGTGGGGTCGAGCGGTACGTAGGTCGCGCCGGCCTTCAGGATGGCCAGGATGCTGGACGCCAGCTCCGGGGACCGGTCGAGGCACACCCCGACTATCGCGCCGCGAGTGATGCCGTGTGCCATCAAGTGGTGCGCGAGCCGGTTCGCGCGGGCGTTCATCTCGCCGTACGTGAGCTGTTCCTCGCCACACGTCACGGCGAGCCGTTCCGGATGTGTCCTGACATGTTCTTCGAAGACGCGGTGGGCGAGACGTTCGGCGGGCAGCGGGACGCGGTTGCCGATCAGGGCCATGTGGCCGTCACTCCTTGGACCGTGGATGAATGCGCGGGCACGCGCGGGAAGTCGAGTTCGGCGTCAGGAGGCGGCGTGGTTGCGGTTGACCGCGTTGAGGACGGCGGCGGTGGCCGCGGTGGCGGGGTCGTGGTGCAGCGCGGCGGCGTGCGTGGCCGTGTTCTCGTGCGTGAGGTGGGTGTAGGCGACGGTGCCGTGGTCGGGGTGGGGGTGGCTGTGCTGGTGCAGGAGCGTCACGGGGTGACCGGCCCGGGTCAGCGCGGCGGCGGCGGCGTCCTGAGCCGTGGCGCCGGTGCCGGTGGTGTCCACTTCGCGCCCGTCGGCGTCGGCGAGGGTGAGGTGGAGGGTGACCGCGCCGGGGACGGTCACCTCCTGGCGGCACTCCTTGAGCAGGAGCCAGGGGCGCGGCTCGAGGTAGGTCTCGGTGAACGCCTTCCACAGGTCGCGCGAGGTGAGCTCGGCGCCGGTGCGGTCGGTGATCTGCTGGACGGTGCGGGCGAAGTCCACACGCAGCTGGCGGGGCAGGTCGAGGTGGTGGTCGGACTTGAGGATCTGGGCGATACCGCCCTTGCCCGACTGGGAGTTGACGCGCACGACGGATTCGTAGGTGCGGCCGACATCCCTCGGGTCGATGGGGAGGTAGGGGACCTGCCAGGGCTGGGCGCCGGGTCCTGTGCCCTGTCGGCGGGCCGTCTCGTCAAGGGCGGCCAGGCCCTTGGCGATGGCGTCCTGGTGGGTCCCGGAGAACGCCGTGTAGACCAGCTCTCCGGCGTAGGGGTGGCGGGCGGGAACCGGCATCTGATTGCAGGACTCCACCGTGCGGCGCACGGCGTCGATGTCGGAGAAGTCGAGCTGGGGGTCGATGCCATGACTGAAGAGGTTCATCGCCAGGGTCGCAAGGCAGACGTTCCCGGTGCGCTCACCGTTGCCGAACAGGGTGCCCTCGATGCGGTCGGCGCCCGCCATCAGGGCGAGTTCGGCCGAGGCCACGGCGGTGCCGCGGTCGTTGTGGGGGTGCACGGAGAGGATCACGGAGCCCCGGCGGTCCAGGTGGCGGTGCATCCACTCGACCTGGTCGGCGAAGACGTTGGGCGTGTCCGTCTCCACGGTGGTCGGCAGATTGAGCGTGACCGGCCGGTCGGGGGAGGCGTCCCAGCGCGTCAGCACCGCGTTGCACAGCTCAAGTGCGTAGTCCGGTTCGGTGACGTTGAACGTCTCGGGGGAGAACTCATAGCGAAGCTGCGCGCCCGGCATGGTGTCCGCGAGCCGTGCCACCTTGTCCACGGCTCGCAGGGTGAAGTCCTTCAACTCGCCGGCCGACAGGTGAAAGACGGTCTCCCGCCACAGGCACGCGGTCGCCAGGCACAGGTGCACCACGGCCCGCCGGGCCCCGCGCAACGCCTCGAAGGTGCGCTCGATCAGCTCCGGGCGGGCCGGGGTGAACACCACGATCGTCACGTCGTCGGGCACCCGGTCCTGCTCGATCAGCTCCCGTACGAAGTCGAACTCCGCCCGGCTGGCCGCCGGATAGCCGACCTCGATCTCCTTGAAGCCCATGCCCACGAGCAGGTCGAACATCCGCCCCTTGCGATCGGCGTCCATCGGCACGGCCAGCGCCTGGTTGCCGTCCCGCAGGTCCACCGACGCCCACAGTGGTGCGTGCCTGATCTCCCGCTCGGGCCAGCCGCGGGCCCCGGCCCCGGCCGGCACCCGGTCCGCGACACGCTCGTAGCGATGAATCGGCATCGACGATGCCCGCTGGGCGTTCCACCACGGCTGCCCCGTACGCCGCGGCCCCTCCGGCGCCCGCACCCCACCCACCAGATTCGCCATAGTCTCGGACACGCCAACCGCCTCTCTACGGATCCGACAGAACCAACGCCCCGACCCTCACTTCCGCTGTCCTCACCCCATCCTCGAAGCATCCTCGGCGGCCGATGACACCGCGATAACCGGACCAAACTGCTCCGCTTATGGTTCCGTCTCCGCCCGCTGCGGCGAAAATCAGCCAGTTTTCATGATCGATGATTGGCGTGCATATGACTGCTGGAATGATCGGCATGCGCCCCCATGGACAGGCCCGCCCGGCGACCCCGGCCCAGGCTGTCCCAAGGAGTGGATGGCCCCTATCGACTCGCGATGGGCCTGGATAGCCTGACCGGCAGAATTCACGACCACCTTCACGCGCCAGTGGTCAGCATCTTTCAACACGGGGGTTCAGTGCTGAATTATCGCATCCTGGGGCCACTCGAAATAGGGACCACCTCAGGGCAGGTCAGATTGCCCGGAAGCAAGCGGCAGGCCTTCCTCGGCGCTCTGTTGCTCGCCGGCGGCATGCCCGTATCGCTCGCGCAGTTGATCGACACGGTATGGGGCCACCAGGCTCCGCCCACCGCGATCAAGCAGATCCGCAACGCGGCCTCTGACCTGCGCAGGAGCCACCCGGAGATCGGCGAACAGCTCCTCATGGCGGGAGACGGCTACCAGTTGCGGATCGACGAGGACCGGCTGGACGCGAAGGTCTTCTCGCGTGGCGTCGCCCGCGCCCGGCGCCTGGTGAAGGAAGGTCTCGTTGCCGACGCGCTGGAAGAATACAGATCCGCACTCTCCCTCTGGCGCGGCTCCGCACTCGCCGGACTTGAAAGGCCCGCACTACAGGCCCAGGTGGACGGGCTCAACGAATTGCGCATGACCGTCCTGGAAGAACGCTTCGAACTCGAACTGGCCGAGGGAGAGCACAAATCCATCGTCGGTGAACTTGCCCTATGGGTGGCCGAACATCCACTGCGGGAACGTCTCATTTCCCAGTTGATGCTCGCGCTGTATCGTTCCGGCTCCCAGGCCCGGGCCCTGACCATTCATGAACAGGCACGTCAGAGACTCAAGGAAGAACTCGGCGTCGACCCGGGACCCGAATTGCGGGAAGTCCATCAGTACATTCTGGTGACTGGCACGCGCAGATCCGGCTTCGGCGCCCCGTCCCTGCGGCACAACAATCTGCCCGCAAGGAGCGGAAACTTCACCGGCCGGATTCTCGAACAGCGAGTCATCGAGAAAGCGGCGCGGGCCGCGGGCGCCGACCGGGGCGGGGCGGGGAGCGTCCCCGCGGTGGTGGCCATAGACGGCATGGCCGGGGTCGGTAAGACCACCCTGGCCGTCCACGCCGCGTACCAGCTGGCGGATTCCTGCCCGGACGCCCAGCTCTTCGTCGACATGTCCGCGTGCTCGGCGGGCAAACAGCCTCTGACCGCGTGGGCGGCCCTGGGAATTCTCCTGTCCGGCCTCGGTGTGCCCCCGCGCGGTATTCCGGCCGGTCTGGAGGAACGGGCGACCACGTGGCGGCGGCTCATGGCCGACCGGCGCGCGCTGATCGTGCTCGACGACGTGGCGGACACGCAGCAGATCCTTCCGTTGCTGACCGGTGCGCCCGGCTCTCTCACCATCGTGACGAGCCGCAATCGGCTCACCGAATTCATGTCCACCTGTCAGCTCACTCTCCAGGAGATGTCGCCGGCCGAGGGCGGGGAGATGTTCAGCCGGATCGCCGGGGAGAAACGCGCCTGGCGGGAGCGTGCGGCCGTCGACGACATCGTCGGACTGTGCGGCGGGCTTCCCCTGGCGATTCGGATCGCCGCGGCCAAGCTGTGCCACCGGCCTTCCTGGACCGTTGCCTACCTTGCCTCCCGGCTCGCCGACGGAGGGCAACGGCTGTCCATCCTCGACGACGAGGACGGCCGCCTCACTCAGGTTTTCCAGCAGTCCTACGATGGCCTGACCTACCGTCAGCAACACGTCTTCCGCGTACTCGGCCGGCTGCCCAGCGACAACATCGAACCCCATACGGTGGCACGGCTGACCGGGCTTTCGGCGGCCCACATCGATCAACTGCTCGAATCGCTGGTCGACGCCCACCTGATCGAGGCGACGGGCCCGGGCCGGTACCGCATCCATGAACTGCTCCACGCATACGCCGCGCAGCTCACGGACGCCACCGACGTCATGGAGGGGGCGGACATCGGGCGTGACCGGCTCCTCGCGACGAGAGTCGCCGAGGGCCGCCCGCAGGTCCAAGTGCCGGGGATACCAAGGGAGTTATCGGTCACGGGTCCGCTCCGGACGGCTGCGGTCTGCTCCAGCGGCTGACCCCGGCGCGGTCGATCGGTGCGACGTAACTACACCTGGGATCGTGGTAGTTGAGACGGGTAAGTGCGTTTCATACCGGATTGACCACGTTAGACTGCACGCGACCCGCCCGGAACGCCTCGTGGCAGGTCAACCTCCGTACAGACAAAGCGCCTTGGAGGCATGAGTGAGCAGCACAACCGTCCTGATCCTGCGTGATCCGGAATCACGTGAGGTGAACCTTCGATGCGACGCTCTGGGCTCATATCTACGCCGGTTGAGCGGAGTTGAGGGCAAGGACGTCACGCTGATCGAGGGTGCCGCGCGGTCGTCCGAGACAGTGACCCAGGTCGCCGCGGCGGCCGGCCTGGTCGGCGCCGAGGGACAGGTCCGTTACGTCCCCACGCGTGCCGCACGCGACCGGGTCGTGGCGGACGAGGACGGGGCCTGGGCGCCTGCCCTGGTCTCCCGCCACCGCAAGCAGGCGCGTCGTTCCGTCGGCGCCGTCTTCCAGTTCCCCCTCGAAGCCGAGGCGCAGGACACCGACACCACCCCCGCGTCCCTGACGACGTTCGTCACCGACTGGACCGGGCTTCCCAGTTCCTGCGCGATCGCGGTGCACCCGGGACACCCCCTCAGCGCCGGTCTCGGACCGGACGAGGAGGCCGCTTTCACCGGCCGGTTCTGCCGGCACCCGCTCACCGGCGACCTCCTGCCGATCTGGGTCGCGGACTGGGTGAAGCCGGAGTTCGGAACGGGCGCCGTTCTGATCAACCCGGGTCACAACGCGGCCGACCTGGAGTTCAGCCGCAAGGTCGGGCTCCCTGTTCGCTTCTCGCTCGCGCCCGAGGACTACGACGGCGCGCCGGCGGACTGGCCGAAGCCCCCGTTCATCAAGTCCGGTTTCGCCTTCCGCACCGGCGCCACTGACGGACTGCCGTTCAGCGAGGCCAAGACCAAGTACTTCGCGGCCGTCGCCGAGCGGGGCCTTGTGGAGGAGTACACCGATTCCGGTATGGGCACGTTCCGGATCGCCACGATCGACGCGGAGGGCGAAGTCGACCTGGCGTGGGACCCCCGGCGCCGTACGGTCGCCTCCCGAGGTGAGGGCGGCGACGCGATCGCGGTGACGCTGTCACCTGTCCTGCGGGGCGCGGAGCAGCATGTGCGCTCGTCCGGCCTCACGGTTGTCACGCCGTCCACCCGGGTGGAGGACGACCTGCTCGCGCTGCGGCTGCTCCTGGCCGAACCGGAGCTCGAGCCCGCGGTCAAGAGCGCGCCGGAGGTCGTCGTGGTCAGCAACGCGCAGCTGGCCAAGGGCGTCGACGCCGGTGTGCCGGACGACGTCCTCGGCCTGGCTCTGCTCGTCAGCGCCGGCCCGCTGGACACGCTGTCGGTCAAGCCGCAGCACATCGAGCCGTGCGAACGCTTCCTCAGGGCGCATGAAGGGCTCGCCGCACGGGAGTGCGTGGCCGGACAGGACCTCTCCGCGGAGACAGCCAAGGCGGCCGGCCAGATCAAGGGGCTGCTGGGGCGCCAGGACCTCAAGCAGGCGTTCACCCAGCTCTACCGCCTCCAGAAGAACCTGGCGAAGAGCGAGACCGTCGGCGCGTCGGACGTGTCCTGCTACGGCGTGCTGGCGCACGTCCTCGCGGGGGTGGAGGCGCCGCACGCTCCCGAGGAATTGGCCGCCGTCTGGAAGACGATCTGACGGCCCGCACCTGAGGGGGAGGCAGGGGTACGTCTCCCGTATGTGTCCCCTGCACAGGAACTGCCGTCCCACGTAAGCGGGTTGAGGCCTGGGTCCGTGGGGCGGCGTTTCCTGTGCCGCGTGCCGCGTGCCGCGTGCCGCGTGCCGCGTGCCGCGTGCCGCGTGCCGCGTGCCGCGTGCCGCGTGCCGCGTGCCGCGTGCCGCGTGCCGCGCACGGCGCGCGTGACGTGCGCCTGGTGTGCTGAGGATGCTCCGAGGATGGGGTGAGGACAGGACCGGTGATGGTCGGGGCGTTGGTTGTGACGGGACCGCGGAAGGCGGGGGCTGCGCGGCAGCGGCGAGCGCGGCCATTCGCGGTCGACACTCAGGGGAGGAACCACATGAGGGAACAGCACCGGACGCCCACGAAGAAAACCGGCCGCCTCGACCAGGCGGCGAGCCTGCCGGCGGTCCCGGGTGTCGTGGACGGTCTCATCACGGCGCAGACGGACGCCGACGGCAGTATCTCCTTGCGGATCCAGATCAAAATGGGCCGCCTTGCGGCGGAGAGCCGTGAGCACGTCGAGGTGGTCCTGGACCCGGGGCACTGCGAGGCCCTGGTCGAGGCCCTGCTGTCCACCGGATCGGCCACGCTTCCCGAACCCCGCCCCTTCCAGGCGATTCCGTGCTCCGTCGGCATCAACCTGCACAGTTCCTTCGGCGAGGGGGAACTGCGGCGTCGCGCCAAAGCACCCGCCTGAGACGCCTGGGGGGAGGGCGCGGCCAGGCGCGGCACGGTCACCGAATGAAGCGAGGCCGGGACGCGGGCGGGGCCCAGGTCCGCCTGTGGGCGGCCGCGCCGGCCCGGAGGGGGCGCCACCGCCCGACCGCGCGCCCTGCTCAGTCGGCCGACCGGCCTGGCCATCGGGTGAAGCGGCGCAGCCCCCTGCGGGTCGGCTTGAGGGGCTTGTCCTCCGGGGCGGCCGGGCCCTGGGCCGCGGTGAGGGCCGCCACCGGGGCCTGCTGCGGCGCCTCGACGTACGGGGCGCCCCGTTCGAGCCGGGTCCGCACGGCCTGCGCCATGGCGTGGTGGGACTGGTGCTGCACCAGGCCCTCCGCCGAGAGCCGTTCCCACATGTGCAGCAGTTCCTGGCCCCGGGCCGCCACCTGGCCCTCGTCCCACAGCCGCTGCCATGCGGCGGTGGCACGCGCCACCTCGGGCGCGGCCCGCGCGAGATCCGTGCGGCACCGGATGCGCGCCACGGTCAGCGCGAGGACCGTCGAGACGGTGTAGTCGCCGCGCAGATAGGCCATGTACGCCTCGATCGCCCGCGCCTCGAGCGACAGGTCGTCCTCCACACCCCTGCGCAGGGTCAGGTGCTCCCGCAGGGCGCTGGCTAGGACGAACGCGGCGTGCAACTCCTCGCGCTGCGCGTGCTGCATGATCCGCTCGACCCGGGCCAGGGGAGGGAACGCCGCCTCCTCCGCGGCGATCCGCTCGTGTCCCGGCGGCAGGTCCTCCTCCTCCGCGATGGTGCGGCTCGATCCGTCGGGGTACACCCGCAGCCGTGCCACCTGCTGCACCGTACGGTCGATGACGGTCGCAGCCACCGGAGCGCCCAGCGTGCGGGCGAACATGGTGATGGCGTCGAGGATCGCCTCGTTGGGCGGTCGGGCGCCGCCCATCTGCACCAGGTGGCCGTTGACCACCGTGGATCCGTCCTCGGCCACATACGCGTCGAGCCGCACCAGCGGCGACGCGTTGAGCGCGGGCAGGTTCGCCCCTTCGCGGGACGCGGGAAGACCTTCCCCGTCGCGGGGCGCGGGCAGGTTCCCGACGTCGCGGGGTGCGGGCAGGTGGGTCATCCGCTCAGCCTCCTGGTCGGACCACGCCGGATACGGACATGGAGGCGGCCGACGCGGTGGTGACCGCGTGCCCGGGCCGGGGTGCCCGGAAGGCCCCTCCGCCTCCGATGCGCACACCCACGTGTGTGGCGTCGTTGTGGTGAGTGATCAGGCCGCGCCTCCCTGCGGGCGGAGCGCCCGGTGCTGGACAACTCGCCCTGCCCGCAGGGGAGTTCGCGTGGCGGAAAGCCACCTCGGTGACCCGGCCTCGCGGTGGTCCACCGCCGGTCGACACGTTCATCAGCGCCACTTTCGGAGGTCGCGTACGAGAGCTCGGATGACGACCTGCCAGGACGGCGGCCAACTCGGGTCATGCGGCGACCCGTTCAACCCGCATACACAATACCCTCACACGAACGGCCGATCATCGTATCGGCGCGCGATTCGATGGCCGCGCCATCTATTCCACCCGCTCCACGGCGCCCGTCGCCTGTTCCACGACACCCGCCCCGCAACCGGAACCCTCAAGTCCGGCTCCCTGAGCCGTGCGTGCGCGCGTGCCGGGCCGGCGAAGGGGCGGGGACGCGGTCGAGTGCCCCGCGTCCCCGCCCCGTCACGGTCTAGAGCTGAGCTTCGAAGACGGATCGGTTGAAGTACGCCCTTGCCTCGCCGATGAGGCCGTTCTCGTCGATCTCGTAGATGTTGATGCCGGACCAGTTGACGGGCTTGTCGTCGAGGGAGACGGCGGCGCCGCGCCAGGAGACGGCCACGGAGTTCCCGACCGTGTGTGCTTCCAGAGGTGTGAGGCCGAGGAACGGGTCGAAGTTCGGTATGACCGACTTGATGAAGGCGCGGATGGCTTCCCGTCCCTCGATGGGAGCCTCACCGACCGGGTCGTGGAAGGTGGCCGTCTCGGCGAAGGATTCGGCCCACGCGTCGGCGTCACCCGCCTGGGACGCGGCGAAGAACTGGTGGACGGACTTGGGCATGGCCGGAAAGGTCATGGTTGCTCTTTCTCTCTGTGTTTTCTGGGGGTTTTCTGGTGGAGATTTCCCGGGCGGAGATCTTCTGAGGCGGCGCGCGGCGGTCCGACGCGCGGTCAGGTGGTGGCGCCCGCGCGGCGACGGTCGTAGCGGCGCATGACCGGGACGGCGAGCAGGCCGCACCCCGCGAGCACCGCCTGCACGGCGCAGACACCGGTCCAGCCGAAGGAGCCGTAACAGGCGCTCGCGACGGCTGCCGCGATGGCGCCGCTGAGGAAGACGGCGACCATGTAGACGGTGTTGGCCCGGCTGCGGGCCCCGGGGAGATAGCTGAAGACGCGGGCCTGGTTGGCGATCTGGCTCCACTGCACGGCGATGTTGACCAGGAGCACGGCCACGATCATGAAGGCCAGGGTGTGGCCGCCGAGGGCGTAGGCGCCCGCGGAGACGAGGGTCAGGGCGAGGGCCGCGGTGATGACGGGGCCGGGGCTCCGGCGGTCGATGAAGCGGCCGGCCCAGGGAGCGGCGAACGCGCCGGACAGCCCGAGGAGTCCGAAGAGCCCGGCGGTCGCGCTGCTGAAACCGTACGGCGCCTGAGTGAGGACCAGTACGAGCGTGGTCCAGGTGGCGCTGTAAGCGCCGAACAGGGTGCCGTGCAGGACGCAGGCGTGCCGCAGCGCCGGCTCCTCACGCAGCAGGCGGGGCAGGGACGCGAGCAGCCGCCGGTACGGCATGCCCTGCCGGGGGCCCTCCCGTGGCAGCAGGAGCAGGGTGATCGCGCCCGTCAGCGCGGTCAGCGCGGCGGCCAGGACGTAGACCGCCCGCCACCCGAGGGCTTCGCCCACGAGGCCGCCGATGACACGGGAGCCGATGATGCCGGTCATCAGGCCGATCTGTACGTTCCCGACGACGGAGGCGCGGCGCGCGGGCGGGGCCAGTTCGGAGGCCAGCGGCACCAGGATCTGCGGGATCACGGTGACACCGCCGATCAGGGCGGCGGCCGCCGCCAGCACGGACAGGTTCGGTGCGACCGCGCCCAGGAGCAGCAGAGCGGTGGTGACGGCGGTCATCGCGGTGAGCAGCGGGCGGCGGCGGTGGACGTCGCCGAGCGGGACGAGGAACAGGATGCCCGCGGCGTAACCGAACTGGGCGCAGGTGACGACGGTTGCGGCCGACGCGGAGGAGACGCCGAGCCCTTCGGCGAAGAGCTTGAGCAGCGGCTGGGCGAGATAGACGTTGGCGACGGTGGCGCCGCTACAGATCGCCATGGCCAGAAAGAGAAGCGGGCGCACGGACGGAACGGCGCGGGGCCCGGTTGCCGCCGGGGTCCTGGCGGCGGAGGCGGTGTCCAAGTCCGACATGGGTGTCCTTGGGGGAGGGGCGGGTGGGGCTGCGCCTATGTTTTACATCAACCAGTTGGTTTAAATCAACCAGTTGGTTTAGTTGCGCCCTCGCCCCGGCCCGGACCGGTTCCCCCTGGTGAGCGGCCGGAGCGGCGCGGTGGGCATGTGACACTTGCCGGACGAGGAAGGAGCCGCCGGGTGAGCTCGCGATCAGAGCAGACGAGGAACCGGATCTACCAGGCCGCACTGGAGGAGTTCGCCCAGTACGGGGTCTCCGGTGCCAGGGTCGACCGCATCGCACGTGAGGCCAAGGCGAACAAGCAGGCCATCTACCTCTATTACGGAGACAAGGAGAAGCTCTTCACCCTCGTCCTCGGCAGGGCGCTGGAGGAGCTGGCGCAGGCGGTGCCGGCGCCGGCGGAGTCGGACGACATCGCCACCTACGTCGACCGGCTCTTCACGTACCACAAGGACCACCCGGCGATCCTGCGGCTGTTGCTGTGGGAAGCGCTCGAACACCCCGGCGTGCCCGTCCCCGACGAGGCCGCCCGCACCGAGCACTACCAGCACAAGGCGCGGGCGCTCGGCAAGGCCGGCGCTCTGGGCGGCCAAGCGGCGGCGGAACTCGACCCCCAGGCGCTGCTGCTCATGTTCACCGCGCTGGTGGGGTGGCCGCTCGCCGTTCCTCAGGTGACGCGGATGGTCATGGGCGACGGCCCGGACGCGATGGACCGCGTCAAGGCCGCCGCGGTCGCGGTCGCCCAATCCGTCAAGGGGACTCCCCGCTGAGGGAGCCCCCTTCTTGACGCGGTGTCAGTGTCGCGGGGCGGCGACCGCGCCAGGGCCGACGCGGCGTGTGGCGCCGCGGTGGATGCTGATGCTCAGGGCGAGCAGCCAGTAGCTGAAGACCGCGCCCATCAGCGCCGTCGTGCCCCAGCCGTTCGCCGCGTAGAAGTGCGCGGGGGTGTTGCCGAAGAACAGCGACGGCACGAAGGCGACATTGACCGCCGCCAGCGCGAAGGCCGAGCGGTGGGCCCAGGGCGGCAGCAGACGCGTACGGGAGATGCCGTATCCCACGGCGGTCAGGAACATCGCCAGCAGGAGGCGGTTGATCGACCCGTAGAGGATGTACGTGCCGCTGACGGTGATGGTGGGGTCGATGGGGTGGTCGGAGGCGATGACCGCGCCCCCTTCGAGTCCACTGGAGACCAGGGTGATGGTCGTGTAGACGAGGCCGGTGGCGAAGGCGAGCGTGCCCACCCACTCGTACGCGGGGTCCACCGCCTTGATCATTTCGCGGAACGCCGTCACGAAGACGAGCTGGAAGCCGAGGGCCAGTATCCCGATGAGCAGCCGCGCCAGGACGTTGGAGGCCGGCGGCGGTCCCGAGTAGACGAAGTACAGCGGCACTTCGACGATGAAGGCGGCCGCGGTGGCGATGCCGGCTGCGCCCGCCACGCGCCTGGCGAGAAGTTCGTTCATGGTGTCCCCCTGTGGATGCCGGTGGTGGTGCGCGGTGGGTCCGGTGACCCGTCGGCTCGATGAGCTGAATTCTTCAGCGCCAGGCGCGTCCCGTCGCGGGGCCTGGACACCAAAGGGGGGTGGGCCTGCCGACACCCCCGGCGAGGGGCGTCAGGGGCACCGGACGCGCGTCGGCCCTGACGCCTGGGGGGAGTTGGCGTCAGGGCCGGTACACACGAACCGCCGACAGGAGGCGGGAGGGAGTTCTCCGTGTCGCGCTGTTCAACGCGGCGGGGGCGCAAAGGACACGGGCCGTCCTGCGCCGTCCCATGGGAAATTTCAGCGGTCCCCGCCCCCGCCCCCGCCCCCGCTTTCACCCCCGCCCCCGTGCCGTGCCCACGCCCGCTCCCGCAGGCTCGCGTCCATGAGGACGTCGGCGGCGGTGCACGCCAGTGCTCCGGCACTCGCCACGAGCACCGCGCGGGCCCTCGGCGAGGCGGCCGCCGCGGCGAACTCCGGGGTGTGGTCGGATCCTTCGTCCGTGATCGCGACGAAGGGGTGGATGGCCGGCACCCGCGTACTGACATTGCCGATGTCCGACGAGCCCAGCTGGATCCCGGGCCTGGGCGGCGTCAAATCGATCCCCGCGTGGGCCAGGTGCGCGGCGAAGCGTTCGGACAGGACGTCGCTGTCGTTGAAATGGTCATAGCGCAACGTCGCGCGCTCGGTCTCAACCCTGGTCCCAGTGGCCAGAGCGACGCCGTCCGCGGCGGCTCGTACCTGCGCGACCAGGGCGTCGAGCGCCGAGTTCGTGGCGGCACGCAGGCCGAAGCGCCCTTCGGCGTACTCCGGGACGATGTTGGTGGCCGTGCCGCCCCGGGTGATGATCCCCTGGATGTGGGATGCCTCCGGCAGTCGCCGGCCCAGAGACGTGAGGACGTTGAACAGCTCGATCAGGGCCGCGAGCGCGTCGATGCCTTCGGTGGGGTTGCCCGTGGGGTGCGCGGCGCGGCCGTGGAAGGCCACGCGGTACTGCACTTGGGCGGTCAGCGGCGCCCGGGTCCAGCTGTACACGCCCGGATGGAACATCAGCGCGGCGTCGACGTCGTCGAACACTCCGGCCTCCGCCTCCAGGACCTTCCCGCCACCGCCCTCCTCGGCGGGCGTGCCGACCGCCAGCACACACCCCGCCGTCTCCCCGAGCACCGAACGGAGCGCGAGGGCCGCTCCCAGACCGGCGGCGGCGATCAGATTGTGCCCGCAGGCGTGGCCGAGTCCCGGCAGGGCGTCGTATTCGAGCAGCAGCGCCACGGCCGGCCTGCCCCGGCCCGAGCGGGCCGTGAACGCCGTGGACATCCCGGCCACACCGTGCTCGACCACGAACCCGGCCTTGTCGAGTTCACCGGACAGACGGGCCGCCGCCCGGTGCTCGGCGAAGGCGTACTCGGGGTCCTCGTGCAGGGCCAGGGCCACCTCCCACAGGGCGTCCGCCCGCTGGGCCACGTCCGCGCGGAGCCGGGCACCGACCACATCGTCCTCGACGGAAAGGGACACCCTGCCTCCTCGGTATCGGGCACGCGACGGCCGCCGCGTCCGTCCATCCCACGAGTGCCACTTCCAGGGTTCACCACACCTGGCGGTTTCGTTTGCGGCACTCGTGCAACACGACGACCATGACGGCTAGCCGCCGTCGGGAGCGCGATCGTGCTGGGAGGTACGCATGGACCACTCGCGGGCGCCTGTCCTTGAGGCGTTGCAGGAGTTCCGCCGACGCGGAGACGTGGCGTACGGGCCACCGGGACACAAGCAGGGCCGAGGCGTCGATCCACGGGTGGCGGACGTCGTCGGGCTCGACGTGTTCCGGTCGGACGTCCTGGCTCTCAACGGACTCGACGACCGCCGCCAGTCCCAGGGCGTGCTCAGCCAGGCGCAGGAGCTGATGGCCGACGCGGTGGGCGCCGAGCAGGCGTTCTTCTCCACCTGCGGAAGCTCCCTCTCGGTGAAGACCGCCATGCTCGCGGTGGCCGGCCCCGGCGAGAAGCTGCTGCTTTCCCGCAACGCGCACAAATCCGTCATCGCGGCCGTCGTCGTCAACGGCGTGCAACCCATCTGGGTGCACCCCACCTTCGACGAGGAGCGCCACTTGGCGCACCCTCCCGAGCCCGACGACGTACGCCGCTGCCTCCAGGAGCACCCGGACGCCAAGGGCATGCTCCTGATCACGCCCACCGAGTGGGGCACCTGCGCGGACGTGCGGGGTGTGGCCCGGGTGTGCCACGAGTTCGACGTCCCGTTGATCGTGGACGAGGCGTGGGGCGCCCACCTCCCCTTCCACTCCGGGCTGCCGCCGTGGGGCATGGACGCCGAGGCCGATCTGGTGGTCACCAGCGTCCACAAGATGGGCGGAGCGATCGAGCAGAGCTCCGTCTTCCACCTTCAGTACGGCCGTGTCTCGCCCGAGGCGCTGAAGCAGCGCGAGGACCTGCTCGGCACCACGAGCGCGTCCTCGCTGGTCTACGCGACCCTGGACGGCTGGCGTCGCCAGATGGTGGAGCAGGGGCACGGCCTTCTGGACACCGCGCTTGCCCGCGCGCTGCGGATCCGGTCGGCCGTCGATGACCTGCCGGGTCTGCGGCCCATGGGCCAGGAAGTCATCGACGAGGGCTTCGCCGCCTCCTACGATCCGCTCAAACTCGTCATCGACGTAAGGGAGTTGGGGATCACCGGCATGCAGGCCTGCGAGTGGCTGCGGGCCAACCGGCACGTGGACGTGGGCGGTTCGGACAGCTGCCGCATCAGCGCCTCCATCACGCACGGCGACGACGACGAGACCGAGAAGATCCTGCTGGACGCGCTGCGCTCGCTCGTCGACAACGCCGGCTCCATCGAGAAGCAGCCGCCGGTCCATCTGCCCGCCCCCGGAACTCTGGAACTCGAGCAGGCGATGCTGCCCCGGGACGCCTTCTTCGCGCCGGTGGAGCACGTGCCCGCCGAGCGCGCAGCGGGCAGGATCGCCGCCGAAATGATCAGCCCCTACCCGCCGGGGGTGCCCGCCGTCGCGCCGGGCGAGATCATCACCGAGGCGGTGCTCGACTATCTGCGCAGCGGCGTCGAGCACGGCGTCCTGATCCCGGACTCGGCCGACCCCTCGGTCAAGACGCTGCGGGTCGTGGCCAGGGACTGACCGCCGCCCCCGGCCGTCCTCTTGGGGGTCACGGCATCGACGTGGTGGGTGTCATGAGTAGATGTACTCATGACACCCGCCGAGTCGCGGGAAAAGATCAGCGGATGACGATGCCCAGATGGACGAGAGCCCGGCTCGGGGTGGTTCCGGCCGCCGTGCTGGCCCTGTGCGTGGCGGGGTGCGGAACGCAGCACGTGGGTGACGCCGCCGACGGCAACGGCGGCGGGCGGCCCACGCCGCCCGCCGCGGCGACCCCCAGTGCGCAGGTGGACTTCCCCTGCCCCGGCGAGACCCCCAAGTCGTCCGCCCCGAGCCCCAGTTCGACCGCGCCGCCGACCGATCACTACGCGGAGAACCACGGCTTCCTGGTCCCCATCGAACTGCACGGTCAGAACCGCTGTGACGGGCTCGCCGTCGTGGCGAAGGTCAAGAAGGTACTCGAACCACTGCGCCGCAGCGGCGACTTCGACCCGGACAAGGCGCACACCGCGCTCACCGGCCTCGGCTACTCCGCCGGCAAGGTGCGGGCGTACCAGGACGGGTCCACCGGCGTCGGATTCCTCATCGACATCGGCGCCGCTCCCTGGTGCGTCGAGGGCACGATGGACAGCGCCACCACCAAGGCGGACGCCTTCGCCGGCTACCCCGACGGCACCGGTTGCGAGCCCCCGAAGGGCGGCCACTGAACCGGCGGTCACGGAGCGAACCGCAGGTCACGGGCTGCCTTCGGTCACGGGCTGAGCCGTCCGGCAAGGGCTGAGCCTTCGGCCACGGTCGGCCGAAGGCGTGGCGAGGTCGGCGCGGTTTCGTCAGCCCTGGGCGGCCGCTGCGGCCGCCGCCGTACGCTCCTCGCCCCTTCGTCGCGCCTGCTTGCCGTACAGGGTCGTCCACAGGACAAGGACGCCGAGCACGCCGTAGATCATGAAGGGGCTCAGGACCACCATGGTGTCCGTGCTCAGGACGTACGAGAGCCCGATCCGGACCAGGGCCTCCAGGCAGTAGGCCACGCCCCAGACCGTCGTCATCGTGATGACGGTCTTGCGGAACCCTTCGAACTGCCACAGGCCGTTCCACCACGCGGTGCCTTCGGCGGTGCCGTCGGTGGCGAACTTACGGCCGAAGTAGAACATCAGCGGACGCGGTGCCAGCAGTGTCACCAGGCACAGCAGCCCGAACAGGCCGGTGACGGCCGAGTCCTTGATCAGCAGGGCCCGGGCCGAGTGCGCGCCCGCGAGCGAGACCACGGCCGTGATGACCAGGAACACCAGCGTGACGATGGCGAACTCGTCGAGGCGCCGACGCCAGGCGAAGTGGACGACGCTGTCGACCACCGGCCACATGCCGCCCGCCAGGAGCGAGGCGAACTCGCTCCAGCCGTGGTCGCGCAGGGCGTTGTAGGTGAGGATCGGAGCGAGGACGTTGAGTCCGATGGTCAGGACCCAGCCGAGCGCGGCGGCGCCGCCGGACCGGGCGGGCGGCGCGGGCCGCTCGCCCACCTGGCCCGCCCCGGCCCGGGGCGCGTTCTGATCGTGGTGTGCGGTCGTGGTGTCCGGAGTGGGCACAGGTTCCCCCTGGAGATGCCTGACAAGCGCGGCAGCGTGAATGTGGTGCGGGCCATCGTGGTGAGGCACCGGAGCCCGCGCACGAATGATCACGGAAACCGGTCGGAACTACTAATTCCACTCCATGTCCGGTGGCGCACAGTGTTGTTGACAGCCTGCCGCAGCCGAGAGCGTGTTGCCTAGAGCGCCGACGGCTCCCTGATCCGTCGGCGCTCGGGGCTCTTGGGGGTCTGGGGGCTCAGGGGGTGGGGCGGCGGATGGTGCGCTGGCCGGGGACCGAGGACAGGCGCCGGCGGGCGGGGAGGTGAGGGGGGCGCGGTGACGGGTTGCGCCGGGCCGGCACCGCCGGCGCGAACGCGAGCAGGAGCACCAGGACGAGGACCGCGACAAGGATGAGCATCGTGGCGAGGGTCATCTTGCTTCCTTCCGCCGATTCGTGACGGTCTGTCATTACAGCTTGTAGCCGAAAAGCGGTCGGATAAACACGGTGCGTAGGTGCTCGTGTGGCGACGGGACGCCTGGGCGGTCACGCTCCGGTCGCCGCGCACGGCCCGCCGGGGGGCGGTGCGGGGTCGGCGGAGGCGTCGCGCTGGAAGGCGAAGACCTGGTCGAGACCGACGACGCGCAGGATGCGCAGAGTGTGGTCGGGGACGGTGGCGAGCGCGATGTCGGCGCGGGCGGCGTGGGCGTGATTGCGGGCGGCGATGAACGCGGCGATGCCGCTGGAGTCGCAGAACGTCAGGCCGGCCAGGTCAAGGACGAGACGCCGGCCGGGCGCCAGGACGGTCCTGGCGAGCTCGTCGCGCAGCTGGGCGGCGGTGTCGTAGTCGAGGTCCCCGGCGATCGCCAGTACGGGACCGGCCGAGACCTCTCGGATGGTGATCGTCAAAGCGCTCATGGTGTGTGGTCCGTCCGGGTGGCCTCGGCGTGGGCGCCGAGAGCGAGCAGGGCGGTGTCGTCGTCGAGGCCGTCACCGAAGGAGTCCAGGAGCCCGGTCAGGGCCTGGATGACGGCGGACGGGGATTTTCCGGCGTGCTGGGCGGCGAAGGAGAGCAGGGCCTCGTCCCCGTACAGACCCTTGCGGTCGTTGCCGGTGCGGGCTTCGGTGAGGCCGTCGGTGTAGAGCAGCAGGGTGTCGCCGGGGGCGAGCGTGGTGGTGGCGGCGGTGAACGGGGCCTTGGGCAGGATGCCGACGAGGAGGCCGCCGGGCGTGGGCAGGAAGGCGGTGCTGCCGTCTGCGCGCAGGATCAGGGCGGGCGGATGACCGCCGGAGGCGAGATGGACGGTGACGTTCCCGGTCGACGGGTCCGGTTCCAGGGTGCCGAAGATGGCGGTGCAGTACCGGGGGTCGCCGCCCGAATAGCGCTCGTGCAGCACCTTGTTGAGGGTGGTCAGGGCGGCCACGGGGTCGGGGTCGTGCAGGGCCGCCGCCCGCAGGGTGTACCGGGTCAGCGAGGTGACCGCGGCGGCCTGCGGCCCCTTGCCGCACACATCACCGAGGAAGAACCCGAAACGGTCGCCCTCGATGGGGAACACGTCGTAGAAGTCGCCGCCGAGCCGGTCGGGGGAGGCCGTGTGGTAGTACGCGGCAGTCTCCATCAAGGGCACGCTCGGCAGGGCGGAGGGCAGCAGGGACTGCTGGAGTACGGCGAGGGCGTCCTGAAGCCTGTCCCGGTGGGCCTCCGCCTGCTTGCGCATCTCGTCGGCCGCCTTGCGGGCCCGCAGCAGCTCCTTCTCGTAGGCGCGGCGGTCCCGGGCGTCGAAGAGGGTGGTGCGGATCAGCAGGGGCTCGCCCATGCTGCCGTACTTGACCGTGGCGGAGACCAGGACGGGGATCCGCTCGCCCTGTACCGGCTTGATCTCCAGGGCGATGCCGCTGATCTCCCCCTGCATCCGCAGCAGCGGCGCGAAGTGCGTCTCGTGGTACAGCTTGCCGCCCACGGTCAGCAGGTCCGTGAACCGCATCCGGCCCACCACCGCCTCCCGCGCCAGGCCGAGCCAGCTCAGGAGCGTCGTGTTGATCTTCGCGATGGTGCCGTCCATCAAGGTCGACAAATACCCGCACGGGGCGCTCTCGTACAGGTCCTCGGCGCTGTCTTCGAGCAGCGCGGCGAACGCGGCGTTCGAGGTCTGCCCCTGGCCGGCCCCTTGCGGGTCGGGGTCGGGGAGCTGCCCGGTGCGGCACATCACTTCAGGTTCGCCAGGAAGGAGAGGATCGCCTGGTTCGTGGCTTCGGGGGCGGACAGGTGGGGGCAGTGCCCGGTCGCGTCCAGAGTGACCAGCTTCGATCCGGTGATCGTCTCGTGGACGAAGGCGCCGACCTCGCGGGGTGCGATGACGTCCTGGGTGCACTCAAGGACCAGCGTCGGCACCCGCACGCCCTTCAGGTCGTCCCGGGAGTCCGAAAGGAACGTGGTCCGGGCGAATACCCGTGCCATGTCCGGATCGGTGGCGCAGAAACTGTTGGTCAGCTCCTGGCCGAGCTCGGGCCGCTCCGCGTTCCCCATGATCAGCGGAGCCATCGCGGCCGACCAGCCCAGGTAGTTCGCCTCAAGCGACTCCAGGAGCTCATCAATGTCCTCGGCGCTGAATCCGCCCCGGTATCCCTCGTCGTCGACGTATCGGGGAGACGGGGCGACCATCACAAGGGCCCCGACGCGCTCGGGTGCCATCCCGGCGGCGAGCACGCCGACCATCGCGCTCACCGAATGGCCCACGAACACCGCGTCGCGCACGTCGAGCGCCTCGCACACCTCCACGACGTCCTGGGCGTAACCCGCCAGGGACCCGTAGCGGTCCTCGGAGAACGCCGAGGGGTCGGCCGCGCCCGAGCCCACATAGTCGAACAGCACTACGCGGTACTCCTCGGCCAGCGCCGGCACCGTGAGCCGCCACATGTTCTGGTCACACCCGAACCCGTGCGCCAGCACCACCGTGCGTCCCTGAGGGTTACCGGTGACCGTGACGTTGTTCCTGCGAGCGATATCCATGACTCGTACTCTTTCAGACCTCACGGACGGCTCGATCCGGGCGGCCCGCTACCGCCGGTATCCGCCCGGCACTCTCACATGGCGATCCGGCAAACCGCATGAAAAGCGATACTCACACGGTCAGGCGACCGATGTCCTGGGGGTCGAGACCCGTCAGCTGCGCGATGCGGGGCGCCGACACACCCGCGGTCAGCGCCCGGTGCACCAGGGCTTCCCAGTCCTGGGTCGTCTCGCGGAACTCCAGCAACTCCCTCTCCGCGTCCGTGACGGACTGGGGCGCGCACTCCCGCTGGACCCGCAGCGACTCCTCCTCGCTCAGCGGCACGGGCAGGCGCTCGGCGTCCTCGGGGATGAAGGCCTCCGCGTCGGCGGGAAGAATCCGTACCTGCTCCGAGGACGCGGAGACGTCGTGCGCCTGGAGCCAGCCGTGGACGGCCGGTGTCTCCACGCACTCGAGCGGGCCCACGGCGGCGAGCGCCGCGCCGAGCCGGGGGCGCAGGTCGGGGAGCAGGAAGAGGTAAGCGTCATCGGCCATCGTGCGGCATCGCCTTCTGGGTCGCGATCGGACTTCAACGGTGCCTCGATGCTAACGCCCGCCACGGCGCGCCCCTGCCGCGCACAACACCGGGCGGGCGCGGCGCAGTTCGGGCCGGAGGGCCGCGCCGTGGTGGAGGTGCCGCCGTGTCGTGCGGGCGACACGAACGTACCGCATTCCATAGCGATCGCTGTAAAATTGCCGTCATGACGAAGAAGCGAGGGCGGCCGTGACGGCGAAGCGGGGCAGGCCGAGGAGTTTCGACCGCGAGGCCGCGCTGGTCCAGGCCACCATGCTGTTCTGGCGGCACGGCTTCGAAGGCACGTCCATCACCGACCTCACCGCGGCGATGGGTGTCTCGCCGCCCAGTCTGTACGCCGCCTTCGGCGACAAGCGCGCGCTCTTCGCGGAAGTCGTCGAGCGGTACGGGGAGACCTTCGGCGCGTTCATGGGTACGGCGCTGGCGGAGGAGAAGGACACGCGCGCGGCGTTCGCCCGGATGTTGCGCGAGGCGGCCGTCCACTACACCGATCCCGCGCATCCGGCCGGGTGCCTGATCATCTCGGCGGCGACGAACTGCACGCGGCAGACGGCGGACATCGAGGGGGGTCTGCGGGAGCGGCGGGCGGCGAATGTGCGGGTCTTCGAGGACCGGCTGACCGAGGCCCGTTCCTTGGGCCAGCTCCCAGAGGACGCCGATCCGCGCGCCTTGGCGGTCTACTTCGGGGCCGTAGTACAGGGGTTGTCGCAGCAGGCGCGGGACGGGGCGACGGAATCGGAACTGACCCGAGCGGCCGAGCTGGCGATGGCGGCGTGGCCGGAGGCGTAGGGGGTCACGGGTTGCCGTCCGGTGGGGTGGCGTGGGTGCGGGCTGTGGGTGGCTGGTCGCGCAGTTCCCCGCGCCCCTGGCGGGGCTGGTGCGGGCCTGCGTGGGCGCTCCGGCCTGCTTCGGCATGGTCAGCCTGTCCGGCGTTTGAGGACGAGTCGCCGTTCAGGCGCGAACGGGGTCTGGGGCGGAGCCCCGGGGCTCTGGCTGCGGGTTGTGGGTGGCTGAGCGCGCCGTTCCCCGCGCCCCTGGCGGGGTTGGTGCGGGCTCAACCGGTGTTTGCGGTCCTGGACCGCAACCGCGTCTGGGCGGCCGCCAGGCGGGCCGACTCGTCCTGGGTGCGCCCGGACTCACCCGTGACGTCGTCGGCCCAGCGCAGCAGCCGACGCAGATGCGCGTCCGCCCCGGTCGTGGCGACCCGGGGCCGGCCCAGGACGACCTCCCCGCCCGTGCCGTCGACGGCGACCAGGGTGCCTTCGGCCAACGTGCGCCCGCCCGCCCGGACGCACCCGCCGGCCGCGTCGACGGTGAGGCTCGCGGCGCCGACGACGGCGGGTTTGCCCATCGAGCGCGCCACCACGGCCGCGTGGCTCGTGGGGCCGCCGCGTGCGGTGACCACCCCGGCCGCGGCGGCGAGCCCGTGCATGTCGAGCGGGGACGTCTCGGGCCTGAGCAGGATGACGGGTCCCTGCGAGGCCAGCCGCGCCGCGCTGTCGGCGGTGGTCGCCACCCGGCCGACGGCGACCCCGGGAGACGCGCCGAGCCCCCGGGTGAACAGCTCCCCGGGCTCGATCCCCGTGATCCGGGGCGTCCGCACGTGCGTGAGGTGCCGGGGCGAGACACGCAGCAGCGCCTCCTCGCGCCCGATCGTCCCCGCATCGGCAAGGTCGACCGCGACCCGGACCGCGGCCCGGCCGACGAACTTGCCGGGCCGCACCTGGAGGATCCACAGCTCGCCCGCCTCGAAGGTGAACTCGACGTAGCACGCGTCGCGGTAGTGCTCCTCGAGCCGGGCGAGCGCGGAGAGCAGACGGTCCCACACCTCGGGTTCCCTGGCGGCCAGGGCGCTCAGGGGCTCGGTCAGTGAGGTGCCCGAGACCACGTCCTCGCCCTGGCACCCGAACAAGGCTTCCCCGAACGGGACTTGCTCACCGGTGTTGGGATCGCGGCTGAACGCGACACCCGTACCACTGCGTCCGTCGCGGTTACCGAACACCATCGCCTGGACGGTCACGGCGGTGCCGAGGTCGTGCGGGATGCCGTGCAGTTCGCGGTAGGTCTTGGCGCGCGGGGTGTTCCACGAGGAGAACACCGCCTCGATGGCGAGCTCCAGCTGGCGGGTGGCGTCCTCGGGCACACCGTCGCCGTGGCGTTCCGCGATGAGCCGTTCCACACTCCGTACCGCCTCGGCGAGACGGTCCGTGCCCGCGTCCTGGCCGCTGAGCGTGCCCTCGACGCCCGCAAGGCGCTCCGGGCCCACACCGACGACCTCGGAGGCGAAACTGGTCAGGAACCGCAGCCGTGAGTCGAGCGCGAAACGCAGGTCGCCCGTCTCCTCGGCCAGCGCGGCGGTCGCTCCGGTGGTGAGTCCGAGGTTGAGCACGGTGCTCATCATGCCGGGCATGGACACACTGCCGCCGGAGCGGACCGACACCGCGAGCGGCCGCCCGGGGCCGCCGAGTTTGCGGTGCGTGGCCGCTTCGAGACCGGCCACGGCGGCCGCGAGTTCGGCGTCGAGTCCGGCGGGCGGCTGCCCGGTACGGAGATAGTCGCGGCACGCCCGCGTGGTGATGACGAAGCCGGGTGGCACCGGAAGCCCGAGGCGGTGGAGCACGACCAGCCCGTGCGCCTTCCCGCCGAGCACGTCCGCCGTCTCCTCGACCTCGGCCGAAAGCGGGTGGATCCAGGTCATCGCGGTGTCACCTCTGCGTCGCCTTGGCTGATGGGTCCCGGGCGCCCCGGGCGTCCCGAGCGGTGCACTCCGGGACGGCGAGCGGCGTTCAGTGGCGCGTGCGCCCGAGCGTGGCCAGCAGGTCCTCGTGCAGCTGGAACCAGACGGTGTGGTACGAGGAGGTGCTGTCGGTGACGTACTCAAGGGAGCCGGCCCGCGCCCGGGTCAGGGCGTCGGCGAGCCGCACGGGATAGCGCTGGAAGCGGAGCAGCGCCGAGGAGAGTTCGGCGCACAGGGGCTCGGCACGCTGGTGGAACTCCGTGAACCGGTCGAGCACCCGGGCGTCGTAGGCGGAGTCGCTGTGGTCGTTCATGGTCATGGTGCCGTCGATGGTGCGGGTCTGCCAGGCCGTGCACAGGTCGAGCAGCTCGGGGTTGAGCACGAGGAAGCGGTCGAACGCCGAGGTCAACGCGGATCGGACGCCCGCTTCGTCGAGCTCTTGGGCGATCCGCTCGGCGTCGGCGGCGCGGCCCTCGTCCGACAGGCCCCAGCCGCCGAAGGCGCCCGCGGTGTGGGTGACGAGCCTGGCCACCGCGAGGTCGATCAGTTCCGATTCGACATCGGACTCGGAGAGCCCCGACGCCTTGGCCACCGCGGACAGGCCGGAGAAGCCGATACAGCGGAGCGTGTGCAGCACCAGCAGGTCGGTGCTGGTCGCGTGGGACGAAACAGGCTGGGTCATGGCGCGGCCCCATCGGGTGTGGTGTGGGAGACATCTGAGGTCGTTAGGTCGGAACTCGCCGCCGCGTGGGCGGCGCCGGGCCCCTGGGCCCGGGCGACGATCGCGCCCTGCCGCACGCGTACCGCGTACTCGGTGGTGTCGTCGGCGTCCGGGACGCCGAGGGCCGAGGCGAGCAGGCCGTGCTCGTCCAGGACGAGGCGCAGACGCGGCAGGGCGCCGGGTGCGAACACGCGCCGCAGACAGCGGGCTACGTCACCGGCCCGGAGCCGTACGAGCCGGCCCGTCTCGGCCGGGTCCGCCGTCGCGACGACCACGGTCACGCGGTCGCCGGCCCGGGCGGCGCGGACGGCCTCCTCCGCGGCCTTCAGTCGGTTGGTGCCCAGCAGGGCGACAACGCCGTCCTCGGCGAAGCCGACGGGCAGGTGCGTGATGAGGTCCCGCGCTTCCTGCGGTGGGGCCCAGGGGTCCTGGCACATCTGGGCGGACGGTACGTAGGGGAGGTGCGGCGGGTCCCAGGTGTCGCCGAGGGGGAGGGCGCCCAGATGCGCGCAGGCCTGCACGACGTCGAACGGGTCGCCGAGAGCCGCGTCGGCCGATGTGCCGGGACCGTCGAGCAGGCGCAAGACCAGCTGGGCGCGCCGGACTTGACGCGAGGTCGGGGCGCCGCCGGGCGCGTGCGCCTCAAGGGCGAGCGCCAGGAGCAGCGCCTCCAGGTGCGTCATCTGTCCGAACGCGTCACGAAACGGCTCGTCGTCGAGGACGCCGGCGGTCTCGCGCAGTTGTCCCTGGGCGAATGAGGGGCTGCCGTCGGCCAGGGGCATGCCTTCGAGGCGGACCCGGGCGAAGGTGCCCAGCGCGTCGGAGATGGATGGGGTTGTTTCAGCGGCGCCGGGCTTCCCGCCCGCGTTCTTCCGGCGGCGCGCACCACCGGCCGCGTGCGCTGCGGCGGACTTAACTGGGCTGCTGGAGATGGCAGTTGGAGGGCCGTACGCACCCCGCTCGACCATGTCGACCAGGACCGCGAGGTAGAGCGCGCGCTTGCTCGGGAAGTTCGAGTACACGGCGCCACGCGTCAGTTCGGCTCGCTCGGCGATGTCGTCCACCTTCGCCGCCGCGTAGCCCCGCTCGGTGAACTCCGTCCGCGCGGCGGCCAGTACGGCCGCGCGCGTGCGCTCCTGCTGCTGGGCCCGGGTCAGCCGTGCCATCCGCGCCACCTCCTTGTGCACTCACCGCCGTTCACGCCGACGATACGATACCGTGAACATCAGGATGATGAGACCATTCGAATGATTGCGGGGATCGCTGGCGTCCCAGGCGGCCGGCACCCCTGGCGTCGTCGCACCCGGGTCCGGCGTCCTTGCCGCCCGGTTCGTGGCCGGACGTGCGCGGCGGGGGTACTGCTGCGGAAGCGACGGTCCCGGAGATCACTCGGCCGGGCGGCCCGGGCATCGGCCGCCGCACATATCGCGTCCACCCGGCCCTTGGGCCACACGTCCGTCCAGTGCGCTGCTCGTCCTCTTCGTGCCGCCGAGCCCGCCGCGCTACGACAAAAACGGGGGTCCGGCCCCCCGGCAGAACGTGTTCAGCCGTCCGGATCTTCGCGGTGCAGCGCGATGGCCGTCACGACGAGTCCTCGGTCGACCTGCCAGCGCCCGTCGAAGCCCGTGAGCGGGGCCCGGCCGACCTCGGGTCCTGGCACCAGGAGGCGGGCGTGGAAGGTGCCCGACTCCGGGTCGATCCGAAGCGACGCCTGCGGGAAGTCCAGCTCGCGGCCGGTGAGCGGGAACCACGCCTTGAAGACGCTCTCCTTGGCGCTGAAGATCAGCCGGTCCCAGTGCACGGCGGGGCGCAGCGCCGTCAGGTGGCGCGCGTGCGCCCGCTCACCGACCGACAGGACCATCTCGACGACGCCCGCGCTCGGCAGCGGAAGGTTCGGTTCGGCGTCGATCCCGACCGTCACCACGTCCCTCGCGTGCGCCATCGCCGCCGCCCGGTACCCCCGGCAGTGCGTCATGCTGCCGACCACGCCGCGCGGCAGCTTCGGGGCGCCGCGCACTCCGGGCAGGATCGGCGCGGGCGGATACCCGAGGCGGCCGAGCGCGGTACGGGCCAGTCCGCGTACGGTGGTGAACTCCCGTTGGCGCTCCGGCACCGCCCGCTGGATCAACTCGGCTTCCTCGGGAAACAGTTGACCGGTCTCCGAGTCTCCGAACGCCTCGGCGGTGACCACGGGGGCCGGGAGCAGAGAACCGATCACGCGTCGACCCGCCCGACGGTCGGGCGGCCGGTCCTGGGGGCGGCGGCGGGGCGCGCGGGCATCATCCGTTCAGGGCGGTGATGTGATCCCGTACGGCCTCGGTCACGGCGACGGCGTGGGAGTTGAGGTAGAAGTGCCCGCCGGGAAACGTCCGCAGCTCGAACGGGCCGCTCGTGTGCTGGGCCCAGGCGCGGGTCTCCTCGAGGCTCGCCATCGGGTCGCTGTCGCCGAGCAGCGCGAGGACCGGGCAGGACAGCGCGGGACCGGCCTGATGGCGGTAGGTCTCCACCGCCTTGTAGTCGGCGCGGATCACCGGCAGGAACAACGCGCGCAGTTCGGGGTCCTGGAAGGCCCGAAGATCGCTGCCGCCCAGCCGCTCCATCTCGGCCACGATTCCCTCGTCGTCGCGCTGGTGCACCGACTCCTGCCGCACGCTGGTGGGCGAGCGGCGGCCGGAGACGACGAGGGACAGCGGGGCCGCTCCGTCCTGGGTGAGCAGCCGCGCCACCTCGTAGGCGACCATGGCGCCCATGCTGTGCCCGAGCAGCGTCAGCGGGCGGTCGGCCCAGGGTCGCAGCGCCGTCGTGACGTGCCGCGCCAGCTCCTCGATGGAGGCCGACGGGGGCTCGGTCCTGCGGTCCTGGCGGCCGGGGTACTGGACCGCGAGCACGTCGATCTCCGGCGACAGCATCCGGGAGACGGGGTGGAAGTAGCTGGCGGCGCCGCCCGCGTACGGAAAGCAGACGAGCCGGTTCTTGGCGTCCGGAGCCGGGTGGTAGCGCTGGATCCAGTCGCTCTTGTGCTGCACGCTGCTCGTCACTCAACTGCCCCTCGTGTGTGTGGCCTACCCGGCGAAGGCTTTCATCCGGGCCTGACCGGGCCAACCCCTAACCGGCCCCACCTAGGGGTTGTGCGGCACGAAAATGAGGTCCCACCGCCTCAGGAGGCGGTGGGACCTGGCCGGACAGTCGTACGGGGGATGGACTCCCGGCCCTTCGGGTTGGCTTGTGCGGGGTTCGCGTACCTGCCCGCGTGGGTGCTAGGCGGCGGCGGTGGCGGCTTCCACCGGGCGCAGCTTGGTGGCCCGCCAGGCCGGCAGCAGGGTCGCCGCGAAGGTGATCGCCACCGCCCCGGCCACCACCGCGAGGTAGATCCACGCCGGTACGGAGGGGACCACCCGGTCGAGCTTGGCCACGCTGTACGGGAAGAGCGTGATGGTGGCGGCGACGGTGCCGAGCAGCACACCGACGACGGCCGTCAGCACACTTTCCAGGCTCATCATCGCCATGACCTGGCGCCGCGTGAAGCCCGTCAGCTGCTGGAGACCGAACTCCCTGCGGCGCCGGCCGGTGGCCGCGATCAGGGTGTTCACCACGGAGATCGCGGTGTATCCGACGATCATGCCGACCACCAGGTAGTTGATGGTGGCCAGTTGCTGCTGGCCCTCGGTGCGCCCGGCGACGAGCGCGGCGCTGTCGGTGACCTCGACGCCCGGCTGGTCCTTGACCAGCGCGGTCACCGCGTCGGTGACCTGTGCGGCGTCGGCGCCCGGGGCGTGGCGCACCAGGATCTGGCTCGCCGCGCCGTCGGTGGTGTGGGCCGCGAGCAGCGAGGAGGGCAGCAGCAGCGCCGTCGTCTCGCCCTCAGCGCGGTAGGTGGCCACGACCTTCACCTTGGCCTGCGTGCCGTCTCCCAGCCGCAGCGTGACGGACGTTCCCACCCCGCTGCCCAGGGTGGACGCGTAGTCGACGGGCAGCGCGACGCTGTCACCGCGCAGGTCCTCGAGCGATCCGGCGGCGGCCCGCACCGAGAGGTTCCTGATGTCACCGACGGCCTGGAGCGGCCGGCCGTCACTGGTCTGCGCGGCGTCCTCGGGGTTCTGCATGAACCCGGTGCTCGTCACGTAGTCCGACGCGGCCTCGACACCCGGCACCTGGCGCACCCGGCTCAGCGTGCCGGGGGCGATGGGGCCGGTCTTGGACGTCAGGACGTCGTCGGCCCGCAGGATCCCGGTGTGCGCGGAGCGGTTGGAGGCGTCCTCGATCTGCTGCATGTACAGCGTGCCGGTGGCGATGCCGGTCAGGAGGATGATCGGCGTGATGGTGGCGGCCATCCGGATCGTGTGCGCCCGGGAGTTGAGCACCGCCATCTGTCCCGACAGACCGCCGAGGGCGCGCAGCGGGCCCTGGAGCAGCGCCACGATGATCTTGGTGAAGCCGGGGGCGAGCAGCGCGAGACCGATCGCCCACATGATGCAGGCCGGTCCCGCCGTGCTGGCCGTCAGATCGCCCTTCATCATCGTCATCGTCATCACGGCCATGCCCGCGCCGCCGACCAGGAAGAGCACCGAGAGGATGATCCGGGTGCGGGTCAGCCAGCGGCCCTCCATCGACGACTCGGCAAGCGCCTCGGTGGCCCGCGTCTTGGCGATCTTCCGTGCGGTGATGTACGCGGCGCCGACCCCGGCGAGCAGCGAGGCGAGCACGGCCACCACGGCCGGCACCACGCTCAGCCGGAACTCGACGGCCCCCGAGACCATCCCGGCGGACACCAGCTTGTCGAAAAGGAGCTCGCTGAGCAGCGCGCCGGGCAGGCAGCCCAGCACCGACGCCACGATCGCGACGAACAGCGTCTCGCCCAGGATCATGCGGCGCAGCTGTCGCGGGGTGGTGCCGATCGCCTTCATCAGGGCCATTTCGCGGTGGCGCTGCTGGATGGTCAGACCCAGCGTCGAGGACGCCCCGAACATGGCGACCAGGATCGCCCAGCCGCCGAAGATCGCGGACAGGGTGATCAGGCTCTTCTGGCTGGCGGCGGCCTGCGGGAACTCCGCGAGCCCCCGGTTGTCGCCGGTCAGCGTGACGACCGCCGAGCCCTTGGCGGCGTTCTTGACCAGGGTGGCCAGGTCGGCCACGTCGGTGCCCGGCTTGGGCAGCACACCGATCGCGTCCGCCGTGCCGGGCCGGCCGCTCAGCTCGCCGGCCCGCTTGTCGGTGAAGAACACCGCGGGCTGTGACGCCGTACGGCCACCGGCCTGTTTGACGATTCCGCTCAGCCGGAACTCCTGCGTCCGGCCCCCGGCCACGACACTGACCCGGTCGCCGACGGAGGCGCCGGCACGCGTCGCCAGTGCGGTGTCGAGCACCACGTCACCGGCCGCCTGCGGCTGGGAGCCCGAGGCGAGGGTGTAGGGGGTCAGCCGCGCCGAGTCCCAGCCGTGGCCGAGCGGACGGTGCTCGGTGGCGGTCGCGTTGTCGGAGAGGTCCGTCACCGGACGGCCGTCACGGACGACCGCGACCGGGAAGGACACGTCCGAGATGGCCTTCTCCACCCCGGGCACCGCCGCCACGGCGCGTACCTGGGCCGCGTCGAGCCGTACCCGCTCGGCCAGTTGGGAGCCGTCGTACGTCTGGTCGCCGGTCACCACAAGGGGGGCCGCGGCCAGGCGCTGAGCCGGCACCGCGTCGCGGACGCCGCTCTCCATGAGACCGCCGCACGCCATGATGAGGGCTGCGCCGAAGAAGATGGCGATGAAGGTGGCCACGAATCCGCCCTTGCGGAACCGCAGCGTACGCAGAGCCAAGGACCACATCAGTACGTGCCTCCGGCCGTGTTGCGCACCTGCTGGCCGTAGGCCACCGGCTCCTCGTCGGCCCAGGCGCCAAGACGGGTCATCCGCTCGGCGACCACCTCGGCCGTCGGGTTGTACAGGTCACCCACGAACCTGCCGTCGGCGAGGAAGACCACCCGGTCCGCGTACGAGGCGGCCACCGGGTCGTGCGTCACCATCACGATCGTCTGGCCCAGCGCCCGTACCGACTCCTGCATCAGACGCAGCACCTCGCGTGCGGTGCGGGTGTCGAGCGCGCCGGTCGGCTCGTCGGCGAAGACCACGGCGGGACTGGTGACCAGGGCGCGGGCGATCGCCACGCGCTGCTGCTGGCCGCCGGAGAGCTCGGCGGGACGGCGCCCCGTCCGGTCGCCCAGACCCACCCGCTTGATCACGTCGTTCACCCGGGCCCGGTCCGGCCTGCGGCCGGCGAGCTTCAGCGGCAGCGTGACGTTCTGAAGCACCGTGAGGGCCGGCAGCAGGTTGAAGGACTGGAAGATGAAGCCGATGCGCTCGCGCCGCATCTTGGTCAGCGTGGTCTCGTCGTAGCCGCTCAGATCCTCGCCGTCCAGCAGGACCGTGCCGGACGTCGGCCGGTCCAGCCCCGCCGCGCAGTGCAGGAAGGTGCTCTTGCCCGAACCGGACGGGCCCATCACGGCGGTGAAGCTGCCGCGCTGAAAACTCAGGCTCACGCCGTCGAGCGCGGTCACCGCGTTGGCGCCCTCGCCATAGACCTTGCGAACCGCGTTCAGTCGTACCGTGTCGTCGACTGCGGTGGTGTCCATTCGAAGCTCCCTGTCACTGTCGCGTGGTGGACGCGATCACGACAACCACGCTACGGACGGGGAGCGGCAGGGCCGATGGGTCTGTGTCCACAAGGGGGGTGGAGAAAACTCCACCCCTGACCTGGGTTCTTCTCCACTGCTTCGCGCACGGTTCACACGCGACCCTGTGAGTACCGTGACACTGGGCACGGTCACGGGAGTCCGGTCGGTCACCGCCCGCGCGTGCTGCATCATGAGGCTCGCGGGAGGAGTGCGCTTCCGGGACCATCCGGACCACAGGAGGTTGGAGCAAGTTGTCCAAGGTTTGGGCCGATCGGTTACCGGCGTCGTCACGACGCGGCCTGGCGGAGCGGCTGCGCTGGTGCGCACGGGGCCTGGTGGTCGCCGTGCTCTCCCAGGTCGCCAGCGTCGCCCTGTTCACCGTCGCCGTGATCACGCTGGCCGCGCTGATCGTGGGCGTGGGTTTCCTCATCCTCCCCGTCGTCATGATCGCCGTACGCGGACTCGCCAACTTCCACCGGCGCACGGCCGGCCAATGGGCGGGCGTCACCATCGAGGCGCCCTACCGGCCCACCGAGCTGGACGACCCCTACGACACCGCCGGGTCCTTCAAACACTGCCGCCAGCTGCTCTCCGACCCCGCCACCTGGCGCGATCTGCTGTGGACCATGCTCGACGGACCCGTGGGTCTCATCCTGGGCCTGCTGCCCGCCGCGTTCGTCGCCTACGGCCTCAACGGCATGTTCGTCACGCCCCTGTTGTGGCAGAGTATGGGCCCGCACTGGGGTTTCGGCGTCACCTGGTTCATCACCGACCAGACCTTGGCCAACCTCGCCATCCCGCAAGGCCTGGTGTGCGTGGCGCTCGGCCTGCTGATCGCTCCCTCGCTCGGCCGGCTGCACGTCCGCTTCAACCGGCTGCTTCTGGCCCCCACCCGCAACGCGCGGCTCGCCCTGCGGGTGGAGCGGCTGACCGAGACACGCTCGGAGACCGTGGAGTCCCAGGCGGCCGAACTGCGGCGCATCGAACGGGACTTGCACGACGGCGCCCAGGCGCGACTGGTGTCGCTCGGCATGAGCCTCGGGCTCGCCGACACCCTCCTGGAGAGCAACCCCGCCATGGTGCGCAAACTCCTGGCCGACGCCATGGAGTCCAGCAGCCAGGCGCTGACCGAACTGCGCGACCTCGTGCGCGGCATCCACCCGCCCGTCCTGGCCGAACGCGGACTCGACGGCGCCGTACGGGCGTTGGCGGTGGGTCTGGCCGTACCGGTCGAGGTGGACATCGACCTGCCGTCCCGGCCCCATCTGCCGGTCGAGTCGGCCGTGTACTTCGTCATCGCGGAAGCCCTGGCCAACATCACCAAGCACAGCGGCGCGCGCCGTGCGAGCGTGCGCCTGTGGTACGCCCAGGGCAGACTGCGGGCCCGGATCGGCGACGACGGACGCGGCGGCGCCGACCCCGAGGGCGGCAGTGGCCTGCGCGGACTCCAGCGCCGCCTGGCGGCGTTCGACGGCGAACTCGACATCAGCAGCCCCGTGGGCGGACCGACCCTAGTGACGATGGAGCTTCCGTGCGCGTTGTGATCGCCGAGGACCTTGCCCTGCTGCGGGAAGGGCTCGTGCAGCTGCTCACCGCCCACGACTTCGAAGTGATCGAAGCGGTGGACAACGGCCCCGCCATGCTGCGCGCCCTGCTCGAACACCGCCCCGACGTGGCCATCGTCGACGTACGCCTGCCACCGACCTTCACCGACGAAGGACTCCAGGCCGCCGTCCAGGCCCGCGCGCAGGTGCCGGGACTGCCCATTCTGGTGCTCTCCCAGCACGTCGAGCAGATGTACGCGCGCGAGCTGCTGTCCGACCAGAACGGCGGCGTCGGCTATCTGCTCAAGGACCGCGTCTTCGACGTGCGCCGCTTCATCGACATGGTCCGCCAGGTCGCCGCAGGCGGAACCGTCATGGACCCCAAGGTGGTGTCCGAGCTGATGATCAAGCACGACACCGAGACGAGCCCCGTGCACACCCTGACCGAACGCGAACGCGAAGTGCTCGGCCTCATGGCCGAAGGGCGTTCCAACGCGGCGGTCGCCGCCAAGATGTTCGTCTCGGAGAAAGCGGTCAGCAAACACACCAACAGCATTTTCACGAAGCTGGGACTCGCCGCGTCAGGCGACGACAACCGGCGCGTACTCGCAGTACTCGCCTACCTCAACGCGTAGGCGCGAAACCAGGCAGCCGAGCAGGAGCGGAACACGCCATGAGCAACGCCGACCCAGCGCCGATACGACCGGCCACGAGGGCCGGGCGGAAACAGTGGACGGGCCTCGCCGTCCTCATCCTCCCCGTCCTGCTGGTCTCCCTCGACATGCAAGTACTGTCCTACGCGCTGCCGTTCATCAGCGGTGAGTTACGGCCGAGCAGCGCGCAACTCCTCTGGATCGTCAACATCTACCCGTTCGTCCTGGCCGGGCTGCTCCTGACCATGGGCTCGCTCGGCGACCGCATCGGCCGCAGACGGCTCCTGATGCTGGGCGCCGTCGTCTTCGGAGCGGCCTCGCTGCTCGCCTGCTCGGCCACCGGGCCGGCCATGCTCATCGCCACCCGGGCCCTGCTCGGGCTCGGCGGCGCCACCCTGATGCCCTCCACCCTGTCCCTGATCCGCAACATGTTCAGCGACGACGGGCAGCGCAGGATCGCCATCGCCGTGTGGACCGGCGCGTTCGCCGCCGGAGCCATTCTCGGCCCGCTCCTCGGTGGCGTACTCCTCGAACACTTCTGGTGGGGATCGGTCTTCCTGGTCAATCTGCCCGTCATGGCGCTGCTGCTCGTGCTCGCGCCGCCGCTCCTGCCGGAGTCGAGGGCCGAAAAGCCCGGCAGGTTCGACCTGTTCAGCGCCGCGCTGTCGCTGGCCGCGGTCCTGCCCGCCGTCTACGGCATCCAGCGGATCGCCGAGGACGGCCTGAGCGCGCTGCCCCTTGCCCTGTTCCTCGCGGGGCTCGTCATCGCCTGGTACTTCCTGCGCCGCCAGCGCGGCCTGGCCGAACCCCTCCTGGACGTACGGCTGTTCCGGGACCGGGTGTTCAGCGCCGCCGTCGCGACCAGCGTGCTCGCGATCTTCTCACTCGTCGGGTCCGGCCTCTTCACCTCCCAGTACCTCCAAATGGTGCTCGGATTCGGGCCGTTGGAGGCCGGCCTGTGGGCGCTGCCCGCCGCCGGCGCCGCCCTGGTCAGCTCGGCGACGGCCCCGCTGCTCGCCCGGTTCGTACGGCCCGGGGCGGTTGTGACGGGCGGCCTGGTGGTCGCGGCCGCCGGATACGGTGTGCTCTCCCAGCTCCATGCCGACTCCGGTGTCGGGGTGCTCGCGACCGGCACCGTGGTCATGGCCGCCGGCATCACGGCCGTCATGACCACCACGTCCGACCTGGTCATCGCCGCCGCCCCGGCCGACCGCGCGGGATCGGTCTCCGGTCTGTCGCAGACCGCCACGGAGTTCGGCGGCGCGTTCGGCATCGCCATCCTGGGCAGCATCGGCACCGCCGTCTACCGCTACGACGTGGCACACCAGGTTCCTTCCGGACTCTCGCACGCGGCGGTCGGGGCCGCGAAGGACACCCTGGGCGGCGCACTGGAGACCGCCCGGCAGTTGCCGCCGCGCACCGGCGCCGAACTGCTCGACGCCGCGCGCGAGGCCTTCGCGCACGGGCTGCGCGTCGCCTCCTGGACGGCGGCCGGACTGCTGCTCGCGATGGCCGTGACCTCGCTCGTGCTGCTGCGCAACGCGCGCTCGGCCACTCCGGAGACGGTGGCCCGCGCCGCCGAGACGCCCGCCGGGACGGACAGCGTCGCAACGACAGGCAGCGGCTGACAGAGACGACACGCGGAAGGCCGGCCACCGAGTACCCCCGGTGGCCGGCCTTCCGTGTGTGCCCCGACTCAGGCGGTTCCCGCCCGAGATCCCTGCGGACAGCGGGCGCTGTCCCCAGGGGGCGCCGTCAGTCGGCGTCGAGCTCGCTGTCGAGCAGATCGAACAGCTCGTCGGCCGAGACCGACTCGAGTGCCGCCCGGTCGTCGGCCAGCGTCCGTGTCCCGTCGTCGGCGGGCCGCGAGATCTCGCTCCACCGCACGGTCAGGGCCCGCAGCCGCGCCGTGATCCTCGCGTGCTCGGTTTCGTCCGGCGCGGCGCCACTCATGGCCGCCTCAAGGCCGGCGAGTTCGGCCTCCAGGGACGGCCCGGCGGCGGCCTCGTCGTCCACCAGCTCCGTACGCAGATGACGAGCGGCGGCCAGCGGAGTGGGGTGGTCGTAGATCAGCGTGGACGGCAGCCGGAGCCCGCTCGCGGCGCCCAGCCGGTTGCGCAGTTCGAGCGCCGTCAACGAGTCGAAGCCCAGTTCCACGAAACCACGCAGCGGATCGACCGCATGGCCTCCGGCGTGGCCAAGAACCTCGGCCGTGTGACGGCGCACCAACCCCAACAGCGTACGTTCCTGCTCCTCGGCGGAGAGCGAAGCCAACCGGCCGGCCAGCTCGTCACCCAGGGAGTCAGCCTCCGTAGCGGAGCCGCTGTCCACGGCGCGGCGGGCCGTGGTGCGCACCAGAGCGCGCAGCAGCGCGGGTACGTCACCGGCGCCACCGGCGGCCCGCGTCGCCGCGGGTTCGAGCGCCATCGGGAGCAGGACCGCGCGACCGGGCGCGCCCTGCCCGGAACCGGCGCGGCCGATGTCGCCCAGGGCGAGCGCGGCGTCGAACTGCGCCAGGCCCTCCTCCACCGACAGTGCCCGCATGCCCGAGCGTGCCATCCGCCGGACATCGGCGTCGGCGAGCTGGTCACCCATGCCCGTCTCCGCGTCCCACAGCCCCCACGCCAAGGAGAGGCCCGCGAGTCCCCGGGCACGACGGTGCTGGGCCAGCGCGTCCAAGAAGGTGTTGGCGGCAGCGTAGTTGGACTGCCCGGCAGCCCCCAGCGTGCCCGCCGCCGAGGAGAACAGGACGAACATCTCCAACCGCGCGTCGGCCGTCAGACGGTGGAGGTTGAGCGCGGCGTCCACCTTGGGACGCAGGACGGTGGCGAACCCGTCGGACGTCATCGACGCCAGCGTCGCGTCACCCAGCACTCCGGCGGCATGCACGACGCCGGTCAGCGGCCGATCGGCCGGAATGTTGGCGAGCGCGGCGGCCAACTGGTCCTCGTCAGAGGCGTCACAGGCCACGATGTCGACGCGCGCGCCGAGTTCCGCCAGCTGCGCGGCGAGCTTGTCGGCGCCCTCGGCGGCGGGACCGCGACGGCTCAGGAGCAGCAGGTGGCGCACGCCGTGCTCGGTGACCAGATGACGGGCCAGCACCCGGCCAAGGCCGCCCGTGCCGCCGGCCACCAACACCGTTCCATCGGGGTCGAGTTGGTCGCCCGCAGCCTCGGAGAGGCCGCCGGTATCGGCGGGTGCGGGCGCGGATGTGACGCGCACGAGCCGGGGGGCGAACGCGGCGCCGTCGCGCAGGGCGATCTCCGGCTCGCGGTCGGTGCCCGCCGCCAGCGAGGCAGCCGTCAGCGCCTCCTGCGACTCCGGCGTACCGTCCACGTCCACCAGGGTCACCCGGCCGGGGTGCTCCTCACGCACCGCGCGCACCAGACCCCATACCGCCGCCCCCGCGAGGTCGAGTACGTCCTCGACGTCCTCACCGGGGCGGGACACGGCGACGCCGTGCCGGGTCACGACCACGAACCGGGACGCCGCGAACCGCTCGTCCACCAGCCACCGCCGCAGGAGCGCGAGCACGCGCCAGGCGGTGTCGCGCACCACGTCAGGGGTTACGGGCGAGGCCGCTTCGGACTCCTCGGTGCAGTGGATCACCACGACGTCCGGAGCCACTTCCTGCTCTGTCAACCCGCCGTCAGCACCCGTGAGTTGTCGGTGCGTCAAGGATCCGCTGCCGTCACCGTCCCTGGCGGCCGGAAGCGATAGCGGAGCCCAATCGATGCCGAACAACGGCTGGCCGCCGCCCTGGGAGCGTACGGCGCCGAGCAGCTGCTCAGGGCTGAGGGGACGCAGCACGAGGGAGCGTACGGAGGCCACCGGCACGCCGTGCGGGTCGGCCATCTCGACCGACAACGTGTTCTCGGCCGGACGGGTGATGCGTACGCGCAGCTTGGTCGCGCCGGTCGCGTGAAGGGTCACGCCTTCCCAGGCGAACGGGAGCAACATGCCCGACGGGTCGTCCTCGGTGTCGTCGCCGCCCAGATCGGCGGCGTGGAGTGCGGCGTCGAGGAGGGCGGGGTGGAGGACGAAGGTGGTGGCGTCTTGGTGGGCGTGCGGGGGGAGGGTGATCTCGGCGTAGGTGGTGTCGTGGTCGCGCCAGGCGGTGTGGAGGCCTTGGAAGGTGGGGCCGTAGTCGTAGCCGTGGTCGGCGAGGTGTTGGTAGGCGTGGTGGAGGGGGATGGGGTGGGCGTTGGTGGGCGGCCAAGGGGCGGGGTCGGGTGTGGGAGTGGTGGTGGGTTGGGGGGCAAGGGTGCCTTGGGCGTGTTGGGTCCAGGGTGTGTCGGCGGTGGCGTGGGGGGTGTCGGGGCGGGTGTGGATGGTGAGGGTGCGGTGCTGGCGGGGGTCGGGGGGCCCGACGGTGACTTGGAGGTGGAGGGGTTGGTGGGGGGCGAGGACGAGGGGGGAGTGGAGGGTGAGTTCTTCGAGGTGAGGTGTGCCGGTGTGGTGGCCGGAGTGCAGGGCGAGTTCGACGAGTGCGGTGCCGGGCAGGAGGGTGGTGCCCATGATGGTGTGGTCGGCGAGCCAGGGATGGGTGTGGGTGCTGATGCGCCCGGTGAGGATGGCTTCGTCGGTGCCGGCGCGGTGGAGGATGGCGCTGAGGAGGGGGTGGTGTGTGGGGGTTTGGCCGAGGGTGGTGATGTCGCCGGCGGTGGGGGCGGGGTCGAGCCAGTAGCGCTGGCGCTGGAAGGGGTAGGTGGGCAGGTCGATGGGGTGGGTGGGGGAGTTGGTGTGGAGCGTGGGCCAGTTGATGGTGTGGCCGGTGGTCCAGAGGCGGGCCAGGGCGGTGAGTGTTTCGGTTTCCTCGGGGCGGTTGCGGCGCAGGAGGGGGATGAAGGCGGTGGTGGTGTCGTCGTCCAGGGCGCTAGGGGCCATGGCGGTGAGGACGGCGTCGGGGCCGATCTCCAGGAAGGTGGTGGCGCCTTCGGCGGCCAGCGCCTGGATGCCGTCGGCGAAACGGACTGCATGCCGGACGTGGGTCGCCCAGTACTCGGAGGTGGTGAGTTCACCCGGTGTGGCGGTGCGGCCGGTGACGTTGGAGACGAGGGGGATGCGGGGCTCGTGGTAGGTGAGTCCGGTGAGTACGTCCCTGAAGTCCTCCAGCATGGGGTCCATCAGGGGTGAGTGGAAGGCGTGGGAGACCTTGAGGAGGGTGGTCTTGCCGCCCTGGTCCCGTACCGCTTCCACGACCTTGTCCACGGAGGCGGCGGCGCCCGAAACCACCACCGCACGCGGCCCGTTGACGGCGGCGATCGCCACGTCCTCGACGCCTTCGAGGAGTACGAGGACATCCTCCTCGGTGGCCTGGAGGGCGGCCATCACCCCGCCCTCGGGCAGCGCCTGCATGAGCCGTCCGCGCGCCGCGACCAGGGTGCAGGCGTCCTCCAGCGAGAACACACCGGCGGCGTGGGCGGCGCTGATCTCGCCGATGGAGTGACCGGCCAGCAGGTCGGGGCGTACGCCGAGGGCTTCGGTCAGCCGGAACAGCGCGGTCTCGATCGCGAACAGCGCGGGCTGGGCGTACGCCGTCTGGTCGAGCAGCGCCGCCTCAGCCGACCCCTCCTCCGCGAACAGCACATCCTTCAGCGGGCGGCTGAGGAGCGGGTCCAGGTGTCCGCACACCTCATCAAGCGCGGACGCGAACACCGGGAAGGCGGCGGCCAGTTCACGGCCCATGCCGATCCGTTGCGCGCCCTGCCCGGTGAAGAGGAACGCCAGCCGGCCCTCAGCCCGGACACCGCGCACGACACCCGGGTCCGTCTCGCCCGACGCCAACGACCGCAATCCCGCCAGGAGTTCATCGCGATCCGGCCCCAGCACCACCGCGCGGTGTTCCAGCTGGGCCCGTGTCGTGGCCAGTGCCAGCCCGACAGCTGCCGGGTCCGGCGCATCGGCACCCTCCAGCAGGCTCACCAGACTCGCGGCCTGCGCGCCGAGGGCCGTGCCGGTACGGGCGCTGAGCGGCAGTGCCAGCACCGCCGTGTCCCGCCGGGGCACTTCGGAGGCCGCACTGTTGGGTTCGGGGGCCGGGTCCGGGGCCTCCTCCAGGATGACGTGGGCGTTCGTGCCGCTGATCCCGAACGAGGACACACCCGCGCGACGGGGTTCGTCGTTCGGCCAGTCCACCGCCTCGGTGAGCAGTTCGACCTGTCCGGCCGTCCAGTCCACGTGCGGGGTCGGCTCGTCCACGTTGAGGGTCCTGGGCAGGACGCCGTTGCGCATGGCCATGACCATCTTGATGACGCCGGCGACGCCTGCGGCTGCCTGGGTGTGGCCGAGGTTGGATTTCACCGAGCCGAGCCACAGCGGGTCCTTGTCCGTGCGGTTTTGGCCGTAGGTGGCGAGGAGGGCTTGGGCTTCGATGGGGTCGCCGAGGACGGTGCCGGTGCCGTGTGCTTCGACGGCGTGGATGTCGGTGGGGTTGAGTCCGGCGTTCGTGAGGGCTTGGTTGATGACGCGTTGTTGGGAGGGGCCGTTCGGCGCCGTGAGGCCGTTGCTCGCGCCGTCCTGGTTGACGGCGGAGCCGCGTACGACCGCGAGGACGCGATGGCCGTTGCGCTGGGCGTCGGAGAGGCGTTCCACCAGCAGGACGCCGGCTCCCTCGGACAGACTCGTGCCGTCCGCCGCGCCTGCGAACGCCTTCGTCCTGCCGTCCGGAGCCAGATTCCGGGCCCGGCTGAAGTCGATGAACGTCTCCGGCGTGAACATCACCGAGACGCCGCCCGCGAGTGCGAGTGAGCACTCGCCGCCCCGCAGCGCCTGCACCGCGAGATGCAGGGCGACGAGCGAGGAGGAGCAGGCGGTGTCGACGGTGACGGCGGGGCCTTCGAGGCCGAGGGTGTAGGAGACGCGTCCGGAGGCGACGCTGCCGAGGCTGCCGTTGCCGAGGTAAGTGTCGACGCCGTCGGGCAGGGGCGAGTTGCCGAGCCGGGTGGCGTAGTCGTGGTACATGACTCCGGCGAAGACGCCGGTGCCGGCTGCCACGCAAGGTGTGTGGGTCTATACCGGCGCGTTCGAGTGCTTCCCAGGACGTTTCCAGGAGCAGACGCTGCTGGGGGTCGGTGGCGAGTGCTTCGCGCGGGGAGATGCCGAAGAACTCGGCGTCGAAGTCGGCCGCGTCGTGCAGGAAACCGCCCTCGGCGGCGTGGCTGGTGTTCGCCCGCAGGCCGCTGGTGTCGCAGATCTCCGCGATGTTCCAGCCGCGGTCCTCGGGGAAGGGCGAGATCCCGTCCCGTCCTTCGGCGAGCAACTGCCACAGTTCCTCGGGAGAGTTGATGCCGCCGGGGAAGCGGCAGCTCATGCCGACGATGGCGATGGGCTCGTCGAGGGACGAGGCCGCCGTGGCGGCTCCCGGCGCCTGGGACGCGTCCGAGCCGATGAGTTCGGCGCGAAGGTACTCGGCCAGCGCGGTCGGCGTCGGATGGTCGAAGACCAGGGTGACCGGCAGCCGGATGCCAGTCGCTGTGCCGAGGCGGTTGCGCAGTGCCACGGCGGCGAGGGAGTCGAAGCCCAGCTCCTTGAACGCGCGGTCGGGGGCGACGGCGTCGCCGCTCTCGTGGCCGAGGATGCCGGCGACGTGCGTGCGGACCAGGTCGAGAAGCAGCCGGTTGCGCTCGGGGGCGGGCATCCGGAGCAGCTGGTCGGCAAGCGTGTCACCGCCGTCCGCCGCCGCCGCGATGGCACGCCGGGTCACCGGACGTACGAGCCCGCTCAACAGCGGCGGCAAGTCGCCGGGACGGTCGCGCAGCGCCTTGAGGTCGAGCCGGATCGGCAGCAGGACGGGGGCCGAGCCGGATACAGCGGCGTCGAAGAGCGCGAGGCCTTCCTCCCCGGAGAGGCCGCGCACACCGGACCTGGCCATCTGCTCGATGTCCGCCGCGCTCAGATGGCCGGTCATGCTGGTGTGCTGGGTCCACAGGCCCCAGGCGAGGGAGTGTGCGGGTTGGTTGTGGGTGGTGCGGTGGGTGGCGAGGGCGTCGAGGAAGGCGTTGGCGGCGGCGTAGTTGGCTTGGCCTGCGCCGTCGAGGGTGGCGGCGGCGCTGGAGTAGAGGATGAAGTGGGTGAGGTTGAGGTGTTGGGTGGTGTGGTGGAGGTGCCAGGCGGCGTCGGCTTTGGGGGTGAGGGTGGTGTTGAGGTGGTGGGGGGTTTGGTTGGTGAGGGTGGCGTCGTGGAGGGTGCCTGCGGTGTGGATGATGCCTTTGAGGTGGGGGGTGTTGTTGATGAGGTGGGTGAGTTGGGTGGGGTTGCTGACGTCGCAGGTGTGGAGGGTGATGTGGGCGCCGAGTTGGGTGAGGTGGTCTGTGAGTTGGGTGGCGTTAGGTGCGCCCGGTCCTTGGCGGCTGGCGAGGGTGAGGTTTTTGATGTGGTGGTGGGTGATGAGGTGTTCGGCGAGGAGGGTGGCGAGTCCTCCGGTGCCGCCGGTGATGAGGAGGGTGTCCTCGGGTCCCCACTCCTCGAAGCCGGTGAGTGCGGGCTGGGTGGGGGTGGTGGCGCGGGTGAGGCGGGGTACGTGGATCCGGCCGTCACGCAGCGCCAACTCCGGCTCACCACTCGACACGACGGCGGCGGCGAGCCGCCGTGCCGACTCCGGCGTGCCGTCCGAGTCGACCAGGACGAAGCAGTCCGGCGTCTCGGCCTGCGCGGCGCGCACCAGACCCCACACCGAAGCCCCGACCACGTCCATCGGCAGATCCCCGGGGCCCGCCGCTCCCTGGGTGACCACGGCCAGCCGGGACGAGACCGGCCGGTCCTCGGCCGACCACTTCTGCAACGCGCTGAGCACGGTGGCGAGCACGTCACGCAGCCGCTGGGGCACCTGCTCCGCGTCGCTGAGGTCGACCGGCGGGCAGGGCAGGACGAACACCTCGGGTGCGAGCGGTCCCGCCCCGGCTGCGCTGTCGGTGTGCACGGGCCCGTCGGCGTGCGCGGGGCTGTCCGCGCGCACGGGCTCACCGGCCGGGAGCAGCGCGGCGTGAGCGGCGGACACACCGGACCGGGCCACCGTCACGGCCTCGGCGTCGCCCCCGTCCATGGAGAGCGGAGCCCAGGTCACCGTCCGCCCGGGCGTCGGCCGGTCCGCCGCCTGCCACTCCACCTGGAACAGCGAATCGCGGTGCGGTGCGGGGGCCGCCGACAGGCCGCCGAGCGGGACCGGACGCAGGATCAGCGCGTCGACGGAGGCCACCTGCGCGCCCTTCGCGTCCGACAGGTGCAGGCGCACCGCGTCTTCACCGGCCGGTGAGACCCGTACCCGCAGCGCGGCCGCGCCCACCGCCCGCAGGCTCACGCCGCTCCAGCTGAAGGGAAGCCGGACTCCGACGGCGTCAGCGCTCTCGTTGGTCCCGGCGGTCTCGGAGTGGGTGTCGAACGGGCCGAGGCCCGCCGCGTGCAGAGCCGCGTCGAGGAGCGCCGGGTGCAGTCCGAATCTGGCGGCCTCCTCGCGGGCGCCCTCGGGCAGGGCGACCTCCGCGAACACCTCGTCCCCTCGCTGCCACGCGGCGCGCAGTCCCTGGAAGACGGGCCCGTAGCCGTAGCCCTGCTCGACAAGCCGCTCGTACAGGTCCGTCACATCGAGCGCGGTGGCGCCTTCGGGCGGCCAGACCGTCGTGGCGTCCGGGGCGGCAATCCGCGACGGCTCGGGTACGAGGTATCCCGTCGCATGGCTCGCCCAAATCGCCTCGCCATCAGGGGAGTTGTCGCGCGTCTCGCCGGATCCCGTCGCCGGACGCCCGTGCACGGAGACAGGGCGCCGGCCCGTCGCGTCCGGTACGCCCACGAAGACCTGGATCTGGATGCCGCCCTTGGGGGGCAGCAACAGCGGTGCGGTCAGGGTGAGTTCGTCGACGCGTCCGCAGCCGACCTGGTCGCCCGCGCGCACGGCCAGCTCCACCAGCGCTGTGCCTGGCAGCAGCACAGTGCCGCCTGCCGCGTGGTCCGCGAGCCAGGGGTGGGTGTCCAGGCCGATCCGGCCGGTGAGAAGAGCGCCGTCGGCGTCGGCAAGTTTCATGACCGCGCCCAGCAGGGGGTGGTCGGCGGCGTCGAGCCCTGCCGAGGCCACGTCCGTACCCCCGGTGTCGGGGCGCGGCCAGAATGAGGTGCGCTGGAACGGATAGGTGGGCAGGTCGACCCAGGAAGGGGCGTACGGTGCGAACGGCGCCTCCCAGTCCACGGAGACGCCCTGCACCCAGGCCTCGCCGAGCGAGAGCAGGAAGCGGTCCATGCCGCCCTCGTGCCTGCGCAGCGAACCCACGGCGGTGGCGGGCCGCCCGGCCGCCTCACCGGTCTCCTGGATGCCCATGGAAAGCACCGGGTGCGGGCTCGCCTCGACGAAGACGCTGTGGCCGTCGGCGAGCAGCGCCCGGGTCGTCTCCTCGAAGCGCACGGTCTGGCGCAGATTGCGGTACCAGTAGGTGGCGTCGAGCTCACTGGTGTCGATGAGTGACGCGGTCACCGTCGAGTAGAACGGGGTGCGCGAGGCGCGGGGCGTGATGTCGCGCAGGAGGTCGAGGAGTTCCTGCTCGATGGACTCCACATGGGCGGAGTGCGAGGCGTAGTCGACCGGGATCCGGCGGGCCCAGATGTCCTCGGCCGTGAGCTCGGTGAGCAGTTCGTCCAGGGCGTCGGAGTCACCGGACACGGCGACCGAACCCGCGCCGTTGACGGCGGCCACCGAGAGCCGCCCGTCCCAGCGGCGCAGCCGTTCGGCGACCTGCTCGGCGGGCAGGGACACCGACATCATGCCGCCGGGGCCGGTCAGCCGACGCGCGATGGCCTGGCTGCGCAGCGTCACCACGCGCGCGGCGTCCTCCAGGGAGAGCGCGCCCGCGACGCACGCCGCGGCGATCTCGCCCTGCGAGTGGCCCACCACGGCGGCGGGCTTCACGCCGTGCGCACGCCACAGTTCGGCAAGCGAGACCATGACGGCGAACAGGACCGGCTGGACCACGTCGACGCGTTCCAGGGTGGGCGCGTCCGGCTCCCCCCGCAGCACGGCGAGCAGGTCCCAGTCGACGTGGGGGCGGAAGGCTTCCGCGCACGCGCGGACGCGGTCGGCGAACACCGGGGCGGTGTCCAGAAGTTCAAGCGCCATGCCGGCCCACTGCGAGCCCTGACCGGGAAAGACGAAGGCCACCTTGGCGCGGCCGGCGGCGGTGCCGGTCACCAGGCCCTCGGGGGTGTCTCCTTTGGCGGTGGCTCTCAGCCCCGCGAGCAGCGCGTCCGTGCCGTCCGCGACGAGCACGGCCCGGTGTTCCATCGCGGCGCGGGTGGTCGCCAGGGAGTACCCGAGGTCGGCGGGGCGCACCCCGAGGCCGGTCGCGACCTGCTCGGCGAGGCGTCCTGCCTGGGCGCGCAGCGCCGCAGCGCTCTTCGCGGTGATGAGATAGGGCAGCGCGGTCGCCGGCTCGGCGACGGGATCGGGTGTCGCCTCGTCGGCCGGGGCCGGTGCTGCCTCGGGTGCCTGCTCGATGATGACGTGGGCGTTGGTGCCGCTGAGGCCGAAGGAGGAGACGCCGGCGCGGCGCGGGCGGTCGCGCTGCCACGGCACCGGTTCGGTGAGCAGTTCCACCGTCCCGTCCTCCCAGTCCACCTTCGTGGAGGGTTCGTCCACGTGCAGGGTCTTGGGCAGGACGCCGTTGCGTATCGCCATGACCATCTTGATGACGCCCGCGACACCGGCGGCGGCCTGGGTGTGCCCGATGTTGGACTTGACCGAGCCGAGCCACAGCGGGTCGTCGGCCGGACGGCCCTTGCCGTAGGTGGCGAGCAGCGCCTGTGCCTCGATCGGGTCGCCGAGGACCGTGCCGGTGCCGTGTGCCTCCACGGCGTCGACCTCCCCCGCGCTCAGGCCCGCGTCGGCCAGGGCCTGGCGGATCACGCGCTGCTGCGAGGGGCCGTTGGGCGCGGTGAGGCCGTTGCTCGCGCCGTCCTGGTTCAGGGCGGAGCCCCGCACCACGGCTAGGACGCGCCGGTTGTTGCGGCGCGCGTCGGACAGCTTCTCCAGGACCAGCATGCCCGCGCCCTCGCCCCAGCCCGTACCGGCGGCGGCGTCGGCGAAGGACCGGCAGCGTCCGTCGAGGGCGAGACCGCGCTGCCGGCTGAACTCCACGAACGTACGGGCCGTGGACATCACGGTGACGCCACCGGCCAGCGCCAGCGAGCAGGTGCCCTGACGCAGCGCCTGCACGGCCAGGTGCAGCGCCACCAGGGACGAAGAGCAGGCCGTGTCGATGGAGACGGCGGGTCCCTCAAGGCCGAGGGTGTAGGAGATGCGCCCGGAGACGATGCTGCCGTCCGTGCCGGTGACCATGAACCCCTCGGCGCCCTCGGGCACCGTGCCCACGCGCACCGGGTAGTCGGTGGCCATGACCCCTGCGTACACCCCCGTCTGAGTGCCCGTCAGGTCATGAGGGTCGATCCCGGCCCGCTCGAACGCCTCCCAGGCCACCTCGAGGAGCAGCCGTTGCTGGGGATCGGTCGCGGTCGCCTCGTGCGGGCTCATCCCGAAGAACGCCGGGTCGAACTCCGGCGCCCCGTGCAGGAACCCGCCCTGCCCGGTGTAACTGGTGTGCGGCCGTACGCCCTCCGGGTCGTACACCCCGTCGAGATCCCAGCCCCGGTTGTCGGGGAAGCCGGTGATCGCGTCGGTGCCCGAGTCCACGAGCGACCACAGATCCTCGGGGGACTCGACACCGCCCGGGAAACGGCAGCTCATGCCCACGATGGCCACCGGCTCGGGCGAGGTCGCCTCGTCGTAGCGCCGACGCAGCCGCTCGTTCTCCAGCAGCGACTTGCGCAGTGCCTCGGCGATCTTCTGGACAGGTGTATCCACGGTCGTCACTCGCATTCCTCGGTCGCTCGTATGACTTGAGACGCTTCGTCCGGGCAGTGCCCCGCCCCCGTCGGTTCCGAAGAGCGGGACCGACGGGGACGAAGGCGGGCGGGGCCGGGGCCCGCGCGGTCACTCAGGCTGTTCGGAACCGCTGCGCTCGAACGCCTCGCGGACGAGATCGTCGATGTCCATCGCCAGGATCGCGTCGCTCTGGTCGTTCTGGTCGCTCTGCTCAGCCTGGCCGGACAGGCCGTCCTGGCCGGCCGGACCGTCATCGGTGGGCCGCGTCGAGACGTCGGCCGCCTCGCCTGTGGCCGGAGCCAGCGCCAACAACGCGTCCAGCAGGCCGGCTTCCCTGATCCGGGCCAGCGGCACCGAACCGAGCACCTGACGCAGCGCGTCCTCGTCCGCCTCGCCCCCAGCGGACTCCTGCTGCCGCGCCCGGATCTCCTCGATCTCCGGAAGCATCTCCTCCAGCAGGTACTTCGCGAGCGTCTGGGGGGTCGGATAGTCGAAGATCAGGGTGGCCGAAAGGCGCTGGCCCGTAACCTTGCGCAGCCTGTTGCGCAGTTCCACCGCGGTGAGCGAGTCGAAGCCGGAGTCCTGGAACGACCGGGTCGCGGTGAGTGACGAGGCGTCGGCGTGGCCGAGCACCGCCGCCACCTCGACACAGATCAGGTCCTCGAGAAGGTGCAGACGCTCGTCATCGGCCAGCGGCGCGAGTCGCTGCTCCACGGTGGAGGGGTCGAGGGCTTCGGTGGGTGTGGCGGTGTGGGCGGTGGGTCGGGTGGGGGTGGTGGGGTGGAGGTGGTGGAGGAGGGGGGTGGTGGGGTGGTGGGGGTTGAGTTTGATGGGGAGGAGGGCGGGGTGGTTGGTGGTGAGGGCGGTGTCGAAGTGGGTGAGGTTTTGGGTGGTGGTGAGGGGGAGGAGGGGGCCGTTGTTCATGCGGTTGATGTCGTTTTGGGTGAGGTGGGTGGCCATGCCGTGGTTGGTGTTCCAGAGGCCCCAGGCGAGGGAGTGTGCGGGTTGGTTGTGGTGGGTGCGGTGGGTGGCGAGGGCGTCGAGGAAGGCGTTGGCGGCGGCGTAGTTGGCTTGGCCTGCGCCGTCGAGGGTGGCGGCGGCGCTGGAGTAGAGGATGAAGTGGGTGAGGTTGAGGTGTTGGGTGGTGTGGTGGAGGTGCCAGGCGGCGTCTGCTTTGGGGGTGAGGGTGGTGTTGAGGTGGTGGGGGGTTTGGTTGGTGAGGGTGGCGTCGTGGAGGGTGCCTGCGGTGTGGATGATGCCTTTGAGGTGGGGGGTGTTGTTGATGAGGTGGGTGAGTTGGGTGGGGTTGCTGACGTCGCAGGTGTGGAGGGTGATGTGGGCGCCGAGTTGGGTGAGGTGGTCTGTGAGTTGGGTGGCGTTAGGTGCGCCCGGTCCTTGGCGGCTGGCGAGGGTGAGGTTTTTGATGTGGTGGTGGGTGATGAGGTGTTCGGCGAGGAGGGTGGCGAGTCCTCCGGTGCCGCCGGTGATGAGGAGGGTGTCCTCGGGTCCCCACTCCTCGAAACCGGTCAACGCGGGTGCGTCGTCGCTCGCCGCTTCCACCGCGACCCGTTCGAGCCGGGCCGCGTACACGCCGTCCGCCTGAATCGACACCTGCGGCTCACCGCTGGCCAGCGCCGCGGGGAAGTGCCGGGCCGAGGCCTCGTCGCCGTCCCAGCGCGCCAGGACGAAGCAGCCCGGGTTCTCCTCCTGCGCGGAGCGCACAAGACCGCCGACCGCCGCGGCGATCATGCTGCCCGGGCCGTCCGTGTCCTCGGTCACCACGACGAGACGGGACGAGGGCGGGCGCTCCTCGGCCAGCCACTGTTGCAGCGTGCTCAGTACGGTGCCAAGGACCTCGCGGAGTCGCTGCGGCATCGTCGTCCTGCCGTCCGGGTCCGAGGCGTCGAACTCCACGGCCGGGCACGGCAGCAGGACCACCGGCGCCACCGCGTCGCCGAGCGCCGCCAGGTCCGGGTACGTACGCGGGCCGGCCCACGCCCAGCGGTCCGCCCCGTCGCCGAGCACCGCCCAGTTCTCGGGCGCACCCGTGGCCTCGTGCGCGCCCGCGTCCCGGACCGAAATCGGGCTCCACTCCACGTGGTACAGGGGCAGCGAGTCGGCCCGCGCCGAGGCGATCTGCTCGGCCGACACCGGGCGGGCGACCATCGCACGCACGGTCGCCACCGGAGCTCCGGCCGCGTCGGCCAGGTCCAGCGTCGTCGCGTCCGCGCTGCCCTCGACCGCGGCGACCCGGATCCGCAGCGCGGTCGCCCCCGAGGCATGCAGCGACACATCGCTCCACGCGAACGGGAGGGCCGCGCCACGCCCCGGCTCCCGGCTTCCGTCGCCCAGCAGCTCCGTCGCGTGCAGGGCGGCGTCGAGAAGGGCCGGGTGCAGGCCGAACGCACGCGCGTCGCCATGTGCCTCCTCCGGCAGGACCACCTCGGCGAACACATCGCCACCGCGACGCCAGGCGGCCCGCAGACCCCGGAAGACCGGACCGTACTCCAGACCGTCCGCCGCCAGTGACGCGTAGAGCCGGCTCACGTCGATCGCGGCGGCGCCCGCAGGCGGCCACACGCTCAGATCGGCTCCGTGGCCGCTCGCGCCCGTGCCCACGGCCAGAAGACCGCTGGCGTGGCGGGTCCACGCGTCGTCGGGGGCCGCGTCCTGGCCGCGCGAGTACACGCCGACCGTGCGCCGGGCCGATGCGTCGGCCTCACCCACGGAGACGCGGAGGTCGCGGGAACCCTGCGACGGCAGGGCGAGCGGTACTTCGAGCGTGAGCTCTTCCAGCAGACCACACCCCACCTGGTCGCCGGCTCGCAGCGCGAGCTCGACGCAGGCGGTGCCGGGCAGGATGGTCGTGCCCATCACGGCGTGGTCGGCCAGCCACGGATGGGACGGCAGTCCGATACGTCCCGTCAGGACCACGGCACTCGACTCCGGCAGCGTGATCGCGGCCCCGAGCAACGGATGCCGCGCGGACGCGAGACCGGCGGAGGTTACGTCGGCCTGATCGGCCACCGCATTGATCCAGTAGTGCTGCCGCTGGAAGGGGTACGTGGGGAGATCCACGGGCCGGGTCGGCGTGTTGGCGTGCGCGGCGGCCCAGTTGACGGGGTGGCCGGTGGTCCACAGGCGGGCCAGGGCGGTGAGAGTTTCGGTGTCCTCGGGGCGGTTGCGACGGAGGAGGGGGATGAAGGCGGTGGATTCCTGGTCCGGTAGGGCTTCGGACGCCATGGCGGTGAGGACGGCGTCGGGGCCGATCTCCAGGAAGGTGTTGGCGCCTTCGGCGGCCAGGGTGCGGATGCCGTCCGCGAAACGGACGGCTTCGCGGGCGTGGGTGACCCAGTACTCGAAGGTGGTGAGTTCACCCGGTGTGGCCGTGCGGCCGGTGACATTGGAGACGATGGGGGTGCGGGGCTCGTGGTAGGTGAGTCCCGTGAGTACGTCTCGGAAGTCGTCCAGCATGGGGTCCATCAGGGGTGAGTGGAAGGCGTGCGAGACCTTGAGCCGGGAGGTCTTGCCGCCCTGGGCCGATACCGCTTCCACGACCTTGTCCACGGAGGCGGCCGCGCCCGAAACAACCACCGCGCGTGGCCCGTTGACGGCGGCGATGGCCACGTCCTCGATACCTTCGAGGAGTACGAGGACATCCTCCTCGGTGGCCTGGAGGGCGGCCATCACGCCGCCCTCGGGCAGCGCCTGCATCAGCCGTCCGCGCGCCGCGACCAGGGTGCACGCGTCCGCGAGGGAGAACACACCGGCGGCGTGGGCGGCGCTGATCTCGCCGATGGAGTGCCCGGCCAGCAGGTCGGGGCGTACGCCGAGGGCTTCGGTCAGCCGGAACAGCGCGGTCTCGATCGCGAACAGCGCAGGCTGGGCGTACGCCGTCTGGTCGAGCAGCGCCGCCTCAGCCGACCCCTCCTCCGCGAACAGCACATCCTTCAGCGGGCGGTCCAGGAGCGGGTCCAGGTGTCCGCACACTTCATCAAGCGCGGACGCGAACTCCGGGAAGGCGGCGGCCAGTTCGCTGCCCATGCCGATCCGTTGCGCGCCCTGACCGGTGAAGAGGAACGCCAGCCGCCCCTCAGCCCGGACGCCACGCACGACACCCGGGGCCGTCTCTCCGGACGCCAACGACCGCAGCCGCACCAGGAGTTCATCGAGTCCGGTGCCCACGACCACCGCGCGGTGTTCCAGCTGGGCCCGGGTCGTGGCGAGCGCCACGGCCACGTCCGCCGGCTCCGGAGCGTCCGCGTCCTCCAGCACGCCCAGCAGACCCGAGGCCTGCGCGGCCAGCGCAGCCGCGTTGGCCGCCGACACCGGAAGCGCCAACGCGCCTACCACCGTGGGACGTTCGGTGGCATGCGGGCCGGCGGGCTCCGCGGCAGGGGCCTCCTCCAGGATGACGTGGGCGTTCGTGCCGCTGATCCCGAACGAGGACACACCCGCACGACGAGGCCCCTGGGCCTCCCAGGCCACGGCCTCGGTGAGCAGTTCCACCCGGCCCGCCGTCCAGTCGACCTTCGATGACGGCGCGTCCACGTGCAGGGTCTTGGGCAGGACGCCGTTGCGCATGGCCATGACCATCTTGATGATCCCGGCGACGCCTGCGGCTGCCTGGGTGTGGCCGAGGTTGGATTTCACCGAGCCGAGCCACAGCGGGTCCTTGTCCGTGCGGTTTTGGCCGTAGGTGGCGAGGAGGGCTTGGGCTTCGATGGGGTCGCCGAGGACGGTGCCGGTGCCGTGTGCTTCGACGGCGTGGATGTCGGTGGGGTTGAGTCCGGCGTTGGTGAGGGCTTGGTTGATGACGCGTTGTTGGGAGGGGCCGTTCGGCGCCGTCAGGCCGTTGCTCGCGCCGTCCTGGTTGACGGCGGAGCCGCGTACGACCGCGAGGACACGGTGCCCGTTGCGCTGGGCGTCCGACAGGCGCTCGACGAGGAGCATGCCCGCGCCCTCGCCCCAACCGGTGCCGTCGGCTGCGTCGGCGAAGGAACGGATGCGGCCGTCGCTCGCAAGACCGCGCTGCCGGCTGAAGTCGATGAAGGTGTCGGGTGTCGACATCACGGTGACGCCGCCCGCGAGTGCGAGTGAGCACTCGCCGGCCCGCAGCGCCTGGATGGCCCAGTGCAGGGCGACCAGGGAGGAGGAGCAGGCGGTGTCGACGGTGACGGCGGGGCCTTCGAGGCCGAGGGTGTAGGAGACGCGTCCGGAGGCGACGCTGCCGAGGCTGCCGTTGCCGAGGTAGGTGTCGACGCCCTCGGGCAGGGGCGAGTTGCCGAGCCGGGTGGCGTAGTCGTGGTACATGATGCCCGCGAAGACGCCGGTTCGGCTGCCCCGGAGCGTGTGGGGGTCGATCCCGGCGCGTTCGAGTGCTTCCCAGGACGTTTCCAGGAGCAGACGCTGCTGGGGGTCGGTGGCGAGTGCTTCGCGGGGGGAGATGCCGAAGAACTCGGCGTCGAAGTCGGCCGCGTCGTGCAGGAAACCGCCCTCGCGCGCGTACGTCTTGCCGGACTTTCCGGGTTCCGGGTCGTAGATGTCCTCGACGTTCCAGCCGCGATCCTCGGGGAACAGGGAGATGCCGTCCCGGCCCTCGGCCAACAACTCCCAAAGTTCTTCAGGCGAGTTGACGTCGCCCGGGAAGCGGCAGCTCATGCCGACGATCGCGATCGGCTCATCGGGGGCCGCCCCGGACGTGACGGCCCGGGGTGCGGCCGTGGCCGGGGCCGCGCCGAAGAGCTTGTCCGCCAGGTACTCGGCGAGCGCGTGCGGCGTCGGATAGTCGAAGACGAGTGTCGCGGGCAGCCGCAGTCCGGTCGCCTTGTTCAGCCGGTTGCGCAGCTCCACCGCCGAGAGGGAGTCGAAGCCGATCTCGGTGAACGCGCGCCGGGCGTCCACGGCGCCGGCATTCTCGTGGTGCAGCACCTCGGCGACGTGCGTACGCACCAGGTCCAGCATCGTGCGCTCGCGTTCCGCCGCGTCCAGACCGCCCAGCTCGGCCGTGACCGCGGGGCCCGTGGCGGTGGGTGTGGCGGTGTGGGCGGTGGGTCGGGTGGGGGTGGTGGGGTGGAGGTGGTGGAGGAGGGGGGTGGTGGGGTGGTGGGGGTTGAGTTTGATGGGGAGGAGGGCGGGGTGGTTGGTGGTGAGGGCGGTGTCGAAGTGGGTGAGGTTTTGGGTGGTGGTGAGGGGGAGGAGGGGGCCGTTGTTCATGCGGTTGATGTCGTTTTGGGTGAGGTGGGTGGCCATGCCGTGGTTGGTGTTCCAGAGGCCCCAGGCGAGGGAGTGTGCGGGTTGGTTGTGGTGGGTGCGGTGGGTGGCGAGGGCGTCGAGGAAGGCGTTGGCGGCGGCGTAGTTGGCTTGGCCTGCGCCGTCGAGGGTGGCGGCGGCGCTGGAGTAGAGGATGAAGTGGGTGAGGTTGAGGTGTTGGGTGGTGTGGTGGAGGTGCCAGGCGGCGTCTGCTTTGGGGGTGAGGGTGGTGTTGAGGTGGTGGGGGGTTTGGTTGGTGAGGGTGGCGTCGTGGAGGGTGCCTGCGGTGTGGATGATGCCTTTGAGGTGGGGGGTGTTGTTGATGAGGTGGGTGAGTTGGGTGGGGTTGCTGACGTCGCAGGTGTGGAGGGTGATGTGGGCGCCGAGTTGGGTGAGGTGGTCTGTGAGTTGGGTGGCGTTAGGTGCGCTTGGTCCTTGGCGGCTGGCGAGGGCGAGGTTTTTGATGTGGTGGTGGGTGATGAGGTGTTCGGCGAGGAGGGTGGCGAGTCCTCCGGTGCCGCCGGTGATGAGGAGGGTGTCCTCGGGTCCCCACTCCTCGAAGCCGGTGAGTGCGGGCTGGGTGGGGGTGGTGGCGCGGGTGAGGCGGGGTACGTGGATCTGGCCGTCACGCAGCGCCAACTCCGGCTCACCACTCGACAGCGCCACCGCCATTCGCGACGGCGTCAGCTCCGCGCCGTCCCAGTCCACCAGGGTGAAACGGTCCGGGTGTTCGGCCTGGGCGGAGCGCACCAGGCCCCACACCGCGGCGCCCGCGAGGTCCACCGGCAGGTCGAGCCCGTCCCGGGGACCCACCGCTCCCTGGGTCGCGACCACGAGCCGCGACGCCGCGAACCGGTCGTCCGCAAGCCACTCCTGGAGGCAGGCGAGCACACCCTCGGTGGCCACCCGCAGCCGCTGCGGCATGTCGGCGTCCTCCGGCCCGTCCGGGCAGGTCAGGACGACGACATCGGGAACCGGGCCGGTCGGGACGAGGCCGGCCAGGTCCGGGTGCGTGGTGGCTCCGGTCCACTGCCACCGCGCCGCCTGTCCGCCGACCGCCGCCCACGTCGTGACGTCCGGTGTCGTCCGGTCGGTGGCGGTGGTGGGCAGCGCGTTCCACTCCACGACGTACAGAGGTGTGTCGCCGCCGTCGCCGGCCGCCGCGATCTGGTCGGCGGAGACGGGCCGCATGACCAACTGCTCCACTGTCGCGACGAGTTGACCCGCCGGGTCCGCGAGGTGGAGCCGTACGCCGCCGTTGTCCGTGTGCGTGATGCGTACGCGCAGGGAGGTCGCGCCGGTCGCGTGGAGGGAGACCCCACTCCATGCGAAGGGCAGCGCGGTCTGGCCCGGGTCCTCGTCGCGGCCGAGGTCCGTGGCGTGCAGGGCGGCGTCGAGAAGGGCCGGGTGCAGGCCGAACGCGCCCGCGTCGCCGTGCGCCGATTCGGGGAGCGCCACTTCGGCGAAGATGTCGCCGTCCTGCTGCCACGCCGCCTTGAGGCCCTGGAAGGCGGGGCCGTAGCGGTAGCCCTGGGCGGCCAGCTGCTCGTAGATGTCACGCAGCGGGATGGACCGGGCACCCGGCGGTGGCCAGGAGGCAGGGGTGAAGTCGTTTGCCGCCGCGGGGAGTTCGGCGGACAGGGCGCCCGTGGCATGGAGCGTCCAGGGCGTGGCGTCCGGTGCTCCCTGGGGACGGGAGTGGATGGTGAGGGTGTGATCGGGGGCGGTGGTCTGGACGCGGAGGTCGGTGTATTGGTCGGGGTGGAGTGCGAGGGGTGCGTGGAGGGTGAGCTCTTCGAGGTGGGGCGCGCCGGTGTGGTGGCCGGCGTGGAGGGCGAGTTCGACGAAGGCGGTGCCGGGGAGGAGCACCGTGCCCAAAATCGCGTGGTCGGCCAGCCAGGCGTGGCTCTGCGCGCTGATGCGTCCGGTCAGCACCGTGGTGTTGGTGCCGGGGGCGGCGACGAGGGCGCCGAGCAGGGGGTGGTGTGCGGGGCTCTGGCCCAGGGTGGTGATGTCGCCGGTGGCGGGGGCGGACTCCAGCCAGTAGCGCCGGCGCTGGAAGGGGTAGGTGGGAAGGTCCACGTGCCGGGTGGGGCCGCCGGTGTGCAGCGCGGGCCAGTTCACGGTGTGGCCGGTGGTCCAGAGGCGCGCCAGGGCGGTGAGTGTTTCGGTTTCCTCGGGGCGGTTGCGGCGCAGGAGGGGGATGAAGGCGGTGGTGGTGTCGTCGTCCAGGGTGCCTTGGGCCATGGCGGTGAGGACGGCGTCGGGGCCGATCTCCAGGAAGGTGGTGACGCCTTCGGCGGCCAGGGTGCGGATGCCGTCGGCGAACCGTACGCCTTCGCGGACGTGGGTGACCCAGTACTCGGGGGAAGTCAGCTGGCCTGGGGTGGCAGTGCGGCCGGTGACGTTGGAGACCACGGGGATGCGGGGCTCGTGGTAGTCGATGACGTGGGCGATCTGACGGAACTCCTCAAGCATGGGGTCCATCAGGGGTGAGTGGAAGGCGTGGGAGACCTTGAGGAGGGTGGTCTTCCCGCCCTGCTTACGTACCGCTGACACCACCTTGTCCACCGACGCGGCCGCGCCCGAAACCACCACCGCACGCGGCCCGTTGACGGCAGCGATCGCCACGTCCACGACGCCTTCGAGGAGTGTGAGAACATCCTCCTCGGTGGCCTGGAGGGCGGCCATCACACCGCCCTCGGGCAGCGCCTGCATCAGCCGCCCACGCGCCGCGACCAACGCGCACGCGTCCTCCAACGAGAACACACCAGCGGCATGAGCCGCGGCAATCTCACCGATGGAGTGACCGGCCACCACATCCGGCCGCACACCCAACGACTCCGCCAGCCGGAACAGCGCGGTCTCGACCGCGAACAGCGCGGGCTGCGCGTACGCCGTCTGGTCAAGCAGCACCGCCTCAGCCGATCCCTCCTCCGCGAACAGCACATCCCTCAACGGGCGGTGGAGCTGGAGGTTGAGGTGGCCGCACGCCTCGTCGAGAGCGGCGGCGAACACCGGGAAGGCGGCGGCGAGTTCGCGGCCCATGCCGACACGCTGCGCACCCTGACCGGTGAACAGGAACGCAAGCCGGCCGGCAAGCGTGCGTCCCCGTACGACTCCCGGCCCGTCCTCGCGTCCGTCCGCCAACGCCCGTAGCCCCGTGACCAGTTCGTCGAGGTCCGCGCCGGCGACCACCGCCCGGTGGTCGAGCTGGGCCCGCGTCGTCGCCAGCGCCATCCCCACATCCACCGGGTCCGGAGCGTCGGCGCCCGTAAGGACGTCGAGCAGGCCCGAGGCCTGCGCGCTGAGCGCGTCGGGCGTGCGGCCGCTGATGATCAGCGGCAGCGCGGGGCCCGTGGAGTCCTGGCGCGCCGGGAGCCCGTCCTCCTGCGGCGCCTCCTCGATGATCACGTGCGCGTTCGTGCCGCTGATGCCGAACGCGGAGATGCCGGCGCGGCGCGGTCTTCCGTCCTCGGTCTCCCACGGCAGGGCATCGGTCAGCAGCTCGACCTCGCCCGCCGACCAGTCGACGTGGCGGCTCGGCGCGTCCACGTGCAGCGTCTTGGGCAGTACGCCGTGCCGCATCGCGAGGACCATCTTGATGACACTGGCCGCGCCGCCCGCGGCCTGCGTGTGACCCAGGTTGGACTTGGCCGAGCCCAGCCGCAACGGCCGCTCAGGTGAACGCTCCTGGCCATAGGTGGCCAGGATCGCCTGGGCCTCGATCGGGTCGCCGAGCTTGGTGCCCGTACCGTGCGCGTCGACCGCGTCCACGTCGGCGGGGCGCAGTCCGGCGTTGGCCAGGGCCTGGAGGATGAGCCGCTGCTGGGAGGGGCCGTTGGGAGCGGTGAGGCCGTTGCTCGCGCCGTCCTGGTTGACCGCGCTGCCGCGCAGTACCGCGAGGACCTGGTGGCCGTTGCGCCGTGCGTCCGAAAGCCGCTCGACCACGAACACTCCGGCGCCCTCGGCGAAGCCGGTGCCGTCCGCCGCGTCCGCGAACGCCTTGCAGCGTCCGTCGGCGGCGAGCCCCCGCTGGCGGCTGAACGCCGTGAACATGCCGGGGCTGCCCATCACCGCGACGCCGCCGACCAGGGCCAGCGAGCACTCGCCGTTGCGCAGGGACTGGGCCGCCAGATGCAGGGAGACCAGCGAACCGGAGCACGCCGTGTCCACCGTCACGGCGGGACCTTCGAGCCCCAGGGTGTAGGAGACGCGGCCGGAGGCGACGCTGGGCGCGTTGCCGGTCATCAGATAGCCGTCAAGGCCCAGGGGCGCCTCATGGACGCGGGTGCCGTACTCGTGCACCTCGGCGCCGAAGAACACGCCGGTCCGACTGCCGCGCAGCGAGGCCGGGTTGATCCCGGCGCGCTCCAGCGCCTCCCAGGAGGTCTCCAGGATCAGACGCTGCTGGGGGTCCATCGCCAGCGCCTCACGCGGGCTGATCTTGAAGAAGTCGGCGTCGAAGTCGGCCGCGCCCTCCAGGAAGCCGCCCTTGTCGACGTAGGACTTGCCGGGGCTCTCCGGGTCCGGGTCGAACATGCCGGGGACGTCCCAGCCCCGGTCGGTGGGGAAGTCGGAGAGCACTTCGCGGCCCTCGGCCATCAACGCCCAGAAGTCTTCAGGCGAGTTGACGCCGCCGGGGTAGTGGCAGCCGATGCCGATGATCGCGACGGGATCGTCGTCGTCCCCCGAGGTCTGCCGGACGGCCGCCGCGACGGGCTCGGGGGCCAGGCCCAGCGCCCTGGTGCGGACGAAGCGGCTCAGTTCCACGGGCGTGGGGTAGTCGTACACCGCCGTGATGGGCAGTTCGAGGCCGGTGGCCTCGGACAGCCTGCGATGCAGGTCGACCGCCGCGAGTGAGTCGAAACCCAGCTCCAGGAACGGCCGCGCGGTGTCCACCACGTCCTTGGTGTCCGGGCGGGCCCGGCGCAGCGCGGCCACGGTCTGCTCGTGCACGATGTCAAGGACGGCGCGTTCCTGCTCGGCCGCCGTCAGGCCGGTGAGCCGCGCCACCAGCAAGGACTGTGGCGCCTCGTCATTGCTCCTCGGCCTGCCACCGGACTCGGAAAGAACGTTCTCAGACTCGGTCATGTCGGTGCACTCCAAAAAGAATTCCGCGGGCGAGGAAGAACAAGAGAGGGCCAAGGAGGGACGGGCGGACCTGCGAGCGGTCAGGACAGCGGCCGGCTTCCGTACAGGAACGGCTGGTCATAGCTGCGCTGCACATGCGAAAGCGCCTGAATCAGGTCGGAGGAGGTGACGGGACGGGAACGGCGGCCGCCCACGAGATGGGCGATGGGCAGCGACCCGGTGTCGGCCCAGCGCAGCCAGCCGTCGCCGTCGATGTAACTGCGGCTGCGACCGGCGTTGTCCGGGTGGAGACAGTAGGGAATGTCGAGGTAGCCGCACTTGAACGCGAGCAGCAGGGCCTGGCCGAGGTCCGGGTGGCTGTTGAGCACCGCGTCGACGAGCGAACGCGCTTCGGCGTACGTCTGCGAATCGCGCGCGTCGTCCTGTGGCGCCGGGTGCGCCGTGGACCCCGTGATCCGGCCGGGCGCCGCGCGCCGGGCCGCCCGCGCCACCCGGTCGGCGTGCTCCAGCGCGGTGACGTTCTCCTCGATGGTGGGGATGCGGCGGGATTCGGCGACGGTCTTGACGATCAGACGCTCCGAGCCGGTCGTGACCGCGAGTTCGGCGGCCTCCCCGAGCAGCCGGTAGCAGCCTTCGGGGGTCGTGGGGTAGACGCCCATGTAGGCGTAGATGACCACGTGCCAGTCGGCGTCGGGCAGCAGCTCGGCGCACAGCCTGCGCAGCGCGCGCACCGCCTCGACGTCCTGGGCACCGCTGGTCTGCTGGGCGTAGCTCACCGACACGTCGCCGATCCCGAGCCGGTGGAAGAACAGCGCCTCCAGGACGCTCACCGCGACCAGCATGCTCGGCGGGCACAGCTGGCCCAGCATGCAGCCGCCGAAGGTCTCGATGTGGGGGCTCGCGCCCCATTCGGCGAGCCGTGCGAACAGGGCGGTGCTGCGTTCCCAGTTGCGCATCGACTCGTCCAGCGGGGTACGCCCGTACGGCAGGCAGTAGGAGACGGGGCCGCCCTCGGTGGCGCTGAGCCCGGCCCGCATCAGAGCGGCGAAAATGTCGAAGGGGACGGCGGAGCCGTGCCGGACCTGCACGGGAAAATCGTCGTCGTGCAGGCCCCGCAGCACCGCGCGGGTGGTCTCGACGTCGTAGCTGACGATGGGGAAGCCGTTGAGGCCGATGCCCTCGCTCAGCGCGGTGTCGATCGCCGCGAGATCCCCGATACGGGTGTAACTGTCCAGGGTGAGCGTCCCGACGGTGGTGGCGTCGGCGCTGCGGGTGGCCAGCAGGCCCTCGCGCATGGCTCCGGGATCACCGAAGCCCATCCGGGGCTGCACGACGAGCCGGCCGGCCCGGTGCGCGCGACGGACGAACGCGCCGAAGTCGCCGACCGGGGCATCCGGTGCGGCGGTGGCGGGCGCGGCCGGTGCGGACACGTGCACGAGCCGGCCGCCCGCCGGGGCGCCGGCGCCCGCGCGGCCGGCCGCCGAAGCTTCGGGCGTCAAAGCTTCGGGCGCGCCCGGGCCGGGCACGGGCCCATCGGCCATCTTGTGCCCCGGCGCCCCGGTGAAGCCGTCGCTCACGACAGCGCTCTCTGCGGTATGCCTTGAACGAAGTGCTTGAAGGAGGCGATTTCGCGGGCGTCGTCCTCGAAGACGCTGTTGAAGCCCGCGGCGACCAGTTCCGCCGCGTGGCCTCCGCCCTCGCCGCCCGTGATGCCGAGCTTGCCGCCGATCACGGCCGGCAGGTCCGCGAGCGCGCTTTCGCCGCGCACCTTCTTGATGACGCGCAGTCCGTCCTGGTGGCCGTGGCCGTTGACGCTGCTCAGGACGAGCATCGCGGGCGCGCGCTCCAGGCACTCCCGTACCAGCAGATCGTCGGGGACGCACGGGCCGAGGTTCACCACGTCGTACCCCAGCTCCTCGATCAGGAGCTGGAGGAACACCAGGTTCCAGGTGTGCGAGTCGGAGGCCACCCCGCTGACCAGGACCGTCGGGCGGGGCCCGGTCGTGTCCAGGGCGACCGGGCGCGCGCCGTCCGCGTCGGCGTGCTCCGTCAGCTCCCGCGCGGGTCCCGTCATGCCTGCCCTCCACCGGCCGTCGCCGAGCCGGCGCGCGGGGTTTCGGCGCTCAGCGGGGTCCGGCTGTGCTCGATGCGGGACGCGCAGACCACTTCGCCGCCGCGCACCAGCACCTCGGCGGGCGCGGGCCGGCCGAGGAACATCAGCAGGCTCGCGGTCGGGCCGTACGCCCCGGCGTTGGGGATGGTCAGGATGTCGCCGACACTGAGGTCCGGCAGATCCACCTGCCGGCCGAGCACATCGCCCGGCGTGCACAGCGGCCCCACCAGACTGGCGCGAAGCCCCGTCCCGTCCGCGATCTGCGCCGCCTGTTCGGACCCCTCGGGCTGGACGGCGACCGGCAGCAGGCGGCCGAGGCCCGACATCCCGCCGAAGGTGTTGATGCCGGCGTCCAGGATGACGAACGTACGGCCCCGGCTCTCCTTGATGTTGACCACCCGGGTCAGGAGCACCCCGCTGTCGCCCACCAGATAGCGGCCGGACTCGCACGCGAAGTGCGGGGTGCCCTGGCGCCACTCGGGGAACAGCTCGTCAAGGGTGGTCTCAAGGCGCTCGCGCAGCTTCTCGTACACCGGGCGCTCACCGGGCACGGCGTACGGCGCGGCGAACCCGCCGCCGATGTCGATGAAGCGCAGCGGCAGGCCGTGTTCCCGCTCCAGATCGGCCGCGACCGACAGGGTGTGCCGGAACTCGCCGACCAGGCTGTCCTCGTCCTTGGCGTTGCTGAGCGGGAAGAAGTGCGCCCCCGCGATCCGCGTGGAGGGCACCGCGCGCAGCCGGGGCAGCACTTCACCAAGGGTCTCGGCGTCGATGCCGAACTGCGAGGGCGTGCCGGTCATGCGGATGCTGGTGGTGGCACTGGCCGACGCGCTGTTGATACGCAGCAGACAGTCGGCCACCACGCCGTGGAGGGCGGCGGCGGCGCCCACGTGCTCCAGGTCGCTCAGGGACTCCACGGAGAACAGCCGCACCCCCGCGCCGATGGCGTCGACCAGCTCACCGTCGGTCTTGCCGGGACCGGTGTACAGGATCTGTGCGGGGTCGAACCCGGCCTCCACGGCGGCCGCCAACTCGCCCAGCGAACTGATCTCCGCCCGGCACACCCGGCCGTCGCCGGCGCCCAGGGCGCGCAGCACCTCCGGGTGCGGGTTGGCCTTGACCGCGCTGAACAGGGTGAACGGCTCGGGCAGTGCGTCGAGCAGGTCCTTGCGCGCCGCGGCGACCCGGTCCAGGTCGTACACGTACAGCGGAGTGCCGTACCGCTCGGCCAGTTCGGTGTAGCGCGTCACTGGTCGCTCCCGTCGAGCAGCTCGGCGAGCTGCTTCTTCTCGTTCTTGCCGTGCAGGGTGAGGGGGAAGTCGCTGAGCACCCGACAGGTCGCGGGGACCTTCTGCTGTTCGAGCCGGCGCGACAGTTCGCGCAGGATCGCGTGCGGCGCCAGATCGGACTCGACGAACAGCGCCAGGTCGTGCCGCTCCGACGGCGGCAGCACCGCGGCCTGGCGCACCCCGGGGATGTCCAGGGCGGCGGCCTCGATCTCGATGCTGCTCATCCGGATGCCCTTGCGCTTGAACATGTCGTCGCGCCGGCCCTGGAAGTACAGATAACCGTCCTCGTCCAGGAAGCCGTAGTCCCCCGTGTGCAGGTGCAGCTCACCGGTCGCCTCGTGGCGGCGGAAGGTGCGGGCGCTCACCTCGGGGTTGCGCCAGTAGCCGGGCATCACGTGCGGGCCCGCCACGACGATCTCACCGGACTCACCGGTGGGTACGGGCTCGCCGTCCTCACCGAGGATGAGGACCCGCGTGCCGGGCAGCGGCAGACCGACGGAGTCGGGCCGCTCTCGGTCCTGGCCGGGCGGCATGATGGAGACGCGCTTGCACTCGGTCTGGCCGAACTGCCGCACCACACGCACCCCGGGGAAGGCCGCGCGCAGCGTCTCGATGGTCGGCTGGGGCAGCGCGGCGCCGGTGTTGGTGAACATCCGCACCCGGGGCGCGGGGTTGTCGGACCGCTGCGCCAGGGTGGCGATCATGGTGGCGAGCGAGGGCACGATCGGGACGACGGTCGCGCCGCAGTCCCGGATGGCGCTCAGCAGCCGCAGATCCGACTCGCCGTCGGCCAGCACGATCTCGCTGCGCCCCACCGCGCACATCAACACCTTGTACAGGCCGTAGTCCCAGGACATCGGGAAGCGGCAGAAGACCACGTCGTCCGCGCGGTAGCCCAGGACCTCCACCATGGAGCGGGTGGCGAACGTCATCTGCGCGTGCGGGCAGATGACCGCCTTGGGGGCGGCCGTGCTGCCCGAGGTGTAGACGAGGACCGCGGGCTGGTCGGGGGCCACGTCGACCAGGGCCTGCGGGCGCGGCCCGCGGTCGGCGGTCTTCTCCACCTCGCTCCACACGCCGCCGAACGCGTGCACGGGGGCGGTGGTCACGTCCCGCAGCGTCTCGTACTGCGACTCGGTGCTGATGACGAGCGCGGGCTCGGCGTTCTCCAGTACCGAACGCAGGTGGAAGGCCTTCATGTTCGGGTTGAGCGGCACGAAGACGACTCCGCGCCGGGACGCGCCGTAGAACAGCGCGACCAGCTCCCGGTTGGTGGGCAGTTGTACGACCAGCCGGTCGCCGGGAGCGATGCCCCGCGCCTCGAGCCAGTCGGCGAAGGCGCGGCTGTACTCGTCGAGGCGGGCATAGCTCCACTGGCCCTCGGCGTCGCTGACCGCCGCCGACGAGGGCGTGGACGCCACGGCCTCGTCCAGCAGGGTGTGGACAAGACTGCCATGACTGTGGCCGGGCACGGTGTCCCCGTGTGCCGCGCCGGAAGAGCTGTCCAACGCTGTTCTCCTGTCAGGTCGTCGGCGTGCTGGTGGTGCGGGCCGGGCGGGCCGGCGCGTCATGCGTACGGGTCCGAGGGGCGGGCGCCGTCGCCAGCCGTTCCTCGGCGCGGGCCCGCAGCGCCCCGCGGTCGGTCTTGCGGTTGGAGTTGAGGGGGAATTCGTCGAGCCGCCAGTAGTGCCTGGGCGTCATGCCCTGCGGCAGGACCTCCCGCAGCTGCCGGGCGAAGGTGGCGGCCGGCACGTCGCGGCCGGTGTAGAAGACGGCCAGTTCGGTGCCCGAGGGGCCGGCCACATCCAGGGTCACGGCTTCAGTGACGCCTTCGCAGCCGCGCAGCGCGTGGTCGATCTCGGGGAGCTCCACGCGCCAGCCGGCGATCTGCACCTGGGAGTCGAGCCGCCCCAGGTACGCCAGTTCACCGCCCGGGGTGACACCGTCGCCGATGCGCCGCACGCGGTCGCCGGTGCGGTACCAGGTGCGGCCCTCGTGTTCGAGGAAGCGCCCGGCGTCGTCGGCGCGGTCCAGATAGCCGCGCGTCATCTGTGGCCCGGACACGCACAACTCACCCTCGGTGGCTGCGACTTCACCGCCAGAGCCGAGCAGCAGATGATCGTGGCCGCCGTTGACCTGGCCGATCGGTACCACGCCGTTGACCGCGATCCTCGCCGAACGCTCCGGCTCCCAGCGGTGTGCGGCGATCGTGATGGTCAGCTCGGTCGGGCCGTACAGGTTCTCCAGCGTCGAGTGCGGCGCGGCCGCCTGCCAGTCGGCGGCGTCCTGGCAGGTAAGCGCCTCACCGGCGAAGAAGCTCCAGCGAAGTCCGCGCAGCGCGCCGGGAGCCAGACCGCCGAGCCTGCGCACCAGTGGGATCGCGCTCGGCGTGGAGAACCACACCGTCATCCGGTTCTCCGCCACGAACGCAGGCATCGCGCGGTACGCGCCGGGCGGCGCCCAGAGCGCGGTCGCCCCCGCGCCCCAGGCACAGAACAGGTCGAACATCGCACAGTCGAAGTTGAGGTCGAAGGTCTGCGAGAAGACGTCGTGCGGTGTGAAGTCGTAGCGCTCGTCCTGGAGCCCGAAGTAGTGCGCGGCGCTCCCGTGGCTGATGGGCACGCCCTTGGGGCGGCCCGTGGAACCGGAAGTGAACAGCACATATGCCGCGTCGGCCGCACGGACCGCCCGCGGCGCGCTGAGGGCGCCGGCCGCATCCGGCACGATCCGTTCGACACCGGGGTGCGTGCGGGAACCCGACGCCGGGGCGAGCACGGGCAGCGTCCCCGCCGGCCCCGCCGCCTCGAAGGGCAGCTCGCCGTCCGGGCCGGGCGCCATCAGCTCCGGCAGTTGCGCCCACCCCGCGCCGTCGGCGATGACGGCGCCCACCCGCGCGGCCCGCACCATGCGCCGGGTGCGCGCCGTGGGGAAGCCGGGTTGCAGCGGCACGACGGTGGCACCCGCGTACAGCGCGGCGAGGATGCCGACGTACGCGTCGATGCCCTTGGCCGCGAGCACCGCCACGGTGCCGGGCGGCTTGCGCGCCGCGCGCAGCAGCCCGCCCGCCCACACCAGCGCCCGCTCGTGTGCCTGCTCATAGGTGATCGAGCCGTCCCCGACCCGGACCGCGTCATTGCGCGGCGCCAGGTCGAGCCCGCGCAGAAAACGCCCGTGCAGCGCCGCTTCGACGGCTGCGTCCACTGCTCCTCCTTCGATGCTCACCGCTGCGGGTCCCGGATGCCGGGGACTCAGGCGGCCTGCTCCTGGACGAGGCCGGACAGGACCTTCCACAGCACGCCGGGGCTCTGGAACGTCTCCTGGCCCAGGGCGTCGTCCTGGAAGCGCACGTCGTACGTCTGCTCAAGGGCCGCCAACAGCTCGACGATGCCGAGCGAGTCGAGGCCCAGGTCACGCAGGTTGGTGTCCTCGGCGAGCGCTTCGTCGGCGCCGAGGAACGGCAGGAACCCGCGCAGCAGGTCCTCGAACGTCTGGTCCCACATGGTGAATCGCCTTTCGTAGCAGGTGAGTTGAGAAAGAGTGCGGGGGAGGGGCCGGCGGACGTCAGGTTCGGGCGGGCCTGGGAAGCAGGGCGGTCCGTGGCGTGACCGGCACGACCTCGAAGTTGGCCGTGGTGCGCCGCACCCGGCCGAAGAGACTGTCCTGACCGGCCACGCACACGGTGGAGACACCGGCGCCGAGCAGCGCGTCCACGACCGCGGGCCAGCGCATCGGGCGCACACAGCTGTCCAGGAGCATGGTGCGCACTCCCTCGCCGGTGGTGATCAGCGCGCCGTCCTGGTCCGCGATGACGGGAAGCCGGGGGTCGGCGAACTCCAGCGGGCCGAAGACCTTCTCCTCGGCGCGCTCGCGCAGCCCCTCGAACGCCGAGCAGTGCATGGGTGGCCGCATCGAGTACAGCGACATGCCGCCAAGCGACCGCAGCCGGGGCTTGAGCCAGTCCAGGTTGTGCTCGCGCAGGGTGAGCATGTGGAAGTCGTCGTCGATGTAGCAGGAGATCTCATACGTCTCGCCACGCTCATCCAGCTCGGCCAGTACCTCGCGCAGCTTGTCCTCGGGCACCCGGACGAAGGAGTGGGTGACCAGATCCTTGAACTCCGCGCTGAAGTAGTCCTCCAGCAGACGCGCGAAGCCGGCGGTCGCACGGACGGCGTCGGCGAAGTCCAGGGCGCCGCTGAACGCGGCGGCCGGCTTCTCACCGAAACTCGGCCCCGTGCACACATCGGCCTCGATCCCCAGGGCGTGCCCGGCCCACTCGGCCAGGGCCAGCGAGTTGACCATGAAGGCGACCTGGGCGTACTCACTGTAGTCGCCCTCGGTCGTGCGGTAGCGCTCGAGCAGCGAGTACCCCAGCACCCGGTCGGCGGTGGCGATGAGCTTGCGGGCGAAGGGATTGATGACCATGAACTTGCCGACATCCGCGAAGGGAGTGGGCCCCATGCCGGGGAAGATCATCGCGGTGCCGGTACGGGAAGCGGCGGTCATGTGCACGGTCCCTTCGAGACGTACAGCCGTGAAGACATGAAGACATACGGGCGGGCGTTGGCGGGGATGGTGCGGCGGAGGGGACGGACCGGCGCCGGCACCGCGCGCGGGTCCGCGCGGGTACCGGCGGGACCGGTCCTACTCCTCGGGAGCGAGCAGCGCGCCGGTGGCGGACTCGCGCACCGTGATCGCGGACACCGGGCAGGTCTCCGCCGCGTCGAGCGCCGCCTCGTCCGGATCGGTCGTCGCCGTCCGGGGGAAGGACTTGCCCGACCTCAACTCGAAGTGGTCCGGCGCGTAGTTGGCGCACACCGAGGCGCCGATGCAGGCCGCCTGGTCGACGGCGATGGTCCAGCTGGTCACCACGTCACTCGCAGCTGCTTGGGACCGCGCACCAGCATGCCCTGCTTCCACACGACGCTGGTGTCCTCGGACTCGGCGAAGTCGAGTGAGGGGAAGCGCGCGATGAGCGTGCTCAGTACCGTCTGGAGCTCCATCCGGGCCAGCTGGGCGCCGAGACAGTGGTGCGGACCGTGACCGAAGCCGATGTGCGGGTTGTTCTCGCGGGTCACATCCAGCCGGTCGGGGTCCGTGAAGTACTCGGGGTCGCGGTTGGCCGAGGCAACCGAACCGAGCACCGGCTCACCGGCCTTCACCGTGATGTCGCCGAACTGTATGTCCTCCAGGGCGTACCGGGCGAACATCGCGGAGTAGTTGAGCGGGATCCAGCGCACCAGCTCCTCGACCGCCCTCGGCACCAACTCCGGGTTGGCGCACAGCAGTTCCCACTGGTCGCGGTGGCTGAGCAGAGCGTAGAGGAAGTTGGGGATCTGCGAGGCGGTGGTCTCGGTCCCGGTGATGAGCAGGCCACCGGTCACATGCATGACCAGCTCCTCCTCGCTCAGCCGGTCGCCGTCCTCGTCGCGCGTCTTGACCAGCGCGCCGAGCAGGTCCTCGGTGGGGTTGCGCCGGCGCTCGGCGACCAGTTCACCGATGTAGGCGAACAGCTCCTTGGCGTTGCGCTCCATCTCCTCCCACGGCAGCGCGGTGGTGGAGACCATCGCCTCCGACCAGACGCGCAGCTTGGGCCGGTCCGCCTCGGGCACGCCCAGCATCTCGGAGATGACCGTCACCGGCACGGGGATGGCGAAGTTCTCCACCATCTCGAAGGGCCCGCCCCGCGCCACCATCGTGTCCGCGAGTCCGTCCACGATCCGCTGGGTGTCCGCGCGCATCATCTCCACACGACGCCCCGTGAACGCCTTGGCGACCAGCTTGCGCAGCCGGGCGTGGTCCGGCGCGTCCATGCCGACCAGGCCGTCGTCCAGGTGCTCACCGGGGTGGGTGCGCGGCTGGTCACGCGTCCTTGCCATCGCCCGGCTGAAGCGGGGATCGGCCAGGACGGTGCGTACGTCCTGGTAGCGCGTGGCCAGCCAGGCGGGCTCGCCGATCGGGAACTGCACACGGCTCAGCGGTTCCTCCGCACGCAGCTTGGCGTACATCGGGTCGAGTGTGAGCCGGTCCGGTTCGCTGAACGGATATGCGCGAACCTCCTGAACAGTGGTCACCCGCGCGCCCCTTCCTGCAAGTCATTGAGTTCTTGGATGGTGCCGAGCTTTTTGAGCTCGTCGAGAAAACCGACCAGAACCGAGGTGAATCGCTCGGGTTCTTCGATGTGCGGCATGTGGCTCGAATCCTCGAAGATTTCCCAGCGGACATTCGGAATGCGGTCGAAATAGGGTTGTACGGTGGCCGGCGTCGCCTCGTCGTAACGCCCGCTGATCAACAACGTAGGCACCTCGATACGGGGCAGCAGATCCTCCACCGACCAGTCACGCAGAGAGCCGATGACATGGAATTCATTGGGCCCGTTCATCGCGTGATAAACGGTCGGATCGTCATTGATCTCCATGAAGGTGGCCAGATACTCCTTGGGCCACGGCAGCACACGGCAGACATGCCGGTCGTAGAACACCCGCATCGCCGCGAAGTACTCGTCGGTGTCCGTGGTGCCCGCCGCCTCGTGGCGCAGCAGCGTCGCCTGCACCTCGGGCGGCAGTTGCTCCCTGAGCACCTTCATCTCCTGGAGCCACAGGGGCATCGACGCCGGCGAATTGGCGATGACGAGGCCGCGCAGCCCGGCCGGCCGGTCGGCGGCGTGGGCCGCCGACAGCATCCCGCCCCAGGACTGGCCGAACAGCACATAGTTGTCGGCCACCCCGAGATGCCGGAGCAGGTTGTCCAGCTCGTCCCGGAAGAGCTGGACGGTCCAGAAGTCCACCGGGCTGTCCGGCAGCCGCGTGGAGCCGCCGTTGCCCAACTGGTCGTAGTGGACGACGGGCCAGCCGGCCTCCGCCAGGGCCGTCATGCCCAGCAGGTAGTCGTGCGTGCTGCCCGGGCCGCCGTGCAGGACGACGACGGGCGGCAGCCCGCAGCGCAGATCGCCGGTGACGCGGTACCAGGTCTTGTACGCGCCGAAAGGGGCGGACCCTTTGGTGGTCGGTGCGGTCGGTGTCGCGGGCATCTCCCACCCCAGGTCAATGTTTCGCAGCCTTCAACGGGGTGAACGCTATAGCAGCGGAGTAGTCCGCCAGACCCCTAGGGGCCCCTACGAGCCCTTAGTCCGATGAGTTCTTTGCTCACCCCTGGATACAGTGGTGGGGCAAGTGAACAAAAATTGTTTCCCTGCCCCTTCGATATATATGTAGGGGTCCTTCCGGGTGCCGCTAGTAGGGGTGGCTAGGGGGGGTGATGGGTGGTAGGCCGACAAGGGGCGCCCGTAGCGTTCGGATGGACAATCCGAACGGGTTCAGGGGGTTCTTGGGTGGAAAGCGAGAAGAAGCTTCTCGACTACCTCAAGCGAGCGACGGCCGACCTTCGGGAGGCACGCCGCCAGTTGCGCGAAGCCGAGCGCAGGGAACACGAGCCCATCGCGATCGTCGGCATGAGCTGCCGCTATCCCGGCGGTGTCACCTCCCCCGAGGAGCTGTGGCAGCTGCTGGCGGCCGGCCGGGACGGAATCTCCGGATTCCCCACCGGACGCGGCTGGGACATCGACGCGCTGTACGACCCCGATCCCGACAAGCCCGGCACGACATATGCCCGCGAGGGCGGATTTCTGCACGACGCGGCCGACTTCGACGCCGGCTTCTTCGGCATCGGCCCGCGTGAGGCCCTGGCGATGGACCCCCAGCAGCGACTTCTTCTCGAAGTCTCCTGGGAGGCGCTGGAGCGCGCCGGGCTGGACCCGCACGCGCTGCGCGGCAGCCGCACCGGCGTCTTCGCCGGAGTGATGTACCACGACTACGCCTCGCGCCTGTCCAGCGTTCCGGACGAGGTGGACGGGTACATCGGCAACGGCAACTCGGGCAGCGTCGTCTCGGGACGCGTCTCCTACGCCCTGGGTCTCGAAGGCCCCGCCGTCACGGTCGACACCGCCTGCTCGTCCTCGCTGGTCGCCCTGCACTGGGCCATCCAGGCGCTGCGGGGCGGCGAGTGCTCACTCGCGCTGGCCGGCGGCGTCACGGTCATGTCCACACCCGACACCTTCACCGAGTTCAGCCGGCAGCGCGGTCTGGCGGGCGACGGCCGGTGCAAGCCGTTCGCCGACGCCGCCGACGGTACCGGCTGGGGCGAGGGGGTCGGCGTCCTGCTGGTGGAACGCCTCTCCGACGCCCAGCGCAACGGGCACCGCGTCCTCGCGGTCGTACGCGGCTCCGCCGTGAACCAGGACGGTGCGAGCAGCAGTCTGACGGCGCCGAACGGTCCGTCGCAGCAGCGCGTGATCCTTCAGGCTCTCGCCAACGCCGGCCTGCGCCCGACCGACGTCGACGCGGTGGAGGCGCACGGCACGGGTACGCGGCTCGGCGACCCCATCGAGGCGCAGGCCCTGCTCGCCACCTACGGCCAGAACCGCGCGGACAAGGACCCGCTGTGGCTGGGTTCGGTGAAGTCCAACCTCGGCCACACCCAGGCAGCCGCCGGCGTCGCCGGGATCATCAAGATGGTCATGGCGATGCGTCACGGTGTCCTGCCCAGGACCCTGCACGTGGACGCGCCGTCATCGAAGGTGGACTGGACGGCGGGCCGGGTGGAACTGCTCACCGAGGCGGTGGATTGGCCGAACGACGAACCCCGTCGTGCGGGTGTGTCCTCGTTCGGGATCAGCGGCACGAACGCCCACGTCATCCTGGAGGAGGCCCCGGACCCGGCCGCCGAACCCGAAGGCGCGTCCTCCGGTGTGCCCCGGCGGGACACGGCGGTGCTGGCACTGCCGCTCAGCGCCCGTACCGGCACGGCCCTCGGCGCGCAGGCCGCGAGTCTGGTGGGCCTGCTGGAGGGTGCCGATGCGCCGGACCCGGCAGCTGTCGGGCTGGCACTGGCCACGGCACGGGCCCAGCTGGAACACCGCGCGGTGGTGCTGGGGCCGGATCGCGATGAACTCCTGGCGGGATTGCGGTCGTTGGCGTCGGGCGAGACGGACCCGGGTGTCGTGCGCGGTGTCCGGGCTGAGGGCCGGCTGGCGTTCCTCTTCACCGGTCAGGGCGCGCAACGGGTCGGCATGGGGCGTGAACTAGCAGCCGCATTCCCGGTGTTCGCGTCCGCGCTTGATGAGGTGTGCGGGCACCTGGATCCGCTCCTGGAACGGCCGTTGAAGGATGTGCTGTTCGCGGAGGAGGGATCGGCTGACGCGGCGCTGCTCGACCAGACCGCGTATGCGCAGCCCGCGCTGTTCGCGGTGGAGGCCGCGCTGTTCCGGCTGGCGGAGTCGTTGGGTGTGCGGCCGGATATGGTGGCCGGTCACTCCATCGGCGAGATCAGCGCCGCCCACGCCGCCGGTGTGTTCTCCCTCGCGGACGCGTGCACTCTGGTAGCGGCGCGCGGACGGCTGATGCAGGCACTGCCCGAGGGCGGTGTGATGGCGGCCGTACAGGCGACCGAGGAGGATGTCCTCGCCCTGCTGGAGGGCGTCCAGGACGCGACGATCGCCGCCGTCAACGGGTCGCGTGCGGTGGTGGTCTCGGGCGCGGCCGCGTCGGTGGACAAGGTCGTGGAAGCGGTACGGGACCAGGGCGGTAAGACCACCCTCCTCAAGGTCTCCCACGCCTTCCACTCACCCCTCATGGACCCCATCCTGGACGACTTCCGGGACATACTCACGGGACTCACCTACCACGAGCCCCGCATCCCCGTGGTCTCCAACGTCACCGGCCGCACCGCCACCCCAGGCCGGCTGACTTCCCCCGAGTACTGGGTCACCCACGTCCGCGAAGCCGTACGGTTCGCCGACGGCATCCGCACCCTGGCCGCCGAAGGCGCCACCACCTTCCTGGAGATCGGCCCCGACGCCGTCCTCACCGCCATGGCCCAAGGCACCCTGGACGACGACACCACCACCGCCTTCATCCCCCTCCTGCGCCGCAACCGCCCCGAGGAAACCGAAACACTCACCGCCCTGGCCCGCCTCTGGACCACCGGCCACACCGTGAACTGGCCCGCGCTGCACACCGGCGGCCCCACCCGGCACGTGGACCTTCCCACCTACCCCTTCCAACGCCGGCGCTACTGGCTGGAGTCCGCCCCCGCCACCAGCGACATCACCACCCTGGGCCAGAGCCCCGCACACCACCCCCTGCTCGGCGCCCTCGTCACCGCCCCCGGCACCAACACCACCGTCCTCACCGGACGCATCAGCACACAAAGCCACGCCTGGCTGGCCGACCACGCGATTTTGGGCACGGTGCTCCTCCCCGGCACCGCCTTCGTCGAACTCGCCCTCCACGCCGGCCACCACACCGGCGCGCCCCACCTCGAAGAACTCACCCTCCACGCACCCCTCACACTCCACCCCGACCAATACACCGACCTCCGCGTCCAGACCACCACCCCGGACCACACCACCACCCCCGACCACACCCTCACCATCCACTCCCGCCCCCACCAAGCACCAGACCAAACCCCCTGGACACTCCACGCCACCGGCACCCTCACCACCCAACCCCCCTCCACACCAGCCGACTCCATTCCCGCCGCCTGGCCACCCCCCGGCGCCCAACCCCTCCCCCTCCACAACACCTACCAACACCTCGCCACCCAGGGCTACCACTACGGCCCCACCTTCCAAGGCCTCAAAGCCGCATGGGAACACAACGGCGACATCCTCGCCGAAGTAACCCTCCCCGAAACCGCACACCACGACGCCACCACTTTCGCCCTCCACCCCGCCCTCCTCGACGCCGCACTCCACGCCAACCTCTTTGACGAGAGGGACAGCCAGGACGGTGCCGCGGGGCCCCGGCTGCCCTTCGCGTGGAGCGGTGTCACCGTGCACGCGACGGGCGCCACATCGCTGCGGGTGAGAGTGACCTCGCGCAGTGCGGACGAGGCGACGGTCACGGCCACGGACGCGAGCGGCGCGCCGGTCATCTCGATCCGCTCGCTCGCCGCGCGTGCCGTGAGTGCCGGCCAGCTTGCGGCGGCCGGGAGTGACGACGCGCTGTTGCGGCCGACCTGGACCGAGCGGACCGAGTGGTCGCCGGCCGAGGCGCCGGTGGGCAACTGGGCGGTCATCAGCGGTGGCGACGGCGGTCGGCTCGCGCAGGCATTCGGTAGCGAAGCCGCCGTCTTCCCCGACCTCGCGGAGCTCAGGGCGGCTTCCGGTCCCGTACCGGACTTCGTGGTTCTCAGCTGCGTGGACGATGACGCGGTCACGGACGGGGACGGCGCGGCTGACGGGGACGGCCTCCTGGACCGGATGCGTGAGGCGACGGCCCGGGCGCTCGCCACCGTGCAGGAGTGGCTGTCGGACCAGAGGCTCACCGACTCCCGGCTTGTGATCCTCACCAGTGGCGCCGAGGGTCCAGATGGCGGGGCGGGGACCACCGTCGATCTGGCGCGGGCACCGATATGGGGGCTGGTGCGCTCGGCGCAGGCCGAGCACCCCGGTGCGAGGCTGCTGCTTCTCGACTGGGACGGACGGTCCAGCGCCGATCCCACTGTTTCCACCGGCCGTCTCCTGCGGGCCGCAGCCTCCGCAGAGGGTCCCGAACTCGCCCTGCGTGACGGGCTGTTGTCGGAGCCACGGCTCATACGTGAACAGCGAGGCGCCCTCGCCGATGGGCCGACAGCGGCCGCCCGGTGCTGGGACTCTGAGGGCACCGTGCTGATCACCGGCGGAACGGGCGGCCTCGGCGCGGCCGTGGCCCGGCACGTGGTCACCCGGCACGGCGCGCGCCGTCTCCTGCTCGTGAGCCGCAGAGGCGAGGACGCGCCGGGTGCCGCCGAACTCCGTCAGGAGCTCGCGGAGTTGGGGGCCGAGGCGATGATCACGGCCTGTGACGTGGCGGACCGTACCGCGTTGGAGAAGCTGCTCGCCGACATTCCGGCGGGTCGCCCCCTCACCGCAGTGATCCATACGGCCGGGATCGCCGACAACGGCCTCATCGAGACGCAGAGCGCGCCCCGCCTGGACGGGGTGCTGCGGCCCAAGGCCGATGCTGCCTGGCATTTGCACGAGCTGACGAAGCGTCAAGCCCTGTCGGCCTTCGTGCTGTTCTCCTCGACCGCCGGTCTCTTCGTCGGGGCGGGGCAGGCCACTTACGCCGCGTCGAACGTCTTCCTGGACGCGCTGGCCCGTCACCGCGGGAGCCAGGGTCTGCCGGGACTCTCGCTCGCTTGGGGGCTGTGGTCGGAGACCCAGGGCATGGCGGGTGAGCTGGCCGACGCCGACCTGGAGCGCCTGCGGAGGATGGGCATGCGCCCGCTGCCCACCGACCGCGCGCTCGCGTTGCTCGACTCGGCCCTTGAGTCGGGCGACGCCCCGGTGCTCGTCCCGGTCGGCCTGGAGACGGCGGCGCTGAGCTCGCCGGGCGGCCAGGTGCCCGCGCTGCTGCGTACGCTCGTTCGCACTCCGGCGCGTCGCACGGGCCCGGCGCCCGCTGTCGCCGACGCTCTCCCGCTGCGGCTGTCCGGTCTGTCGGACGCCGATCGTCAGCTTCTTCTGCTCGATCTGGTCCGGGACAACGCGGCCGCCGTACTCGGCCACGGCAGCGGCAAACTCATCGACCCGGAGCGGGCGTTCAAGGACATCGGCTTCGACTCGCTGGCCGCCGTCGATCTGCGCAACCTGCTCAACGCGGCCACGGGCCTGCGGCTGCCGGCGACCCTCGTCTTCGACTTCCCGGCGCCCACGGTGCTCGCCGCACACCTGGCGGCCGAACTCGTGCCGGAGGCGTCGCCGGGAGCGTCGCTGCTGTCCGAGATCGACCGCCTGGAATCGGCGCTGCTCGCCTCGCCCCCGGGGGAGGACGAGCACGACGCCGAGTTCACCGAGGTCGCCGCGCGGCTGGAGACGCTGGCGCGGACCTGGCGGGCGCGGCGTGGCGCGGCGCCGGACGCCGACGTCCGCAGGGACTACGAGTCGGCGACGGACGAGGAGTTGTTCGCGGCTCTGGACGACGAGATCGGACTGCCCTAGCCGGGCGTGGCCCCGGCCGCGACGGCCGGGGCCACGCCCGGGATCCCCGGCCCGCGACCGGTCCCGCGCGCACGCGACGCATCCGTACATCCGCGTATCCGTACCCCCGCATTCCTGCCCCCGTATCGCTCGACAGACCTCAGATTGGCTCAGACACCGATGGCGAACGACCAGAAGCTGCGTGATTACCTGCGGCGTGCGACGGCCGACCTCCAGGAGACCCGGCGCCGCCTGCGTGAGGTCGAGGACGGCAAGCACGAGCCGATCGCGATCGTCGCCATGGGCTGCCGCTATCCGGGCGGTGTCACCTCCCCCGAGGACCTGTGGCGGGTGGTGGACGAAGGCACCGACGTGGTCGGCCAGTTCCCCACCGACCGGGGCTGGGACATGGACGCGCTGTACGATCCCGCGCCCGGCAGGCCCGGCCGCAGCTATGTGCGCGAGGGCGGTTTCCTGTACGACGCCGGGGACTTCGACCCGGTGTTCTTCGGTCTCAGCCCCAGGGAGGCTCCGGAGACGGACCCCCAGCAGCGGCTGCTCCTGGAGACCAGCTGGGAGGCGTTCGAGCGGGCGGGCATCGACCCGGCCACCCTCAGGGGCAGCAGGACCGGTGTGTTCGCGGGTCTGATGTACCACGACTACGCCGGGGGCAGCACGGCCGGCAGCCTGGTGTCCGGCCGGGTCGCCTACACCTTCGGCTTCGAGGGCCCCGCCGTGACGGTCGACACCGCCTGCTCGTCCTCACTGGTGGCGCTGCACCTGGCCGCGCAGGCCCTGCGCAACGGCGAGTGCTCCCTCGCGCTGGCCGGCGGGGTCACCGTGATGGCGGGGCCCGAGATGTTCATCGAGTTCAGCCGGCAGCGCGGACTCGCGTCGGACGGACGCTGCAAGTCCTTCGCGGGAGCGGCGGACGGCGCGGGCTGGTCCGAGGGCGTGGGCGTGCTGCTCGTGGAGCGCCTGTCGGACGCGCGGCGCAACGGCCACCCCGTCCTCGCGGTCGTACGCGGCTCCGCCGTCAACCAGGACGGCGCCAGCAACGGCCTTACCGCCCCCAACGGACCTGCCCAGCAGCGCGTCATCCGCCAGGCCCTGCGCGATGCCGGGCTCACCGCGCGGGATGTCGACGCGGTGGAGGCGCACGGCACCGGCACCGTGCTGGGTGACCCCATCGAGGCGCAGGCGCTCATCGCCACCTACGGCCAGGACCGCCCGGCCGAAAGACCCCTGTGGCTGGGGTCGGTGAAGTCCAACATGGGACACGCGCAGGCCGCCGCCGGAGTCAGCGGCATCATCAAAATGGTGCAGGCGATCCAGCACCAGGTGCTGCCCCGCACCTTGCACGTCGACGAACCGACGCCGCAGGTCGACTGGAGCGCCGCGAGCGTGCGGCTCCTGACCGAGCCGGTGGCGTGGGGGAGCGAACAGCCGCGCAGGGCCGGCATCTCCTCGTTCGGGCTCAGCGGCACCAACGCGCACGTCATCATCGAGGAAGCCCCCGCGCCCGCCACCGCGGAGGACCCCGAGCGGCCCACCGACTTCTCGGCGGACGTCGCGACGGACGCGTCCGCCGCCCGGACGCTGCCCTTCCTGCTGTCGGCACGCGATGACCACGCGCTGAGCGAGGCGGCCGCCCGGCTGCGTACCCAGGTCGCCGCCGGGCAGGACACCCCGGCCGACATCGCGTTCTCACTGGCCACCTCACGCGCCACCTTCGACCGCCGGGCCGTCGTCGTCGCCGGCGACCGCGAGGGACTGCTGCGCCGACTCGACGCGCTGGCCACGGCCGAGGACAGCGCGGGTCTGATCCTGGGCACCCCACGCGGGCCCGGCGCGCGCACCGCCTTCATGTTCACCGGCCAGGGCGCCCAACGCCTCGGTATGGCGCAGGAGTTGTACGCTCACGAGCCGGTGTTCGCGGCCGCACTCGACGCGGTCTGCGACGCCCTCGACCCCCACCTCGACCGGCCGTCACGCGACGTCATGTGGCCCGGTGGGAAGCAGCCGGATGAGGGGCGCAGCGCGGACGAGCTGGATCGCACGGGATACACCCGAGACCGCCCTCTTCGCGGTCGAGGTGGCGCTCTTCCGGCTCCTGGAGAGCTGGGGCGTACGTCCCGACCTGCTGATCGGCCACTCCATCGGAGAGCTCGCGGCCGCGCACGTCGCGGGTGTGTTCACCCTCGCGGACGCCTGTGCCCTGGTGGCCGCCAGGGGCCGGCTCATGCAGGAACTGCCCGCCGGTGGCGCCATGGTCGCCGTCGAGGCGTCCGAGCAGGACGTGCGGACACTGCTCGGGGAACGGCTCGGTGTGGCCGTCGTCAACGGCCCGCGTTCCGTGGTGCTCTCCGGCGACGAGGACGCCGTGCTGAGTGCCGCGCGGCAGCTCAAGGAGCAGGGCCGCAAGACATCGCGCCTGCGCGTCAGCCACGCCTTCCACTCACCCCGCATGGACCCGATGCTCGCGGACTTCCGCAAGATCGTCACAGACCTGCCGATGAGCGAGCCCCGCCTGCCCGTCGTCTCCAACCTCACCGGAAGGCTGTGCGCCGAGGGCGAGTTGACGTCGGCGGACTACTGGGTGCGGCACGTGCGTGAGACCGTCCGCTTCAGCGACGGCGTGGCCACCCTGCGCGAGAACGGCGTCACCACCTTCGTGGAACTGGGCCCCAGCGCCACCCTCACCGCGCTCGCCCAGCAGTGTCTGGCCGATGACGCCGACCGCCAGGACCTCACCTTCGTACCGGTACTGCGCGCCGACCGGCCCGAACCGGTCGCCCTGATCGGCGCCCTCGCCGAACTGCACGTCCACGGCACGGCGGTCGACTGGCACGCGGTCGCCGGGACCTGGGGCGGACACCGGGTCCAGCTGCCCACCTACCCCTTCCAGCGCCAGCGCTACTGGTGGGAGGGCGAGGCCGCCGAAGGTTCCGGCGCGGCCGCCGACGCGTCCCGTACCGTACCCGGCAGCGCGGGAGACGCGGCCTTCTGGGACGCCGTGGAACGCACCGACACCGGGACGCTCGCCGACGCGCTGGGCGCTGAACCCGGTCCCCAGCGCGACTCCCTGGACACCGTGCTCCCGCTGCTCGCGTCGTGGCGCTCACGCCGGGTGAAGGAGGCGAGCGCCGACGCCTGGAGCTATCGGATCGACTGGCGACCCCTCACCGAAAACGCCCCGAACTCCACGTCCACAGCGGGCAGTTGGCTGATCGTGGCCCCCGAAGGGCCGCAGGTGCGGGTCTGGACGGACCGGCTCTCCGACGCCCTGCGGACCCACGGCGCGCAACCGCGTCTCATCACGGTGGACGACGCCACCCTGACCTCCCTGGCCGACACGGCGGACCAAACGGACGACGCCGCAAGGAGCGCGCTCACGGACCACCTGCGGACCGCGTGCGAGGCGGAGGCGCCCGTGCGCGCCGTCGTCTCCCTGCTCGCCCTCACCACGGGCCCGCACGGCCTGCCCGCCACCGTCGCACTCGCCCAGACCCTGGGCGACGCCGCGATTGAAGCCCCCCTGTGGTGCCTGACCAGCGGCGCCGTGGCGGTGGGTGAGGCGGAGGAACTGCCCCACCCCGAGCAGGCCCCGGTCTGGGGTCTGGGCCGGGTCGTCGCCCTGGAGCAGCCGCAGCGCTGGGGCGGACTCATCGACCTGCCGCCCCGCGCCGACGAGTCCGCCGCTGCCCGCCTCGTCTCCGCGCTCACCCGCGCCGAGACCGGCCAGGAGAGCGCGCCGGAGGACCAGATCGCCATACGCGCGTCGGGAACCTTCGGCCGCCGGCTCGTCCACATCCCCGCCGACACGACCATCGCGGGAACCACGGTCCGGGACGGCCACGCCAACTGGAAGCCTCAGGGCACGGTCCTGATCACCGGCGGCACCGGCGCGCTCGGCGCGCACGTCGCGCGCTGGCTCGCCCGTCGCGGCGCCGCCCACCTTCTGCTGACCAGCCGGCGCGGCCCGCAGGCGCCCGGCGCCACCGAACTCACCGCCGAACTCACCGCGCTCGGCGCCGGGGTGACCATCGCGGCCTGCGACGTCGCCGACCGCGCCGCAGTGGAAGCGCTGCTCCAGCAGGTCCCCGAGGACCAACCGCTGACCGCCGTCATGCACACCGCGGGCGTCCTCGACGACGGCGTACTGGAGTCCATCACCCCCGGGCGCCTCGCCGGTGTCCTGCGCCCGAAGGCCGAAGCCGCCCGGCACCTGCACGAGCTCACCCAGCACCACGCACTGACCGCGTTCGTCACCTTCTCCTCGATCGCCGGACTGCTCGGCAGCGCCGGACAGGGCAGCTACGCCGCGGCCAACGCCTACCTGGACGCCCTCGCCCAGCACCGCCGCGCTCTCGGCCTCGCGGCCACCTCCGTGGCCTGGGGCCCCTGGGACGGCGCCGGCATGGCCGGTGAGGACGCCTCGCAGGACCGCTCCTGGTGGCGCGGCCTGGCGCCGATGGACGCCGGTATCTGCCTCACGGCACTTCAGCGCGCCCTGGACCGGACAACGACCGTCGTCGGCGTACTGGACGCCGACTGGCCCCAGCTCGCGGCCGGATTCACCGCGACCCGGCCGAGCCCGCTGATCGCGGACCTCCCCGAAGTGCGCGCCGGAGCCACCTCGGCCGCCGGCGCCACCGGCCCGACGACCCCGGCCGAGGCGGCCGGCGACCTGATCGCCCGGCTCTCCGCCCTGCCGGAGAGCGAACAGCGCCGCGAAGTACTGGAGTTGGTGCGCGGCCAGGTCGCCCTCGTCCTCGCCTACGACAGCGCGAACACCGTGCAGTCGAGCCGCGCCTTCAACGAGCTCGGCTTCGACTCGCTCACCGCCGTCGAGTTCCGCAACCGCCTGGGCGCCGTCACAGGCCTGAAGCTCCCCGCCACCCTGCTCTTCGACTATGCCAACCCCGACGTCCTGGCCAGGCACCTGCACGGCGAGCTGTGCGCGAGCGAGACAGCCCCCGCCGTACCGGTCCTCGCCGAGCTGGAGCGCATCGAATCCGTCGCGGCGGCCCTCTCCGTCGAGGAGATCGAACGCAGCCGGATCAGCCACCGGCTCCAGGAACTGATCACCCGGCTCAACGCGCGCACCCACGACGACAGTGAGGCGGGCAGCACGGGCCCAACGGGCGGCCCCACGGTCGCCGACCGACTCGACACCGCGTCGGCCGAGGACGTCTTCGACTTCCTCGACAAGGAACTCGGGCTCTCCTGAGCCGCTGATCCGCCCCCGCTCCCCTTCTCTTACCACTCCACTTCCCGAACCTCCCGCATGCGCAGTTCCCGGGAAACGACACACGGCGAGGCCCTGATGGCGAACGTGAACGAAGCGAAGCTCCTCGACTACCTCAAGCGGACGACCGCGGACCTGCATGCCACCAAGCAGCAGCTGCGAGAGATCGAGAACGCCGGGCAGGAGCCCATCGCCATCGTCGCGATGAGCTGCCGGCTGCCCGGCGGCGTGCACTCGCCCGAGCAGCTGTGGCAGCTGCTCGCCGAAGGGGCCGACGCCATTGGGGACTTCCCCGAGGACCGGGGCTGGGACATCGAGGCCGGCACGGGAGCGGACGACGGCACCGACTACGCGCGCAAGGGCGGCTTCCTCTACGACGCCGCCGAGTTCGACCCCGCCTTCTTCGGAATCTCGCCCCGCGAGGCACTGGCGATGGACCCGCAGCAGCGGCTGCTGCTCGAAGCGTCCTGGGAGGCCTTCGAGCGCGGTGCCATCGCACCGGACGCGCTGCGCGGCGGCCGTGTCGGCGTGTTCGTCGGCACCAACGGCCAGACCTATTTCGACCTGAAGCTGCCGGAAGAGGCCGAGGCCTACATGGCCACCGGCAGCAACGCCGCCGTCCTGTCCGGCCGCATTTCGTATGTGCTCGGCCTCGAGGGCCCGGCCGTCACCGTGGACACGGCGTGCTCGTCGTCCCTGGTGGCGCTGCACCTCGCGATCCAGGCGCTGCGCAAGGGCGAGTGCACCCTCGCGCTCGCGGGCGGCGCCACCGTGATGGCGACCCCCGGCCCCTACATCGCGTTCAGCAAGCAGCGCGGCCTGGCGAGCGACGGCCGCTGCAAGGCGTTCTCGGAAGCCGCGGACGGCACCGGCTGGTCCGAAGGCGCGGGCATGCTCCTCGTGGAGCGTCTGTCGGACGCGCGGCGCAACGGCCACCCCGTCCTCGCGGTCGTACGGGGCTCCGCCGTCAACCAGGACGGCGCCAGCAACGGCCTCACCGCCCCCAACGGCCCATCCCAGCAGCGCGTCATCTGGGACGCCCTGGCGAACGCGCAGCTGTCGGCGGACCAGGTGGACGTGGTCGAGGCGCACGGCACGGGCACGGTTCTGGGCGACCCCATCGAGGCGCAAGCCCTGCTGGCCACATACGGACGCGACCGCGCCGCCGAACACCCGCTGTGGCTGGGCTCGGTGAAGTCGAACCTCGGCCACACGCAGGCCGCTGCCGGTGTGGCCGGGATCATCAAGATGGTCATGGCGATGCGTCACGGTGTCCTGCCGAGGACCCTGTACGTGGATGAGCCGTCGACGAAGGTGGACTGGACGGCCGGCCAGGTGCGTCTGCTGACCGAGGAAGTGCGGTGGGACGGTACGGCCTCGCCCCGTCGTGCAGGTGTGTCCTCGTTCGGGATCAGCGGCACGAACGCCCACATCATCCTGGAGGAGGCCCCGGCCCCCGAGCCCGCCGGATCGGACACGTCCGAACGGCCCTCTGCTGTGGGCGCGTTGGCGCTTCCGGTGTCGGCGGCCGACGCGGCTGCGCTGGCCGCGCAGGCCTCGGGTCTGCTGGGTGTGCTGGAGGGCGCGGACGCTCCGGAGCCGGCGGACGTGGCCGTGGCGCTCGCCACGACCCGGGCCCAGCTGGAACACCGCGCGGTGGTCGTGGGCACCGGACTCGATGAACTCCTGGTGCGGTTGCGGTCGTTGGCGTCCGGAGAGACGGCCCCGGGTGTCGTGCGTGGCGTCCGGGCTGAGGGGCGGCTGGCGTTCCTCTTCACGGGCCAGGGCGCGCAACGGGTCGGCATGGGGCGTGAACTGGCCGCCGCCTTCCCGGTGTTCGCGTCCGCGCTGGATGAGGTATGCGCGCACCTGGACCCGCTCCTGGACCGCCCGCTGAAGGATGTGCTGTTCGCGCAGGAGGGGTCGGCTGAGGCGGCGCTGCTCGACCAGACGGCGTACGCGCAGCCCGCGCTGTTCGCGGTGGAGACGGCGTTGTTCCGGCTGGCGGAGTCGTTGGGTGTGCGACCGGATGTGGTGGCCGGGCATTCCATCGGTGAGATCAGCGCCGCCCACGCCGCCGGTGTGTTCTCCCTCGCGGACGCGTGCACTCTGGTAGCGGCGCGCGGGCGGCTGATGCAGGCGCTGCCCGAGGGTGGTGTGATGGTTGCCGTCCAGGCCACCGAGGAGGACGTTCTCGCCCTGCTGGAGGGTGTCGAGGATGTAGCGATCGCCGCCGTCAACGGGCCCCGTGCGGTGGTGGTTTCGGGCGCGACCGCCTCCGTGGACAAGGTGGTGTCAGCGGTACGGGCCCAGGGTGGCAAGACCTCTCTCCTCAACGTCTCCCACGCCTTCCACTCACCCCTGATGGACCCCATGCTGGAGGAGTTCCGGGGGGCCCTGTCGGGTCTGACGTTCAATGAGCCGAGCATGCAGGTGGTGTCGAACGTCACCGGCCGTATCGCCACACCCGGCCAGCTGACTTCCCCCGAGTACTGGGTCACCCACGTCCGCGAAGCCGTACGGTTCGCCGACGGCATCCGCACGCTTGCCGCCGAAGGCGCGACCACGTTCCTGGAGATCGGCCCCGACGCGGTCCTGACCGCCATGGCCCAGGGCGCCCTGGACGACGACACCACCGCCGCCTTCGTCCCGCTCCTGCGCCGCAACCGCCCGGAGGAGACGGAGGCGCTTACCGCGTTGGCCCGGCTCTGGACGGCCGGTCACGCCGTCAACTGGGCTGCCCTGCACGCCAGTACGCCGAATCAGCCGGTCAGTCTGCCCACGTACCCCTTCCAGCGGCAGCACTACTGGATCAAGAACGTGGCGGACGTCGGCAACATCGCCTCGATCGGGCTCGACTCCGCCGATCACCCCCTGCTCGGCGCCTCGATGATGCTGGCGGACTCGGACGGCGCGCTGTTCACGGGGCGTCTCTCCCTGGCGACCCACGCCTGGCTCGCCGACCGCGCCGCCGCGGGTTCGGTCGTCTTCCCCGAGACCGGGTTTGTGGAGTTGGCGATTCGGGCGGGGGATCAGGTCGGGTGTGGGGCGTTGGAGGAGTTGACGCTGGAGGCGCCGTTGGTGCTTCCGTCGCGTGGTGGTGTGCAGGTGCAGGTGGTGGTGGGTGCGCCCGAGGGTGGTTCGGGTGCGCGCGCGGTACGTGTGTTCTCGCGCGGCGAGGACGCGGTGGGCGACGCGTCCTGGACGCGACACGCCACCGGTCTGCTCGTCGCCGGGACACGCGCTGACGCGGCCGACGCGGACTTCACCGTGTGGCCCCCGGCAGGGGCGGTACCGGTTCCGGTCGACGGCCTGTACGGCCGGTACGCAGAGGCCGGCATGACCTACGGTCCGGCTTTCCAGGGCCTGAAGGCCGCCTGGCGCGAGGACCAAGTCCTGTACGTCGAGGTCGCCCTGGACGAGGGGTCCGCGAAGGACGCCGAACGGTGTGGTCTGCACCCGGCCGCCCTCGACGCGGCCCTCCAGGGGCTGGCACTCCTGGACGCCGCGCCCGGAGAGGGTGCCGCGACCGGTCTGCGCCTGAACGCGGAGTGGCGCGGCGTCACGCTGCACGCCACCGGTGCGTCCGCGCTGCGCGTCCGGCTTTCCCCGCTGGGCGCGGACAGCTTCGAGGTCGCCATCGCCGACTCGCTCGGCGCGCCGGTCGCCTCCATCGCGTCCCTGACCGTCCGGCCCACCCAGGCGTCCGAGCTCGCCAGTGGCAGCGACACCGAGTTCCCTGAGTCGTTGTATCGGGTGGAGTGGGTGTCGGTGGGTTCGGTGTCGGGGGTGTCGGCTGGTGGGTTGGGTTCGGGTGGTGTGGTTGATGGTGGTGTTGTGGTTGTGGGGGATGCTGAGGGTGTAATGGGTGTGGTGGGGTCGCCTGGTGTGGTGGTGTTGCGGGGGTTTGATGAGGTGGGTGTGTTGGGGGATGTGTCGGGGGGCCAGGTGTCTGGTGTTCCGGTGGGTGTGAGTGGTGTGTTGGGTCGGGTGTTGGGTGGGTTGCAGGCGTGGTTGGTGGATGAGCGGTTTGTGTCGTCGCGGTTGGTGGTGGTGACGCGGGGTGGGGTGTCTGCTGGTGGTGTGGGTGTGGTGGATTTGGCGGGTTGTGCGGTGGGTGGTTTGGTGCGGTCGGCGCAGGCGGAGCATCCGGGGCGGATTGTGCTGGTGGATGTGGAGGAGTCTGGGTTTGTTGTGGGTGATGTGGTGGGTGTGTTGGGTGTGGGTGAGCCGCAGGTGGCGTTGCGGGGTGGTGGGGTGTTTGTGCCGAGGTTGGTGCGGGCGTCGGTGTCGGTGCCGGTGCCGGCTGAGGGTGTTGATGGTGGTGCGGGTGCGGGTGCTGGTGCGGGTGGTGTGGGTGGTTGGAGTGAGGATGGGACGGTGTTGTTGACGGGTGGTTTGGGTGGTTTGGGTGCGGTGGTGGCTCGGTATTTGGTGGCGGTGTGTGGGGTGCGGCGTTTGGTGTTGACGTCGCGGCGTGGTGGGGGTGTTGAGGGTGCGGGTGAGTTGGTGGAGTCGTTGTTGGGGTTGGGTGCGGTGTCGGTGGAGTTGGTGGCGTGTGATGTGGCGGATCGGGGTGAGTTGGCTGGTGTGTTGGCGGGGATTCCGGAGGAGTTTCCGTTGTGTGGGGTGGTGCATGCGGCGGGTGTGTTGGATGACGGTGTGGTGGGGTCGTTGTCGGTGGATCGGTTGGAGTCGGTGTTGCGGCCGAAGGTGTTGGGTGGGTGGAATTTGCATGAGTTGACGTGTGGGTTGGAGTTGGATGCGTTTGTGGTGTTTTCGTCTGCGGCTGGGGTGTTGGGTGCTCCGGGGCAGGGGGGGTATGCGGCGGCGAACGCGTTTTTGGATGGGTTGGTGGAGTGGCGGGTTGGTTCGGGGTTGCGGGGTGCGGCGTTGGCGTGGGGTTTGTGGGGTGGTGTGGGTGGTATGGGTGGTGGTTTGTCGGAGGGTGATGTGGCGCGGATGGCGCGGGGTGGTGTGTTGCCTCTGACGGAGGATGACGGGTTGCGTTTGTTCGGTGTGGGGGCGCGGGCGGACGCGGCGTTGGTGCCGGTCCGTCTGGACGTCGACGCATTGCGAGCACAGGGCCCGGCCCTTCCGCCCCTCTACCACCGCCTCACCGGACGGCCCGCGCGTCGGCAGGCCGGCGCGCGCACCGCGATCGCGGCCGCCGGCTCGCTCGGTGAACGTCTCGCGCCGCTGGCAGAGTCCGAACGTCACGAAGTGGTGCTCGACCTCGTGCGCGGGCAGGTCGCCGCGGTGCTCGGCCACGCGACGCCCGCAGCCATCGCGCCCGACCGCGCGTTCAACGACCTGGGCTTCGACTCGCTGACCTCGGTCGAACTGCGCAACGGCCTCAACGCGGCGACCGGTCTGCGCCTGCCGGCCACGCTCGTCTTCGACTACCCGACCGCCGGAGACCTCGCCGCCCACCTGTTGTCGGAGGTCTCGGGACACGTGGCCGCCGCCGCCGTCCTGCCGACGGCCGGTGTGCGCGCCGACGACCCGATCGTCATCGTGGGCATGTCCTGCCGCTTCCCCGGCGGCATCGAGTCGCCCGAGGACCTGTGGAAACTGGTCGCCGACGGAGACGACGCCATCACCGACTTCCCCGACAACCGGGGCTGGAACGTCGACCGCCTCTACGATCCCACCGAGACCCGCCCGGACACCACGTACGTACGCAAGGGCGGATTCCTGCACGACGCGGCGGACTTCGACGCGGACTTCTTCGGCATCAGCCCGAACGAAGCCCTCATCACCGACCCGCAGCAGCGGCTGCTGTTGCAGACCTCGTGGGAGGCGTTCGAGCGGGCGGGCATCGACCCGGCGACGCTGAAGGGCAGCAACACCGGTGTCTTCGCCGGCCTCGTCTACCACGACTACACCGGAAGCAACAGCTCCGGCAGCATCGTGTCCGGACGCATCGCCTACACCTACGGCCTCGAGGGTCCGGCGGTCACCGTGGACACGGCGTGCTCGTCGTCCCTGGTGGCGCTGCACCTCGCGATCCAGGCACTGCGGGGCGGCGAGTGCGATCTCGCCCTCGCGGGCGGCGTGACGATCATGGCTTCGCCCGCCGCCTTCGTGGAGTTCAGCCGCCAGCGCGGCCTCTCCCGCGACGGCCTCTGCAAGGCGTTCGCCGCCGGTGCCGACGGTACGGCCTGGGGCGAGGGCGTGGGCCTGCTCGTGGTGGAGCGTCTTTCGGACGCGCGGCGCAAGGGCCACCGCGTGCTCGCACACGTACGGGGCTCCGCCGTGAACCAGGACGGCGCGAGCAACGGCCTGACCGCGCCGAACGGCCCCTCCCAGCAGCGCGTCATCCGCCAGGCCCTGGCCAACGCGCGCCTGAGCCCCGCCGATGTGGACGTCGTCGAGGCGCACGGCACGGGTACGGTACTGGGCGACCCGATCGAGGCGCAGGCGTTGATGGCGACGTACGGACAGGAGCGCGCCGCCGACCAGCCGCTCTGGCTGGGCTCGGTCAAGTCCAACATCGGGCACACCCAGGGCGCGGCAGGCGTGGCCGGGATCATCAAGATGGTCATGGCGATGCGCAACGGCGTCCTGCCCAGGACCCTGCACGTGGACGAGCCGTCCACCCACGTCGACTGGACGGCGGGCGCGATGCGGCTGCTGACCGAGGACGTCGAATGGAACGTCGACCGGCCGCGCCGCGCGGGCATCTCGTCGTTCGGCATCAGCGGCACGAACGCCCACGTCATCATCGAGCAGGCGGCCCCCGACCGCGAGGACGAGCCGACGCGCGATGTCGCGCTGCCCGGTGACACCGTGGTGCCGTGGGTCGTCTCGGCCCGGGGCGAGGACGGCCTGCGCGCCCAGGCGGCACGACTCGCGTCCTACGTCGAGGACCACGGAGCGCTCCGCCCGGTGGACGTGGGCTGGTCGCTCGCGACGAAGCGCGGCGCGCTGGAGCACCGGGCGACCGTGCTCGGCGCGGACACCGCTGAGTTGGTGGCCGGCCTGCGCTCGCTGGCCGAGGTGACGACGCCGCAGGACACGGCGCGCGTCAACGGCAAGACCGCGTTCCTGTTCACCGGCCAGGGAGCACAGCGGACCGGCATGGGCCGCGAACTGTACGAGGCGTACCCCGTCTTCCGGCAGGCGTGGGACGAGATCTGCCGGCACTTCGACGGACAGCTCGAACGACCGCTCAAGGACGTGCTGTTCGCGGACGACGGGTCTGCGGACGCCGTGCTCCTCGACCGCACCGCGTTCGCCCAGCCCGCCCTCTTCACGATCGAAGTGAGCCTGTACCGGCTGATCAGCTCCTGGGGCGTACGTCCCGACTTCGTGATGGGCCACTCGATCGGCGAGATCGCGGCCGCACACGTCGCCGGAGTCCTCGGCCTGGCCGACGCCTGCACGCTGGTCGCCGCGCGCGGCCGGCTCATGCAGGCCCTGCCGGACGGCGGCGCGATGATCGCGGTCGAGGCCACCGAGGACGAGGTCCTTCCGCTGCTCGACACGTCGGCGGGAGCCTGCCTCGCCGCGGTCAACGGCCCGCGCTCCGTCGTCCTGTCCGGCCCCGAAGCGGCTGTGGAGGAGGTCGCGGAACGCCTGCGCTCCCAGGGCCGCAAGACATCCCGCCTGAAGGTGTCGCACGCGTTCCACTCCACGCTGATGGAGCCGATGCTGGCCGACTTCCGCCAGGTCCTCCAAGGCCTGACGTTCACCGCGCCGAGGCTGCCCGTGGTGTCCAACGTGACGGGCGACGTGGCCACGGAAGGGGAGCTGGACTCCGTGGACTACTGGCTGCGGCACGTCGGCGAAGCGGTGCGCTTCGCCGACGGGGTGCGCGGCGCGGCGAACCGCGGAGTGACACGCTTCGTGGAGGTGGGTCCGGACGGCATACTGACGGGGCTCGCGCAGACGTGCCTCGCCGAGGCCGAGGCGCCCGACGGTATGGACCGCGCCGAGCAGACCATATGCGTGCCGCTGCTGCGCAAGGGCCGCCCCGAGGCGCGATCCCTGCTGGCCGGCCTCGGCCGACTGTACGCCGCGGGCGGCGATGTGGCCTGGCCCGCCGTGTTCGAGGGCAGCGGTGCCCGCGAGGTCGAGCTGCCGACCTACGCCTTCCAGCGCCGCCGGTTCTGGTCCCAGACCCCGACCGATCACGGCGACCCGATGGCCATCGGTCTCGGCGCGACCGACCACCCGCTCCTCGGCGCGGCCGTCGCGCTCGCCGACTCGGAAGGGTTCCTCTTCACTGGCCGGCTCTCCGCGGGGACCCAGCCCTGGCTGGCCGACCACGTGGTGGGTGGCTCGGTCTTCTTCCCCGGCACGGGGTTTGTGGAGTTGGCGATTCGGGCGGGGGATCAGGTCGGGTGTGGGGTGTTGGAGGAGTTGACGCTGGAGGCGCCGTTGGTGCTTCCGTCGCGTGGTGGTGTGCAGGTGCAGGTGGTGGTGGGTGCGCCCGAGGGTGGTTCGGGTGCGCGCGCGGTACGTGTGTTCTCGCGCGGCGAGGACGCGGGGACGGAGGCGTCCTGGGTCCGGCACGCCACCGGCGTACTGGCCGCCGGCGCGCGCGGCGGTGCCGGCGGGTCGGATCTGAGCGTCTGGCCTCCGGTGGGGGCGGTGCCGGTTGAGGTGGAGGGTGTGTATGAGCGGTATGCGGAGGGTGGGTTGGTGTATGGCCCGGTGTTCCGGGGTCTGCGTGCGGCGTGGCGGTTGGACGGGGATGTGTTCGCGGAGGTGGTGTTGCCGGAGGGTGTGAGTGTGGAGGGGTTCGGGTTGCATCCGGCGGTGCTGGACGCGGCGTTGCACGCGGTTGGTTTGATGGGTGTGGGGGAGGAGCGGGCGGGTCTGCCGTTCGCGTGGTCGGGTGTGGAGTTGTTCGCGACGGGTGCGTCGGCGTTGCGGGTGCGGGTTCGCCCGGTGTCCCCGACCTCGGGCCTGGGTGCGGGTGCGGGTGTGGGCGCGGTGTCCGTCGAGGTGGCGGACGCGGTTGGGCGCCCCGTGGCCACCGTTGGCCGACTGGATGTCCGTCCCATCTCCGAGGAGCAACTGGCGCAGGCCCGGGCCGAGTTCCCTGAGTCGTTGTATCGGGTGGAGTGGGTGTCGGTGGGTTCGGTGTCGGGGGTGTCGGCTGGTGGGTTGGGTTCGGGTGGTGTGGTTGATGGTGGTGTTGTGGTTGTGGGGGATGCTGAGGGTGTGGCGGGTGTGGTGGGGTCGCCTGGTGTGGTGGTGTTGCGGGGGTTTGATGAGGTTGGTGTGTTGGGGGATGTGTCGGGGGGTCAGGTGTCTGGTGTTCCGGTGGGTGTGAGTGGTGTGTTGGGTCGGGTGTTGGGTGGGTTGCAGGCGTGGTTGGTGGATGAGCGGTTTGTGTCGTCGCGGTTGGTGGTGGTGACGCGGGGTGGGGTGTCTGCTGGTGGTGTGGGTGTGGTGGATTTGGCGGGTTGTGCGGTGGGTGGTTTGGTGCGGTCGGCGCAGGCGGAGCATCCGGGGCGGATTGTGCTGGTGGATGTGGAGGAGTCTGGCTTCGTGGTGGGTGATGTGGTGGGTGTGTTGGGTGTGGGTGAGCCGCAGGTGGCGTTGCGGGGTGGTGGGGTGTTTGTGCCGAGGTTGGTGCGGGCGTCGGTGCCGGTGCCGGTGCCGGCTGAGGGTGTTGATGCGGGTGCGGGTGCGGGTGCTGGTGCGGGTGGTGTGGGTGGTTGGAGCGAGGATGGGACGGTGTTGTTGACGGGTGGTTTGGGTGGTTTGGGTGTGGTGGTGGCTCGGTATTTGGTGGCGGTGTGTGGGGTGCGGCGTTTGGTGTTGACGTCGCGGCGTGGTGGGGGTGTTGAGGGTGCGGGTGAGTTGGTGGAGTCGTTGTTGGGGTTGGGTGCGGTGTCGGTGGAGTTGGTGGCGTGTGATGTGGCGGATCGGGGTGAGTTGGCTGGTGTGTTGGCGGGGATTCCGGAGGAGTTTCCGTTGTGTGGGGTGGTGCATGCGGCGGGTGTGTTGGATGACGGTGTGGTGGGGTCGTTGTCGGTGGATCGGTTGGAGTCGGTGTTGCGGCCGAAGGTGTTGGGTGGGTGGAATTTGCATGAGTTGACGTGTGGGTTGGAGTTGGATGCGTTTGTGGTGTTTTCGTCTGCGGCTGGGGTGTTGGGTGCTCCGGGGCAGGCCGGTTATGCGGCGGCGAACGCGTTTTTGGATGGGTTGGTGGAGTGGCGGGTTGGTTCGGGGTTGCGGGGTGCGGCGTTGGCGTGGGGTTTGTGGGGTGGTGTGGGTGGTATGGGTGGTGGTTTGTCGGAGGGTGATGTGGCGCGGATGGCGCGGGGTGGTGTGTTGCCTCTGACGGAGGATGACGGGTTGCGTTTGTTCGGTGTGGGGGCGCGGGCGGACGCGGCGTTGGTGCCGGTACGTCTGGACGTCGACGCACTGCGAGCACAGGGCCCGGCCCTTCCGCCCCTCTACCACCAGCTCGTACCCACCGTGCGGCGTACCGCTGCCGTAGGAGACGGCGCCACCGCCGACAACCTGCACCACCAACTCTCCGCCCTCGCCCCGGCCGAGCGGGAGCGCGCGCTGCTCACCCTGGTGCGTGGACAGGTCGCCGATGTACTGGGCCACGCGACGCCCGCAGCCATCGCGCCCGACCGCGCGTTCAACGACCTGGGCTTCGACTCGCTGACCTCGGTCGAACTGCGCAACGGACTCAACGCGGCGACCGGTCTGCGCCTGCCGGCCACACTCGTCTTCGACTACCCGACCGCCGGAGACCTCGCCGCCCATCTGCACGACGAACTCCTGGGTACGCTCGACACCTCAGGCGTCGCGCCGGTGGAGAGCGCCGGGCCCGTCACCGACGACCCGATCGTCATCGTGGGCATGTCCTGCCGCTACCCCGGCGGCGTCGAGTCCCCCGAGGACCTGTGGAAACTGGTCTCCGACGGACTCGACACGGTGTCCGAATTCCCGGAGGACCGTGGCTGGGAGACCGGCGCGATCTTCGACCCGAGTGGCGAGCGCCCGGACACCACCTATGTGAACAAGGGCGGTTTCCTGCACGACGCCGCCGACTTCGACGCCGCCTTCTTCCGCATCAGCCCGAACGAGGCGTTGAGCACGGACCCGCAGCAGCGACTGCTGCTCGAGGCCTCCTGGGAGGCGTTCGAGCGGGCGGGCATCGACCCCGCGACCGTCAAGGGCAGCTCGACCGGTGTCTTCGCCGGCTTGATGTACCACGACTACCCGACCAGCCACAGCGCCGGCAGCATCGTCTCCGGGCGCATCGCCTACACCTTCGGCCTCGAGGGCCCGGCGGTCACGGTCGACACGGCGTGCTCGTCGTCCCTGGTGGCACTCCACCTCGCGGTCCAGGCCCTGAGGGGCGGCGAGTGCTCGCTGGCGCTCGTCGGCGGCGTCACGGTGATGTCGACGCCCGCCACCTTCATCGAGTTCAGCCGGCAGCGCGGCCTTGCGGGTGACGGCCGGTGCAAGTCCTTCGCGGAGGCGGCTGACGGCACCGGATGGTCCGAGGGTGTGGGCGTCCTGGTGGTGGAGCGTCTGTCGGACGCGCGCCGCAACGGCCACCAGGTGCTCGCGGTGGTACGCGGCAGCGCGGTCAACCAGGACGGCGCGAGCAATGGTCTGACGGCGCCCAACGGTCCCTCCCAACAACGCGTCATCCGGGCGGCGTTGGCGAACGCGCGGCTGTCGCCCGACCAGATCGACGCCGTGGAGGCGCACGGTACGGGCACGGTTCTGGGTGACCCGATCGAGGCGCAGGCCCTGCTTGCCACGTACGGGCGTGACCGTGCCGCCGAGCAACCGCTGTGGCTCGGGTCCATCAAATCGAACCTGGGTCACACGCAGGCCGCTGCCGGTGTGGCCGGCATCATCAAGATGGTCATGGCGATGCGCAGCGGCGTCCTGCCCAAGACCCTGCATGTCGACCAGCCGTCGTCGAAGGTGGACTGGTCGGCCGGCCGGGTGGAGCTGTTGACGGAGTCCCGCCCCTGGGACGCCGAAAGAGTGCGGCGCGCGGCGATCTCGTCCTTCGGTATCAGTGGCACGAACGCTCACGTCATCATCGAGCAGGCCCCCGAACCGACCATGCCGGAGCCGATCCCGTCACCAGAACTCCCGCCCGCAGTACGGAGGTTGGCCCTCCCCGTCTCGGCGGCCAACGCGGCGGCACTCGGAGCTCAGGCCGCAGGTCTGCTGGACCTGCTGGAGGGTGCCGGTGCCCCGGACCCGGTCGACGTCGGCGTGGCGCTGGCGACGAAGCGGGCGCAGTTGGAGCACCGTGCGGTAGTGATTGGCTCCGGGCGCGACGAACTGCTCGCGGCCTTGCGAACGTTGGCGTCCGGCGAGACGACGCACCCTGACGTTGTGCGGGGGGTTCGGGCTGAGGGACGGCTGGCGTTCCTCTTCACCGGGCAGGGCGCGCAACGGATCGGCATGGGCCGTGAACTGGCCGCCGCCTTCCCGGTGTTCGCGTCCGCGCTTGATGAGGTGTGCGGGCACCTGGACCTGCTCCTGGAACGGCCGTTGAAGGATGTGCTGTTCGCGCAGGAGGGCTCGGCTGACGCGGCGCTGCTCGACCAGACGGCGTACGCCCAGCCCGCGCTGTTCGCGGTGGAGACCGCGCTGTTCCGGCTGACCGAAGCCCTCGGCGTACGCCCCGAGCTGCTGGCCGGGCACTCCATCGGCGAGATCAGCGCCGCCCATGCCGCCGGTGTGTTCTCGCTGGAGGACGCGTGCACCCTGGTCGCGGCGCGCGGGCGGCTGATGCAGGCGCTGCCCGAGGGCGGTGTGATGGCCGCCCTCCAGGCCACCGAGGAGGATGTCCTCGTACTCCTCGAAGGCGTCGAGGACGTGGCGATCGCCGCCGTCAACGGGCCGCGTGCGGTGGTGGTTTCGGGCGCCGCCGCCTCCGTGGACAAGGTCGTGGAAGCGGTACGGGCCCAGGGGGGCAAGACCACCCTCCTCAAGGTCTCCCACGGCTTCCACTCACCCCTGATGGACCCCATGCTGGAGGACTTCAGGGACGTACTCACCGGACTCACCTACCACGAGCCCCGCATCCCCCTCGTCTCCAACGTCACCGGCCGCACCGCCACACCGGGTGAACTCACCACGTCCGAGTACTGGGTCACCCACGTCCGCGAAGCCGTCCGTTTCGCCGACGGCATCCAGGCGCTGGCTGCCGAAGGTGCGGGCACGTTCCTGGAGATCGGCCCCGACGCGGTCCTGACCGCCATGGCCCCGAGCGCCCTGGACGACGACACGGCCGCCGTGTTCATTCCGCTCCTGCGCCGCAACCGCCCCGAGGAAGCCGAAACCCTCACCGCGCTGGCCCGTTTCTGGACCACCGGCCACACGATCGACTGGCCCGTCCTGCTCACCAGTGCCCCGACCCGGCCGGTCGACCTGCCCACGTACCCCTTCCAGCGCCGCCGCTACTGGATCGACGGCTACTCGCCCTTCGGGGCGGCCTCCGGCACCGGCGATCACCCCCTGCTGGGCGCGGCCGTCGTACTCGCCGAGTCCGACGGGCTGCTCTTCAGCGGCCGGCTCTCCACCCGCACGCAGCCCTGGCTCGCCGACCACGCCATGGGTGACACCGTCATCTTCCCCGGCACGGGCTTCGTCGAGATGGCGATCGGAGCCGGTGACCAGGCGGGGGCGGGGGTGCTTTCCGAGATGACCCTGGAGACTCCGCTGGTGCTCCCGGAGCACGGCGTGGTTCACACGCAGCTCGTGGTCAACGCGCCCGACGACGCCGGTCACCGTGCCTTCAGCATCCATTCGCGCGTCGAGGACGCGTCCGGTGACGCGTCGTGGACGCGACACGCCACCGGTGTGCTCGGCACGAGTGCGCAGCACGGTTCGCAGGAGACCGAGTTCGGCGTCTGGCCTCCGGTGGGGGCGGTGCCGGTTGAGGTGGAGGGTGTGTATGAGCGGTATGCGGAGGGTGGGTTGGTGTATGGCCCGGTGTTCCGGGGCCTGCGTGCGGCGTGGCGGTTGGACGGGGATGTGTTCGCGGAGGTGGTGTTGCCGGAGGGTGTGAGTGTGGAGGGGTTCGGGTTGCATCCGGCGGTGCTGGACGCGGCGTTGCACGCGGTGGGTTTGATGGGCGTGGGGGAGGAACGGGCGGGTCTGCCGTTCGCGTGGTCGGGTGTGGAGCTGTTCGCGACGGGTGCGTCGGCGTTGCGGGTGCGGGTTCGCCCGGTGTCCCCGACCTCGGGCCTGGGTGCGGGCGCGGGTGTGGGCGCGGTGTCCATCGAGGTGGCGGACGCCGCCGGTCGCGCCGTCGCCTCCGTGGAACGGCTGGACGTCCGGCCGATCACGGAAGAGCAACTGGCCCAAGCGCGCGCCGAGTTCCACGACTCGCTGTTCCGCGTCGACTGGACGCCGGTGCCTTCCGCCACCGCTCCGGCTGCTCCGGCCGAGCTCGGCAAGTGGGTGGTCATCGGCACCGGCGCCGCCTCCGAGTGGTCCGAGACTCTGGCCACCGCCGTGCCCAGCAGCGCGCTGGTACCCGAGCTGCGGGACGCCGGGGACGCGGGTGTGATCGTGCTGCCCGTCCTCGCGGACGTACGTACGGAAGACGGAAGCGGCACCGGAGACGGCAGCGCCATGGCGGAAGCCGTACGCGAGCGCACGCATCGGGCCCTCGCCGACCTCCAACTGTGGCTGGACGAGGAGCGGTTCGCCGACGCGACCCTCGTGGTGGTGACGCGGGGCGCGGTGCCCACGGCGGCCGGGGACGTCAGCGATCTCGCGGGTGCGGCCGTGGGCGGTCTCGTACGGTCGGCGCAGATGGAGAATCCGGGCCGGATCGTGCTGGTCGACGTGGACGGCCACGAGGCGTCCCTCGCCGCGTTGCCCCGGGCCGTGCAGACGGGTGAGCCACAACTCGCCGTCCGTGAGAGCGTGTTGTTCGTTCCGAGGCTGGCGCGGGCGGCGGTTGCCGCTCGGAGCGCCGAGGAGTCGAAGGTCTGGGACACCCAAGGCACGGTTCTGGTGACCGGCGCCACCGGAGCCCTGGGCGCCCTGGTCGCCCGGCACCTGGTCGCCGAGCACGGAGTGGGCCACGTCCTGCTGGTCAGCCGGCGCGGCGCGCAGGCGCCCCGCGCCGCCGAGCTCGAGGCCGAGCTGTCCGGACTGGGCGCCGCCGTGACGTTCGCCGCGTGTGACGTCGCCGACCGCGACCAGCTCGCCGGCGTATTGGCGGCCGTCCCGGCGGACCACCCGCTGACCGGCGTGGTGCATGTCGCGGGCACTCTTGACGACGGTGTCATCGGCTCGCTCACACCGGAGCGCATGAACACGGTGCTGCGGCCTAAGACCGACGCGGCCTGGAACCTGCACGAGCTGACCCGTGACCTCGACCTGTCCGCGTTCGTGCTCTTCTCCTCCATCGCCGGCGCTCTCGGCGTGCCGGGGCAGGGCAACTACGCGGCGGCCAACTCCTTCCTCGACGCCTTGGCCCAGCACCGCCGGGCCCAGGGGTTGGTGGCAAGCTCGCTGGCCTGGGGCATGTGGGCGGACGACGGCGGCATGGCAAGCGGCCTGAGCGGCGCGGACACGCACCGGATGGCGCGGTCGGGCGCCGGGGCACTCACCGCCGAACAGGGCCTCGCGCTGTTCGACGCGGCCGTGCTCGGCCAGGACCCCGCAAACTCACCGGCCGACGCGCTCCTCGTACCGGCCCTCCTGGACGTACGCGCCATGGCGCAGGGCGGGGACGGGCAACTGCCTCCGCTCTTCCGGGGCCTGGTGCGGCCGCCGGCCCGCAGGACCGCGCAGGCGCAGGCGCAGACGCAATCGCCGGTGGACGCGCAGAGTCTGCGCGCACGCCTCGCACAGACTCCGGCGTCGGAGCGGAAGGATCTCCTGATCGAGGTGGTGCGGACACAGGCCGCGGTGGTGCTCGGACACGCCGACGCACAGACGGTGGACCCCGACCAGTCGTTCAACGCCCTGGGATTCGACTCGCTGACAGCCGTGGAGTTCCGTAACGGCCTGAACGCCGCGACGGGGCTGCGCCTTCCGGCCGCGCTGATCTTCGACTACCCGAGCACCCGCGCGGTCGCGGATCACCTGTGGGCGGAGCTCGCTCCCCAGGTGGAGGACGACAGGGGAGAACCGGGTGCCGGCTCCGCCGAGGACCGCATCCGTACGGCGCTCGCCGCGATTCCGCTGTCCCGGCTGCGGGAGGCGGGCCTGATGGACAGCCTGCTGGAACTCGCCGGGGTCGAGGCCGGCCTCGCGACGAGTGACGCGGACGAGGCGGCGGACTCCATCGACGCGATGGACGCCGAGGCCCTGATCAGCATGGCCCTCGCGGATACCGGTCCGGGCTCAGGCTCGGGTGACACCTCCCCGTACGGCGATGCCGACGGCTCCACCATCGGCGACGGCAGCGCCTATGAGACGTCCTACGCATCCGGCTCCGAGAACGACTACGACTACGACACATTCGACGTCGACGTCGACGACACGACGCGGGAGAAGTGACACTGCCATGACTGAGCCCAGTCGTCCCAGTCGGCCTCCACAGCCCGCGCGGCCCGATCGGCCCGCCGCCGATTCCAAGGCGAAGTCACGAGCGAAGGCCGAAGTGAATCCCCGAGCGACGCCTCAACCGACATCCCACGTTGCGCCTCAACCGACATCCCACGTGACGTCCCGAGGGACCTCCCACGTAGCGTCCCAAGCGACGCCCGAGGCGAAGCTCGTCGACGCGCTGCGTACCTCCGTCAAGGAGACCGAGCGCCTGCGCGAGCAGAACCGAAAACTGACCGCGATGGCGCGCGAACCGCTGGCCATCGTCGGCATGTCCTGCCGGTACCCGGGCGGGGTCCGCTCGCCCGAAGACCTGTGGCGCCTCGTCAGCGAGGAGACCGACGCCATCTCCGGGTTCCCCGACGACCGGGGCTGGGACCTGGACGCCCTGTACGACCCCGATCCGGAGCACGACGGGACCTCCTACTCCCGCCACGGCGGGTTCCTGCACGACGCGGGCGACTTCGACCCCTCCTTCTTCGGCGTGGCGCCGCGCGAGGCCCCCGCCATAGACCCGCAGCAACGGCTGCTCCTCGAGGCGTCATGGGAGGCGCTCGAGCACGCGCGGATGGACCCGGGCACCCTGCGCGGCAGCAGAACAGGTGTGTTCGCCGGTGTGATGTACCACGACTACATCAACAGCTACGGCAGCGGCAGCGTCGTCTCGGGCCGGGTCTCCTACACCTTCGGATTCGAGGGGCCCGCGGTGACGGTGGACACGGCATGCTCGTCGTCCCTGGTCGCGCTGCACCTGGCCGCGCAGGCCCTGCGCAATGGTGAGTGCTCGCTCGCGCTCGCGGCAGGCGTCACCGTGATGTCGACGCCGGGAACCTTCGTCGACTTCAGCAGGCAACGGGGTCTGTCCGCGGACGGCCGGTGCAAGTCGTTCGCCGACGCGGCCGACGGCACGGGCTTCTCCGAGGGCGTCGGCGTACTCGTGGTGGAGCGCCTGTCGGACGCGCGGCGCAATGGTCATCGGGTGCTCGCCCTCGTACGGGGCAGCGCGGTGAACCAGGACGGCGCGAGCAACGGCCTCACCGCACCAAACGGCCCGGCCCAACAGCGCGTGATCCGGGCCGCGTTGGCGAACGCGAGGCTGTCGTCGGACCAAGTGGACGCCGTGGAGGCGCACGGTACCGGCACGGTCCTCGGCGACCCGATCGAGGCCCAGGCCCTCCTCGCCACCTATGGTCAGAATCGACCGGAGGAGCGCCCGTTGTGGCTGGGTTCGGTGAAGTCGAACCTGGGTCACACCCAGGCCGCCGCCGGTGTCGCCGGGATCATCAAGATGGTGATGGCGATGCGTCACGGCGTGCTGCCCAAGACCCTGCACGTGGATCAGCCGTCGTCGAAGGTGGACTGGACCGCCGGCGGCGTGGAACTTCTGACGCGATCCCGGCCATGGACGGCGGACAGGCCCCGACGTGCCGCCGTCTCGTCGTTCGGGATCAGCGGGACGAACGCGCACGTCATCCTGGAGCAGGCCCCGGCCACCGCACCCTCGGACAGTGAGAGCCCCGGGCCGGCCACCACCACCCCGATCCTCTGGCCGCTCTCCGGGGCAAGCCCCGCTGCCCTGCGCGACCAGGCCGTCCGCCTCCTGCCCCTCCTCGACGACGCCACGGGCCCCACCCCCACCGACATCGGGTACGCCCTGGCCACCACCCGCGCCCACCACGACCACCGCGCGGTCATCACCACCATCGACTCCGCCGGACTCCGCACCGCCCTCACCGCCCTCACCACCGACACCCCCAATCCCCACACCACCCGAGCCACCGCCCGCACCACAGGAAAGACCGCCTTCCTCTTCACTGGTCAGGGTGCGCAACGCCTCGGCATGGGCCGCGAACTCGTCGCCGCCTTCCCGGTGTTCGCGACCGCTCTTGATGAGGTGTGCGGGCACCTGGACCCGCTCCTGGACCGTCCGTTGAAGGATGTGCTGTTCGCGGGGGAGGGCTCGGCTGAGGCGGCGCTGCTTGACCAGACGGCGTACGCGCAGCCCGCACTGTTCGCGATCGAGACCGCGTTGTTCCGGCTGACCGAATCCCTGGGCATACGCCCCGATTTGCTGGCCGGGCACTCCATCGGCGAGATCAGCGCCGCCCACGCCGCCGGTGTGTTCTCCCTGGAGGACGCGTGCACCCTGGTAGCGGCGCGCGGACGGTTGATGCAGGCGCTGCCCGAGGGCGGCGTGATGGCCGCCCTCCAGGCCACCGAGGAGGATGTCCTCGTACTCCTCGAAGGTATCGAGGACGTGGCCATCGCCGCCGTCAACGGCCCCCGAGCCGTGGTCATTTCAGGCGCCGCCACCTCCGTGGACAAGGTGGTGTCATCGGTACGCAAGCAGGGCGGGAAGACGACCCGGCTCAAGGTCTCCCACGCCTTCCACTCACCCCTCATGGACCCCATGCTGGAGGGCTTCAGGGACGTACTCACGGGACTCACCTACCACGAGCCCCGCATTCCCATCGTCTCCAAGGTCACCGGCCACATCGCCACCCCAGGCCGGCTGACCTCCCCCGAGTACTGGGTCACCCACGTCCGCGAAGCCGTCCGCTTCGCCGATGGGGTGCGCGCCGCTGTCGCGCGGGGCGTGACGCGGTTCGTGGAGGTCGGGCCGGACGCGGTGTTGTCGGGGCTCGTGCAGGCCTGCCTGGAACCCGCCGCCGCCCAGCGGACGACCGTCGTTCCGCTGGTGCGCAAGCGGCGTGACGAGGTCCGGACGGTACTGGCGGGGGTGGGACTGCTGCACGCCTGTGGGGCCCCGGTGGACTGGCCGGCACTGTACGAGGACAGTGGAGCGCGGGCGGTGGATCTGCCCACCTACCCCTTCCAGCACCGCCGCTACTGGATCGACTCGCCGGCGCTCTTCGGCGGGACCGTCACCGACGGGATCGCTCCCGTGTCCCTTCGGCACGAGGATGCCGCTGCCGAGGCCCAGGAGGCGCACCGGCTGCGCGTGCGTCTGGCCGAACTCCCGGACGCCGAACAGGACAAGCTCCTGACGGAGCTCGTGCTGGAACACGTGGCAGCGGTCCTGGGCCATGACTCGGTGCAAGAGGTCGATCCCGAGCGGGGTTTCCTCGAGTCCGGCATCGACTCCCTCTCCGCCATGGAGTTGCGGAAGGGGCTCCAGCGCGCCACCGGCGTGGAGATCCCGGCCTCGGCGGTGTTCGATCTCGGCGACCCGGTCCGGTTCGCCGCGTACCTGCGTACCGCGTTGGGCTCCGCGCCTTCGGTGGCGCCGGTCCGTTCCTCCGTCGCTTCCGTGACCGGGGCGTCGTCCGCCGGGGCATCGTCCTTGCCCGAAACGCTCAGTGAGCTGTTCCGGGCCGCTGTGAAGGCGGGCAAGATGGCCGAGGGCACGGCCGTCCTGAACGCGGTGGCCGATCTGCGCCCCGCCTTCAGGACCGCCGCCGAACTGGAGACCTCGCACCGCGTGGGCGCACCGGTGCGGCTGGCCCGTGGGCCGCGCGGGCCCATGCTGATCTGCTTCCCTTCGCCCATGGCGCTCGCCGGAGCCCAGCAGTACGCGCGGCTCGCCGCGAACTTCAGGGAGGTCCGTGACGTCCACGTCGTGACACCGCCCGGGTTCGTGGACGGGGAGCCGCTGCCGGTGTCGGTGGACGCGGTCGTGGACCACTTCGCCGCGAGCGTGCGGCGGCTGGCTGGTGACGAGCCGTTCGTGCTGGTCGGCTACTCCTCCGGCGGCCAGTTCGCGCACGCCACGGCGTCCCGCCTCGAGAGCGAGGGGGTGGCGCCCTCCGCGATCGTGCTCCTCGACACCTATCTGCCCACGGACGCAAACGACGACGAAGGTGGTAGTGCGACGGGAGGAGAACCGGATGCGGGGGAGGGGGCGTCCGACGGTCTCTGGGCGCACATGCTGGGCGGGATGATGGAGCGCGAGGACGCCTTCGGCACTTTCACCGCGGCGAGGCTGTCCGCCATGGGCCGCTACAGCTCGCTCATCACCCGATGCGATCCCCAGCCGGTCGCCGCGCCCGTTCTTTTTGTGCGCCCGACGCGGTCGTTCATGGAGCAGAGCGCACGCGTGGAGACGGACGGTGCGACAGATGCGGCAGAGAAGGGGGCCGGCGTGAGCGTGCGGGTCGAGAACGACGAAAGCTGGCGCTCCTCCTGGCCGGCTCCGCACACACTGCGTGAAATCGAGGCGAACCACTTCACTCTGCTGGAGAACGCGGCACCTGACACGGCTCAGGCCGTCGAAAGGTGGCTCGGCTCGCTAGAAAAAAACTGACCAACCGGATTAGGGGCCCCGGCCCCGAGAGCGACCGGCCCCGGTGACGCCTACAGCGCACCGGGGCTTTGCGCTGCCCCCCAACTCGACTGGCGCGACTCGGCCAAGATGCGTCCGCGCTTGGCGTGAATTCAGCAATAAACACCCCTTAGGGGGGTTAGGGGATATGTCGAGTCCGGGGAAAACGCTTACAGTTAATTAACGTCAATGGAGATGGCGGGCCCATCTCTGTGCGCTGCGCCTCAAGTGCCCGCTGTGAAACTTTTACTTGCCGAGTATATTTATTCCGGAAGTGTGGATATTTGTAGTGCATTCGGTTAATTCCCGGGTGGACCGGGCATTTTTGGAGCGGTTCGGATGACGGTGGCCGACTCCAATCGCGGAGGCCGCCACGCGTGGTACGCTCCGGCGCCTGAACGCAGGTGGGATCTCGTCGTGAGCGCGTTGTTGGCGAATCAAGTTCCCTGTCGTGCCCCCGGCTGCCACGGGAGGCGAGGAACCGTACCCCGGACGCAAGGGGAGAACGTACGCATGGCCGAAGTGCCCCCACTGCCGCGATACAGCATTGTCTTTCTCAGTGGTCCGGCCGACGCGGGGACCCGTTCGATGCTGCCGATAGCGCAGGAGCTGAACCGCCGGGATCACCGGGTCACCTACGTCACCACTCAGGAGTTCGCCGGGCGCGATGTCACCTGCGGCGTCGATGTCCTGGTACACGCCTCGTGTGCCGCCGCTGTGCCCTCGGGCGGCCCCGGCCGCTGTGCCGGGCCGCAGGATCCCGTGCTGGTCGAAGACACCCTCGACTGCGCCGAGTCGATCCATGCCGCCTTCGCCGACGACGTGCCCGACCTGGTCCTGTACGAGGATTCCGCCCGGATCACCGCGCGCCTGCTGACCTGCCGCTGGAAGCGTCCGGCCGCCGAGGTCTTCCCGTCGTTCCCCGGCGACTTCCCCGCGGCCGACGGCGCCCCCGGCTCCGACTCCCCTGCCCCCGCCGGCGATTGTGTCAGCGGCCTGCCCGCGGGAGTGCGCGAGAGACTGTTCTCCTTCGTCGCCACCGCGGCGAACGCGGGTCTGTCGCCGGACGATTTCTGTACGCGGCCCGAGCCCCTTTCGATAGCCCTGCTTCCCAAGGAGTTCCAGACCGACGGATACTCCTTCGACGGGCGCGTGGCATTCGTCGGCCCCTGCATACCGGAACGCCGGATGGATGAGCGCTGGCTTCCCCCCGAAAGCGGACTGCCCGTGGTGTTCTTCGCTCTCGACCCCGAACTACTCCTGGAATCAGGGCCGGAGTTCCTGCGTCGTTGTGTGGATGCTTTTGCGGGGAAGCCCCTGCATGTGGTGATGTCGGCGGGCGGTCACGCGGATACCGTACGCGAGGCAGCCGCCCCGTTGTCGAATGTGGAAGTCCATGAACATGCCCCGCGTTCGGTCGTGTTGCGGTGTGCTTCGGCCTTCATCTGTCACGCCGATCTGAACAGCGTCATGGAATCCCTCTATTTCAATACGCCACTTGTCGCGGTCCCCACGGGCGAGCGCGAACGGGCCGTGGCCGACCGGATGGTGGAGCTCGGGCTCGGCGTGCGGCTGACGCCCGGGGCCGCCGAACCCCGGGCGCTGGTGGACGCGGCGGCCGCGCTCGTGGAGGACCGGGAGACCGGTCGCCGGGTCAGAGAGTTCCAGCGCCGGGCGCGCCGTGCGGGGGGCACACGGCGCGCGGCGGACGAGATCGAGCGCTATCTGGAATGGATCTACCAGCCGTGACCGCGCGGGGCCGTCCGGCGTGCGAGCCCGGGGCCCGCTCAGGCGGACTCGGCCTCCGCGGCGCCCTGAGGCGGCTCCACGTTGAGCCGCGCGGCCAGCGCGCTTCGCCGGCTGATGCCGAGTTTGCGGTAGACCCGGGTGAGGTGCTGCTCGACGGTGCTGATCGTGATGTAGAGCTTGCGCCCGATCGCGCGGTTGGTGGCGCCCATCGCGGCCAGCTCGGCGACGCGCCGCTCCGCCTCGGTCAGCACATCGGCGCCGGCCGGCTTCCGCTCGTCGCCTTCCGCCGGCTTGGCCGGCTCACGCGGGGTGGCCGACGGTGACGGCCCGGTCGGTGGCTGCGGCCACGGCAGGCCCGTCGGCCGCGCGAGCTGGGAGGGCTGTTCGGACTGCGGGCGCGCACGGGTCCGGCACGCCTGGAGCATTTCGGCCGCCTGGTCCGCAGTGCCGCGTGCCCTGGCGGGGTCGCCCAACTGCCAGTAGGTGTCGCTGAGATCGGCCAGCGCGCGGGCGAGCTCGAAGCGCCCGGTGTCCGGCTTGAGGAGGCGTACGGCGTCCTGGAGGAGCGCCGCGCGGTCCTTGAGGTCGGCGGCGGCGGCCAGCAGACGCAGGGAGGCGCCGCGGGTACGTGGCTGGTGCGTGCCCGGGCGGGTCAGCTGCTCCTCCATGAGCGAGCGGGCCCGCTGCCTTTCACCCAGGGCCAGTGCGGCCTCCGCCGCTCCGCCACGCCAGGAGATGAGGGACGGCAGGTCGAGTCCCCAGGCGCTCATCAGGCGCCCGCAGCTCTCGAAGTCCGCGAGGGCCGCCGCCGGGCGGTCGGTGGAGAGATGGAAGTGGCCGCGCGCGTTGAGATAGTGCAGTCCGTACCGGGCGTCGAAGAGGGTGTCAGGCACCGGGAGCCTGATGTACTTCACCGCCTTCTCGTGCTGTCCGAGCACGGTCGTGGCGAGAATCAGATTGGCCAGCGGACCGCCGATGGCGACCCCCCAGGCCGCCATGGGTATCCGGGTGAGGGCTTCCTCGCCGTACTGCACGGCGGCGGCCATGTCACCCTGGCGGAAGGCCGCCTCCGCCCGGACGGCGGCGAACACCGCCTGCCAGGTCGGGGCGCCCTGCTCCGTGGCCTCCTTCAGCAGTTCCTCGCACCAGGAGGCGGCTTTGTCGGGGCGGTCGGCGCAGATCAGGGTCAGCAGTGCGGCGTGCAGCGACTCCAGCGTCGCGACCCCGAGGCCGACGCTGTGCAGGACGCCCTCGGCGCTGGTCACGGCCTCGTCGCTCGCGCCCTGGTCGAGCAGGTCGGAGAGAACGGCCACCGCCTGCGGCCCGATGGGACGCACCACGTCCTGGCCCGTCCTCGCCTCGGCCCCCGCCCACGCTCCGGCGGACCCGGAACCCCTGCCAGGACCGTCGGCCTCGATGGACGAAGGCGAGAGGCGGGTAAGTAACGAGGGATGGGAGTACGTCATCCAGTTGGTGAAGGCGGCCAGTTCCTCCGAGGGCGGCCGGTCGGACGTGGCGTCCATCGCCTCCCACAGGGCCAGCGTCTCGCGTGCTTCGTCGTAGCGGCCGTGCCACAGCAGACTGCGCATCAGCACGCCGGTGTCCTGGCCGCTCAAGTGGCCCTCGCGCAGCGCGATCTTTAATCGGACGGCGTGACGCATGGCCTTCAGGGGTGACTTCTGCCAGTCGAGGCGCATCCGGTCCGCCGTGAGGGCGGCGAGCTGACGGCTGTCGGTGCAGTCGGTGAGGGCGAGCTTGAGGTATTCGCCGGCCATCCCCGTTCGGCCGGCGGCGAGTTCGGCGTGGGCGGCGTCCCGCAGGACGTTGATCATCCACTCTTCGGGTGCCCGGCTCGCGGCGACGAGCTGTTCGGCCACCAGGACGGGCGGGACGCCCTCGTTGTGGAGCGCGGAGGCGACGCGCAGATGCAGTTCGTGCCGGTCCTCGGGCGCCACCTGCTCCAGGATGACCGTCCGCGCGGCGGGATGGCGGAAGTGCCCCGCGTTCAGTACGCCGGTCGCCGTCAGCGAGGCGATGGCGTGCTCCACGGTGGCGGTGTTCAGGCCGAGCATGTGGCCGATCGAGACCGGCGACATGCCCTTGCCCATCGCCGCCACCGCCCGGGCCACCTTGAGGTCCGCCGGATCGGCGAGGTAGAGGCAGCCCGTCAGCGCGTTGCGGAACGCCTCCTGCGGGACGGCGGGCTCGCTCTCGTGGCTCGCGGCCTGGAGGCGGTGGACCGCCTCGTAGTCGTCGAGGAGCGCGGACAGGAACAGCGGGCTGCCGCCCGAGGCCTCCTGGTAGGCCTCGGTGAGTTCCAGCGCCTTGGCCGGTCCGAGTCTGGCCGCGATCATGGCGTGCGCGCCGGAGGGGGACAGCATTTCCAGCCGTACCTTGCGGCAGTTGGGCTGGCGGAACAGCTCGGCGTGGAAGACCGGATGGGGGGAGCGGATCGTGGACAGTTCGGCGAGCAGCAGCAGTGTTCGTGACGCCTTCATCCGGCGTTGCAGGAACAACAGCATTTGCAGGGAGGGCTCGTCGGCGTACTGGAGGTCGTCGATGCTCACCACGACGGGCCCGCGCTCACCGAGCTCCAGGAGCAGCGACCGCAGCCCGTGGGCCACCGCGATGCTCGGCTGATTCATCGGCGCTGGGTCGGCGCCCTTGGCGTGGCTGGTGGGGAACTCTTCCGCCAGCAGTTCGTTGACTTGGTCCCGGAACTCGGCGGGAAGGGTCTCGCTTCTGAAGAGCTGGTCCATCACTCCCAGGGGGAGCTCGCATTCGGCGCGGGACGCCACCGCGGTCAACATAACAGCCCCGGAGTTCTCCGCTTGTTTACAGAATGTTTGCAGCAGTCGCGTCTTCCCACTGCCCGTGGGCCCGCTGACCAGCGCGATGCCGCCCCGCCCCGTCGCCGCCTCGGCGAGTAGCGTGTTGAGTGCGGTCAACTCGGCTTCTCTGTCGACGAGTTGAAACATCGGCTGAGCTTCCATCCTGCCCCCCAGTGCGGCGATCGCGTCTCTCCCAGGGCTGTAAACATAGCAAGCAGATTCGATCAAAAGGAGACGTCTTGATCAATTTATAAAAACTGAATTCTGCTGGTAAGGGGGCACATCCGGCGTCGGCTGGTGTTCATCTGTTGGTGTTGGCGAATGGCCGAAAATGTAGGTATCGAAGGACGCGCAATGGCCGTCCGCGTCGCCGCGCTCACCGGCTTGCCGCAGGTCGGCGCCTTTACGGATTGTTTACATCCGCTTACGACCCCCAGGTTGCGGGCGAGGCGGGCCTGGACGCGCCTGTGTTTGGAATCGCCTTTCCGAGGAAGGCGGACAGTGGAAGGCGACATATCGGACCGAACGTCGGTCCGCGCGCCGAAGCGACGCGAGATGGAGTGAAGCGGTGACTGTGGTGAAGAGCTCGTTGTCCGACGCCCAGCTGAAGGTGGTCGGCCCGGCCCTCCAGGGCGCGCTGGTCGATCTGGTCGACCTGTCGCTCGCGGCCAAGCAGGTGCACTGGAACGTGGTCGGCCCGCGCTTTCGCTCCGTACACCTCCAACTGGACGACGTGGTCACCACGGCGCGCCAGTACTCGGACACGGTGGCCGAGCGGGCCTCGGCTCTCGGCGTCAATCCGGACGGGCGCGCGGCGACCGTGGCGGGATCCAGCGTGATCGGCACGGTGCCCGAAGGATGGATCAAGGACTCCGAGGCGGTGGAGGTCCTGGTCGTGGCGCTCGGCCGGGTGGTGGAGCGGATGCGTGAGCGCATCGCGGCCACCGACGAGCCGGACCCGGTGAGCCAGGACCTGCTCATCGCGCTCACCGCCGACCTGGAGAAGCACGCCTGGATGTTCCGGGCCGAGAACAGCTGAGGTCCGCGAGGCCCGGCACGATGCCGGCGCGGTAAGCGGGCCCGGGGGCGGGGGCGGCCTCGGCGGGCCCCTCCCGTTCCGGTCCGGCGGCTGTCGGGATGCCGCAGGCGACGAGCTGTACGACGCTGGTGACGCGGGCGGCGGCCGGCCGTCCCGAGCGAGGGACAGAGAAACGATGGAAAGCAGCGAGGGGCCCCGCAGCGGCCCTGGGACGGCGGTGCGCTACGCGCCCTGGCCGCGCCCCGATGACGCTCCACCCGGCGCCACCGGATCACAGGTGACCCTGCGCGTGAACGGCGCGGACCACGCCGTCGAGGTCGACCACCGCACCACCCTGCTGGACCTGTTGCGTGAACGCCTAGCCCTGACGGGCTCCAAGAAGGGCTGCGACCACGGCCAGTGCGGGGCGTGCACGGTGCTCGTGGACGGCCGGCGCGCCAACAGCTGTCTGCTGCTCGCCGTCGCGCTGGACGGCTGCGATGTCGTGACCGTGGAGGGCCTTGCGGACACCGAAGGCGCCGACGGCGATCTCCATCCCCTCCAGCGCGCTTTCCTGGAACGCGACGCCTTCCAGTGCGGCTACTGCACCCCGGGCCAGCTGTGCTCGGCCGTCGGCATGCTCTCCGAGGCGCGGGCCGGCCAGCCATCGGCCGTCACCGGCGCGGCCCAGCCGCCGCGGCGGCCGGTGGTGCTGAGCGACGAGGAGATCCGGGAACGCCTGAGCGGCAACCTGTGCCGCTGCGGGGCGTACCCGCACATCGTGGACGCGGTACGGGACGTGATCACGTGAAGCCGGTGTCCTATCTGCGTGCCCGCAGCGTGCAAGAGGCCGCGGCCGCCCACGGCGGTCGTGCCGAGGCCCGCTATCTGGGCGGCGGCACCAACCTCGTCGACCTCATGAAGCTGGGCGTTGAGCGCCCCGAGGTGCTGATCGACGTCACCCGCCTCCCGCTCGACACCGTCGAGGAGCGGCCCGACGGCACGGTGGTGGTCGGCGCGACCGTACGCAACAGCGACCTCGCCGCGCACCCCCTGATCCGCGAGCGCCATCCCCTGCTGTCGCAGGCCGTTCTCAGCGGCGCCTCGGGTCAGCTGCGCAACATGGCGACCACCGGCGGCAACCTCCTCCAGCGCACCCGCTGCGCCTACTTCCAGGACCTGTCGAAACCATGCAACAAGCGCGTGCCGGGGAGCGGTTGCGCGGCGATCGACGGCGTCCACCACGACCACGCCGTCCTCGGGCACTCGCCGCATTGCGTGGCGACGAACCCGTCCGACCTGTCCGTGGCGCTCGCGGCCCTCGACGCCGTCGTGGAGCTGACCGGTCCCGGAGGCCACCGGAGCGTGCCGGTGACCGAGTTCCACCGCCTGCCCGGCGAGCGGCCCGAACTGGACACCGTGATCCGCCCGGGTGAACTGATCACCGCCGTGGTGCTGCCGCCCCTGCCGAGCGGCGCGCTCTCGCGCTACCGCAAGGCGCGCGAGCGGGCCTCGTACGCCTTCGCGCTCGCGTCGGTGGCCGCAGTGCTGCACGTGGAGGACGGCGAGATCCGGCACGCCGCCCTCGCCTTCGGCGGGCTCGCCCACCGGCCCTGGCGCGCCCGGCGCGCCGAGGCCGCCCTGCTCGGCGCCCGCCCCGGTCCCGACGTCTTCGCGCGGGCGGTCGAGACCGAACTCGAAGCGGCCCGGCCGCTGCGGGACAACGCCTACAAGGTGCCACTCGCCCGCGACCTGGCCACGCAGGTGCTCGGCTCGCTGACCCCCACGGCCTGACCGCCGCCGTCGAGGCCCCGCCCCCCAGCCACCGCGCCCCCAACCACCGTCGAGGAGATCCGCCATGGCTTCGCAAGCGAACGCGCTCGGCGCGCCCATCGAACGCCGCGAGGGCCGTGCGAAGGTGACGGGGGAGGCCCTGTACGCCACCGAGTACGCGCCCCCCGGATGTGCCTACGCGTGGCCGGTCACGGCCACCGTGGCGCGCGGCCGGGTCGCCGCTCTCGAGACGGCGGCCGCGCTCGCCCTGCCCGGAGTGCTCGCGGTCCTCACCCCCGACACCGCGCCCCGGCTCGCCGAGAGCGACGATCCGACCCTCGCGATCCTCCAGGACTTCCGGGTCCCACACCACGGATGGCCCATCGCCCTCGCGGTCGCCGACACCCTCGAAGAGGCCCGCGCCGCGGCCCAGAGCGTGCGGGTCACCTACGAGCCGGAGCCGCACGCGTCGGTCCTGGCCGAGAACCTGGCGGACGCCTACCGCCCCGACGAGGCCAACGGCGGCCATCCGGCGGAGCGCCGCCGGGGCGATCCACTGGACGCGTTCGCCGAGGCCCCGGTGACCGTCGACGTCCGCTACCGGATCCCGCCCCTGCACAACCATCCGATGGAGCCGCACGGGGCGACCGCGCACTGGCACGACGGCCGCCTCACGGCGTACGACACGAGCCAGGGCGGGGACACGGTGCGCGCCGTGCTCGCGGAGCTGTTCGAGCTCCCCGAGGAACGGGTGACGGTCGTGTGCGAGCACGTCGGCGGCGGGTTCGGCTCCAAGGGGACGCCCCGGCCGCACATCGTGCTCGCGGCGATGGCGTCCCTGCACACCGGCCGGCCCGTCAAACTCGCCCTGGCCAGGCGGCTCCTGCCGGAACTCGTCGGCCATCGCGCGCCGACCGACCACCGGCTGCGCCTCGGCTCGCGGCCGGACGGCACGCTGCTCTCGGTAATCCACGAAGTCACCACCCACACCTCCCGCGTCAAGGAGTTCGTCGAGCAGGCGGCCGTGCCCGCGCGCGTGATGTACGGCAGCCCGAGCAGTCTCACCAGCCACCGCGTCGCCGCCCTGGACGTACCCACCCCGTCCTGGATGCGCGCGCCCGGCGAGGCGTCCGGGATGTACGCCCTCGAGTCCGCCGTCGACGAACTGGCCGACGCGCTCGGCATGGACCCCATCGAGCTGCGGGTGCGCAACGAGCCCGCCCAAGAGCCCGACAGCCAACGGCCGTTCAGCAGCCGCCACCTCGTGGAGTGCCTGCGTGAGGGCGCCGAGCGCTTCGGCTGGGCCGGCCGCGACCCCCGGCCCGGGGCGCGGCGCGCGGGCCGCCGGCTCAGCGGTACGGGCGTGGCCGCCGCCACCTACCCCGTGCTCGTCTCGCCCTGCCGCGCCACCGTCACCGTCCACCCCGACGGGCTGCACGTGGTGCGGGTGAACGCCACCGACATCGGGACCGGCGCCCGTACCGTCCTCACCCAGGTCGCGGCGCAGGCGCTCGGGGTCGGTGTGGAGTCGGTCCGTACGGAGATCGGCACCACCGGCCTGCCGAAGGCGCCGCTCGCCGGCGGGTCCTCCGGCACCGCCTCCTGGGGCTGGGCGGTGCACGAGGCCTGCCGCCTGCTGGTGCGTCAACTCCAGGAGCACACGGGCCCGTTGCCCCCCGAGGGTCTGACGGCGACCGCCGACACCAAGGGCACGGCCGATGAGGAGTCCGCCTACGCGCGGCACGCCTTCGGCGCCCACTTCGCCGACGTGGAGGTCGACACCGACACCGGTGAGGTACGGGTGCGCAGGCTGCTCGGCGTGTACGCGGCCGGCCGCATCCTCAACGCACGGACCGCCAGGTCCCAGTTCATCGGCGGCATGGTGATGGGGCTCGGGATGGCGCTCACCGAACGCGGCACGGTGGACCCCGCCTCCGGCGCCTTCATCGGCAACGACCTCGCCGGCTACCACGTGCCCGCGCACGCCGACGTGCCCGACATCGAGGCCCACTGGATCGACGAGCGGGACGACCACCTCAACCCCATGGGAAGCAAGGGCATCGGGGAGATCGGCATCGTCGGGACGGCCGCCGCCATCGGCAACGCCGTCCACCACGCCACCGGCGTCCGCGTGCGGGAACTGCCGCTCACGCCCGACCGCGTACACGCGGGGCTGTAACGGACCCGCCCGAGGCACGCGAGGGCGGCCGGGCGGGTCCGGGCGGCCTCAGACGGCGCTGAGCGGGTGGGCCGCGGTGGCGGAGCGCGGGGGCCAGGCGCGCGGGGCCAGGATGCCGAGGACATAGGCCCTGGCCACCAGAGCGGGCCGGGTCGAGGCGTCCAGTAAATCGCGCAGACGGCTGAGGTGGTAGTCGACCGTCTGCCGGGACAGGTTCAGGGACGTGGCGATGTCGCCGTTGCTGCTGCCCGCCGCCAGCAGGGACAGGATGCGGATCTGCGCGGCGGTCAGGGACGGGTGCGCCTCGTGCGCCAGGCTCTGGTGGGTGACGACGGCCCAGACGTGCCGGGCCCGCCCCAGGGACTGGCCGACCGTCGTCAGATGGAGCTGTGCGCGGCGCTGCCGGCCCTGGGCGTCCACCAGCACCGCCGAGGTCTCCACCCGTCTGGTGCGGCGCGCTATGAGCCCGTTCCACCTGCGGTGCAGCCGGTCGAGACCGGGCTCGGGCGCCAGCAGGGTGTGCGCGCGGCGGCCCACCAGGTCGGGCAGGCTGAGGTCGAACAGCTCGGCCGCCGCGGCGCTCGCCCTGACCACCCGTCCGTTCGCCGACAGCAGCGCGCAGGGCAGGCCGCTGTGGTCACGCAGCGCCCGCAGGTCGTCCTCGGCCTCCTGGCGCTGGACCATCGCACGCAGATGATCGGTGATGTCCACGTAGATCCCTGCGACGCACGTCCGCGCGTTCTCCCGTACGGGGAAGCGGTGGCCCACCGCCTGGCCCGCGCTGCCGTCGGGCCGCCGGTAGTCCAGGGTGTGGCGCACCGGCGTGCCCCGCGTGAGGATGTCCTGGTCGAGGGCGCGGAACTGGGCGGCCTCGGCTGGAGCGTCGAAGTCCTCGATGCGCTTGCCGACCAGTGCCTGCGGGACGGTGCCGTACAGGTGCGCGTAGGCGTGGTTGGCCCACACATAGCGGCCCTCGCTGTCCCGGATGAACGCGGCGGCCGGGGCGAGGTTGACCAGGCCCGCGAACGCGGCGTACTGCCGCGGCACATCGGGCCGCGCGTCGACCTCCACGGCCAGGCCGCGCGTGCGGCCCGGGACCCGGCTCTCGTCCAGGGGCCAGCTCACGTCGAAGGTGCGGCCGTCGAAGTGGGCCCGTCGGCTGCCCGCACGCGCCGGACCTCCCGGGGCCGTGAGTTCTTGACGCATCCGCTCCAGGAAGCGCCGCGCCGTGTCCGCGTCGGCGAACGCGCCGCCCCCCTGCTCTCCGACCTGCCACGGCTCGTCGACCTCCCACCAGAACACCGGCAGGTGCTCAAGCAGTGCCTTGAGACTGGAATCGTCCACAGCGGTCTCTCCGTCCGTATACAGCCCGTATGTGCTCGGCTGACACACAGTCACCTCGCGATGGGTATCCCGTCCCGGTCCCGCGCATGCTCGTTTCTCGGCCCATGTGCGGGCCGCGCGTGAGCACGCGCGGGAGCGTCCATGGACCCCAACACGGCCTGCGACTCAGGCATTTGCCTGAACGGCCTGCGTCCCGGGTGAGGATAAGGACGCCTGCCGCGTGGTCTCCTTGAGTGTGCGGGTGGTTACGCCCCGACACGTACACCGGGAGATGCCCCGCGCCCGACGCGCATCACCGATCGGTACGACGACACGCGGGACGCGTACGGCGCCGCGGCCACGGCGCGCGAGGCGCGTCCGGCGCGGACGCATGACACACGAGACGAATGGAGACGAACTTCAGTGAGCAAGGTGCTGTTAGTGCATGCCAAGGGTGGTCCGCCGCTCGGTCACGTCCTGTCCCGGACGGCCGCGAGGGCAGAGGTGCACCTGCTGGCGCTCAGCGCTCTTCCTCCCTCGGTCGCGGGCGCCGCCCGGGACCTGTGCGCCTCGGTCGTGACGCCGGGCGACGCGCGGCATCTGGACCTGGTGTCCCTGATCGTCTCGCGGGCCGAGGCCGTGGGCGCGGACGCGGTGCTCACCTTCTCCGAGTACGCCGTCGTCGCCGTGGCCGAGGCGTGCGAAGTGCTGGGACTCGCGGGCGCCGGGAAAGCCGCCTCGCTGGCCCGCGACAAGCGTCTGATGCGCAGCACCTGGCAGGAGCACGGCCTGTCGCAGCCCGCGTTCCGTGCCGTTGACACCGAGGCCGACCTGCACGAGGCGGCCCGCGCCCTGTCCTTCCCGCTGCTCCTCAAGGCGGCCTGGAGCGCGGGCTCCACGGCGCACCAGATCATCCGCGCCCCGCACCAACTGTCCGCCGCCTGGCGCCGCTCCCGTGAAGTGATGGCCGAATCGGCGGAGTTGGGGTACGCCGAACTCCATGTGGCGGGGGCGCAGGGCCACTTCGTGGTCGAGGAGATCGTGACGGGCACCGCGTCGCACTGGTTCGACGAGCCCGGCTGGGGCGACTACGTCAGCGTCGAGGGCGTGGTGGCGGGCGGCACCTTCCACCCGGTCTGCGTCAGCGGCCGGATGCCGACGGTCGAGCCGTTCACCGAGCGCGCCGGCATCACCCCCGCCTTGCTGTCCCAGGACGCCCAGGACCGGGTGGTGGCGCTCGCGCGCGAGGCCGTCGACGCCCTCGGGCTGCGGGACTGCGGGACGCACACCGAGATCAAGCTCGGCTCGGACGGCGGCATGTGGCTCATCGAGACGGCCGCCCGGTTCGGCGGCGCGATGACGGTGCCGCAGATCGAGGAGGTCTTCGGGCTCGACCTCGTCGGCATGCTCGTCGACCACCTCACGGGCCGGCCGGTCGCGTGGCCCGAGCGGGCCCTCACCCCGGCCCAGGCGCGCGGCGCGGCCGGCTCCCTCGTCGTCCTCGCGGTCGACGGCGCGGGCGAGGCCTGGCGGGAGCGCAAGATCTGGGACTTCTCGGCCGTCACCAAGGACGTGGTCCTCAGCCCGGGCAGCGACCTGTCGGTGGTCACGGAGAGCTCGCTGCCCGACGGCGGCCTCATACCGGTCTACGACCCGGCGGCGGGCGCCAACACCATGGCGGCCCTGTGCCTGCTCTCGGCCACCGACGCCCGTACGGTGCTGCGCGACTTCGAGACGGTGGTGGACGCCCTGCCCCGCATCCTGCCCGCCGCCACGTCCGAGGAGGTCTCCGCGTGACCGCCCAGCTGTTCGCCGGCGCCGCAGACCCGGTCACCGACCGCACGGTCGTCGGCGAGAACCTTTCCCTGCCGCTCTTTCGCACCCTTTCCGGGGTCCTCGCGGGCCACCCCTACCTCAAAGTCGTCGTCGACCGCGCCGAGAACACCTGGCACCTGCTCGACACCGCGGCCCACCCCTTCCACGTCAACTACATAGCCACCCGCGTCCTCGGCATGGAACTCGCCGAACTCGACGCGGATCTCGACGCGTTCAACGCCTCCGTCTACATGGATCCAGAACGCCGCTTCCTGCTCGGTGTGCTGTCCTTGCACACCGACGAGGACACCGAGGGCCGCGAGCGGACCTTCCTCGTCCTCGAGACGACCGAGGCCGACACCATGAACGGCGAACTCCTCACCTTCTTCTACGAGTTCGTCCGCGTACGGGTCGACGGGCGTTTGCCGGTGCTGCTGAAGCCGGCCAACCACGGGCAGGAGGAGGAGCTGGCCGCGATCAGCGAACAGCTCGTGCCGCGCATCCTCAGCCACGAGCTCTTCGGCTCCCGGGTCCGCACCCCGCTCAACCCGGGCGAAGCCACCGGACGGCTGCGGTACTTCCGCACGCACGAGGAGTACGCCGCAGCGGAGGCCGGACTCGGCTGGGCCGACATCGTCGCCATGCCCTGCCTGCCCGACGACGTGCCGCGCGTGGCCGGATTCCTCAACACCGCGCCCATCACCCCGCTCTCGCACACCAACGTCCTGGCGTCGGGCTGGGGGATACCCAACGCGATCGTGCTGGATCTGGAGGAGATCGTCGCGCGGGACGGCCTGGCCGGCGCGTGGGTGCGCTACCGGGTGCACGAGGAAGAGATCGTGCTGGAGCGCCTTGAGCGGGAGCCGGAGCTGCGGGCGCCGGCGTGGCACCAGCAGCGCATCCGCCTGGAGCCGCCCCTGCTCGAAGACGCCCCCGTCCTGTCCCTGCACCGGCTGCGCGCGGCCGACCGCGACCGCTACGGCACCAAGGCGGCCAACCTCGGCGAGCTGCACCACGTGCTCGACAGCCGCAGCGCCGACCTGACCGCGTTCTACGGACGGCCCCGGCCGCCGCGCGGGGACCTCTACGGACACCTCGCCGCCCGGCTCGGCCTCACCGCTCCCTCGGCCGACGAACTGCGCGCCCGGGCAGCCGACTTCGTGGCCGCCACCGTCGGCGCCCCCGAAGGGATCGCGCTCCCCTTCGCGCTCCAGCAGCACTTCCTCGCCTCCTCGCCCGCCATCCAGCAGGGCATCGGCAAGCTGAAGATGGCCCTCGAACTCGACGCCACCGACGTCCTTGACTCGCTCTGTCTGCGACTTCAGCAGCTGATCCGGCACACGCCCGTGCCCGAGTCCGTCACCCGGCAGATCGGCCAGGCCTTCACGGCGCCGCCGGCCGAGCACGGGCGCCTGGTGGTGCGCTCCTCCTCCAACGCCGAGGACCTTCCCGGCTTCTCCGCGGCCGGCGTCTACGACTCCGTCACCACCGTCCACGGCACCGGTCAACTCCTGGACGCCGTACGGCAGGTGTGGGCCTCCCTGGTGTCTCCCCGCAGCGTGCGGTTGCGCCACCAGGTCGGGATCTCCCTCGACGACACCTACATGGGCGTGATCATCCAGAAGTACGTTCCCGCTTCCCTCGGCGGCGTCCTCGTCACCTGCGACCCGACGCGCCGCGCGGACTTCCGCAACGTCTACCTCAACTGTTCCCCCGGCTCACCGGAACAGGTCGTCGAGGGCTCGGTCCTGCCCCAGCAGTACCTGTACAACGTGGTGGAGGGCGGCGGCCGCACCGTCGCGCTCGGCTCCTGGGGCGACGGACTGCCCGCGGGGACCCGGGGCCGGCTGGCGGACCTGTCCTTGACCGGGCGGCTGTTGCAGTCCCACTTCAGCGCGGCCGATGTGGACAAGCCGCTGGACATCGAGTGGCTGATGACCGAGGACGGCGACTTCCGGCTCGTCCAGATCCGCCCCTACGCGCTGTGAGGGCGCGTCCTTGGCGAGCGCGGCGCCTGAGCGCGGGCGCGGGCTGCCTCACGCCCGTCGCGCACCGGATCATCCGGCTCAACTACGGTTTCCAGCTGCTGTTCAACCTGCTGTGGTGGATGCCGGTGTTCTACGCCTACCAGAAGCAGGCCGGGCTCTCCGACGGACAGATCTTCGGCATCCAGAGCATCTACTACGTCGCCTTCTGCCTGTTCGAGATCCCGACCGGACTCATCGCCGACCGGATCGGCGCCCGCAACTGTCTGCGGGCCGGCGCTGTGGTGATGACGGCGGCCAACCTGGCTCCGGTCATCAACGCCTCCTACACCGGCTTCCTCCTGCACTTCCTCGCCATCGCCTTGGGCCGGTCCCTGACCTCGGGGGCGGCGAGCGCCTATCTGTACGACGGGCTGCGCGCCGAGAAGTGCGACGAGCACTACCTGAGGGCCGAGGGCACCGCACGAGCCCTCGGGCTCGCGGCGAAGGTCGTGTGCTGGCCGCTGGTCGGTCCTCTCATGGCGCTCGCCCACACGGCGCCGTACGTGCTCAGTGCCGCAAGCGCCGCGGGCTCGTTGGCCTGCGCCGTCGCGCTGCCCCGGCTCGCCAAGGCGGACGGCGCCGGTGCGGCGGGGAGGGCCGGGGCCGGGCGCGCAGGCGGGGCCTTCCTGCGGGACGCGGGCGAAGCGTTGCGGTGCGTGGCCTCCTCGCGGTGGCTCGCCCTGGTGATGGTGCAGGGCGTGGCCGTCTTCACGCTGTCCCGGATCTGTCAGGTCAACCTCTTCCAGCCGATCCTGCTCGACCACGGCATCGGGGAGGCGTCGAGCGGCGGGGTGCTGGCGGCGATGACGGTGGCGGAGGCGGTGGGCTCGGCCCGCCCCCAGTGGCTGAGTCGCCGCCTGTCTCCGGTCGCCTGGGTGTCGGTCCTCAGCCTCGCGCTCGCGGGCACCCTGGCGGCGATGGCGGTCGGCGGCCCCTGGACGGTGGTCGCGCTGCTCTGCCTGTTTGCTTTGGCGACCGGGTTCGTGTATCCGGTCCAGCGCAAGCTCGTCAACGACGCGGTGCCCGCGAACGCCCCGCGCGCCACGCTGCTTTCGGTCGAGAGCATCGTGGACCGCGCGGTGTGCGCCCTGGCGGCGATCGCGGTCGGGGTGTACATCTCGGCGGGCCGTCTTGACGCCCTGCTGCTGCACAGCGCGCTGGCCACGGCGGTGCTCCTGGGCGGCGTCCAACTGCTGCTGCGCGCCGGGGTGGTGCGGCAGAACCACCCCGACGCGGGCATGGCGGCGGCGGACGGCACGGCGCGGGACGCGCGGACGCCCCTCAGCGAGGCAGGCGGCCGATGAGTTCGACAAGACCGACGGGCAGGAACGCGGGCCGGTGGGGGCGCCCGATCTGGTACGGGACATAGCCGAGCGACCCCGCCACGTCGACCTCTTCGGCCGTCTCGGCCTGGTAGACCAGGGAGCAGCGCCCGGACGCGGCCATGGCGCGCTGCCACAGGACGGGTGCGGGTTTGCGCTCCGCCTCGGTGCGCGGGGTCAGGATCCGGTCGCCGAAGTCCTGCCACGCGAACGGCGTGGAATCCCGCCACGTGGCGTCGACCTCCTTCTTGAGGCGGGCGGCGCGCTCGGCGTCGGTGGCGCCCCAGGAGGGCGGCACGTTGGTGATCAGTCCCACCTTGACGTGGTGGCGGCGCAGGGCGCGCAGATAGGCGGCGGCGCCGGGCACATAGCCGGTGCTGCCGTCGTCCCCGGTGTGCACCAGGGTCTCACCCAGGTCGAAGTAGACGATGGGGCAGGCCCGTTGGGTTGCCGTGCGCGCGACGGGTCCCGGCGCGCCGCCAGGGCCCGCCGGCGCCGCCGCGTCGGCCGGAGCGCAGAGCACCGTCGACGCGAGGGCGGCGCACAGTGCGAGGCCCACCCGTCCCAAGCTCTTGGAGACGGTTCTGTCCATGGCGTGGTCCCCCATCGTCGAGCGCACCGCGAGAGTGCGCGCCTGGTCCTGCTCCTGTCCGGTGCATGACATAACCGTGCGGCGAAGTCTCTCATGCGATGGCCGAAATCGTGGCGCCATTGACCTGTGCCGCGCGTCTCGAACTCTACGAGGACGAGCGGCAGTTGAGTGGCCGCCCGGATGGAAGCCGGGTCCGCTACAGGGAGGTGGAGTCCGCGTCCTTGCGCAGCACCAGATGACTCCACCGGACTCCTGACCGGCCATGGAGATCTTCCCGTTCGCCGAGGTGCACGGGGGTCAGGCCGTGGCGGCGGGCGAGCCGCACGGTCTCGTCCGGCGACACGTCGAACATCCGCCGCCCCGCCGGGACCGGGCCGTGGCGCAGGGTCAGGAACAACTGGCTTTCGGGCGCGCTGAGTTCAGCCACGCTTCTCATCGCCTGCCCGCGTTCCCGCTCGTCCAGATGCATCCAGACGGCGGTGAGGAGTACGACCTCGAAGCGCTCGCGCCGGCCGCGCAACACCCCTAGCTCCGGCAGGGCGTCGTCCACCCACTCGATGGCTTGGCCGGCATGGATGCGCTGCCCCAGGGAGCGGAGCTCGGCCGTCGGTTCGACGGCGACGGCGCGGTGCCCCAGAGCGGCGAGCGCCGCGGCGTCCCGGCCGCTGCCCGCCCCGATGTCCAGGACCGCGCCGGGACGGCCGGGGAGCAGGTGCAGCACCTCGCGGTGAACCTCGTCGAACGACACGCTCTCGTACTGGGCGGCGAGCAGATCGGCCGCTTCGGCGTAACCGGCCGTACCGGGGCGCGACTTGGGGTCAGTGATCATGGTCGCAGGCTACCGGGGGCCGGGCCCTCACCACCGGCGGCGCACGTCGGCCTTGGGGCCGCTGACCAGACTGGCCGCGGGGACGTCATCGGCCACCACCGCGCCGGCGGCGATCACGGCGTCGCGGCCGATGCTGACGCCCGGCAGGATCGTGGCACCGGCGCCGATCCACACGTTCTCCGCCACGTCGATGGGCGCGCCGGTGAGGTAGTGGCGGCGCTCCTCGGGGTCGACGGGATGACCGCTGGTGATGAACGTGACCTTCGGCCCGATCATCACGCGCTCGCCGAGCCGGATCCCGGCGTAGTCCAGGAACGTGCAGTTCTGGTTGATGAACACCCGCTCGGCGATGTCCAGGCGCAGACCGTGGTCGGTGAAGAAGGGGGGATAGATCGTCACCCGGGGCGGCAGCGGCTTACCGAGGATCCGCGCGAAGAGCTCCGCCTTGCCCGCTTCGTCCTCGAAGGGCAGGACATTGAGGCGGGAGGTCAGCTCGGTCACCCGGAGCACCCGGTCGGCCATGGCCTTGAACTCGTCGCTGTGGATGCGCATGAGCCGGTCGCTCGACATGCGGTGAACCTTTCGGTGGAGGGGCAACTGGGCGCGGGGCGCCGCGCGTTGGAGTCCTTCAGAGTCCTCGATGCGGCCTCTGGGAGCCGTCGCCCCGGCCGACGCCACCTTCGTGGTGGCGCGCGGCGGCCCAGGACGGTAGCCAGACCGGATCGGGGAGGGCCGGCAGGCTCCTGAGGTGCGTGATGACGCCCCGGAGCCCGGGGTGGGGATTCGTGCTGGGGAGGAGGAGTGAGAGCGGGTAGGCGAGGGTGGGATTGACGACGGGGATCCGGCGCAGGTCGTAGTGGGTCGGCCAGATGTAGCGGTCGCGCGCGCCGATCAGGGTGGCCACGTCGCCGGAGTCCGCGAGGGTGTCCAGGAGCACTTCGTCTCCGAAGTGCGGGCCGGCCGCGTCGATGCGCAGGTCGAAGGCGGTGGCGAGCTCGTCGTAGAACTCCGACCACTCGCTGCCCGGTGCGATGCCGGGCACCCAGATCCGGTGCCCACGCAGGTGTCGTGGTGTCACTGCGCGCGCCGAGGCGAGCGGGTGGGCCGGGCCGACCAGGAGTTCCAAGGGGGCGTCGAAGGCGGGGACCATCCGCACGCCGGGCGGCAGCGTCGCCGGGTCGGTGACGGTACGGAACGAGGCGTCGACGTCGCCCGACTCGACGGCGGCGACCGCCACGCGCGGGTCGTCGACCCTGAGGGTCACCACATCGAGATCGACTCCGGGGTGGGACCGCCAGTAGTCGTGCAGCGTCACGGCCTGGGCGCTGCGCAGGCCGAGTACGTCGATCCGGAGCGCCCGCGAGCCCGGCCTGACCGCGTTGACGGCGCGCTCGACACTCGCCACGATGCTCCGGGCATGGGGCAGGAACGCCTGGCCGTCCAGCGTCAGCTCGACGCCGCGCGTGGTCCGCGAGAAGAGGCGTACGTCGAGCGAACGCTCCAGGGCGGCGATGCGCTTGGAGACCGCCTGCTGCGTCACGCCCAGCTCGTCCGCCGCGTGCCGGAACTGCCCGAGCTCGGCCGCCCGGACGAACGATCGCAATGCCTCCGTGTCCATCGGGCCATCGTAGGGACGCCCAACCGATGGTTGTCGTGACCGCAAAGACGGGTTGTGCGGATGGCCGGCAGGAGGGCGGCTTGCCCTACGTCCCCGGAAGCCATCCACACCACTGGTTGTCCAGCCGCGACCTCATCTGCACGCGCCCTGGGCGACAACTGGCGCAAGTGCAGCCACACGCTCGGGGGACGTTGGCGTGGTGTGCCCCGGTTTGGCGCGCGGCCATCGCGGTCACACGGGGAGGGCGACGCGCCCGGTCCGTGGCGGATGGGCCGCGTCCGCAGGCGCGCGTCCCCTGCCGCCTACCGTCACCGGACACCGCACGAAGGAAGCCGAGTCCCCCATGAGCACGCAGAGAACCCAGACGGTGCCAGCCGCGCCCGACGCCCCCGGCACGCTCAAGCGAGCCCTCGGCACACCCCTGCTGTACTTCTTCATCCTGGGCGACGTCCTGGGCGCCGGTGTCTACGTCCTCATCGGGCAGGTGGCGGCCAAGTCCGGCGGCGCCGTGTGGGTGCCGCTCGCCGTGGCCCTCGGCCTGGCGCTGCTGACCGCGGCCTCGTACGCCGAGCTCGCCACGAAATACGCCCGGGCCGGCGGAGCCTCGTACTACGCGACCCTCGCCTATGGGCCGTTCGTGGGGTTCTTCACCGGGTTCTGCATGCTGGCGGCCGGCATCGTCTCCGTCGCGGCCCTCGCGCGGGGGTTCGGCGGCACCTACCTCACCGCCTTCGTGCACCTGCCCGTAGCCCTGGTCGCGGTCCTCTTCCTCGCGGCCCTCGCCCTGCTCAACGCGCGGGGCATCAGCGAGTCCACCCGCGCCAACGTGGTGGCCACGGTCATCGAGACGAGTGGGCTGCTCCTGATCATCGGACTCGGTGTCTGGCTCGTCGTACGCGGCGACGGCGACCCGGGCCGGCTGCTGCGGCTCGGTACCCCCGAGCACGGTCCGGTGGCCGCCGCGCTCAGCGGCGCGGTGCTGGCCTACTACTCCTTCGTGGGGTTCGAGACGTCCGTCAACGTGGCGGAGGAGACGCGCAATCCCCGCCGCGCCTACCCGCGAGCCCTGTTCGGCGCCCTCGGCACGGCCGGGCTCGTCTACGCGGCGGTGGGCGCGGCCGCCTCCGCCGCCGTGCCCACCGGCGTCCTGGCCCGCTCCGACGGCCCCCTCCTGGAAGTCGTCCGCGCGGCGGGCGCGGTGCCCGAGTGGCTGTTCTCGGCGATCGCCCTGGTCGCGGTCGCGAACGGCGCGCTGCTCACCGGCATCATGTGCTCACGCCTCGCGTTCGGCATGGCGCGCGAGCGCTTGCTGCCGGCGTTCCTGACCCGTGTGCTGCCCCGGCGCCGCACGCCCTGGGCCGCCATCGCCACCACCACGGCGCTGTCCCTGCTGCTCGCGCTCACCGGCGACATCGAGACGCTGGCGGCGACCCTGGTCCTGCTCCTGCTCGTCGTGTTCTTCACGGTCAACACGGCCGTCCTGGTGCTGCGACGGCGTGCCGACAGCGGCAATCCGGACCACTTCCGCGCCCCGGCGGTCATACCGGTGCTCGGCGCGCTGTCCTGCGTCCTGCTGGCCACCCAGGTGGACGGCGCGGTGTGGCTGCGCGGCCTGGCCCTGCTGGCGGTGGGCGCGGTCCTCGGGCTCGTCTCCACCGCCGCGTCGCGGCGCACCCGCGCGGCCACCACGGCCCCCGTGCCGCCTCGCCCCGTACAGGAGAACGCCGGCGACGCCGACCCGAATGATCCGCGACGCCTCGTGTAGGAACGCCCAGGGCGGGAACCGGGAGGGCGGCGGTACCCCACGCCCACACCCCCGGGAGCAGCACCATGAACCCTCGACGTGATCGTTTCGAAGGCCGCACCGCACTCGTCACCGGTTCCTCGCGCGGCCTCGGGCTCCTCATCGCCCGTGAGCTGGCCGCGCGCGGCTGCCGCGTGATGCTCTGCGCCCGGGGAGCCGAGGGCCTGGCCCTGGCGGAACGCAAGCTGCGGGCCGTGGGCGCCGATGTGGCCTCGGTTGCCTGCGACATCACCGACGAGGACGCGCCTCAACAGCTGCTCGACGCCGTCCACGAACGGTTCGGTCCGCTGGACATCCTGGTGAACAGCGCCGGCATCATCCAGGTGGGTCCGATGGAGACCTTCGAGGAGGCGGACTTCCGCGAGGCGATGGAGACGATGCTCTTCTCCCCTCTGCGGCTCACCCTGGCGGCCCTGCCCGATCTGCGCGCGAGCGCGCAGGGCACGCTGGTGACCATCTCCTCGGTCGGCGGCCGCATCCCGGCGCCGCACCTGCTGCCGTACGTCACCGCCAAGTTCGCCGCCGCCGGCTTCTCCCAGGGGCTGCGGGCCGAGCTCACGGGCTCGGGCGTCAGCGTGACCACGGTGTTCCCGGGTCTGATGCGGACCGGCTCGCACACCGCCGCCCGCTTCCACGGCCGCCCGGGCGCGGAGTACGGCTGGTTCGGCGCGGCCGCCACCATGCCGCTGTTGTCGATGGACGCCGGGCGCGCGGCCAGGGCCGTGGTGCGCGCCGCCGAGCGCGGCCGGCCCGAACTCGTCCTCACCCCGGCCGCCAAGATCGGCGTACGCCTTCAGGGTCTGGCGCCCGCCTCCATGGCCCGGCTCCTGTCGCTCTCGGACCGCGCGCTGCCCGGCCCGGGGGAGCGGCCGCGCCGTGACGTGCGGGGAGCCGAAGCGGCCGCGCAGTCGAGGCTGCCGCGCTGGGTCACCACCCTCGGCGACCGCGCCGGCCGCCGCCTGGGCGAGCCGAGGCCCCACAACTGACCGGCGACCTGGCCCCAACTTCCGTGCTCTGCCCATGACTTCGAAAAGTCCGCGTCAGGTCTCCCGCGCGGGGTCGGTCACGGCCACGCTGACCGGTGTGCCCGCCTCGATGGTGCGGCTGACCGTGCAGAGCCGGTCGTGCGAGGTCTTCACGGCCCGGGGCAGGATCGCCCGGGCGCGGTCTCCCAGGGCTCCGTCCGGGAACGCGGCGGTGAAGGCGACCGCGAGGTCCGACAGCCGGTTGCCGCTCTCGTCCTCGATCTTGGTCGCGGTCACCGCGATGGTGAACACCGTGGGATCCGTATGGCGGCTCGTGGCGACCTCCACGTCGGCCGCCGTGCAGCCGCCGATCGCCGCGAGGAAGAGCTCGACCGGCGTGAAGTCGGTGTCCGGGCCCGAGCCGGTGCCGGTGGCGAAGGTCAGTGTGCCCCCACGGGCATTGGTCGCGGTGAACCGGCCGGGTCCGGCACGTTCGATGGTGACGGAGCGCAGTGCGTTGTCGGTCATGGCGACGACGGTAGCGCCACGCCCCGTGAACCGTCCCCTGCCACGCGTAGGCGCTGGCCGAGGAAGAGCGCGGCGCGGTCCAGTGCCTCGTCGGCCTCCTCCAGGGCGCCGGTGAACGCCTGGAACACATGGGGTACGTCGGCGGTGATGTCCAGGATGACGTCCACACCCGCGTCCCGTGCGCGGGTGGCCATGCGGGTGGAGTCGTCCAGGAGCATTTCATGGGTGCCCGCTTGCAGGAGCATCGCGGGGAGCCCGGTCAGGTCGCCGAGGACGGCGGGGCTGAGCAACGGCTGGCGGGGGTCCTGCCCCGCGAGGTACAGGGACCCGGTGCGGTCGAGACCCGCGCGGGTGAGGAACGGGTCGAGATCCGCCTTGGTGTCCATGCTCGCCCCCGTACGAGTCATGTCGAGCCCGGCCGAGAACGCCGCGATCGCGGCGGGCAGGGGCAGGCCCGCGTCACGCGCGGCGAGGCAGGTGGTGATGGTCAGTCCGCCGCCCGCGGAGTCCCCGGCGAACGCGATCGCCGAAGGGTCCTCGCCGCTGTCCAGGAGCGCGCGGTAGGCGCTCACCCCGTCCTCGATCGCGGCCGGGAAGGGGTGCTCGGGGGCGAGCCGGTAGTCGAGTGAGAGTGCCCTGACCCCGGTTCTGACCACCAGGTTCCCTGTCAGCGACATCGCCGTTTGGGGGGAGCCGGCCACGAAGGAGCCGCCGTGGAAGTAGAGGATCGTTCCGGGCCGCGCCGCGCGGTCCGGCTCGACGAGCAGCGCGGGCCGCTCGCCGAGCCTCGTGGGCCGGGTGCGGATCCCGTCCGGGACGGTCATCCGGGCCATCAGCGCCCTGAAGGAGGCGCGAAGGTCCTCGATCGAACGGGGCTGCTCGCCCCCGGGGTGTCGGACCAACTCGTCGATTCGCGCGCGTTGTTGTCTGCTCATGATCGCCTCCGGAGTATCCACATGCCACTCGCATGCCATTCGCATGCCGAGGAAGTATCTGCCTAGGAATGTAAGCTAAGATATATGCCATGGCAACCAAGTCACGTGACGGCCGGGTCGACCTCCCGGGTTTCTTCGCCGACCTCGTCCGCTGCGAGACGCGCCTCTACAACGCGCTCAACGACCGCCTGCGGGACCGGCACGGGATCGTCACCTCGCAGTACGAGTTCCTCAGCTTCCTGCGCGCCCACCCCGGGTCGCGGGTGGCGGAACTCGCCGCCGAGTTCGCCATCGGGATCGGCGCCACGAGCAAGGGCGCCGACCGCCTGGCGAAACAGGGGTGGGTCGTGCGGCGCCCGCACCCGTCGGACCGCCGCTCCTCCCTCCTGGACCTGACGGACGACGGCCTGCGACTGGTCGAGGCGGCGCAGGCCACCTTCGACCGGACGCTGGCCGAGCTGACCGCCGGCGCGCTGGACGGCCCCGACGGTCAGGCCGCCGCGCGGGCCGTCGCGCACCTGCGCTCCGCACTCGAACGCGACCAGGTCGGCCTGCCCACCGGGTGAGTCGCCCTGCCTGCCGTCGCCCGCCGTCTGGGGGGCGCGCGCATTCCCCCGGCGGTGACGGGTACGACCCCTCCCGTACGGGGCCGCGCGGAAGCGGGCCATGAGTGAAGGGTGTCGGACATGATTCGCAAGCTCCAGGCCGTCGCGTTGGACTGCGCCGATCCGGTACGGCTGGCGGAGTTCTACGCGGAGTTGCTGGGCGGCCACGTGGTCGAGGACCCCACGGACCCCGGCTGGGTCGAGGTGCGCGGGTTCGAGGGCACGCCGCTCGCCTGCCAGCGCGTCGACGGATACCGGGCGCCCGCGTGGCCCGGTCAGCAGCGACCGCAGCAGATGCACCTCGACTTCGACGTGGACGACCTCGACGTCGAGGAGAAGCGGGCGCTTGCCCTCGGCGCGACCCTGCTGGAACGGACGGATCAGTCCCGCCCCGAGGCCAACTGGCGGGTCTACGCCGACCCGGCGGGCCACCCGTTCTGCCTCTGCGTCCACTGAACGCGCACCGCGGCGTCGAGGGACGCTGAAACCTTTGCGAGGGACGGGAATTGCCCACTTTCGAGGGACAGCGTGGTCCGGCGCGGGCTCGCTACCATCGGCGGCACTCCTGGAGGCCGTGAAATTTCAGCGGCCAAGGCTCGCTTTCGCCGCCGGCTCCGGGGGGCTTTTCCGGGCGCGGCGCCGATCCGGGCTCCGCGCAGTTCAAGCGACGGAAGGTGACAGCTGATGGCGGACTACGACAACGGTGTACGGGCGGACGCGATCGAGAACGCGGTGTGGATGAAGGCGACCGCGAGCGACGCCTACAACGATTGCGTCGAAATTGCGCGGTTACCCGAGGGCGAGGTGGCGCTGCGCAACTCCCGCTTCCCTGCGGGGCCGGCGTTGATCTTCACCTCCTCCGAGCTGGCGGCCTTCCTCGACGGCGCGCGCAAGGGCGAGTTCGACCAGATGGTTGGCTGAAAGACCTGGCTGAGGGTTGTGATGGCCACCCCGGTTCCTCAGGATGGGCACGCACCGGCGACGGTCGCCGTGCGTGGGAGGAATCAGGGTGGCCGCACGCGTTCTTTCTCCGGTCCCGGACGAGGAACCGGACAGCCAGGACTTCGGCGCGGCGCCGCCCGCGCGCGTACTGGGTCTGAAGCTGCGGGCGATGCGGATCGCGGCCAACCAGCGCGGCAAGGACGTGGTGGCCGCAGGGGTGATCAGCTCCACGTCGATGCTCAGCCGGTACGAGACGGGCAACCGGGCCGCGCGGCCCGATCTGCGGACGGTGGTGCGGCTCGCGGAGTTCTACGGCCGAGGCGACGAGGAGTCGCTGCGGACGCTGACCCGCCTCTTCGACGACGCGAACAAGCGCCGGTGGTGGACCGACTACAGCGACGTGGTGGACACGTCCCTGGACGAGCTCATGACCGTCGAGAGCGCCGCCAAGGAGATCCGTACGTACTCCGGCTCGCTGGTGCCCGGCCTGTTGCAGACCTCCGACTACGCGCACGCCATCATGCAGGTCCCCTACATGGGCAAGCCCGACAACCCGGCGATCAAGCGCCGCTGGGAGGTGCGCCGCAGGCGCCAGCAGGTGTTGGAGGCGCCCGACGCGCCGGACTACTCGGCGGTGATCGCCGAGGCGGCGCTGCGTACGTGGGTGGGCGGCCGCAAGGTGATGCGCGGCCAGCTGCGGCACTTGTTCAACCTCGCCGAGAACCGCGACCGCGTGCACATCCGGATCTTCACGGACCGGGCGTGGGAGAAGGCGTGCCCGCTGACCACCTCGATGACCGTCTTCAAGTTCGCCGCGCCCGGCGAGGCGGACATGGTGTACCGGGAAGGCATGAACAGTGGCGGGGCCTGGCTGAGCGACACCGCCGATGTCGATCTGCATGCCGCGTCCATGCTGGAGCTGATCCAGCACAGTCTCGGCAAGGAGGAGACGCTGGCCCTGCTGGACCGGCTCATCACCGCGTTCGCGGACGAGGACTAGAGTTTCGCGCCCCGGACCACCTTGCCGACGCCGCCGTACTCGATCCACTCCTGCGTGGCCTGACGCGGTGCGATGTCGGTGTCCGGATACCAGGTGGAGACCTCGACGGGTCCGTCGGCCTTGTGCAGGACGAGACCGTCGAAGTAGCGCCTGACCTCCGCCGAAGAACGCACGCGCCCCCAGGTGCCACCGGTCGTCTCGCGCATGAACTCCGTGATACTTTCGCGCAGTTGGGCGTCGTCGCTGGTGAGCTGGGAGATGACCAGAAAGCTGCCGTCGGGCAGGCGGTCGGCCACGTCCTTCACGAGCTGCCAGGGATCGTCGCCGTCGGGTACGCAGTGAAGGACCGACACGAACAGGGCCGCGACCGGTTCGCCGTCATCCAGCAGCCGGCGCACCTCGGGGCGCGCGAAGTTGCCCTCCACGTCTCGCATGTCGGCTTCGATCGCGGCGGTGGTCTTCATGTCCTCGGCGAGCATGAGCCGGCCATGGGCATGCACCAAGGGGTCGTTGTCGAGGTAGACGACCTGGGCGCCGGGCTGGGACTCCTGGGCGACCTGATGGACGTTGGGCCGGGTCGGCAGGCCCGAGCCGTGGTCGAGGAAGCGACGGATGCCGCACTCCTGGGCGAGGTAGCGCACCGAGCGGGCCAGGAACGCCCGGTTGATCAGGGCGAGTTCCCGGGTGCTCGGCGCCAGTTCCAACAGGGTCCGGCATGCGGCCCGGTCCGAGGCGTAGTTGTCGGTCCCGTTGATGAGGAAGTCGTACATGCGCGCCACGCTGGGCGTGCTGACGTCGATGGAAATGATGCTCTCCCAATGCAGGCGCGGCCACGGCCAACGGGGTTGCGAAGACCGCTGGTTGACGGGAGAGATGCTAGGAGCGGCGCCGGACGCCGACCAGTCCGCTCAGGGGTGACGGGCCGCGCGGGGAAGTATTCCGGACGCCGTACGTCACGACGCGGACGCGGCCGGTGGCCGACCGGCCGGCAGCGGTCAGTCCCTGACGCGCGCTTCCCAGCGCCTCACTCATCCGGTATGAGGATCCCGGTCGGAGAGGCGAGGAGGCGGATCGCGCCGCCGAGGCGGACGGTGAACTCCGCTACGCCCATCCCCATGACCGCCGCCGCCTCGGCCACGGGCAGGCCGAGACGGTAGCGCAGCACGAACATGTCGGCCTCGCGCGGTCGCAACAGCCCCAGCAGGTACGGTCTTTGGGATCGGGCGGCTATGCGTGCGGTGACCAGCGACCAGCACGCGGCGGCGGGTGACGCCTCCCGCAGGACGAGATGCCATTGGGAGGCGACGCTCTCCAGGGCGGACCGGACGGTGAGCTCCGCCGCCTCCACGCTGTCCAGGCGCACCCGTGCGTAGCGGACATAGACCTCGCCGTAACGCGTGCGGAACGCCTCGAAGACGATCTCGGGGGCGCTCGCCGCCAGGGGCGTCGCACTCCTGCGGGCCGGACGGAAAGCGGTCGTGCCGGGAGCGCGGCGCGGGAGGGCGCGGCGCGGGGCAGGGTGGGGTAAGTGGCCCGATGGCACCGGGACTCCTCGCGGCGGGGGCGCACACCGCGTCCGCCGGAAAGCGGGCGGACGGTCCGCGCACAATGACCGAAAACCGTGGGGGTGAAACCGCGCCAACTGCGGCCGCCTTAAAGGCGGGTGACGCGCAGGTAGGTGACCATCGTCCGGTCCGCCCACGCCATCGGCGCGGCCATCATCAGGGCCTCGGGCGGCAGCCCTCTCCACACCACGCCCGCCACGGTCGCGGTCACGAGCACCGAGGCCCACCGGGCGGTGACGGCGAGGATGGCGACCACGGCACTCTGGGCGATCACATGCAGCGGAATGCTGAGGCCGGGCCGCTCCGGAAGCAGTATGGCGAGCTTCCGGTAGACGCGTTCGAGCACGGTGTCCTCCTGGAGATGGATGCGTGGGGACCGGACGCGTCAGGGCTTCGATTCGGGCGGGCTGTCCCCGACAGCCTTTCGGAGCCCTTACTCATGTCCGGGGCCCGAACACAATCAGCACGGTGCGCGCCCCGCAAACCCCGGGAAATCCCTGAAAGCGGACGGGAATTCCGCTGCCCGCTCTGTCCCACCGCGCTGCGGCGCCACACAGTTGTCATCGCCGGACAAGGAGCGACCGGAGCGGTCAGGAGCGGGCATGACCGTTCAGGGCGGAGTGAGTTGAGCGGCGGCGAGACCGGGGGCATGCGCGAGCCGGTCCTCGAATCGGCGCCCCCCTGCAACCCGAACGTATGAACATGGGAACAACGTCACCAATGTCGTCCGCAATTTCACGCTGGGCCCAGGGGGCGCGCCGGATAGCGTGGGGCGTCCGCATGTTCCCCCGGCGCAGGGAGTGGCCCATGTACGTCCGCCGGATCGTCCCCAACTTCCAGTCCGAGGGTGAGGCTCTGGCCGAGAGCTCGGACTTCTACGGTGCGCTCGGCTTCGAGGAGGTCATGAATCACGGCTGGATCGTCACGCTCGCCTCCCGGGACAACCCCGCCGTGCAGCTGAGCCTGATGAGCAAGGACCTCACGGCTCCGGTCGCGCCCGATGTGAGCATCGAGGTCGAGGACGTGGACGCGGTCCACCGGGCGATGGTGGAGCGCGGCGCCGAGATCGTCCACCCCCTGACGGACGAGGAGTGGGGCGTGCGCCGCTTCTTCGTGCGCGACCCGAACGGCCGCGTGATCAACGTGCTCAGCCACCCGTGAGGGACGGCCGCGCGCTCAGGCGGCCATCGAAAGGGCCGTGAGGTAGTCGCGCAATGCTGCCCCGGCCCCGGACAGCGGGAACCGGGCGCCCAGCTGACCGTCCGGACGGATGACGAATCCGGTCGGCCCCCCGGGACGGTACAGCCGTGCGAACTCACCGGCGGTGTCCAGGTAGCCGGGGACCGGCAGGCGGGAGAGCTCGGACAGGGCCGAAACGGCGCCGGACACGGACGGGTCCGCCTCCCGGGTGACGATGGCGACGGTCCGCGTCGGCCGCGCCGCGGGGGATGCCGGGGCGGCCGGCAGGAGACCCGAGGCCGCGACCGCTCCGGCCGCCGCGGCCGCGGCGGCCGCGTCGTCCGGGTCGCTCAAGTAGAGCAGCACCACGTGGCCCGGGCACCCGCGCAGGACGTCGAGCAAGCGCATCTCGTAGGCGGCCAGGGGCGGCGCGGTGAGCCCGGCGCAGTCCGGGGCGCGGTCGCCGGGCTGGGGCGCGTCGGCCGGTCCGTAGGGACGCGTGGCCAGCGGCCCCTGGCGGTAGCCGACGAGCAGCTGGGCCTCGCGCAGGATCAGGGTGTGCGGATCGTCGCCCGTGCCCAGTTGTGAGCCGTCCGAGGAGTGCCGGACGGTGGTCCGCCCCACGACCTCCTCGCCGACCGGGCGGCGCTCGGCGTCGTAGGTCGCGAGCAGGGCCGGGGCCGCCGCGCGGTGGACGACCAGCGCGAGCTTCCAGGCCAGGTTGCAGGCGTCCTGGATGCCGGTGTTCATGCCCTGGGCGCCGGTGGGCGGATGGATGTGCGCCGCGTCCCCCGCCACGAAGACCCGCCCCTCGCCATAGCGGTCGACGATCCGGTGGCTGATGCGGAAGACCGAGGACCATCGCAGGGCGGAAAGAGCCGCCCCGGTCGGCACGAGGCGGTCGACCACGGCCTGGATGTCGGACAGCGCAGGGACCCTGCTTCCGCCCAGCCCGTGCGCCACTTGGCCGGCGTCGTCCGTCCCGGCCGCGCCCCGAGCCGCCCCCGGCGGGTCCTGGTCCGGCCGGGGGCGGCCGGCCGGCCCGGTGGTGCGGCCGGGAGGAGCCAGCATCGACAGGCGGTAGCGGTTCGCGCCGGGCAACGGCACGCACACCAACGCGTCGTCGATGGAGCCGCCCTCGGCGCGGTGCGTGGAGCGGACACTGAAGCCGGGCGGCATCTCCCAGTCCACCTCGACGTCGGCCAGCATGTACTCCTGGGGGAGGGCCGCCCCCTCGAAAGAGAGCCCGAGCCCCTTGCGGACGGTGCTGTGCGCGCCGTCGCAGCCGACGAGGTGTCCCACCCTGACCTCCTCCTCGTCCCCGGATGCGGTGGTCAGGCACGCAGTCACTCCGTCCGGGTCCTGACAGAAGGACGTGAGTTCGGTGCCCCGTTCGACGGCTACGCCAAGGCCCGCCAGATACTCCTCAAGGAGGCGTTCGGTCTCGTACTGGGGCAACGCGGCGAACCCGTACGGCACTTCGGGCGGCAGGACGAGGTCGAGGCGCGGCTGCGCGACACCATTGACGTACGCCAGCTGCCCCCGCAACGGAACCGCTGTCTCCAGGATGTCGCGGACCAGGCCCATCCGGTCCCACAGCTCCAGGGTGCGTGGCTGGATGCCCACGGCCTTGGCGTAGGGCAGCCGGGCCGGCAGCCGGTCGATGACGCGGCCACGCACCCCGTGCCGGGCGAGTTCGGCGGCCGCGCTCAGACCGACCGGCCCCGCGCCCACGATCAGCACGTCGGCGGTGTCAGTGTGTGCCACGGGTGCCTCCCGGTCTAGGGTCCGCGGACGCGCTCCGCCTCCCATTGTCGCCCCGGCCCGCGCGAGCGGCGAGCGGGACCGGACCCGGTGGCTCCCGGCCCTCAGCTCCCGGTCCCGCCGAACGTCTCCAGGATCTGCTCTGCGGCGAGCGTGGCCGTCAACTCCCCCTCCCTGACCCGCTGTTCGAGCGTCGGCGTCAGGGCGCGGACACCGGGGTCGGAGCGCAGCCGGGCGAGGAGTTCTTCGCGCACCATCGTCCACGTCCAGTCGACCTGCTGGTCGCGCCGCTTCGCGGCGAGCCGGCCGGTGGATTCGAGCAGGCCCCGGTGGTGTTCAAGGCGTTCCCAGACCGCGTCGAGTCCTTTCGACTCCCGGGCGCTGCAACTCAGGACGGGCGGCGTCCAGAACGCGTCCTTGCCGTGCATCAGACGCAGCGCGCCCGCCAGCTCCCGCGCGGCGGACCGCGCGTCCTGCTCGTGCGGCCCGTCCGCCTTGTTGACGGCGATCACGTCGGCGAGTTCGAGGACGCCCTTCTTGATGCCCTGGAGCTGATCACCGGTGCGGGCAAGCGTCAGAAGCAGGAAGGAGTCGACCATGTTGGCGACCGCCGTCTCCGACTGGCCGACGCCGACCGTCTCCACCAGGACGACGTCGTAACCCGCCGCCTCCATCACCACGATCGACTCGCGCGTCGCCTTGGCGACCCCGCCGAGCGTGCCGGCGGTGGGGGAGGGGCGTACGAACGCCGCCGGGTCGACGGCCAGGCGCTCCATCCGGGTCTTGTCACCCAGGATCGAACCCCCCGTACGGCTGGAGGAGGGGTCCACCGCGAGCACCGCCACCCGGTGACCGGCCGAGGTCAGCCGGGTGCCGAACGCGTCGATGAACGTCGACTTGCCGACACCGGGCACGCCGCTCACACCGATCCGACGCGCCTTGCCGCTGTGCGGCAGGAGCGTGGTCAGCAACTCCTGGGCCGGCGCCCGGTGACGGGGGTGGGTGGACTCGACGAGCGTGATGGCGCGCGCGACGATCGCGCGCTTCCCGTCGAGGACCCCTTTCACATAGGCGTCGACATCGATCACAGCTCGTGCCCGAGGTCGGCGGCCAGGCGACGCACCAGGTCGTGCGCCGCGTCGGGGATCACCGTCCCGGGCGGGAACACGGCGGCGGCGCCCATGTCCAGCAGCGTCGGCACGTCCTGCGGCGGGATCACACCGCCCACCACGATCATGATGTCCTCGCGGCCCTCCTCGGCAAGCTGCTCGCGCAGGGCCGGTACGAGGGTGAGGTGCCCGGCGGCCAGCGAGGAGACACCGACGATGTGCACGTCCGCCTCGACGGCCTGGCGGGCGACCTCGGCGGGCGTCTGGAACAGCGGGCCGACGTCCACGTCGAATCCGAGGTCGGCGAAGGCGGTGGCGATCACCTTCTGACCCCGGTCGTGACCGTCCTGGCCCATCTTGGCGACCAGGATGCGCGGGCGGCGCCCCTCGGCCTCCTCGAACGCGGACACCAGAACGCGGGTGCGCTCCACGGAGGGGGACTGTCCTGCTTCGTTGCGGTACACACCGGAAATCGTACGGATCTGGCTCGCGTGCCGGCCGTACACCTTCTCCAGTGCGTCGGAGATCTCACCGACGGTCGCCTTGGCGCGGGCCGCGTTCACGGCCAGCTCCAGGAGGTTGCCCTCGCCGCCGGCCGCGCGGGTCAGCGCGTCCAGCGCGTCCTGGCAGGCCCGCCCGTCGCGTTCGGCGCGCAGGCGGCGCAGCTTGTCGATCTGCTGGGCGCGCACGGAGGAGTTGTCGACGGCCCGCACGTCGATCTGCTCGTCGCTCTCCACGCGGTACTTGTTGACGCCGATGACCGGCTGACGACCGGAGTCGATACGGGCCTGGGTGCGCGCCGCCGCCTCCTCGATACGCAGCTTGGGGATCCCGGCGTCGATGGCCTTGGCCATGCCGCCGGCCCGCTCGACCTCCTGGATGTGCTGCCAGGCACGGCGCGCGAGGTCGTGGGTCAGCTTCTCGACGTAGGCACTGCCGCCCCAGGGATCGATGACCCGCGTCGTGCCCGACTCCTGCTGGAGCAGCAGCTGGGTGTTGCGGGCGATGCGCGCCGAGAAGTCGGTGGGCAGCGCGAGCGCTTCGTCGAGGGCGTTGGTGTGCAGCGACTGGGTGTGGCCCTGCGTCGCCGCCATCGCCTCCACACACGTACGCGTCACGTTGTTGAACACGTCCTGCGCGGTCAGCGACCAGCCCGAGGTCTGTGAATGGGTGCGCAGGGAAAGCGACTTGGTGTTCTGCGGGTCGAACTGCTTGACCAGTTTCGCCCACAGGAGCCTGGCCGCGCGCAGCTTGGCGATCTCCATGAAGAAGTTCATGCCGATCGCCCAGAAGAAGGAGAGCCGGGGCGCGAACGCGTCCACGTCCAGGCCGGCCTCGCGCCCGGCGCGAATGTACTCCACGCCGTCGGCGAGGGTGTACGCGAGCTCCAGGTCGGCTGTGGCACCGGCCTCTTGGATGTGGTAACCCGAGATGGAGATCGAGTTGTAGCGCGGCATCCGCTGCGAGGTGTAGGCGAAGATGTCGGAGATGATCCGCATCGACGGCTTCGGCGGATAGATGTAGGTGTTGCGGACCATGAACTCCTTGAGGATGTCGTTCTGGATGGTCCCCGCCAGCTTCTCGGCCGGCACACCCTGCTCCTCCGCCGCCACGATGTACAGCGCGAGCACCGGCAGTACGGCGCCGTTCATCGTCATCGACACGGTCATCCTGTCCAGCGGAATGCCGTCGAAGAGCTGGCGCATGTCATAGATGGAGTCGATCGCCACGCCCGCCATGCCGACGTCACCGGTCACCCGGGGGTGGTCGCTGTCGTACCCGCGGTGGGTGGGCAGGTCGAACGCGACCGACAGGCCCTTCTGGCCGGCCGCGAGGTTGCGGCGGTAGAAGGCGTTGGACTCCTCGGCCGTGGAGAAACCCGCGTACTGACGGATCGTCCAGGGCTGGTTGACGTACATCGTCGGGTACGGGCCGCGCAGATACGGGGCGATGCCCGGGTAGGTGTCGAGGAAGTCGAGGCCTTCCAGGTCATGGCCGGTGTACAGCGACTTGACCGCGATGCCCTCCGGGGTCTCCCACAGCGGCGCGGCGCCGCCGGCCGCCGCCCGGGCGGCGTCGTGCCACGCTTCGGCGCCACCGTCGGCCGACGGGCTCCCCAGCTCGATTCCGGAGAAGTCGGGGATTCCCATCAGGACACTCCCATGCGGTCGAGGGTGGCGGTGAGTACGGCGACGGCGTCGCAGCCAGCGAAGACGTAGGAGTCCACACCGGTCAGCTGCCCGGGGCGCCCGGCGAGGAAGACGTGGCGCGCGCCGGCGTCGGCGAGCGAGCGGGCGGCGTCCTCGGCCTGCTCCTCGTACACCGCGTCGCTGGAGCACAGACAGGCCTCCGTGGCGCCGCTGTCCTCGAAGGTGCCCTCGGTGACGGCCTCGATGCCGCCCGCCTGGAACAGGTTGGCCGCGAACGTGGCGCGCCCGGTGTGGGCGGCGGCGGGGCCGAGCGTGGCCAGGAAGATCCGGGGCCGGGACCCGGTCGCCGCGAGGTGGGCGTCCGAGCGGGCGCGCAGCGCCTCGTACGCCTCGTCGCGCCGCACCCGGGGCAGTCCGCCGGACGGGCGCGCGGGCTGAGGCTCGCGCTCCACCGGGCGCTCGTCCAGGTGCGGGAACTCGCTGACCCCGGTGATCGGTTCGCGGCGCTCGGCCAGGCGCGTGCCGCGCTCGCGCCAGGTGGCGGCCAGGTCCGCGCCGAGCTCGCCCGAGCGCAGTGCCGCCCCGAGGCCGCCGAGCCCTTCGAGGCGGCGGAAGAACTCCCAGCCCGCGTGGGCGAGTTCATCGGTCAGGCGCTCCACGTACCAGGAGCCGCCCGCCGGGTCGATCACCCGGGACAGATGCGACTCCTCGATCAGGATCGTCGAGGTGTTGCGGGCGATGCGCCGGGCGAAGGCGTCCGGAAGGCCGAGCGCGTGGTCGAAGGGCAGCACCGTGACGGCGTCGGCGCCGCCCACTCCGGCCGCGAGGGTGGCGAGCGTGGTGCGCAGCATGTTCACCCACGGGTCGCGGCGCGTCATCATCACGGGAGAGGTCACGGCGTGCTGCCGCTGCGCCCCCGCCCCCGGCGCCCCGCAGACCTCGGCGACCCGCGCCCACAGCCGGCGCGCCGCCCTCAGCTTGGCGATCGTCAGGAACTGGTCGGCGCTCGCGGCGTACCGGAACTCCAGCTGCCCGCACGCCTGTTGGACGCTCAGTCCGGCGTCGGTCAGCTCGCGCAGATAGGCGACGCCGGCCGAAAGGGAGGCGCCCAGTTCCTGCGCGGCCGAACCGCCGGCCTCGTGGTGGGGCAGCGCGTCCACGGTCAGCGCCCGCAGGCCCGGGTACCGCTCGGCGCAGCGCAGGGCGAGCGACGCGGTGGGCGCGAAGTCCAACTCCTCGCCCGTACGCGCCTGGTGGCCCAGTGGGTCGGCGCCGAGGTTGCCGCGCGCCGCGTCCTTGGCGAGGCCCCGCTCCTCGTACAGTCGCAGCAACTCCCCTGCGGCGGCCTCGACATCGCGGCCCGCGTCGAGCACGACGGGCGCCAGGTCGAGATGGACGCCGTCGAGGACCCGGCCGAGCGAGGACACGGGGAAGCCGCCCTCGCCGAGCACCAGCCACAGCGAGGTGACGCCGTTCTCCAGATCCGCGAGCACGGTGGGGCCGTCGCCGACCGTGTGCTGCTGGCGTACGTCCCAGCCGCTCGCCGTGTTGCCCTCGGGCCTGCTCCCTCGTACGAAGGGAGCGAACCCGGGAAAGCCGGGAGACCCGGGGAGACCGGAGAGGCCGGGGGAGACAGCGTCGGGCGCGGTGGTGTGCGCGGTGTACAGGGGACGGGTGCGCAACCCGTCCTCCAGCGCGGTGGACAGGGCGTCCTCCGCTGCCTCGCCGGAGGCTTCCTTGCCCGACTTGCGCAGGACACCAGCCACGAGGCTGTGCCACTGCTCAAGGGTCGCGTCAGGGAACTCGGCGGCCAGAGAGAGCCCGTCGTCAGGCAGGACCGTCATGCTCGGATGCTAGGGCAGTTCCACAAAGGAGCAGCAGAGGCATCGGCTGTGACCTTGACCTCTTTGGCCCCGTGACCTCGGCGTCCCTGCCCCGGCCGGACGCCGGGCCGGGCGGGACGCGGGGGTCATTTCGGACTTCGGGGGAGCAAGGGCAGGCGTGACGTGGCCGTGTGCGGGGTACCGCGTTGCAACACGGGGCCGAGCGACCATACTGGTCGGGCCCCGATCACCCAGAGAACGAATCCATGGCCAAAAACAGCAGCTCCGCAACCACCGTCCCCGACACCGCGTGGCTGGGGCGCGGGCGCCACTTCGGGCCCGAGCCCGAGCTCGACGTGCGCCGCAACCTGATCGCCCTCCAGGCGGCCGGGGTGCTGGACGCGTTCCTGGATCTCGACCCCGCCGAGGCGGCCCGCTCCACCGTCCTGCACCCCAGGGACGAGTCCGCCGACCCCGGCCCGCTGGCTCGGCGCGTCTTCGAGGCGCGCTGGCGGGCGGCCGGTGACGTGCCGGTGCGCGCGCAGCTCACCACGTACGACCCCGAGTCCCGGCGCAAGGAGGGTGAAGGTGTCACCTGGGTGCTCGCCGCCGAGGCCGAGTGCGCGTGGGACATGAACTGGCTCTCGCCCGCCACCATGTTCTGGCCGGACAGCGACCGCGTCGCCTGGGACCACGACACGGTGGCGGACCTGCGTCTGCGGACGACCAACCATCTGCCCAAGGACGACGACGAGCTGCGCCACCTGCTGCGGGACTGCACCCGTCAGAGCTGGTACATCCATGTCGTGGTGCACGAGGCGATGACCCCGGACGTGAAGGGGCAGCAGCCCATCTCGACGTTCCTGCCGCCGAGCCTGCGCCATCGTGTGATCGAGCACCGGGGCACGCCGGAGCAGGCGCAGATCGCCGACTTCGCGATGAAGCGGGAGCTGAGCGTGCGGATGCCGCGCGGCGGCGCCGTCGTCCTGCCGTCGGCGGGGCAGGGGCCCGAGTACGACGCGGAGCGCTACACCGTGCGCACGGTCTTCCTCGACGGCTCCCGGCCCACCGAACTCCTCGACCGCATCAAGGAGTTCTCCGTTCTGCCCCGTCCGATGCCGGCCGACGCCGAGCGGGCCCTGACGCGCCTGCGCCAGGGCTGGCACCTGCTGACGCCGGACGAGGAACTGGTGCACGCGCAGGCCATGGTCACCAAGTACGCCGAAGCGCTGGACGCGATGACGACGTCGCGCGACCTGTACCGGGAAGCGGCGGAGGCGGCGCAGGCCGCGCTGGCCGAGACGAGCGGCGGCGACGGGCTCCTGCGGGCGCCGGTGCCACGGCCGTTGAAGGCGGACGCCTCTCCGCTGACCGCGCTCACCAAGGCGTTCGGCCGCTTCCGGGACCCCAACAAGTAGCCGTATCGGGGGTGTTGAGGCAAGAGGCGTCCGCTGCGACGGAGCGTCGGCAGGCGTCCAGAAGGGCGCTGAGGCGGCGCGACGCAGGCCCCGGACGGGGCGGCGAGGTAGTCCGGACGAACGGCGCGGGAGCGATGAAGGGGCGGAAGGCGACCCGGTCGCCGGGGTCGACGCCGACCTGCGCCGCGTAGAACCTCGCCCAGCCCGGCCGGCCGGTCCCGGCGCCGCGAGGAGTTAGTCGCTCCGCAGGGGCAGATGCACCAGGTCGGGGCTGCGGTCCGCGCCACGGATGAACGCGGCGGCCCACGCGCCCTCGCTTACCCGTCGCAGGCGCCGGGCGGCCGGGGCGCCGTGCGACTCCACGGACAGGCGCCCGCTCGCCGAGGCCGGACCGTAGTGCGCCTGCCGCAACTCCACAGGTCCCCGCCTCCATTCATCACGATTCTTGATCAACCACATGGCGAATCGCGTCTTGGTCCCACTCGGTCCCCGCGTTTGAATGAGCACCAAGCGCCGGCCGGCGCCCCCCTCGATCGAGGCGGGGCTGAGGAGACGGTAACGGGCGCACAGGCGGCCACGCGGGCGACGAGGGCTGGGGGCCGTCCGAACCCGGCGTCCCCGAACCAGGCACCCCGGATCCCGGCGTCCCCGAACCGACGCCCCCAACTCTCAGTTGCCGCCGGTCAGTTCGCCACTCAGGGTCTCGTGGATGCGGGCGCTCGGCCGGTTGAGGCCGACGATCTCCACGGTCTTGCCGCGCTGGGCGTACTTCGTCTCGATGGCGTCGAGCGCGGCCACGGACGACGCGTCCCAGATGTGGGTGTCGGCGAGGTCGATGACGACCTGGTCCGGGTCGGTGGCGTACTGGAAGCGGCCGACCAGGTCGTCGCAGGAGGCGAAGAAGAGTTCGCCGGTGACGCGGTAGACGACCTGAGTGCCGTCGGGGTCGACGACGGCGGTGATGTCCGCGAGACGGGCCACGCGCCTGGTGAAGATCACCATCGCGGTCACGGTGCCGGCCACCACGCCGATCGCCAGGTTGTGCGTGGCGACGACGACCACGACCGTGAGCACCATGACGGCGATCTCCCCGGCCGGCATCCGCCGAAGCGTCTCGGGGGCGATGGAGTGCCAGTCGAACGTCGCGAACGACACCATCACCATCACCGCGACCAGAGCGGCCATCGGGATGTCAGAGACGACCGGCCCGAAGACGACGCACAGCACCATCAGGAACACGCCCGCGAGGAAGGTGGAAAGCCGCGTACGCGCGCCGGACACCCGCACGTTGATCATCGTCTGGCCGATCATGGCGCAGCCGCCCATGCCGCCGAAGAACCCGGTGACGATGTTGGCGATGCCCTGGCCGATGGACTCGCGGGTCTTGTTGGAAGGGGTGTCGGTGATGTCGTCGACGAGTTTCGCGGTCATCAGCGACTCCATCAGACCCACCAGGGCCATGGCGAGTGCGTACGGGGCGATCGTGGTCAGCGTGTCGAGTGTGATCGGCACGTCGGGCAGGCCGGGGGTCGGCAGCGAGGACGGCAGCTCGCCCTTGTCGCCGACCGTGGGCACCGCGATCGCGGCGGCGACGGTGACAGCGGTGAGGACCACGATGGAGACCAGGGGAGCGGGTACGACCTTGGTGATCCTCGGGAACAGCACCATGAGGGCGAGACCGCCGACGATCAGCGGATAGACGGCCCACGGCACGTGGCGCATCTCCGGAACCTGGGCCATGAAGACGAGGATGGCCAGGGCGTTGACGAAGCCGACCATCACCGAGCGCGGCACGAACCGCACCAGCCGCGCCACTCCGAGCGCACCCAGGACGATCTGGAGAACACCGGCAAGGATCACTGCGGCGACCAGGTGCCCGAAGCCGTGCTCGCGGTAGAGCGGCGCCATGACCAGCGCCACGGCGCCGGTGGCCGCCGAGATCATGGCGCGCCGCCCGCCGACGACGGAGATGGTGACGGCCATCGTGAACGAGGCGAACAGACCGATCGCCGGGTCGACGCCGACGATGACCGAGAAGGAGATCGCCTCGGGAATCAGCGCGAGCCCCACCACCAGGCCGGCCAGCACCTCGGTGCGCCAGACCCGGGGATCGCCGAGCCAGTCGGGCTTGAGGCCGCGCAGCCGGGCGGCCGGACGCGGAGGGGACGTCGTCAAGAGGGGTACCTGTCGTGCTCGGGCACGCGGGCGGCGCCACGGCGTGCGGGGATGGGGACGGGAAGGGGAACGGGGACGGCCCGGGACACCCTGCGCGGGTCCACGGGCGTGGGCAAAAGGTGATCACCGCGGCCGACGTGCGGGCCGCTCGCGCCGGCGGCGTTCCTGGAGGCGGGGCCGGTCGCTCAGGGGTGAGGCGTCACGGTGGGCAGGAGGCGGCGCGGGCCACCAGGGTCATGCGCACGCCTTCTCCTGCCGGCTTCGGTCCGCACCGGGGGCGGTGTCGGCCCCGGCACGGCAGTAGTCGCGGGAGTGCCGTCCGGCTGTGCCGCGAGGGGTACGCACCTGGCCGTTCCCGGCGTTGTCGACGTCAACTTTACCTTGACGGCACGGGCGGAGACCGGCCCGTCCGGCCCTCCCTCGCAGGTCCGGTCCGGTCCGATCCGGCGCGGCGGGGGCGGGCGCGGAACACGGGTCGGCGGGGGCGGGGCCCGGTGGGTTCGACGGGTCAGGCCTGACCGGAGGCCGCGCGAGCCTCCGCGACGTTCGTCAGATCCTTGAGCCACGCGTCGAGACCCGCGCGGAGGATGCCGGTCGCGGCCGGGACGTTCGCATCCACCTGCGGACCGGTGTGGGTCTCCTCGGTGCGTACGAGGACACCGCCCTTGATCTTGGTGAAGTTCCACACGTGGACGCCGTCGATGTGCAGCCCCTCACCGATCGCGGGCCCGGTCCAGCGAATGCAGGAGGCGTGCTTGATCTGCTTGACGGTGGAGGTGATGTCCAGGCTGGTGGCGGGGGTCGCGGGGTTGGGCGGCACGGGGGTCGTCCACCGGAACGCCGATCCGGCTCGGAGCGGACCGTGGTCGAGGCGGGCGGCGGTCTTGACGGCGCCCTGCCAGGACGGCCAGCGCGCCACGTCCGTCTGCACCTTCCAGATGGTGCTCAGCGGCGCATGGATCACGGTCTCGGTCCGGTAGCGGACGCGGGCGTCGGGATCGACGCCCTGGCCCCGGCAGGTGAGCGAGGCGGCCGAGCGCGAAGAGGCCCCCGCGGGCGCCACGGCGGCACCGAGGAGCGTGGCCACGAGCGGGAGAGAGACGAAGGCGGCGCGGGCGCCGGTGCTGCGGAGGGTGAACATAGGGCTCTCCTGGTCACAAAGTCGGAAGTCAACGTTCGTCAGGGCAGTGGGCAGTGGGCAGTGGGCAGTGGGCGGTAGGTGGTAGGTGGTGGACGGTATGCGTACGGACTCGGCTGCCGGGTGAAGGGCGCGGACGTGTTCGGCGGCCGTCAGTCGCGACTGCCTACCTATAGCCATTGCCGTTAGTTAGAGGGTGTAACGTTTATAACGTCCATGAATGCATATCGTCAAGAGGTGGTGATGCCGGGGGAGTTGGTGCCTGTGGTGGTGTGTACGGAGTGGCGGGCGGTCCCGTGGGTGAGCGCGGACCGGCACGCCTGGAGCGGCCGGGGACTGGACCGAACGCGGGGGAGTGTCGCACCCTGGTCGGATGCCTCGCGACGCTGCTCACCTCGCCACCGGGCCGCTCCCTCTGTTCTGGTCAACCCGGCGCGGCGGCCGCGCCTGGCGGTGCGAGCCCGCGCCGTCCGGTGCGCGCGACTTCCACGCCGGGCTGCCCGACTACGAGCCCACTCCATTGGTCGAACTACCTTCTTTGGCAATGGAGTTGGGGCTGGGCCGCGTGTTCGTCAAGGACGAGTCGTGCCGGCTCGGGCTGCCCTCGTTCAAGGCGCTGGGGGCGTCCTGGGCGATCCGGCGTGTGCTCGACGAACGGACCGCGTGCGGCGAAGGGGCGGGACGCGTCACGCTGGTGACCGCCACCGACGGCAACCACGGCCGCGCCGTGGCCCGCATGGCGCATCGCCTCGGGCAGCGGGCCCACGTCTTCGTCCCGCGCGGTGTCCATCCCCGGGCGGTGGCCGCCATCGCCGCCGAGCGGGCGGGGATCAGCGAGGTGGCCGGGCCGTACGACGAGGCGGTACGCCGTGCGGCGGAGGCGGCCGCCGCGCCGGACGCGGTCCTCGTCCAGGACACGGCCTGGCCCGGCTACGAGCGGATCCCCGGTTGGATCGTCGAGGGCTACTCCACCCTCTGCGCCGAACTGGACGAGCAGTTGGCCGCGCGCGGGGTGGGCGAGGGGCCCGATCTGGTCGCCGTGCCGGTCGGCGTGGGATCGCTGGCCCAGGCCGTGGTGCGGCACTACCGGAGCCTTGCGCCCGGCCGGCGTTCTCCGGCGCTCCTTTCGGTGGAACCGCAGGCCGCGGCCTGCGTGCTGAGCGGCCTCACGCGCGGAGCACGCACCAGCATCACCACGGGCGACACCACGATGGTCGGCCTGAACTGCGGCACCCCCTCCAGCATCGCCTGGCCCTACCTCCGCGCGGGTCTGGACGCCTCGGTCGCCGTCCCGGATCCGGCCACGGCCGACGCGGTGGCCCGTCTGGCATCCCTCGGCGTGTCCTCGGGCCCCTGTGGCGCGGCCGCGCTCGCCGGAATGCGGACGGTGCTCGGCGGCGCGGGCGCCGAACGACGCCGTACGACGCTGGGGCTCGGCCCCGACTCGACCGTCGTCCTTCTCAGCACCGAGGGGGTCGAGGCCAACCCCCCGGCTCCTTGAGGCAGGTTGAGCCAACCTCCGCTTCCTTGAGGCAGGTTGAGGAGGCGCGCCGCGTTTCGGTGGTCGCGGGCGGGCCGCCCGGGCATGGGGCCCCTAGGCTTCGGTCCGGCACCGGACCCGACCTCAGGAGCGCACACCGTGACCGACCCCGCAGCGGCCCACCCCCGCCCCGTACCGGCATACCCCTACCCCGACGCCCACTGCCCGGACGGGACGCCCGCCCCGCACGCACTGCTCGCGCCCGTTACCGGCTTTCTGGGCACCTGGTTCGGACGCGGCGAGGGCGGCTATCCGACTCTGGAGGGGGACTTCGCGTACGAGCAGGAAGTCACCTTCACCCACGACGGCCGCCCCTTCCTGCGCTACGAGGCGCGGGCCTGGCTCATCGGCGCCGACGGCGCGCCCCTGCGCCCTTCGGCCCGCGAGAGCGGCTGGTGGCGGCTCCAGGCCGATGGCCGCGTGGAGGCCCTGATCACCCAGCCCACCGGTATCGCGGAGATCGCGGTCGGCGTCGCCACGGCCGGCACGGTGGACATCCGTACCGGGCAGGTGGCGCTCACCCCCACGGCCAAGGAGGTCGACGCCACCCGAAGGCGCTATGAACTGACCGACGGCGAGACCCTGACCTTCACCCACGACCTGGCCGCGATCGGCAACCCCCTGCACCACCATCTGTCCGCCGTCCTGCACCGCAGGAGCTGACGGCTCGTCAAGCGCGGCAGGCGTTCCGGCGGTGACCCGCCGGACCTGCGGTGACCTGCGGGAATCGGACGCCGTGGGGTGGCCCCGACGCGAGGCGTCCACCCCCGACGCGGCCCGTGGGCCCCGGCGCGCCCTCTCGTCCCAGGGTTTGGCTCTGGCCTTGTTGGCTACCCGGTGTGATGAGTCCTTCCCCGGGCTCTTTGTCGCGAGACAGATGAGGAGAGGACAGGTCTGACATGAACAATCGGCTGGGACTGGGGCTCGCGGTGGGCGCGGGCTATCTGCTCGGGCGTACGAAGAAGGCCAAACTCGCCTTCGGTATCGGCACGCTGGTCATGGGTAAACGCCTGCAATTGAGCCCACGGGCGATCGCGGACTTCGCGGCGGCGCAACTGGCCGACAACCCGCAGTTCAAGGAGATCGGCGACCAGCTGAGGGAGGACCTGCGCGGGGTCGGCAAGGCCGCGACGGGCGCGCTCATCAACCGCCAGATAGAAGGGCTCGCCGACCGGCTGCACGATCGCACCCTCGATGTGCACGACCGAATGTCGGGCGTCATCCCCGGCGTGGTCGAATCCGACGACGAGAAGGACGAGAAGGACGAGAAGGGCGAGCAGGACGACGAGGAGCAGTCGGACGAGGACGGCGGGGCCCCCGCCAAGTCGACCGCGCGCCGGTCCTCGTCCCGGTCCTCCTCCCGGTCCTCGGGCCGGTCTTCGTCCAGGTCGTCCGACGGGGACGACAAGGCGTCGTCCAAGTCCCGCCCGGTCGGCGGAGCGGCCGCCAAGTCGGCCTCGTCGAAGGCGGCTTCGGCGAAGAAGACGGCCAAGTCGACGCAGCGCACGGCGAAGCGGGCACCCGCCAAGAAGACGGCGAGCCGGCGCGGCGGCAAGGGGGAGGGCGACCGTGGCTGAGACGAAGAACCCGCTGACCTCAAGCCCCGCCGCCGACCGGCTCAAGTCGGAGCTCCAGTCCTATCTGCTCGCCCAGGGCGAGCGGCTTCTCGTGGGCATGGGGCACAAGCTCGGCGAGACCACGGTCAAGCTCACCGACATCGCCGAGGGCCGCAGCCCCGGCTTCGCCAAGCTGGCCCTCGAAGGCGGCCGCAAGGTCGCCGAAGGCAAGGGCCCCGTGCGCGCCGCGGTGGAGATGGGCGCCTCCCACCTCAAGGACAACGCCAAGGACATGCTCAAGGGGCTCGGCGGTGGCCGCAAGAAGGGTGGCGCCGGGCGCAAGCCGACCGTGATCATGGAGTCCGTCGACGTGGGCGTGCCGGTGCGCGACGCCTACGACCAGTGGACCCAGTTCCAGTCGTTCGCCAGTTTCGCCAAGGGCGTCAAGAGCGCGACCGTCGCCGACGACACGACGTCGGACTGGAAGGTCAAGGTCTTCTGGTCCACCCGCAGTTGGAAGGCGCACACCACCGAACAGGTGCCGGACGCGCGCATCGCGTGGACCTCCGAGGGCGCCAAGGGGACCGTCAAGGGCGTCGTCACCTTCCACCCGCTGGGTGAAAACCTCACCCGGGTGCTCCTGGTCATGGAGTACTACCCCAAGGGACTGTTCGAGAAGACGGGCAACATCTGGCGCGCCCAGGGCCGCCGTGCCCGCCTCGACCTCAAGAACTTCGCCCGTCACACCGCGCTGCTCGGCGAGGCAGAGGGCGGCTGGCGCGGCGAGATCAGGGACGGCGAGGTCGTGGTCACGCACGAGGACGCGGTCGCCGAGGAGGAGGAGCGGGAGCCCGAGCAGAGCGATTCCCGCGAGGACGCCGACGAGGACGAGCCCGGCCGGGAGGAGGCGGAGGACGCCGAGCGCGGTCCCTCTTCCGACGAGGACCCGGAGGACCCCGAGGCGTACGACGACGAGGTTGAGGGCGACGAGGCCGACGAGGCCGACGAAGAGCCCGCCCAGGAGTACGAAGAGGACGACGAGGGCGAGTACGCGCAGGAGGACGAGGAGCCCGTCGAGGAGGAGTACGAGGACGAGGACGCGGACGGGGACGCGGAGCCCGCGGAGGGCGAGTACGCCGAGGACGCCGAAGAGGCGGACGAGGAAGAGCCGGAGGAGTCCGAGGAGGCGGCATCCGCGCGCAAGCGCCGCGCCTACGAGGGCTCCCGGAGCAACGCCCGCCGGTGACCTGCCGCGCGTGGCTTCCCTGGGGGCGGGTCGCACCGCCCCCAGGGACTGTTGTCCGACGAGACGTCATGGACGGTGTCATGAACAACGACACGGACTACGACATGGACCGGGCGGTGGCATAGGTATGGAGAAGTGACCGTGGACAAGAAGGACCGCAAGACCCGGTTGACCGTCCTGGTGGCGCTCGGGGCCAACCTCCTGATCGCCGCGGCCAAGGCGGTCGCCGGAGTGCTGGCCGGGTCGCCCGCGCTGCTCTCCGAGGCGGCGCACTCCGTGGCGGACAGCATGAACGAGGTCTTCCTGCTCGCCGCGCTCCGCCGCAGCCGGCGTCCGGCCGACCAGCGCCACCCCTTCGGCTACGGCAAGGAGCGCTACTTCTGGTCGCTCCTCGCCGCCGTCGGCATCTTCGTCATGGGCGGCTGCTTCTCCTTCTTCCAGGGAGTCCAGGCGCTGAACGATCACGAGCAGGAGTCCACCGGCGGGTACATCGTGGGCCTGTCCGTCCTGGGTGTCGCCCTCGTGGCCGAGGGCGGCTCGCTCCTGCGGGCGCTGTACCAGGTGCGCGGCCAGAGCGGCGGCATCGGCAGTGATCCCGCCCTGCGCACCGTCGTCGCCGAGGACGGCACCGCGGTGCTCGGCGTCCTGCTGGCCGGGGCGGGCATGGCCCTACACATGGTCACCGGTCAGGTGGTGTGGGAGGCGTCCGCGTCGATGGCCATCGGGCTCCTCCTCGTGTACGTGGCGTACCGGCTCGGCAAGGAGGCCCGCGACCAGCTCATCGGTGAGGCCGTCGATCCCGAACTGCGGCGCCACATCCGGGCGTTGCTCGACGAGCAGCCCGAGATCGACAACGTGGCCGACCTCCTGACGATGCGGCTCGGCCTTGACTCCACGCTGGTGGCCGCCCGGATCGACCTGCGCCCCGGACTCGACAGCGAGGAGGTCGAGGTGGTCTCGGAGCGCATCAAGGCCGCCGTGGTGGAGGCGTGGCCGGAGGCACAGCACGTCTTCCTCGACATCACGGACGCGCCGCCGGGTGCGCGGCCGACATCCGCCACCCGGGACGCGTCCGCCTGAGACGAACGCGCCGACGGATCCGTCCCGGAGACATACACGCCGGAGCCACACACGCAGTCCCCCACACACGCAGTCCCGGAGGCACACACGCCGGAGACACCCGGCCCGGCGGCCTCCACGGGACGAGGCAGCAGGGGGACACACATGGCGATGCCCGGCCGCTCGGGACGGCCGGGCATCGCGGAAGGCGGGGACGTCACATGTGCGGACGCCCGTAGTAGCCACCCACCTGCTCGTGGTAGGTGGGATCCCCGAGGTGCTTCTCCTTGTCGAACTCGGGGGAGTCCTTGATCTGGTCCTTCGTGCAGGCGACGTAGATCTTCTTCTCGGCCGCGTCGATACGCGTCAGGACGCCGGCCGGCAGCAGGACGTGCTTGCCGAAGATCCAGGGGCCGGTGTCGACGACGATGTACGAGGAGCTGACCTCCTCCGAGTACTTGTCGACCTTGCCGATGCTTCCGTCGGTCGCCTCGACCTTGAACCCGGTCAGGTCGGTACCGGCCTGGTAGGCGGCAGCCTCCGGGTAGGCCCAGATGTTCTCCATGGTGGAGCAGTCCCTTCGGATCGTCGGTTGTGGCGGGGCGCGGACGGCGGACGCCGCTGGTGTGGTGCCCGTCTTCGCTCGCCGAGGTCCCGGGTGCCCCCGGCCGCCGGTCCTACACTCAAGGCGGCGGCCTCGTCGCTTCTTTCAGCCGTTCGGGGTACCGGTGGCATACCGGGTGGCGTCGCCGGGCCCGGCCGGACACAGTGTGCGGACCACGAGACGAGGGGTTGGAACAGGTGAGTGCCGTGGAGAGTGCGATGGAGAGGTTCCTCGACCGCCTGGACTGTCCGATGTACGTCGTGACAGCGACCGCGGGCCAGGAGCGCGCCGGGTGCCTGGTGGGGTTCGCCTCGCAGTGCTCCATGGTGCCCGTGCGGTTCATGGTGTGGCTGTCGAAGGCCAACAGGACGTACCGGGTGGCCCGTTCGGCCGATGTTCTCGCCGTGCACCAGCTGAGCCGCGCGCAGTACGGACTCGCGGAGCACTTCGGCGGGCTTACGGGTGACGAGTGCGACAAGTTCGCCGATGTCGCCTGGCACGAGGGCCCCGCCGGTACGGTTCTGCTCGACGACGCCCCGGCCTGGTTCGTGGGCCGGGTGGAGGAACGCACGGACGGCGGCGACCACGTGGGCTTCCTGCTCAGCCCCCTGGAGGCCGAGGCCCCCGCGCCGTCAGGTGACGCGGAGGTGTTCCGGCTGAGCGACAGCGCGGGCATCGAGGCCGGGCATCCGGCGCAGGACGCCTGAGAGCGGCGACGCGCGTCAGACCGGGAGCTTGGCCAGGAGGTCGGCGATCTCCGCCGTGGTGCCGGTCTCACCCAGGCGCGGGAAGATCCGCTCGACGCTGTGCTGGTGGGCGTCCGCGCTCATGTCGGTCATGGTGTCGGTGGCCAGAGTGACGTGGTAGCCGTGCTCGTGGGCCGCGCGCGGTCGGTTCCACCCCGATGCTGGTGGCCACGCCGGTCGGCACGATCTGAGTGACGCCTCGGCGGCGGAGGTGCACGTCCAGGTCGGTGCCGTGGAAGGCGCCCCAGTTGCGCTTGGTGACGGTGATGTCGCCGGGGTGCCCGGCCAGTTCGTCGACGATGGCGTCCCAGCCCTCGGGCCGTGCGCTGCCACGGCCCTGGGCGGCCTCCGTGCGGCCGGGAGCGGCGTCGGCCCCGTCGGGGGCGATCGAGACGCGGACCAGGACGAGGGGCAGCCCCTGGGAACGGAAGGCGTCGGCGAGTTCGGCGGTGCGCGCCACGACGTCGGCGGTGGTGTGGGGCTGCGTGGGCATGGCTCGGGCATAAGCCCGGGCCGGGAAGCCGCAGCCCCGTAACGCCGAATGCCGCCGGCCGGTCGCGGGGCGACTGGGCGGCGGCACTGGGCCTACGGGAAAACGGGTGGCGTCTGGACGCCGGGGGATCAGGCGCGCGGGCCCCGGGGCTGCTCGGTCTGCTGCGCGCTCTTCTCCTTCTGCTTCTCCTTGATGCGAACAGTCTCCTTGCGGACCTCCGCCTGGGTGGCGCGCTCCTTGCGCAGCCACTCCGGGTTCTCCTGCTTCAGGGCCTCGATCTGCTCCGTGGTGAGGGCGTCGGTGACTCCGCCGCGCGCGAGACCCGCGATCGAGACGCCGAGCTTGGCCGCGACCACCGGGCGGGGGTGCGGGCCGGTGCTTCGCAGGTCCTGGAGCCACTGGGGCGGGTCGCTCTGCAACGCGTTCAGCTCGGTGCGCGAGACCACGCCCTCCTGGAACTCGGCGGGGGTGGCCTCGAGGTACACACCCAGCTTCTTCGCCGCGGTGGCGGGCTTCATCGTCTGGGTGGTCTGGTGCGACGTCATGGGTCCAGAGTAGCGAGCGTGTGCGATCCCGCCGACCACGACCGGTAACCTGGCGGGGTGACAGGCTCGGAAGAACCCCCATCGTTCCGGCTCGCCTACGTTCCGGGTGTGACGCCGAGCAAGTGGGTGCGGATCTGGAACGAGCGGCTGCCGGAAGTCCCCCTCATCCTCGCCGCGGTCTCCGCCGCCCAGGCGCCCGACGTGCTGCGCGCCCGCGAGGCAGACGCGGGGTTCGTGCGGCTGCCGATCGACCGTACGGATCTCAGCGCGATCCCGCTGTACACCGAGACGACGGTCGTCGTGGTCCCCAAGGACCACCTCGTCGCCGCGGTCGAGGAGATCTCGGCAGAGGAGCTGGCCGACGAGATCGTGCTGCACCCGCTCGATGACACCCTGGACTGGGAGCGCCCCCCGGGCCGGGCTGCCCTTGAGCGTCCCGCCACCACCGAGGACGCCGTCGAGCTGGTGGCGGCCGGAATCGGGCTCCTTGTCGTGCCGCAGTCGCTCGCGCGCCTCTACCACCGCAAGGACCTCACCTACCGGACGGTCACGGGCGTACCCGAGTCCCGGATCGCGCTGTCGTGGGCGGAGGAGGAGGTCACGCCCGGCCTGGTGGAGGAATTCATCGGGATCGTCCGTGGCCGCACCGTCAACAGCACCCGCGGCCGTACGCCGACGCCGCCCCAGCCCAAACAGAAGCGCGCCGACAAGGGCGGCGCCCCGCGCAAGGCCGCCGCGGGCAAGTCGTCCGGCAAGACCGCCGGCAAGTCCGGCGGCAAGAACGCGCGGGGCGGGGCGGCCGCACCGAAGAGCGGCGCCAAGCGCGCCAAACCCCGCCGCCGCCCCTGACCGGCCCCCTCGCCGTCCGAAGGAGCCCTGGGCGAGCGCCGGTGCGTACGGGGCCGGCCCGCCCAGGCGCAGCCGTGGACCCACCCCTGTCAGCACGTCGGCGAGGCCGTCCTGACCCGTGGCTCTGCCGCCTTCCTGTTGCCGTATTGGCAAGTTGCGTTGTCAATCGGATGCGCGTGGACGCAGCATCGCGGCAGCGGAGGTACCGCACGGGGATGGGCGAAGGGGACACGCGATGAACAGTGCTGTCGAGGGTGGCCGTCGGGAGATCCATGACGTGGTGGTGATCGGGGGCGGAGCGGCCGGACTGAGCGGGGCGCTCACCCTGGGCCGGGCCCGGCGCTCGGTCCTGGTGATCGACGCGGGCGAGCCCCGCAACGCCCCGGCCCACGGCGTCCACACCTATCTTGGCCGCGAGGGTGTGGCGCCCGGCGAACTCCTGGCGACGGGCCGGGCCGAAGTGCTCGGCTACGGCGGGCAGTTCCTGAGCGGCACGGCGACCGGCGCCGAGCGCGACGGGGACGGTTTCCGGGTCCGCCTCGCCGACGGACAGGAGGTGCGCGCCCGCCGCCTCCTGGTCACCACGGGCCTGGTAGACGAGCTCCCCGATGTTCCCGGCCTCGCCGGGCTGTGGGGCAGCGATGTGCTGCACTGCCCCTACTGTCACGGCTGGGAGGTGCGGGACCGGGCGATCGGCGTCCTTGGCACCGGGCCGCTCGCCGTGCACCAGGCCCTGCTGTGGCGGCAGTGGAGCGAGGATGTCACGCTCTTCCTGCACACCATGGACGATCCCGACGACCAGCAGTACGAGGAGCTGGCCGCCCGGGGCGTGCGCGTCGTGGTCGGCGAGGTGACCGCGTTGGAGACGAGGGAGGGGCGTCTGCACGGTGTGCGACTGGCCAGCGGCACTCTGATGTCTCGTCAGGTGCTCGCGGTGGCAACGAAGTTGGTGGCGCGCGCGGGAGTGCTCGGCTCGCTCGGCCTTGAGCCGGCGGACCTGGAGATGGCGGGAGCCGTCATCGGCAGCCACATTCCGGCCGATGTGACCGGCGCGACCGAGGTGCCCGGTGTGTGGGTGGCGGGTAATGTCGCGAGCCCGCTGGATCAGGTCGTCGTAGCGGCGGCCGCCGGAGTGCGCGCCGGGGCGGCGATCAACGCCGATCTGATCGCGGAGGAGACCCGCCGGGCTGTCCGGGCCCGTCTGGAACCGTTCTCCGCGCAGCTGGAGCGCGAGGTCTGCGAGGTGGTGCTCGGCGACCGGCGCCACGGCCTGTGACGGGCATGCCCGGGCCTGGGGGCGGCTCTGAATTCGCTCTCCCGTGACTACCGCGGATCAGAGCGGACAGCCCGGTGCAAGGGCGCGTACCGGCCAGAAGTTACCACTTGGTATCTAGTGACATATCACGCGCACGCCAGTAGAACCTGTTCTCACTCGTCGAGAGTGAGGAATGTCACATGAGTGACACTACCATGCACCATACGGGTTCCCAGGGTGTATCACGCCGAAGATTCATCGCTGGAACAGGTTCTCTTCTGGGGGCGGCGGCTCTCCTCGGCCATGGCGCCGTGGCCCAGGCGCGGCCCCTCGCCCGGACCGCCTCCATCGGGGACGGCGCGCACGCCCCCGCCCTCGTGATCGGCACCGGCTACGGCGGCTCGGTCGCGGCCCTGCGGCTGGCCCAGGCCGGTGTCGACGTGCAGATGATCGAGATGGGGATGGCGTGGGACACCCCGGGCTCGGACGGCAAGATCTTCTGCGCCACGACCGCGCCGGACTACCGTTCCTACTGGCTGCGCACCAGGACGAAGCAGCCGCTGAGCAACTTCTTCGGCATCCCGATCGACCGGTCGATCCCCCGCTACACCGGCATCCTGGACGCCGAGGACTTCAGCGGGATCACCGTCTACCAGGGGCGCGGCGTCGGCGGCGGCTCGCTCGTCAACGGGGGCATGGCGGTCACGCCCAAGCGGGAGAACTTCGGCGCCATCCTGCCGTCGGTCAACCCCGAGGAGATGTACGCCACTTACTATCCGCGCGCCAACGCGGGACTCGGCTCGGGGCTCATCGACCCGGCCTGGTTCGACACGGTGGACTGCTACCAGTTCGCCCGCGTCGGCCGCAAGCAGGCCCTGCGCTCCGGCTTCCCGTTCACGTTCGTGCCCGATGTGTACGACTGGGACTACATGAAACAGGAGGCGGCCGGAACCGTGCCCAAGTCGGCCGTCGCGGGCGAGATCCTGTACGGCAACAACTACGGCAAGAAGTCGTTGCAGAAGACCTACCTGGCCCAGGCCGGGGCGACCGGAAGGGTCGCCATCTCCCCGCTGCACCGGGTCACTTCGGTGTCGCCCGGCCCGGGCGGCGCCTACACGGTCGTCATCGAGCAGCTGAACACCGGCGGCGACGTCATCGCCACCAAAACCGTCACCGCCGACCGGGTGTTCTTCGCGGCGGGCAGCGTCGGCACCAGCAAACTCCTGGTCACACTGAAGGCCACCGGCGCGCTGCCCCGCCTCAACGGCGAAGTGGGCCGTGGCTGGGGCGACAACGGCAACGTCATGTGCGGACGCGCCAACTATCTGTGGGACCCCACCGGTATGGTCCAGGCCGCGATCCCCTGCGGCGGCATCGACAACTGGAACGCCGGAGGCGCCTTCGCCGAGGTCGCCCCGCTGCCCACCGGCATCGAGACGTACGCCTCGTTCTACCTCTCGATCACCAAGAACCCCAACCGTGGCACGTTCTCCTGGAACCCCGCGACCGGCCAGGTGGACCTGGACTGGCGGACCGCCTGGAAGCAGGCGTCCATCGACATGGCCAAAACCATCTTCGACAAGATCAACGCCACGGAGGGGACGATCTACCGCACCGATCTGTTCGGCGTCTACAAGGTCTGGAACGACACCCTCACCTACCACCCGCTGGGCGGTGCCGTACTCGACAGAGCGACCGACAACTACGGCCGCCTGCAAGAATATCCGGGTCTGTACGTCATCGACGGCTCGTTGATCCCGGGCAACACCAGCGTCAATCCGTTCGTCACCATCACGGCGCTCGCCGAACGGAACATCGAGAAGATCATCGCCGTCGATCTCGCGTGACGGCGCAGCGCGGGGCCGCCCGGGTGCCGGACGGCCCTGTTGTCAGGTGGTGGGAAGGACGCATACGGAGTCGAGACCGAGCACATGGTTGAGCCGGCCGAACGCGAGCCAGGAGCCGATGCTCATGCTCAGCTCCACGATCTCCACCTGGCTGTAGTGCGCGGTCATCCGCGCCCAGAACTCCTCGTCGAGCCCGTGGTGGTCCACGGCGTAGCGCTCGGCGTACTCGGCCGCGAGGCGCGTGCGCTCGTCGAAGGCGTCGGTGGTGCGCCACTGGGTGACCGCGTCGGCGAACGACTCCTCGACCTTCTCGCCGTCCCGGTCGGTGCGCCAGTCGAGACAGAACCGGCAGCCGTTGATCTGCGCGACGCGCAGGCGCGCGGCCTCGAACTCCCGCAGCCCGAGGGTGGTATGGGCGTAGACGGACAGGGAGAAGTCGGCGGCGGCCGGGCCGATGCCGGGGACCATGTCGCCCCACACGTACCCGATGGGCTCCTGGCCCTCGGGGATGTCGATCCTCATCGTTGCTTCCTTCCCAGTCCCCCGGCTGCCGGACGCAGCGGGATGTCGAGCGCGTCGTAGAGCCCGGGACGGGCGGCCACGAGCCAGTCGATGGCGTTGACCAGACGGCCGGCCGCGGTGGCGTTGCCGCCCGCCGACCGGTTCTCGCCCTCGTCGCTCGCCTCGACCGTGACCGAGATGCGCGGCCGCCCCTCGATGACGACGCGGTGTGCCCCGTCACCGCCGTCGGGCGGCGCGGGCCAGTCGGGGGCGCAGGAGGGGTGGATACGGGTGATGTGCTCGATCACCAGGCGTGGCTCACCGCCGACGATGCCCCGCACCTCGAACCGCACCGCGCCCTGGGTGCCCGCCGTGAAGGTGCCCATCGTGCGGGTGCGTACCGTCGCGCCCAGGGGACGGCGTTCCACGGTCTCGTCGATGTCGTCGAGCTCGATGCCCAACGCGCGTGCTATCAGCCGGAGTTGGCCGCCCCACACCATGGCCGGGACGGACGGGGCGAGCATCAGGGGCTCGTACTCCATGGGGTGGCCCATGCCGATGAGGTGGCGGACCGACTCCTCCTGCTCATAGGCGGAGTAGTCGAAGATCTCCTGACAGCGGATCGCGTCCACGGTGCTGCCGAGGCCGCTGATGAGCAACGGCAGTACGTCGTTTGCCCAGCCAGGATCGACACCCGAGACGAACAGCGACCCGCCGCCCGCCGCGACGGCGGCGAGCACCGGGTCCCGGAGCTTGGACGGGGCGCCGACGGGGTCGTAGAGCGGGTACAGCGCGGAGGTGACCACCACGGCGCCCGCCCGGATCGCCCGGCAGGCATCGGCGAGCGCGTCGTCGGGCCGGGTGTCGCCCGACGACGCGTACACCACGGCCCGTGGCCCGGCGGCCAGGACCGCCTCGATGTCGTCGGTGGCCCGCACGCCCAACATGGCGTCCATCCCGGCGAGTTCACCCGCGTCGCGGCCCACCTTGGCCCGGTCGTGGACGAGGACGGCCGTGAGCCGCAGCGCGGGGTGGGCGTCGACGGCGCGTATCGCCGCACGGCCGACGTTGCCGGTGCCCCAGACAACCGTGGAAATCATGCGCGGAGGGTAGCGGGACGGACCTGAGGTTCCCAGAGCCGTGGCCGCACAACATGCCGCCCCCGCGCCGGAGTTACTGGCGCACCGTCCAGTGGTCGTCCGCGCCGGCCTGGATGAAGTTCAGGCCGGGGCACAGGAATTCCGAGCCGTCCGGGTTCTGCTCGGTCCACGGCGCGTCGGCCGGGCTCGCGGGCTTCCAGGTGCCGCCCTGGCGCAGCTGTATGGAGCTGCTGTCGAAGACGGTGTCGCGGGCCTCCGAGCAGTAGTAGCCGGCGCCGGTGGCAGGGTTGACGCTCGCGTAGATCTCGAACATGTCCCAGCCGTGATCGAGGCCGCTCTGGTCCTGGCCGGACTGGCGGTACAGCAACTCCCATTGCGTGGAGCGGTAGTTGTACAGGTAGGAGGACCAGGAGTTGGTGGCGGCGCTGTCGCGCACCAGCTGGACGCTGTAGGCGAGTTCCTTGCCGGCGGGCTGGGTGTACTTGGCCTTGAAGGCCGCGTCGACGGCGACCGTCCTGGCCGGGCCGCCCGCCCCGCACCAGTCCCACGCCCATATCTCGTCGCCGCTGTTCCAGTAGGCGGTGACCACCTCCATGCACGAGTTCTGGGCCTTGGTGGTCGGCGCGTAGGTGAAGTTGTCGGCGTCGGTGACCCGGTAGGAGGGGTCGACGGTGTGGGTCGCGGTGATGCCGTCGTGGGTGCCGGGCCGGGGGAAGACGCCCCACCAGTTGTGCGTGGGCTCGGCGTCGTCCTTGCGGAATCCGCTGGCGCGCCCCTTCTTGAGCGCCGCGACGGCGCGGTCCCGGGCGGGATCGTGGTCCGGGGTTCGCACGCCGGCGACCGTGCCCCGGTGGGGCGCGTCGGGGGAGGGGATGACGGTGGGGGAGGGGGCAGGACGGGCGGCGGCGGGCTGGGCGCCCCGCGTGGACGCGAGCGCGGCGGCGGTCGCGAACAGGATGGCGGTCGCCAGGGTGGATCTGCGTCGGTTCATATGGCTCCTCCAGGACCGTGCGTCATGGATGTGACGAGGGTGGGGGGTGGAGCGCGGTTCGGTGCCGCCTGGGTGGGGCGGCGGGAACCGGATGAGCGACTAGTAATGTCCATGTCATTGACAGGGGTGTCAATGGCCACGGAAACGCCCCGGAGCCCCAAGGGGCGCTTTCCGGCCGCCTGGTGCGGGGGCCGTGCGTCCCTGGGGCCTACCGGCGTTTCGTCGGCCTGGGCGTGCCCGCTGTGGTGGGCGGGGCGGTGCGCACCTGGGCGAGGTGGGCGAAGACGACGAGGTTGCTCTCGTAGCCCGCCTTGTGCGTGAAGCGGCCGCTGCATGTGATCAGCCGGAGCTCCGGACGGCTCGCGGGCCCGTACACCTCCTGGTCGGGGAAGTGCGCCTTCTCGTACGTCTTGACCCGGTCCACGGTGTACACGGCGACCTTGCCGTCGGTGCGCCGGGCCTCGATGACGCGGCCGGGGCGCAGCGCCCTGAGGTCCGCGAAGACGGCGGCACCGGTCCGCGTGTCGCGGTGCCCGACGGCGATGGCGGTGCCCGTCTCGCCGGGGGAGGGACCGTCGCCGTACCAGCCCACGACCTTCGGGTTGTTGACGGGAGGCGTGGCGAGCCGGTGCTGCGCGTCGAGGCCGAGGGCGACGATCGGTGCCTCGATGCCGAGGTAGGGAATTGCCAGCGACATCGCGCGCGACGGCGGCAGCGCGGCCGGCGCGGGCGGGCTCGGGCGCGGGCGCGCGGGCGGGGACACCGCCCCCCGGCTGTCGCCCGCCGGGGCCGCGGCCACTTCGGCCTCCCGCGGCCCGGCGGCGGACGGCGGCCCCGCTCCGTCGTCCTGTGCCCACCAGACGCCGCCCACCACCAAGGACAGGGCCAGGGCCGCTGTCCTCGTCAGGCGGTAGGCGCGCGTCCGGTGCCGGGCGGTGGGAGCGCTTCTACGCTGCGCCATCGGTGCGGCGGCGGAGTCGGCGGATGTAGAGCACCCCGGCGACCGCGACCAGTCCTACGCCCGCCACGGCCCCCGCCTGCGGGATGCCCGGGGATTCGGCGAGACCGCCGCCGCCCGCCGGCACCCCGCCGTGCGGCCTGGTGTGCGGCGGGCCGTTGTGTCCGTCGATCGCGGCGCGCGGTGCGGACACCGGGCACTCGACGGTGAAGATCTTCTGCTTGCCCGGGCCCTTGCCGCCGACGACGTTCCAGCTGAGCTTGTACTGCCCGTTGGGCAGCGTGAGCGGAGGGGTGTGACCGGTGCCGGACACGAGCTGGATGGTGCTGGAGAGCGAGGGGCCGCCCGCCCTGATCGGCTCCGTGGTGGCGTTCCAGCTGGTGCCGGGCGCGGCGTCGAAGTCGAAGGCGTCGAGGTAGAAGTTGCAGACCTTCGGCTCGTCGCGCGGGTCGGTGAAGGGCGTACCCACCGCGTGAATCTTGATGTCGCCGTTGTCGCCGGGTGCGGCGAAGGCGGCGGGGGCGGCGGTGAGCGCAGTGGCCGCGAGAGTGAGGGCGGCGACGGCGGTGACCCGGGCGCGCGGCCGGGTGAGGGCGTGAAGTGCTGCGGCAGGCATGAGCGTTTCCTCTGGTTGGGATGATTGTCATACAAACCGGACCTGTGCCTGACTCTCTTTCACGTCCGCGCCCGCCGTGCCCGAGCCGCGCCGCGACACCCGCCGAATATCACCCGTCCGCCGCAACGCCGCTGTGCCGGGCGCTGTCCGCCGCCGTCTTGCGCCGTCTTGCGCCGTCTTGCGCGCGCCGCGAAGGCGGCCCGGACCGGACGCGCGGACCCGCCGGCGCCCCCGTCCGCCGCCGCACCCGTATGGCGGGAATGGCGGTGTTGCCCGTGCGCCGCGCGGTGCGCGAGCGTGCTGTGCCATGGACCGTGACACCACCGCCTCCCGCTCCCCCCTGACTCTCTCCCGCCGTCAACTCCTCGCGGCCGCAGGCGCGGCCGGGGCCGTCACCGCCGTCGGCGCCGTGCCCGCGCCTGCGGCGCCGCGCACCGGGCTCTCGCTGTCCTTCACCGCCGCGACCAACGGCGCGGCCAGCCTCTCGCCCGCCGGGGACCGGCTGATCGCGGAGGTCCAGGACGTCCTGTGGTCGCTCCCGAGGGCCGGCGGCGAGGCCAGGCCGCTCACACCGGCCGGGCTCGAGCCGACCCGCCCCACACACTCCCCGGACGGCTCGCTCATCGCGTTCTGCGCCTACCAGGGCGGCGGTTACCACATCTGGACCATGCGGCCCGACGGCTCCGAGGTGCGCCAACGCACCGAAGGCCCCTGGGACGACCGGGGCCCGGCATGGTCGCCCGACGGCACCCGCATCGCCTTCGCCTCCGAACGCGGCGGGGACCCGGTGACGGGCAGCGCCTACCGCATCCACGTCCTGGACCTGGACTCCGGCCGGCTTACCCGCCTCACCGGGCTCCCCGGGCAGGACGGCCCGCTCCAGGACGCCGCGTGGGAGGACTTCGACCCGACGTGGTCGCCCGACGGCCGGCGGATCCTGTTCGTCCGCGCCAAGGCTGTCACCACGCCGTTCGGACTCGGAGTGGACGCCCGCACCATCGCCGCCGTCCCCGCGCACGGCGGGCAAGCGGTCACGGTGGAGCACACCGAGAGCGAGAACGCCCAGGTCATGACCCCCGCCCTCGCACCCGACGGCCGTCGCCTCGCCTATCTGCGCACCACCGCCGCGCCCAACGCCTCCTGCGTCCTGGTCGTCGACGCAAAGGCCGTGCCCGTCGCCGGCGACATCGCTCCGATGCCGCCGCGCTGGACGGCCGACGGGGAACTGCTGCTCACCCTGGACGGCCGCTTCACGCTCGTACGCCCCGAGCGGCCGGCCGACCCCGAGGCCATCGCGTTCCATGGTGCGCTGCCCGTGGACCGGCCGCGATACCAGGTCAAGTCGTACGACCTCGGCGAGGAACGGGTGCGTCCGGTGCGCGGCATCCATCTGCCCGCTCTGTCACCCGACGGCAAGCAGGTGGCCTTCGCCGCCCTCAACTCGCTCTGGCTGGCCGACCTTTCGGGCGGGCGCCCGCCGGTGCGGCTGCGCAAGGCCGCGCCCACCGGCTATCTGCTCGGGCCGGTCTGGGCGCGCGACGGCCGCTCCCTGCTGTACGCCGACGACCGCGACGGGCTGCTCGGCGTCTACCGACGGGATCTGGCCACCGGCGCCGAGAGCGCCATCGCCACGGGCGGCCGCGTGCATCCGGCGCTCTCGCCCGACGGGAAGCGGCTGGCCGCCATCGACATGTCGGGCCGGCTCGTCGTGCGCGACCTCGCGAGCGGCACCGAGCGCGTCCTGGTGGCGCCGCTCGGCGGCGGAGGACTGCCCGGCCGGCCCAGCTGGTCGCCCGACGGACACCATGTCGCGCTCTGCGACCGCAACCGCCTCAACCTGCGCTTCCGCGAGGGATACAACGTCATCCGGGTCGTCGACACCGTCACAGGGGCCGACCATCTGCACGCCGTGGCCCCGCACGTCTCCATCGCCGACCGCTACGACTCGGGGCCCGTCTGGTCGCCAGACGGACGGTGGATGGCGGTCGTGGTCGAGTCCGCCCTCCAGGTGCTGCCCGTCGCCCCCGACGGCACCCCGCAGGGTCCGCCGCGCGCCCTCACCACCGAACCCGCCGACCATCCATCCTGGTCGGGCGATTCCAGGACGCTGCTGTACCTGTCCGGGACGCGGCTGCGTCTGATCGGCGTCGAGGGGGGAGCGGCGCGCACCGTGCGGGTGGCGCTCGACCAGCGCAGGCCGACCCCCGCCGACGTCGTGGTGCACGCCGGACGGCTCTGGGACGGCACCGGGGAAACGGTGCGCGAGGACGTCGACATCGTGGTGTCCCACGGACGCATCGCCTCCGTCGAGGCCCACCGCGAACGTGGCGCCCTGCGAACCATCGACGCCTCCGGCGGGACCGTCGTGCCCGGGCTCTGGGACACCCACACCCACCCCTGGCAGAGCACATACGGCGGCCGTCAGACCGTCGGCCAGCTCACCTACGGCATCACGACCGCCGTGTCGCTCGGCGGATTCGCCTACGAGCAGGCCCGCATCCGCGAGGCCGTGGCCACCGGGCAGCTCGCCGGGCCGCGCCTGCTGACCACGGGGGAACTGCTCGACGGCGCACGCGTCGCGTACAGCATGGGCCGCGCCCACCGCACCGAGGCAGGCCTTGAGCGCTCACTCCAGCGGGGCGCGGCCCTGGACTGGGACTTCGTCAAAACCTATGTCAGGGCGCCGAGTTGGCTCATGAAGGAGGCGGCGCGCTTCGCGCACGAGCGTCTTGGGGTGCGCTCGGGAAGCCATCTGATCTCCCCCGGCGTCGAGGTCGGCCAGGACCTGACGACTCATCTGCTCGCCACCCAGCGCGCGGAGTTCGGGCACGCCACCTCGGCGACCGGACACGCCTACGAGGACGTCGTCGAGATCTACACGGCCCGTGGCGTCAACTTCGCCCTCATCATGACGCCGTTCACCTCCGCGCCCCTGCTCGGCGCCGACCCCGCGCTCGCCGATGATCCCCGGGTCACCGCCGTCATGCCGCCGTGGGACACCCAGGCCGTGCGAACGGCGGCCACCGCGGCGCCCACCGGGGCCCAACTGGCCACCCTGCGCACCGAGACGGACGTCTACCGTCGCGTCATGGACGGGGGCGGACTGATCGCGCTCGGCACGGACCAGCCCCTCGTCCCCGTCGGGCTCTCCCTGCACCTGGGACTGCGGGCCCTGCACCGGGGCGGGTTCTCGCCGGTCGAGGCCCTGCGCACCGCGACGGTCCACCCGGCCCGGCTCTTCGGTCTCGACAAGGACCTCGGTACGGTCGAGCGCGGCAAGCTCGCCGACCTCACCCTCATCGACGGCGACCCGTTCGACGACTTCGACTCCCTGGTGCGCACGAGTGGGACGCTCAGGGGAGGTGTGCCGTACACGACGGCCGATCTGGTCGCCGCCTTCGAGCCGCACGACAGGCACACGGCCGCGCGGGGCGAGGACTGGCTGGCGGTGGGCCGGCTGATGCGGCGCGACGGCTGCTGTGACGCGGGCCTGTGACACGGCGGGGCCGGGCCACCCCTGGGGGCCCGGCCCGGTGCCCGCGGGCACCGCGACGGTCAGCCGAGCGCCGCGAGTCCCTTCGCCAGGTCCTCCCCGTCCATGACCGGTGAGAGGTCGACCTTGGCGTCGAGGTCCTGGAGCAGCGGCTCGACGGCCTTCGGGATCCCCGACGGGTCGGCGAGGTCGAAGACGATCAGCGCGGTACGGCAGCCGCCCTCCGCGGTGAAGTAGGCGGCCTCGGGGCGCAGCGTCTCCATCATCGTCCGCATGCGCTTGGGCAGAGTGCCGTCGCGGATGGCTTCGTTGGTCTTGTGGGTGTCGAGCTGAGCCTTCAGCAGTACGCGCATGACACTCACCTCTCCCCGGCCGGGCGGGTGCGCTGATGTACCGGTGGCGTCCGGCCGCGTTCACCTCAAGCCTGCCCCTTTCGTCCGGGTGACTCAACGCGTGCCCCGAACAGCGCACCAGGACGGGCGGCCGGGCCGGGTCCCGGCTGCAATGGACGGGTGACCGCGCCTCCCGACGACTGCCTCGCGCACAACGACTGGATCTGCGGCGCCTACCTGTCGAGCCGCCGCCACATCCTGTGGGACGCGGTGCTCCAGCACCTCCAGCTCACGGCGCTCTCCGTGCTGTTCGGCCTGATCATCGCGGTGCCCCTGGCCATCGCCGCCCGCCGCTGGCGCTGGGCCTCGGGCCCCGTCCTCGGGGTGACGACCGTGCTGTACACCATCCCTTCCCTCGCCATGTTCTCGCTGCTGCTCCCCGTGTACGGACTCTCCGCCTCGATCGTCGTCGCGGGCCTGGTCCTGTACTCCTTGACGCTGCTCGTACGCAACATCCTGGCCGGCCTGCGCGCCGTGCCCGAGGACACCCGGCAGGCGGCCCGGGGCATGGGCTACGGACCGGTACGGCTGCTCCTGGCCGTGGAGCTGCCGCTCGCCCTGCCCGCCGCCATGGCGGGGCTGCGCATCGCCACCGTCTCGGCGGTGTCCCTGGTGACGGTGGGCGCCATCGTCGGCTACGGGGGGCTCGGCAATCTGATCTACGCCGGCATGAACACCTACTTCAAGGCGCAGGTGCTCACCGCGTCGGTCCTGTGCGTGCTGATCGCCGTCGCCGCCGACCTCGCGCTGCTCGCCGTCCAGCGGCTGCTGACCCCCTGGACGCGGGCGGCGCCGTCATGACGACGCTCGCCGACGCCTGGTCCTGGCTCACCTCGGCCGCCCACTGGTCGGGGGAGAACGGCATCTGGCACCGGCTCGGCGAACACCTCTGGCTCACCGCGCTGTGCCTCGTCCTGAGCTGTCTCATCGCGCTGCCGGTGGCGCTGGTCCTCGGCCATCTGGGCAAGGGCGGCACGCTCGCCGTCAACGTCTCCAACGTGGGGCGCGCCGTGCCCACCTTCGCCGTCCTCGTCCTGCTCCTGCTCACCCCGCTGGGCCGGCACGGCGAGTGGCCGACCATCATCGCCCTGATCCTCTTCGCCGTACCGCCCCTGCTCACCAACGCCTACGTCGGCATGCGCGAGGTCGACCGCGACGTGGTGCGGGCGGCCCGGGGCATGGGCATGACCGGGCGCCAGCTCCTGCTCCGCGTCGAGCTGCCGCTCGCGCTGCCACTGATCCTCACCGGCGTACGCGTCGCCGCCGTCCAGCTCGTCGCGACCGCCACGCTCGCGGCCCTCGCGGGCGGTGGCGGTCTCGGACGGATCATCACCGCCGGGTTCAACCTGGCCTCCACGCCGCAAGTGGTCGCGGGCGCCCTCCTCGTGGCGGTGTTCGCGCTCGTCGTCGAGGGGATCTTCGAAGCCGTCCAGCGCCTCGCCCCGCACTGGGCCAGAGGCGGGACAGGATGAGGCCGCGCCTGCTTCCCGCCGTCCTCGCCCTGATCGCGGTCACGGCCTGCGCGGGCGGCCCGAGCCTGGAGCAGCAGGGCTCGGTGACCGCGCCGCCCGGCGACAGCAGGCATCTGACGATCGGCTCGGCCGGATTCACCGAGAGCGACCTCCTGGCGCAGATGTACGCGCTGCTCCTTGACCAGGCCGGCTACCACACGAAGATCCTCTCGGTCACCAACCGGGAGATCTACGAACCCGCCCTGGAGAGCGGCCAGATCGACGTGGTGGCCGAGTACGCGGCGACCTTCGCCGACTGGCTGAACGCCAAGGCCCACGGCGCCGACGCCGAGCCCGTGGGTTCACCCGACCTCGGCCGCACCATGGCGGCCCTGCGCGCCCTCGCCGCGCCGCGCGGTCTGACCGTCCTCGACCCGGGCAGGGCCGTCGACCAGAACGCCTTCGCGGTGGCGCGGACCTACGCGCGCCGGCACGGGCTCAGGACACTGAGCGACCTCGGCGCCGCGAAGCTTCCGGTGCGGCTCGCGGCCGGGGACGAGTGCGTGCAACGCCCGTACTGCGAGCCCGGGTTGAAGAAGACGTACGGCATCGACGTCACGGCGGTCGACCCCAAGGGGGTCGGGACCACCCAGGCCAAGCAGGCCGTGCAGAGCGGTCAGGACCAGATGGTCCTCACCACCACGACGGACGCCACGCTCGACGCCTTCGGCCTGGTGCTGCTCGCCGACGACAAACACCTTCAGAACGCGGACTGCATCGTGCCGGTGGTCAATCGCTCGCGGGCGGGCGGCAAGGGCGTGACGGACGCGCTGGGCAGACTCAACACCGTGCTCACGACCGCGGACCTCGCCCGGCTGAACGAACAGGTCGACAGCTGGCGCCGGCTGCCGCAGGACGTGGCGAGGACGTACCTGAAGTCCAAGGGGTTGATCCGAGGGGGGTGATTGGCGCTCCGGGGCCCGCCCGGGTTTGGGGCGGAGCCCCTGGAACCCCCCTCACGCGTCCGCGACGGAGTCGAAATCGACCTCCGCCCGCTCCACCCCCAACGCATCCGCGTCCACCGACCGCCGCAGCGCCTCGTGCAGCTTCGCCGGGGTCAGGACGCCGACGAAGCGCGCGCCGTCCAGTACCGCGACCCAGCCCGCGTCGTACTGCAACATCTCGCTGAACGCCTGCTTGAGCGGGGCGCCGACCGGCACCCACGCCTCCATGCGCCGGGCCAGATCCGCGACCGCGCCCGGTCCGGCCGACGAAAGCTCCTCCGTGCCGACCCACCCGTGCAGGTCGCCCTCCTCGTTGAGCACCACCGCCCAGCGCGCGCCCTCGGCCCGCAGCCGGGCCGATGCGGCCCCGGCGGGCTCGTCGAGGCGTACGACCGGCGGCTGCTCCACATCGTCCGGCTCGACGGTCGTCACCGAAAGCCGCTTCAACCCCCGGTCCGCGCCCACGAATTGCGCCACGTAGGAGGTGGCGGGCGCGCCGAGGACCGAGGCCGGGGTGTCGAACTGCTCGATGCGCCCCGACCCGTACACCGCCATCCGGTCGCCCATCCGGACCGCCTCCTCGATGTCGTGCGTGACGAGCAGGACCGTCTTGCGCACCGTCGCCTGAAGGCCGAGGAATTCGTTCTGCAGCCGCTCACGCACGACGGGGTCGACCGCGCCGAACGGCTCATCCATCAGCAGTACCGGCGGATCCGCCGCCAACGCCCGGGCCACGCCCACGCGTTGGCGCTGACCGCCGGAAAGCTGAGCGGGGTAACGCGGCCCGTAGGTCGCGGGGTCGAGTCCGACGAGATCGAGCAGTTCCGCCGCCCGCGTCCTGGCCCTGCCCCGTTTCCACCCCACCAGCGCCGGGACGGTCGCGGTGTTGTCGAGGACGGTACGGTGCGGGAAGAGCCCGACCTGCTGGATGACGTAACCGATGCGGCGGCGCAGCTTGACCGGGTCCAGGGTGGCGATGTCCTCCCCGTCGACCAGGATGCGCCCCGACGTCGGCTCGATGAGGCGGTTCACCATCATCATGGTGGTCGTCTTGCCGCATCCGGACGGTCCGACGAGCGTGACCAGTTCGCCCTCGGCGACCTCGAAGGACAGGTCGTCGACGGCCCGGGTGCCGTCCGGGTACACCTTGCTGACCTGCTCGAACCGGATCATGGACCCACGCTAGGAGCCCTTGGCCCCGGCCGCACTCGGGCCGGTCCGGGGGAGTGGGGCGGCCCCGCTCAGGCGGCGCCGGGCAGCAGCACCCGGAACACCGCGCCCCGGCCCGGAGCGGTCGTCAGCTCCACGCGGCCCCCGTGGGCCTGCACGAGCGCCGACGCGATGGCGAGGCCGAGCCCCGCGCCGCCACCGGTCTGGCGGCTGCGGGAGGCGTCCACGCGGTAGAACCGCTCGAAGACCCGGGCCGCCTGCTCGTGGGTGAGCCCCGGACCCGCGTCGGAGACTTCGATGACGCCGTGGCCGTCGTGGGTGCCCACCCCGATGCGTACGGGAGAGCCCGATGGCGTGTGGGCGACCGCGTTGCCGACGAGGTTGGCGACCACCTGCCGCAGCCGCGCCTCGTCGCCGAGTACGGGCGCGGGACCTGGCGTCCCTTCGCCACCGGGCCCGGTCAGCGTCACCTCGCGCGCCGGGTCGAGGGCCCCGGTGTCGTGCAGGGCGTCCACCGCGAGGGTGCGCAGATCCATCGGGGCCAGCTGAAGCGGACGCTGCGCGTCCATGCGGACCAGGGTCAGCAGATCCTCCACCAGACCGCCCAGGCGCACCGCCTCGCTCTCGATCCGGGCCATGGTGCGCTTGACGTCGGCCTCGTCGGCGAGCGCGCCCATCCGGTACAGCTCGGCGAAGCCCCGGATGCCGGCGAGCGGGGTACGCAGCTCGTGGCTGGCGTCCGCCACGAAGCGCCGCATCTGCTCCTCCGACTCGGCGCGCGCCGCGAACGCCGATTCGAGCTGCGCGAGCATCCCGTTGAGCGCGCTGGTGAGCCGGCCGGCCTCCGTGCTCGGTGAGGCGTCCGGCATACGGTGCGACAGCGGGCGGCCCGCGGCGATCTCCACCGCGGTCGCCTCGATGCGGCGCAGCGGGCGCAGCCCGGCCCGGACCGCGAACCAGCCGGCGACCCCCAGCAGCAGCGCCACGACGACACCGATGAGCTGGAAGGCGGTGGCCAGGTGGTCGACCGTGGAGGAGACCTCCTCCAGTGGCGCGGCCACCACCACACCGGCGGGCAGCGCCTGATCTCCGCTGTCCACCGGCACGATCAGCACCCGCCAGCTGCCGCCGCCGTGATCACTTGGCACCTCGAACGGTCTGCCCAGGCGCGCCCGCAGTGCCCGCGCGTCCATCGACGGCCACAGCGGCCGGGGATCGCCCGCCGCGACGGGCTGACGGAACTGCTCGGTCACCTTCCCGTCGTCGGCGGCGAAGGCGATCACGTACTGGCTGGGGAGCCAGGCCCGGCCGCCCCCCGTACGGCCGGGCCTGGGTGTGGGGGTGCCCTCGACGCCGACCCGGTGCGCGACGGAGTCGCCGAACCGGTCCAACTGCTGGTCCACCCGCTGGACCAACTGGGCACGTACCGAACTGAGCACCACGGTGTCGCTCACCGTCAGGCCGAGCGCCACCAGCGCCATGGCGAGCAGCACGAGCCGGGAGCGCAGGGACAGCGCGGAGAAACGGCGCGGCAGGTGCCTGAGCCACGCCCGCGGATACCTCGGCATCGGGCGGGCCCCTCAGACCTGCGGGCGGCGCAGCACATAGCCGATGCCGCGCACGGTGTGGATGAGTTTGGGCGCGCCGTCCGCCCCGGAGTCGACCTTGCGGCGCACATAGGAGATGTAGGACTCGACGATGCTGAGGTCGCCCCCGAAGTCGTACGCCCACACATGGTCGAGGATCTGCGGCTTGGACACGACCCGGTCGACGTTGGTCATCAGATAGGCGAGCAGCTTGAACTCGGTCGGCGAGAGCGAGACCGGCCGCCCGGCGCGCAGCACCTGGTGGCCCACCGGGTCGAGTTCGAGATCGCCCGCCACCAGCCGGCCCTCGCCGCTCGGGCCGCCGGTGCGGCGCAGGATCGCGCGGATCCGGGCGATCAGTTCCTCCAGGCTGAACGGCTTGGTGACGTAGTCGTCGCCGCCCGCCGTCAGACCGCTGATCTTGTCGTCGACGCCGTCCTTGGCGGTGAGGAAGAGCACCGGAAGGTGGTCGGGGCCCGTCCCGCCACCGGCCTCCTCGCGCAGCCTGCGCACCACCGCGAACCCGGTCATGTCGGGCAGCATCACATCGAGCACCACCAGATCGGGGCGCTCCTTGGCGACGGCGGCCAGCGCGTCGGCCCCGGTCGCCGCCGAGACGACCCGGAAGCCGACGAAGCGCAGCGAGGCCGAGAGCAGTTCCCTGATGTTGGGCTCGTCGTCGACGACCAGCAGGCTCGCCTCGGGTGCGGCTGCGTCCGTCAGGGCCATCGGTTTCCTCCTCGTGGCGGTGTGGGCCTGGGCGCGGTCAGCCCCGGCCGCCGCCGAAACCACCCGCCCCGCCCTGGGTGACGGTCGTCGCAGCGACGTCTCCCGAGGCGTTCTGGTCGCCGCGTACGGTGACCGTCTGGCCGGGCTGGAGATCGGACACCTTGCCGCTCTTGGCCTCGGTGACCTGGGTGCTGCCGGCGGTGGTGACCTTGACGACGTTGCCCTGGGTGTCGGTGACGTAGATGGTGCTGCCGTCGACGAGCTTCACCGTACCGATGGTCAGACCGCCCGCCGCGCCCGCCCCCGCGCCGCCGCCCTGGCGCTGGCCGCTCGCTGCGCCCTGCCCGGAGCCGAAGGCGGGGCGCTGGCCGGCTCCCGTGGCGCCGGCGCGGCCGGAGGCGGCCGGTGTGCGCTGCGTCGCGGACGAGCCCTGGTCCTGGCTCTTCTCCACCAGGGCGCCGCCCGCGAAGGCGACGCCCGCCACCAGGCCGCCCGACAGGAGCAGCGTGAGCCAGGGCAACCGCGGCCGTGGCGGCGCGCTGAGCTCGGCGGAAATGTCCCGGGTGTCCGGTGGTTCGGCGAGGATGTCCTCCGGGCCGCCGGCCGCCGCGGGGCGGGCGCTCTGCACAGTATCGGCGTTGCCGAACATGTCCTCTCCCTGCTCGTACATGGGGTTCATTCGTGACGCAGCGCTTCGATGGGCCGCAGGCTCGCGGCACGGTTGGCCGGGTAGCCGCCGAAGAACAGTCCGATCGCCACGGCGATCGCGAAGGCGCCGACGACGGATTCGGGGATGATCACCGGCTTGATGCCGACGATGGTGAAGTGCGAGCCGATCAGACCCGCCGCGACCCCGAGGCCGCCACCGATCAGCGAAAGCAGCGTCGACTCGGCAAGGAACTGCCCGAGAATGACGCCACGCGGCGCGCCGATCGCCTTGCGGATGCCGATCTCGCGGGTCCGCTCGGTCACCGTCACCAGCATGATGTTGGTGATGCCGATCCCGCCGACCAGCAGCGAGATCGCCGCCACCGCGCCGAGCAGCACCGTGAACGTCTTGTTGGTGTCCGCCTGCGTACTGAGCAGGGACGCCTGGCTGCTGACCCGGAAGTCCAGCGCCGAGGGGTCCTTGAGGCCGTGCCGGCCCATCAGGACGGTGGTGATCTCGTTCTGCGCCGCCGTCGTCGCGTCGGCCGACTTGGCCTCCACGAGGATCTGGCCGAGCGAACCGAAGCCCGTGAAGGCGTTCTGCACGGTCGGCAGCGGCGCCACCACCACGTCGTCCGGGTCCTGGAACCCGGTGCCGCCCTTGGTGGCGAGCACGCCGACCACCGTGAACGGGGTGCCGCCCAGCGTCATCTTCTTGCCGACCGGGTCGGCCGTGCCGAACACGTCGGTCGCCGTGGTCGAGCCGATCACGGCCACCTTGCGCGAGCCCAGCACGTCGTCGGAGCTGAAGTAGTCGCCCTTGGCCACCTTGCTGTTGGAGGCCTTGAAGTACGCCGGGTAGGTTCCGACGACCTGGCCGACGGCGTGCGAAGTGCCCTCGTACAGGGCGGTCTGGGAGGTGGTGGTCTCCGGGGCGACGGACTCGATGTGCGGCGCGGACGCCGGATCGGCGAGGGCCCTGGCGTCGTCCACGGTCAGCGGCTTGGTCACGGTGGCCGAGCGCGAACCGCCGAAGCCGCCGCCCGAGGACACCGTGAGCGCGTTGGTGCCCAGCTTCTCGATCGAGTCCTTCACAGCCTGCGAGGATCCGTTGCCCACCGCGAGGAGCACGATGACCGCGGCCACGCCGATCAGCACCCCCAGCATGGTCAGGGCGGAGCGCACCTTGTTCGCCGCGAGCCCGCCGAAGGCGAAGCGCAGCGTCTCGAAGGGGTTCACCGGCCGCCTCCGACCACGAGGCCGCCCTCGCGCAGGGCGGGCGGGGGCCCGTCGGCGGGAGCCTGTCGCACGTCTTCGACGATCCTTCCGTCGACGAGGCGGACGACCCGCTTGGCGTGCCGGGCCACCTCGTCCTCATGGGTGATCAGGACGACGGTGCGCCCCGCCGCGTTCAGCCGGTCCACGACGCCGAGCACTTCCTCGGTGCTGTGGCTGTCGAGGTTTCCGGTGGGTTCGTCCGCGAGCAGCATCGCGGGCGAGGTGACCAGGGCCCGGGCGACGGCCACCCGCTGCTGCTGACCGCCGGAAAGTTCATTGGGCCGGTGGTCCATGCGGTCGGCGAGCCCGACCAGAGTGAGCGCGGCCTCGGCGCGACGGCGCCGCTCGGCCGGCTTCACTCCCGCGTACGCCAGCGGCAGCTCGACCTGGGCGAGCGCGGGCGTGCGCGGCACCAGGTTGAACGACTGGAACACGAAGCCGATCTTGCGGTTGCGCACCAACGAGAGCTGGCGCTCGTCGAGCCCGCCGACGTGGATGCCGTCCAGGAGGTACCGCCCGGACGTCGGCACGTCCAGGCACCCCAGAATGTTCATCAGGGTCGACTTGCCCGACCCCGAACTGCCCATCACGGCCACGAAGTCGCCCTGGTCCACGACCAGTTCGAGGCCGAGCGCCCGGCCGCTGACCGGGTCGGCCGGCCCGCTGAGCGCGTGGACGGCCGCGTCGCCGTGACCGTACGTCTTGATCAGCGAGCGCACCTCGATGACCGGCGCCGGGTCCCAGGGTCCGTCGTCCGACGCGGGCTCGGGCAGCGCCGCGCTCCGGCGCGGCCACAGGGGCGGCGTCATCCGCGGCCACCCCCGCCGCCGCCCCCGCCGGCGCGCGAGCCGCCACCGGCTCCGCCGCCGCCACGGGTGCGCGCGCCACCGCCGCCGAAGCCGCCGGGGAAGGCGCCGCTCGGGAACCCGCCGTTGCCCGTCGCCGACACGCTTGCCAGCTGCACCTTCTCGCCCTCGCTCAGACCGCTCAGGATCTGGTCCGATGTGTCGCCCTCAAGGCCCACCGTCACGGCGGTGCGCTCGGTGCTGCCGTCCGCCTTGACCACGGTCACCGTGCGGTTGGCGCCGGTTCCGCTCACGGCGGCCGTCGGTACCGACAGGGCGCCGGAGGCTTCGCCGGTGACGACCTGGATGCTCGCGCTCAGCCCGGTGCGCAGATCGGTGGTGGGGCTGGTGATGGTGAGAGTGGCCGCGTACTGCACGGCGCTTCCCGAGCCGCTGTTGCCGCCCCCGCCGGAGCCGGAGCCGCCGCTGACGGGAAGGGAACTCACCGACAGGATCTTGGCGTTGAGCACCGTGCCCGACTCGGCGTTGAGGGTGACGGTGGCCGCCTGACCCGGCTTCAGCTTGAGCGCGTCGGCCTCGGAGAAGTTGGCGGTGACCTGCATCCCCGTGGGGTTGGTGAGCACCACGAAACCGGACAGGGCCGATGACGAGGACGAACTGGCGCTGCCCGAGCCGGAGTTGGAGCCGCCGCCCGAACCGCCGCTGCCGCCGGCGGCGTTGCCGCCGGTTCCGGCGACGGTGTCGCCCTTCTTCGCCGACACCGAGGCCACGGTCCCCGAGACCGGAGCCGTGAGCCTTGTCCCGTCCACCGCGCGCTGCGCCGCGTCCACCGCGTTCTGGGCCTGGGTGAGCTGGGCCTCGGCCTGGGCGAGCTGCGCGGGGTCGACGGTGGGGGAGGCGGCGGGAGTGGGCGCGGCACCGGCCGTGCCGCGCGCGGACGAACCGCTGCCCGAACCGGAGGCGGCGCTCGCACTCGGCTGGCCCGCCTGGACCTTGGTGAGGTTGGCCCGGGCCGCCGTCAGGGACGCCTCGTCCTGCGCGAGGGTCTCCCTGGCCGCGGTGGCGTCCACCTTGCCGAGCAGCTGGCCCGCGGTGACCTTGTCGCCCGGTTTGACGTCGACCTCGGTGAGCTTGCCGCCGGTGGTGAAGTTCACCCCGGCGTCGCTGGGCGAGGCGAGGGACCCCGAGCCGGACACGGTGGCGAGGACCGTGCCCTTGGTGACCGTGACGCTTTTCGCGTCGCCGCGAGCGGGAGCGGCGTCATGGCTGGTCACCGCCGCGTAGGCGCCGCCGGCGCCCGCGAGGACGGCCACACCGAGCACCGAGTTGATCAGGACGGCTCTGCGCCGTCGTGGGAGCACCTTCATGACGCCGGATCCTGGCCGCCCGCACTTTGGAACCCCTGGGAGCTTTCTGGGAGTTTCCTGGGAGCCCCGGGGCCCGGCAAAAGGTGCGGCGCGGCAGAAGAGGTACGTAACGGATCGCCCCGCGTGCTGCATGCGCCGCGCGGGGGACCGGGCGTCCAGGAAACTCCCAGCTCTTCCACCGGGGGCGCCCACCCGGGTGCGGTTCAGTCGTGGGTCGCCGACGGCGTGCCCACCGGGGCCGGGCCGTCGTCCGCCCAACGCACCGAGGAGACACCGGACATGACCTGGACCAAGCGCCGGCCCGCCCCCGCGCGCACCGCCCCCGCGCGCACCGCGCTCGCCGTGCGGGTCGCCGTCTCCACCGCGACGTTCGCGGCGTGCGGTCTGCTGCTCGCGGCCTGCTCGTCATCGGCGAGCTCTTCCTCCACGCAGGCCAAGCCCTCCGCGTCGGCGTCCGCATCGGCGGCCAAGGGCATGGACGCCTACCGGCAGTGCCTTGCGCAGCACGGCGTCACAATGGCGCCCCGGCCGAGCGGCAGCGGACATCCCAACGGCTCGGGCAGGCCCAGCGGCGCCGCCCGGCGGCCCGGCGGGGGAGGCGGCGGCTTCGGCGGCTTCGGAGGCGGTGCGTCCGCCGACCCGGCCCAGCGCCAGGCGGCGCAGGCCTGTGCGAGTGTGCGGCCGCAGTTCAATGGGGGACGGGGCGGGGGTGCGGGCAGCACCGCGATGAAGGCGTTCACCAGTTGCCTGGGGGACCACGGGGTGGTTCTGCCGTCGGCGTCACCGGGCGGGGCGGGGGGAGGTCTTCGGGGCCTGAACACCACGGACCCGAAGACGGCCCAGGCCTTCGCGCTCTGCAAGCCCCTCCTCCCCCGACGAACCCAGCCCCCGTCCCCCACGGCAACCCCGTGAGACCGTGCGTGGCTGGTCGCGCCCCTGGCCACCTGGTGCTGGCCCGCACGGGCCACCTCAGCCGGTCCGGGGTTTGGGGCGGAGCCCCGGGGGCCTGGCTGCGGGCCGTGGTCGCTTCTCGCGCAGTTCCCCGCGCCCCTGGCAGGGCTCGTGCTGGCCCGCATGGACATACCCAGCCCGTCATGGGGGTTCCCCCTGGCTTTTAAGGCCTTGGGGGAGTTTGAGGACGAGGCCGTTCAGGCCGAACGGGGTCTGGGGCGGAGCCCCAGAGACCCTGGCTGCGGGCCGTGCTGGGCTGGGCGCGCAGTTCCCCGCGCCCCTTGGCGGGGTTGGCGCCGGCCCGCACCGGCAACCTCAGCCCGTCCGGCGTTTGAGGACGAGCGCCCTTGAGGCGCGGTCGGGGTCTGGGGCGGAGCCCCAGGGGGGTGGGCCGCGTGTGCCATCCTTCCCCCCGCCGGATGGCTATACGTGCGGACGATGCCCCCGCTCCTGCCGGGGAAAGGACTGCGCCGCCCCCGGCAACACCGGCTTCGGCAACGTAGCCACCTCCCGCTTCGCCTCCGCCAGCTGCTCCGCCGTGTCGTCAGGCAGCCGAGGCGCCCGAGGCGCACCCGTGCTGAACCGGAACGCCGAGGTCAGGTCACCGAACGTACGCCTGCGCCACTCCGTGATGTTGGGCTCCTCGACCCCCGTGAACTGCTCGAGGAAGCGCAGCGCTGACGTGTGGTCGAACGCCTCGCTCGCCACCCAGCCGCCCACCGTCCACGGCGAGATGATGATGGCCGGCACCCTGAATCCGCCACCGATGGGCAGCCCGCCGACGAACTCGCCCGCGGTGCCGGCCTTCGGGGTCGGCGGGACCACATGGTCGAACAGGCCGTCGTTCTCGTCGTAGTTGAGGATGAACGCGGTCTTCGCCCAGACCTTCGGGTTGGAGGCGATGGCCTCGATCTTCTGCGCCACGAAGTCCGCGCCGGCGGCCGGCAGATAGTCCGGGTGCTCGGACTGGTGACTCGTCGGCATGATCCAGGACACCGCGGGCAACCGGTCGGCCCGGGCATCGTCCTCGAAGGTGCCCACGGGCTGCGGACGTACCCCGCGCTCGTACAGCGGGGACCCGGGCTTGGCCTCGCGGAAGGCCTGGAACTGCTCCAGCAGATTGCACCCGTAGTCGTCGTCCTGCTGGTAGACCTTCCAGCTGATCCCGGCGGCCTGCAACCGCTCCGCGTACGTCGTCCACCGGTAGGGGCTGGGCGCGGAGTTGCTGATCACCGGACCGCCCTCGGTGCCGGCCGGGTCGATGCTCCCGGTCATCCAGTAGAGCCGGTTGGGCCAGGTGGGGCCGAGGACGGAGCTGTAGTAGTTGTCGCAGATGGTGAAGGCCTCGGCGAGCGCGAACTGGAACGGGATGTCTTCGCGCGTGTAATAGCCCATCACATAGGGCCCGTTGGCGCCGTCGGCCTTGCGGTGCGCGGGCAGCCACTGGTCCATCTTCCCGCCGTTCCACGCCTGGTGCTGCACGGCCCAGGCGTGGCTGGTGGAGGGGATGGCCTGGGCGCTCGTGCTGTGGGTGTCCAGGTGGAACGGCAGCAGGTAGCCCTTGGGGTTCACCGCGTCGGGCTGGTAGAACACCGACCGCCCGCCGGGAAGCTTCAGAGCGTCGGGGTCGCTGAACCCGCGCACCCCCGAGAGGGTCCCGAAGTAGTGGTCGAAGGAGCGGTTCTCCTGCATCAGCATGACGACGTGCTCGACATCGCGCAGTGAGCCCCGGCGCGGCGCACCCGCGGCGACCGCCTTTTGGATGCTGGGTGGCAGCAGGGAGAGCGCCGCGGCTGCGCCGAGTGCTCCGGCTGCCGATCCCAGGAGTCTGCGTCGTGTCAACTCGGTCATGAACGCCCCTTCCAGAGCCGTCGGTTGAGACTCGTGACGTGGACCTGCCAGTGAGTCTCGCGCCCCGTGATGAGGGCGGCGGAGGAAACCGGTGAACACCCGCCCAACGGATCGCGAGCGCTCGGCCAACCCCGGGCCGGACGTTCACCCGGCCCGGACGGGGTCACCGTCGCAGGGATGCGCCGCACGGGGGGAGTCCCTTAGTCTCGACAGACCTGACGGGTGGTCAGCATAGGCAAGTGGAGGGGTGATGATCGACACCCTGGACCGGCGGGTCGCCGACGGAGAGGAACGCATCCGGCTCGACGTCACCGGCTCCGGTCTCGCCGTGCTCACCCTGTGCCGCCCCGACCGGCTCAACGGATGGAGCTGGGAGTCGACCCGTCAACTGGGCCTGCTCGCCGACCGCGTCCGCTTCGACGAGTCCATCAGAGCCGTACTGCTGCGCGCCGAGGGGCGTGCCTTCTGCGCGGGCATCGACGTCAAGGAGCCCGGCGGTGACATCACCGGACGCTCCCCGGCCGAACGCGCGTACCAGTACTACGAAGGCGTTCGCTGGGCCCATGAGCGGTTCGCGGCGTTCGCCGGATTGCCCCAGCCCGTCGTCGCCGCCGTCCAGGGCTACTGTCTGGGCTTCGGTTTCGAACTGGCGCTGATGGCCGACATCAGGTTCGCCGCCGATGACGCCGTGTTCGCGCTCCCGGAGACCGGCATCGGGGTGGCCGTGGACGCCGGTGGGGATCTGCGGATCGCGCGCGAGGCGGGCGCGGGCTGGGCCAAGCTGCTCGCCCTCACCGGCCGGCGGATCGACGCCGCCACGGCCGAACGGATCGGTCTGCTCCAACAGGTCGTTCCCGTCAGTGAATTGGAGCGAACGGCGCGGGACGCGGCGGCCGGGATCGCGAGCCGCGCACCCCTCGCCGTCCGAGCCGTCAAGCGCGACATCGACGCCTTCGCCGACGCGGGCCTCGCCCAAGCCCTCGACCGGACGGCTCTGGCCGCCGCCCTCACGCTCACCTCGCGGGACGCCCGTGAGGGTTACGCGGCCAAGGCCGCCAAGCGCCCGCCGTCCTTCGAGGGGATGTGAGGGCCAGGAGGCCTACGTGCTGAACGGCCCGCGCCCCAACTGCTCCCGCACGCTGCTCACCGGCGGCGACACCAGAGCCCGCCGCTGCCAGTTCGCCCCGTCCACCACCAGGGTGTGGCCGCTGATGAAACGGGCGTACGGTGAGGCAAGGAAGGTGGCCGCCCAGCCGAGCTCACGTGGCTGGCCGACGCGTAACGCGGGTTGGCGCGAGGAGAGTTCGCCCCGTTCGTCGGCGCGCTCCAGGGTGGCGCGGACCGGTTCCGGCAGGTCGGGGTGGGGCATCAGGCCCGGCACGAGACCGTTGACCTGAATGCCGTACGGGCCCCACTCCACGGCCAGCGTCTCCACGAGATTGCGTACGCCCGCCTTCGCCGCCGCCGAGTGTGCGTGACCCGGGCCGCCGGTCCAGGCGTAGGAGGCGCCGATGTTGATCACCGAGCCCGGGGTGCCGGCCGCGAGGTGGCGGCGGGCGAACTCGCGGGACATGAACCACGTGCCGGTCAGTGTGATGTCGAGGACCGCCCGCCAGGCATTCGGCGTCAAGTCCTCAGCCGGAGAAGGAAAGTTGGCCGCCGCGTTGTTCACCAGGACCGAGGGGAGGCCGAGCGAGCGCTCCGCCGCGTCGAAGACCTCGGCCACGCGCTCCGGCTCCCTGATGTCGCAGACCGCGCCGGCCACGCGCCCGCCGAGCGCCGCCAGCTCGCCTTCGGCGGCCCTGAGCCGGTCGGCCGAACGGCCCACGATCATGAGATCGGCGCCGAGCCGCGCGAACTCGGCGGCCATCGCCCTGCCGAGCCCCGACCCGCCCCCGGTCACCAGGACGACACTGCCCTCGTACGTGCCCGGCGGCAGCGCGCACGCGCCGAGCGGCGGCGGCGCGGGCAGACCCGGGTACGCGGGGCGCGGCGGCGGTGCGGCGGCGTCGGTCATGGGCGCATCCTTACCGGCTGCCGCCGCAAACCGCCATGCCCGCGCCGGGGCCGGCGGCAAAAGATGTCAGGAGGCGTCAAGCGGCATCAGGGAACGTCAGGTGCGTGTGCTTGTCGGAGCCGCCGTCACCGATGACGACGTGGCTGCCGGAGGTGTAGGCCCGGGCGCCCACTTCGGCGGCGGAGGCCTTGGCGGCGCCGTCGCTGTGGATGCGTACGTCGGAGAAGTCCGCGCCCAGCCGGCCCTCCATGTCCGTACGGGTCGCCTCGTCCAGCGGACGCCCACCGGAGCGCGGCACGTCGTGCACCGCTGAACGCGGCGCCTGCGGCCCGGCCGCGCGCTGCACCGCCGCGCCGTCGGCCTGCTGGTGACCGCACCCGGCGCCGTGCTGGTGCCGCTCCTGCTTGCTGAGCCGGCCGGCGTCCCGGAGCATCTGCACGACGGCCGCGTTGCCGGCCCGGGCCTGAAGGTCGAGGGGGCTGCCCGGCGGGCCCTCGGGGCGCGCCGACGGTCCCCGGACGGGGGCGCGGCCGGCTCCGGTGCCGGTGCGGCCGACGTGGTCGTGGTCGCGCAAGTGAGTTTCTTCCCGCGCGCGATATGAACCTTTCCTGACTACACGGCGGCCCCCGGCCCGCACCAGGAGCGCAGGGGCAGGACGGCGTGGCCGTACGGGCAGGTCCGGTGGCCCGGGAGGCCCCGGGGCCGCGCCGCGCGGCGGATCGGGACCGGTGCGCCAGGATGATTCCCTTGCGGCAAGCGACCGCTTAGTATGCTCGCGAGCAGTGGAACGTACTCAGCGGTACGCAGCCCGTATCGCGCCCGGCGTGTGGAGGCCCCCGAATGCAGGCATGGCGAGTGCACGAGAACGGCGAGCCGGGCGAGGTGATGCGGCTCGAAGACATCGACCGGCCCGTGCCGGGCCCGGGTCAGGTGCTCCTGAGGGTGCGGGCCGCCAACATCAACTTCCCCGACGCGCTGCTCTGCCGGGGGCAGTACCAGATCCGCCCGCCGCTGCCGTTCACCCCCGGAGTCGAGATCTGCGGGGAGACCGAGGACGGCCGCCGGGTGATCGCCAACCCGGCGCTGCCGCACGGCGGCCTCGCCGAGTACGTCGTCGCCGACGAGGCGGCGCTGCTGCCCGCGCCCGATGCCCTGGACGACGCCGAGGCGGCCGCCCTGCACATCGGCTACCAGACCGGAGTCTTCGGCCTGCACCGCAGGGCCCACCTCCAAAAGGGCGAGACGCTGCTCGTGCACGCCGCCGCCGGGGGAGTGGGCAGCGCGGCCGTGCAGCTGGGCAAGGCCGCCGGCGCGCGCGTGATCGGCGTAGTGGGCGGGACCGAAAAGGCCGCAGTGGCACGCGAGTTGGGCTGCGACCTCGTCATCGACCGGCGCAGCCAGGACATCGTGGCCGCCGTCAAGGAAGCAACCGGGGGCCGTGGCGCCGACGTCATCTACGACCCGGTCGGCGGTGACGCGTACGCCAAGTCCGCCAAGTGTGTCGCCTTCGAGGGACGGATCGTGATCGTCGGCTTCGCCAGCGGCTCCGTTCCCGCGCCCGCGCTCAACCACGCCCTGGTGAAGAACTACTCGATCGTCGGGCTGCACTGGGGTCTGTACGCGCAGAAGGACCCGGCGTCGATCGCGCGCTGCCACGATCAGCTCACCCGCCTCGCCGCGGAGGGCGCCATCAAGCCGCTCATCAGCGAGCGGGTTCCGCTCAAGGACGCGGCGGCCGCCGTGCAGCGGGTCGCCGACGGCACGACCACCGGCCGCGTGGTCGTCCTCACGGAAGGAGCCGCCCGATGACCGACGCCGCCGAACTGCGCACGCGTACGCGGGAGTTGCTGGCCGCGCACCCGCCCGCCGACACCGAACCGCTCGACTTCCTCAAGGCGCGCTTCGACGCCGGGCTCGCCTGGGTCCACTACCCGGTGGGGCTCGGCGGCCTTGCCGCGCCGCGCTCCCTGCAACCGGTCGTGGACGCCGAGCTCGCGGCGGCAGGTGCGCCCGACAACGACCCGCGCCGGATCGGCATCGGGCTCGGCATGGCCGCGCCGACCATCCTCAAGTACGGCACCGAGGAGCAGAAGCGGCGCTTCTTGCGGCCGCTGTGGGTGGGTGAGGAGGTCTGGTGCCAGCTCTTCAGCGAGCCGGGCGCCGGCTCCGACCTCGCGGCCCTCGGCACCCGCGCGGTGCGCGAAGGGGACACCTGGGTCGTCGAGGGGCAGAAGGTGTGGACGTCGAGCGCGCACCTCGCCCGCTGGGCCATCCTCATCGCCCGCACCGACCCGGCGCTGCCCAAGCACCGGGGCATCAGCTACTTCATCTGCGACATGAGCGACCCCGGCGTCGAGGTGCGGCCGCTGCGGCAGATCACCGGTGAGGCCGAGTTCAACGAGGTGTTCCTCACCGGCGTGCGCATCCCCGACGCGCACCGGCTCGGGGAGGTCGGCGAGGGATGGAAGGTCGCCCAGACCACCCTCATGAACGAGCGGGTCTCCATCGGCGGCATGCGCATCCCGCGTGAGGGCGGAATGATCGGTCCGGTCGCCCGGGTCTGGCGCGAACGGCCCGAGCTGCGCACCCACGACCTGCACCAGCGCCTCCTCACGCTGTGGGTCGAGGCCGAGGTCGCCCGGCTCACCGGCGAGCGACTGCGCCAGCAGCTCGTCGCGGGCCAGCCGGGGCCCGAGGGCTCCGGCATGAAGCTTGCCTTCGCGCGCCTCAACCAGGAGATCAGCGGCCTTGAGGTCGAACTCCTCGGGGCTGAGGGCCTGTTGTACTCGGACTGGACGATGCGCCGGCCTGAACTCGTCGACTTCACCGGGCGCGACGCCGGCTATCGCTATCTGCGTTCGAAGGGCAATTCGATCGAGGGCGGCACGAGCGAAGTGCTCCTGAACATCGTCGCCGAACGTGTTCTCGGGCTGCCCGCCGAGCCGCGCAATGACAAGGACGTCGCCTGGAAGGACCTGGCCCGATGAAGGCGCAGACAGCGCAGCCCGCCGAAGAAGCCACTCCCGACCTGCTGTACTCCGAGGCCGAGGACGACCTCAGGGCGGCCGTACGGGCCCTGCTCGCCGACCGCGCCGACGCCGCGTCCACGCTCGCGCGCGCCGAGTCCGATGTGCCTTACGACCCCGAGCTGTGGCGCGCGCTCGGCGCCGGGATGGACCTCGCTGGGCTGCTCGTACCCGAGGAGCTGGGCGGGCAGGGTGCCTCGCACCGGGAGGCCGCGGTGGTCCTTGAGGAGACCGGGCGCGCGGTGGCGCCGGTCCCGTTCCTCACCAGCTCCGTGATCGCCACCGAGACCCTTATGGCGCTGGGTCCGCAGAAGAACACCCAAGTGGCCGCGCTGCTTGGGGAGTTGGCGAGCGGGCACCGGACGGCCGCGCTCGTCGTGCCGTTCGCCGCGGGGCCCGGCTCGGTCCGGCTCCTCGCGACGCCGGCCGGGACCATGTCGGCGGTGGCCGACGCGGCCACGGCCGACGTGCTGATCGTGCCGACCGAACAGGGCCTGTACGCCGTGGACGCGGCCGACGCCACGATCGCCCCGCTGACCCCGCTCGACCTGACCCGCCCGCTCGCCACCGTCACCCTCGACGGCGCGAGCGGCACGCTCCTGGCAGGAGGGGACGCCACGCCCGGTGCCGTACGGCGTGGTCTGCTCGCCGGGGCGGGGCTGCTGGCCTCCGAGCAGCTGGGGGTCGCCGAGTGGTGTCTGGCCGAGACAGTGGCGTACACCCGTGAGCGCAAGCAGTTCAACCGGCCGGTCGGCTCCTTCCAGGCGCTCAAGCACCGCATGGCGCAGCTCTGGCTGGAGGTGGTCTCGGCGCGCGCGGCCGCCCGCAACGCCGCGGACGCGCTCGCGAGCGGCAGCCCGGAGGTGCCGCTCGCGGCGGCGCTGACCCAGGCGTACTGCGCGCGGGTCGCCGTGCGGGCGGCGGAGGAGTGCGTGCAGTTGCACGGCGGGATCGGGATGACCTGGGAGCATCCAGCTCACCTCTACCTCAAGCGGGCCAAATCGTCCCAGATCGCGCTGGGTTCGGCGGGCGAGCACCGGTCCGCGATCGCGGAGCTCGTCGATCTGCGGGCGCCCTGAGGGCGTCCGCAGAGGGGGCGCGCGGGATCGCGCCACGGGTGCGGGCCGTGCCGGGCTGAGCGCGTGGTTCCCCGCGCGCCCTCTCGGATCGGGGCGTGGCCATCTCGGGCGAGGTGGCCGCGTCGTACCCTGGGGTGCGCCTGACGGAACGTTCCTTCAGGGTCATACCCGGCATATGGCCGGGATGGCACGCCCCCTGGGAGGACTCCCGTCGTGCTAGAGCTCAGCAACATCACCGCCGGCTATGAGCGGGGCCGCCCCGTCGTGCGGGACATGAGCCTCGCCGTGGGGCGCGGCGAGGCGGTCGGGCTGCTGGGACCCGGCGGGTGCGGCAAGTCCACGCTGGCCAGGGTCGCCGCCCTGCTGCACCGGCCGGACGCGGGAAGCGTCGTCGTCGACGGCGTCCCCGTCGTGGACCGCGTGCCGCGCGCCCTGCGCACCACCGTGGGCGTCGTCCAGCAGGGGGCCCGACGCGCCGCCGACCCGGGCGTGCGGCTGCGCGACCTGATCGCAGAACCGCTGAAGGCGACCGGGCGGCGCATCGAGATCCGCGAGCGCGTCGACGAACTGGCCCAGGCCGTCGGCCTGGGCGGCGCCCTCCTGACGCGTAGTGCCGGCGAGGTCGGCGACGGTGACCTCCAACGCGCTTGCCTCGCGCGCGCCCTGGTGCTCAGGCCGCGCCTGCTGATCTGCGACGAGATGACCGCCCTCCTGGACCCACCGACCGCCGCCGCCCTGATCGAGGCGGTGGAGACCTACCGCGGCGCTACGGGCGCCGCCCTGCTGGCCGTCGGCCACGACCGGGACCTCATCGCCGACTGGTGCGACCGCACGGTCACCTGGACCGCGCCGCCGACGCAGGCACGCGGCTGACGCCAACTCGCCCCGGGCGCCGCGCGCCGGAGGTCACGCGCAGTCAACACCCGTACGGCGTACATGTCTTGGCCGGGATCCCGGCGCCTCCTCCGCCACACTGACGCCCGAACGCCGGGATGCCGGCGCGGTGGAGGAGGCTCGTCATGGCTGTTTCGATCTCGGTGGTCCTGCTGCTCGTGGTCCTCGCGGTGATCTTCCTGCGGAGCGGAGGGCTCAAGCTCTCGCACGCGATCGTCTGTGCGCTGCTCGGCTTCTTTCTGGCCGGTACGAGCATGGCGCCGACGATCCTGGACGGACTGAACGCGACGGCGGGTGTGGTCGCTAGTCTCAAACCATGACCCACGCGCGTCGGAAGATCACCGCCGAGGAGCGCCGCGCGCGCCTCGGCGCCCGCCACCTGCTGGCGTCGGCGGCCCGCGCCGCCACCCCGGAGGCGGTGGCCGAGGCGCTGCTCGGTCTGCACGCCACCGACCCCGCCTCCGTGTATCTCTCCGTCGCCGCCCGCCTCCGGACCCCGTCCGTCACGGAGCTCGAGCGGGCGCTGTACGAGGACCGGACGCTGGTGCGGATGCTCTGCATGCGGCGCACGATGTTCGTGGTCCCGCGCGAACTCGCTCCCGTCGTGGACGCCTCGACCGCCCGCGCGGTCGCGGCCCGCGAACGCCGCAACCTGGCGAAGGTCCTCCACGAGCAACTGGGTTTGGACGCAGGCTGGTTCGCCCGAACCGAGGGGGCGGTCCTCGCCGCGCTGGAGCGGCGCGGCGAGGCCACGGCGGCCCAAATCGCCGACGACGTACCGGAGCTGAAGGCGCAGATCGTCCAGTCCGAGGGCAAGCCGTATGAGGCACGGCCGCGCATCACCAGCCGTTTCCTCGGTGTGATGGCCGCCGAGGGGCGCATCCGGCGCGGCCGCCCGCTCGGCACCTGGGCCTCCAGCCAGTACCGCTGGATCCCCGCCGAACCGCACCCCGACCTGCCGGCCGACGAGGCCAAGGCGCGCCTGGCCGCCCGATACCTCGCGGCCTACGGTCCCGCCACCACCGAGGACGTCAAGTGGTGGACGGGCTGGACGCTGACGGACACCCGCAAGGCGCTGGCCCGCACCGACGCGGTGGCGGCCGACCTCGACGAGGGCGCGGGCCATGCCCTGCCCGCCCACCTGGAACCACCCGCCGAACCGAAGCCCTGGGCCGCGTTGCTGCCCGCGCTCGATCCCACCCCGATGGGCTGGCGCAGCCGCGACTGGTACCTCGACGCCGCGTACACGTCCCAGCTCTTCGACACCAACGGGAACATCGGGCCCAGCGTGTGGTGGAACGGCCGCGTCGTGGGCGGCTGGGCCCAGCGTCCCGACGGCGAGATCGTCACGGAACTCCTGACGCGCCAAGGGGTGGGCCGCGAGGCACGCGAGGCGATCGCGGCGGAGGCGGCCCGGCTGACGGCGTTCTTCGCCGACGTGCGCGTCAAACCGAGCTTTCGCACCCCCTTGGAGCGACGGCTCACAGCGGCCGCGAGCGGATGAGGAACAGGACCCCCTCCGGCGCTTTACGAGACAATCCGCTGAATCCGCCGCCCCGGCGTCGCCCCCCGGCCCCGGGCGGTGTCCTCAGATGAGGTCCATCGCCGCCACCTCGTCGGGGCTGCCGTAGCTCACCGGCCCCTGGAAGCGCCGGCGCGCGGTCGCGAACCACCAGATGGTGGCGATGAGCAGGACCACGCCGAGCGCGATCGGCGCGTAGTTGAAGGAGTCCGCGGTGATGGGGGAGACCTGGGGCAGCATGAACAGGACACTGCTGAGCACGATCCACACCACGGCGACCGCCGCCACCGGCCTGCCGTAGCGGCCCAGGTTCCAGGGGCCCGGCTCGAAGTCCTTCAGGCGCAGCCGCAGGAAGATGGGCACGCCGTACGCCAGGTACAGGCCCACCACGTTGACGCTGACGATGGCCGTGAACGCCGTGTGCGACCACCAGCCCGGGATGATCAGGACCAGGGCGCACGCGGCCGCGAGCCACACCGCCTTCACGGGCGTACGCGTGCGCAGCGAGACCGAGTGCCACCAGCGCGAGCCCGGCATCGCGCCGTCCCGCGAGAAGGCGAAGATCTGCCGGGTGTTGCTGGTCATGTTCGCGAGTCCGCAGAACAGCATGGCGCCGATGACGATCAGCAGGAGCAGCTTGGCCATACCGAGGCCGAGCGCGTCGACGAGGATCTGCACCGGCGGCGCCGACGCGGCGATCTCGCTCGCGTAGTCACGGATCGAGTACACCAGGGCGAGCATGAGGACGAGGCCGGCGAGCGCCGAGTAGAGGATGGCGCGCATGATGCCCTTGGGCGTGTTGACGGTGGCCTTCACCGTCTCCTCGGACATGTGGAAGCTGCCGTCGAAGCCGGTGAACGTCCAACTGGTGACGAGCAGGCCGAGCATCGCGGCGTACAGACCGTTGTCGAAGCCGGTGCTGTTGACGAAGTGCGTCGCGAACGAGACCGGCTGGTGCGAGCCGGGCTTCACGGTCAGGGCGACGACGATCACCACCATGCCGATCAGGAGCCACCACACGGAGATTCGGTTCACCACGGCGACCAGCTGCACGGTGTAGGTGTTGGCCAGCGCCTGGATCAGCAGGATCGCCGTGGCGATGCCGACCGTCTGCTGCGGCGTCCCCTCGTAGGACGGCCATTGCATGGAGATGAAGGCCTGGATGAAGGTGGCGGCGGCGTAGTTGGTGGCGGCAGTGCCGCCTACTTGGCCGACGAAGTTCAGCCATCCCGTGTACCAGGACCAGGCGCCCCGGTGCCGCTTGGCGAGCTTGCCCGCCGAGAAGTACAGGGCGCCGCTGGTGGGGTAGGCGGACGCGATCTCACCCATCGCCGCGCCCACGAACAGCACCATCACCGAGACGCCGATCCAGCCGAAGACCAGAATCCGGGGGCCGCCCGCCCCCATTCCGAAACCGAAGGCGGAGAAGATGCCGGAGATAATGTTGATGATGGTGAAGGATATGGCGAAATTGTCGAACGCGTGAAATCTACGGGTGAGTTTCCGTGGATATCCCATCGCATGGAGTGTGGCGTCGTCGTCGAAGGTGGCGGATGTTTCCGCCGGTCTGCTCGACGAGCGGGCGGTGGACGTCTGCTCGGACACAGGGGCAACCTTTCCTTGGGGTGAAAAGAAGCGTGCTCGCGGGCGGGCCGTTCACAGAGGCCGAGGTCAGGTGGGTGCGGGGGTCGGCAGCCCGCAGGACTTGCGGGCCCGGTTCAGCTGCTCCCCGGGATCGCCGAACACGCTCCAGGGCATGCGCGAGGCGTAGGGACCCATGGCCGTCAGGACTTCCCGCGCCTCGAATTCCCGCTTCGCCATGAACAGGGCGTGCGCCAGATAGGCGAGGTCAAGGACGGGCGTGAACCGGTAACGGGCCGTCTGGGGAAACCAGTTGTGGTAAATCCCGAGCGCCGTGGAGGACCATTGCGGCTGTTGCCAGGTGCGGTCGGCGAGCAGCGCGCTCGGATCGTAGTCCTCGACCAGTGCGACCAGCGGCAGCAGGCGCAGCGCCGAGGTGGCGGGCGCCCGGTGGCTGAGGAAGGAGGCGACGTCCCAACGAGCGCTCGCCGAGCCGCCGTTGCGGGTGAAGAAGCACGCCAGGAAGCGGTGGTGGGCCTCGCGGTGCCAGGGGTCGAGCCGCAGCACATGGGCGAACAGCTGCCAGGGCCCGGGCGGCGCCGTCAGGAGTCCTCTGGGCGCCGCGTCCCGGGGGCCGTCGATGCGGGCCAGGGCGAGTTGGGCCACCCAGGGCGTGGGGTCCTGGGGCAGCAGCCGCGCCGCCCGCACGCAGGCCGCCTGCGCCATGCGCAGCAGCGCGTCGGCGCGGGCGTCCCTCGCGTCGGCCGAGCGCAGCGCGCGAATCATCGCCACCCGCGCCGCCAACAGGGCGGCCTCCGGGCCGGGTTCCTCGGTCAGCCAGCGCTCCGCCAGGTCGGAGTCGGCCGCCTCGGAGGCCAGCACCAAGGAGCGGTGCGCGCGCAACTCGTGGTCCCCGCGCGCCTCTTGGAGGACGTTGTGGGCACCCAGGTAGCGGCCGGCCCGCACATCGGTGCACGCCCGTGCCAGCTCGCGATCGTCGGCCGCCGGATGCCACACGTAGTGTCCCTCGAACGAGCCGGCAGCCACGATCCTCTCCCTGTGTCCCCGCGGACGACACCCCGCGCCTACGAATCCCCGCATGCGGAATTCAGCCGGGCCCGAGGTCATGTGCGGGTTCACCGACAGCGACCCACACCTTACTCATCCTTTAGGCGCCTCGAAACTCATCGTCCGGAATATCTGGTTCCGTGCCTTTTAGTAAGGGGATGCGGGGATGTGAATCCGTGGGTCGCGAGTCAGTTTTCGGCCAGGTATTCCGGCCCGTGGCTCAGTAGCGCACGTATTTGGCATATTCAAGCGGCGGGCGGGGGCGGGCCTCTCCGGCGCCGGGCCGCGCCCGGGCGACAAAAGTCCAAGTCCGCCCGACGGATGTCCGTGGACGGTGGCCGCCGCGGTGCACAGACTGCGCAGCACGCGGGCGGCCAGGCCGTCGGCGCGCGCCGTTCCCCACCCCCACACCTGTGGGCCGTCACAGAAGGAGCGCCCGTGTCCTCCCCCACCCTCAGAGCAGTGGCCGCGGCCCTCGGCGCCGCGGCGCTGGCGCTGGCCGGCTCGGTGGCGCCGCCGGCCGCCGCCGCGCCCCACGACGTCACGTACAGCGTCAGCGTCGGGACGCCCGTGCCGTACGCGCACCCGACGGACACGCCCGCCTCGGTCTACGTCGACAAGGACGGCACCTTCTACTTCCAGCAGTCCGCCGCCCTGTACGGCGCGAAGGACCCCCGGTACTGGGACTTCTTCACCGGCACCGACATGGACGGCGCCGAGCGGTCGAGCGCGATCAGTGACGCCGTGAACCCGGCCAACCCCGCCGACAGGAACAACGACACGACCTGGCGCTGCAACAACAGCCCCACCGGCCGTGAGGCCACGTACGCGGTCGGCAACGCGGGCTACTCGCAGAAGAACTACTGCGACCTCTCCGGCGTGTGGGTCGACCCGGACACCGGGGACTGGTACGGACTCGTCCACAACGAGTTCACCCCGGCGCCGTTCTCCGACGGCATCCACTTCGACGCGATCGACTACGCGCTCTCCAAGGACCAGGGCCGCACCTGGACCATCAAGGACCACGCCATCACCTCGCCGTACAGCACTCGGCGCGGCGACACCGCGCAGTTCCCGCACGAGACGTACTCCTACGGCGACGGCGACCAACGGCTCTTCGTCGACACCGCTTCGGGCTACTTCTACGTCTACTACGGGTCGCGCGTCGTCGCCAAGGGCGGCAACTGGGAGGACAGTCTGGCGCACGTCGCCCGCGCGCCGATCTCCTCGAAGATGGCACGCGGCTCCTGGCAGAAGTGGTACGACGGGCACTGGTCGCAGCCGGGCGTGGGGGGCCTGGAGAGCAACATGGTGCCGGTCGACGGCGCGAGCTCCACGGGGTACACCCCGGTGGCCGGCGACTACGACCCCTCCCACGCCGGCACGGTGGCCCAGCAGATCGCGGCCGGTCAACTGCCGCCGAAATCACCGCTGTTCGTCATGAACATCACCTACAACGCCTACCTGGGCCTCTACATCGGCGAGCCCGAGGCGGTCAACGGGACGGCGCCGCAGCGCATCTACGCCACCGACGACCTCGCCAGCCAGAAATGGCACCTCATAGGGGACACCGGCGGCTACACCAACAACTCCTGGTACCGCTGGTTCCTCGACGGCGCCAACCGCACCAGCTCCACCATCGTCGGCAAGACCTTCAGGTCGTACTGCTCCATCGACTGCCAGGGCGGCGCCGACGGCGAGTACGTGGACATCACGGTGGGCTCGTCCGCGCCCGCCGCGCCCCCGGTCGACGTCACCAAGGCCTACCGGATCGCGAGCGGGGACGGCCGGGTCCTGGCCCAGGCGGCCGACGGCGCCTCGGTCACCTCCGACCCGGCGGCCACCCGGTCGGCGCTTCAGTCGTGGGTGTTCACCTCCGACGGCGACGGCTCGTACCGCATCGCCGCCGCATCCACCGGCAAGCTCCTCGGCGTCCCCACCACCCCCAAGTCCGGGCGCGCGTGGGGCGCGAAGCCGGTGCTGGCGGCCGCCGGGGCGGGCGGCCCCACGGTCGGCCAGCAGTGGTTCGTCGTGCCTGTCACCTCCACCGGCTCCTACCGCCTGGTCAACCGCTACAGCGGGCTCGTGCTCGGCCTTTCGGCGCGGGCCGGCCGGCTCGCCGAGACCACCCCGGTCCGCAGCTGGAGCGACACCACCGGCAGCGCGGTCGGCGGCTCGCGCACCGCCGCAGAGCAGACCCTCGGCCTCACCCCGACCGGTCCGGCGAGCGGGGGATCCCTCGACGGCACCCACACCCTCACCGCCTCGGGCAAGGCGCTCGACGACCCGGGCCACTCGACGCAGCAGGGCGCCCAGCTCATCACCTGGAGCCCCAACGCGGGAGCCAACCAGAACTGGGTCTTCACCCGGCAGCCCGACGGCGGCTACCAGATCGTCAACGGCGAGTCCAAGCTCTGTGCCGACGTCACCGCGAGCTCCCGCGCCGCCGGGGCCAAGGTGATCCAGTGGCCCTGCACCGGCGGCGCCAACCAGCACTGGTCCGTGACCGCCACGGCCGACGGCCGCTACACGGTCGCGTCCAGGGCCAGCGGGCTGCTCCTCACCACGGCCGCCGCGGCCGACGGAGCACTCGTCACCCAGCAGCCCGACACCGGCTCCGCGCTCCAGCGCTGGACCCTCGGCTAGACGCCGGCGCCCGGTACCCGAGCGGGGACCGGGCCCCCGTCGGCGAGGCCGCCCCGTTCGCGGGGACACCGCTTGAACGATCAAAAGGGCAGGGGGTTAGCATATGAGCGCCGCCTAGCTCGAAAGATGAACTTCCGTGACTGTCAATGACGACTCGTTCACCAACTGGAAGAACCGCGAGGAGATCGCGGAGTCGATGATCCCCATCATCGGCAAGCTGCACCGGGAGCGGGACGTCACGATCCTGCTGCACAGCCGTTCCCTGGTGAACAAGTCGGTGGTCAGCATTCTGAAGACCCACCGATTCGCCCGCCAGATAGCCGGCGAGGAGCTTTCGGTCACCGAGACGCTGCCGTTCCTCCAGGCTCTGACGACCCTCGACCTCGGCCCTTCCCAGATCGACATCGGCATGCTCGCCGCCACCTACAAGGCGGACGACCGCGGCCTGTCCGTCGAGGAGTTCACCGCGGACGCCGTCATCGGCGCCACCGGCGAGAACAAGATCGAGCGCCGAGCCGGCCGCGATGTCGTCCTGTACGGCTTCGGCCGCATCGGCCGTCTCGTCGCCCGCCTGCTCATCGAGAAGTCCGGCTCGGGCAACGGCCTGCGCCTGCGCGCCATCGTGGTGCGGGGAGGCGGAGAGGCAGACCTCGTCAAGCGCGCCTCGCTGCTGCGGCGCGACTCCATCCACGGCCAGTTCCAGGGCACCATCACGGTGGACGAGGCGACGAGCACGATCGTCGCCAACGGCAACACCATCAAGGTGATCTACGCGAACGACCCGTCCGAGGTCGACTACACGGCGTACGGCATCAAGGACGCCATCCTCATCGACAACACGGGCAAGTGGCGCGACCGCGAGGGGCTTTCGAAGCACCTGCGCCCCGGCATCGACAAGGTCGTCCTGACCGCCCCGGGCAAGGGCGACGTCCCCAACATCGTCCACGGCGTCAACCACGACACCATCAAGCCGGACGAGCAGATCCTGTCCTGCGCCTCCTGCACCACCAACGCGATCGTCCCGCCGCTGAAGGCCATGGCCGACGAGTACGGCGTGCTGCGCGGCCACGTGGAGACCGTCCACTCCTTCACCAACGACCAGAACCTCCTGGACAATTACCACAAGGCCGACCGCAGGGGCCGCTCCGCGCCGCTGAACATGGTCATCACCGAGACCGGCGCCGCGTCGGCCGTCGCCAAGGCGCTGCCCGACCTCAAGGCGCCCATCACCGGCAGCTCGATCCGGGTGCCCGTGCCGGACGTGTCGATCGCCATCCTCAGCCTGCGCCTGGGTCGCGAGACCACCCGCGAGGAGGTCCTCGACCACCTGCGTGACGTCTCCCTGCACTCCCCGCTGAAGCGCCAGATCGACTTCACGACCGCTCCCGACGCCGTCTCCATGGACTTCGTCGGCTCGCGCCACTCCTCGATCGTCGACGCCGGAGCCACCAAGGTCGACGGCGACAACGCGATCCTCTACCTCTGGTACGACAACGAGTTCGGCTACTCCTGCCAGGTCATCCGCGTCGTCCAGCACGTCTCCGGGGTGGAGTACCCGACCTACCCGGTGCCGGTGCTCTGACCGGACGCCCCTGAACGACCGACGCCCGCGCTCCCCACCGCCCGCACCCGGCGGTGGGGAGCGCGGGCGCTTCGCGTCGTACCCGCGGGAGGGCCCCGCCGCCGCTGCCGGCCGACGCGGTCCACGGCGCGGCGGTACGGCGGCTCACGCGTCACGGGCGAAGGCCGCGCAGTCCGGACACTCGTCGAGATAGCGGTGCCGGCACTCGGCGGCGTGCCGCAGGAACGTGATCGCCTGCTGACGGTGGGCGACTTCCTCCTCGAGCGCTGCCATCTTGGCCCTGACCACCGCCTGCGCCGCCGCCTTCGTCGGTGCCATGGCGGCGGTGACCTCGGGCAGGGAGAGACCGACCCGGCGCAGCTTCAGGACCGTACGCGCCGCGTCCAGCGCGCTCTCGTCGTACACGCGGTAGCCATGGCCGTCGCGGCGCACGGTGAGTGCTCCCACCTGTTCCCAGTGCCGCAGCACATGCGGCTCCACGCCGAGTTCCGCCGCCACTTCTCCGATCGTCTTCACCGCACGCGCCTTGCCTTCATGTCGACCTGAACCCCTAACGTCTCGATCATGCCTGACACCGAGGGGCCCACAGCCTCCCCGCACAGCCCATCCATCCTGGTCACCGGCGCGACCGGCAACCTCGGCCGGGAGATCGCCATCCGCCTTGCCGCGCAGGGCGCGCGCGTACGCTGCCTCACGCGTGAGCGGGGCGCCGCGCGCCCGGGAGCCGAGTGGGTGGCCGGTGACCTCACCGATCCCGGCGCGGTGCGCCGGGCGCTGGTGGGCATCGACGCCGTCTTCCTCATCTGGCCGCTGCTCACATCCGCACCCGCCCACGCCATGATCGCGGAACTCGCCGCGGCGGCGCCGCGCGTCGTCTATCTGTCGTCGTCGGCGGTGGACGATGAAGCAGGGGAGCAGAGCGATCCCATCGTGCAGGTGCACGCGGAGATGGAAGCCCTGCTGCATGACGCCGGGCTGCGCCCCGTGGTGCTGCGGAGTGACACGCTGGCCTCCAACGCCCGTGGCTGGGTGTCACAGGTGCGGGCGGGCGATGTCGTCTCGGGCCCGGACATGGCCCCTACGGCCGTCGTCGACGAGCGCGACGTCGCGGACGCCGCCGTGGCCGTCCTGCTCGACGATGGCGGTCGACTGGGCGGCGGACCCCACGTGTTGACCGGCCCCGAGGTGCTGGGGCGGTCCGACCAGGTGGTGCGTCTCGGCGCGGCGCTCGGGTGTGATCTGCGCTTCGCGGCGCTCGCCCCTGATCTGGCGCGATCGCGGATGCTCGCCGACGGGCGCCCCGAGCCGTTGGTGGAGGCACTGGTCGCCGCCTCCGAGCGGCGACCCGCCTCGCGCCGCATCACCGATCACGTGGAGCGCCTTGCCGGCCGCCCGGCCGGGACCTTCGCGCGGTGGGCCCTGGACCACGCGCCCGAGTTCCGCTGACGACGACCGTGGCCCGCCCGTTCGGCGGGCCCGCCGGGCCGATGCCGCCTATCGTGAAAAGCACGAGATCCAGGCGGCGTCGCGCGGGCAGGTGCAAGGTGAACGGGTCCGGCATCCACTACGAGGCGGTGTTCCGGGCCCTGCCCGCCCCGGTGGCCCTGCTGACCACCGACCTCGTGTACGCCGATGTGAACAGGGCGTTCACCACGATGACGGGCCGGACCCGCGAGCAGTTGGTCGGGCACTACCTCTTCGACGTCTTTCCGGACAACCCCGACGACCCGGGCGCCAGCGGCATGCGCAACCTGGGCGCCTCGCTGCGCCGGGTCGCGGCCAGCGGCGAGCGCGACACCATGGCGCTCCAACGGTACGACGTGGAGGACCCCACCCGGCCCGGGGTGTGGGAGGAGCGTTACTTCAGCCCGGTCAACACCCCCATCCGCGGCCCGGACGGCGAAGTGGTCCTGATCCTGCACCGAGTGGAAGAGGTCACCGAACTCATCCGTGCCCGTGGCGGAGCCGGCGCCGCCGGGGACGGCGACCGGGCCAGGGTCCTGGAGGCCGAACTGTACAACCGGGCCAGGGAACTGCAAGAGGTCAACGACCGGCTGCGCCAGGCCCACTCCCGGGAACACGAGATCGCCCTCTCCCTTCAGGCCGCCATGCTGCCCCTGCCCCGCCCGCTGGGACAGCGCACCGCGGCCGTGCGCTACCGGCCCGCCGTCGGCGCCCTGAACGTGTGCGGGGACTGGTACGACCTGGCGGAGCTGCCCGGCGACCGGCTCGCCGTCGCCGTCGGCGACGTGGTCGGGCACGGCCTGGCCGCCGCCGGGGTGATGGGGCAGCTGCGCAGCGCCCTGAGCGCCGCGTCCCTGGTCGCCGAGGGGCCCGCGCGCGCCCTGGACGTCCTCAGTCTGTACGCCCGCTCGGTGGACGGCGCCGAGTCCACCACCGTCTTCCAAGCGGTCATCGACTGGAGCAGCCACACGCTGACCTACAGCAGCGCCGGACACCCGCCCGCCGCGCTGGTGCGTCCGGACGCCACCGTGCGCTTCCTGGACGCCGCGACGGACCCGCCGCTCGGCGCCCGCCCGGAACCGGTCGCCCGGCCGCAGGCCACGGTCCCCTTCGCGGCGGGGTCGAGCCTGGTGCTGTACACCGATGGGCTCATCGAGCGCCGCGACGAGGACATCGACACCGGCCTTCAGCGGCTGGCCGGTTCCCTCACCCGCCACCACGGGGCCGGCCCCGAAGCGCTCGCGGACGCCGTCCTGGACGATCTGATCCCGGTCGGCGGCGCCACCGACGACACGGCCCTGGTCGTCATCGGCCTGTGAGGCGCGCCCCGGGGACCGTGCCGCTACCGAGCGGACACGGTCCCCGGGGCGCTTCTCGTGCGGCGGATGGAGTACATCCGCCCGTGCATCCGCCTGGGGCCGTTACCAGTAGTGCCGCCGGCCGCCGACCGCGTGACCCACGGATCCCAGGATCCACAGGATGACGCCGAGGACGACGAGGATGACGCCGATGGTCCACAGGATGGATATGCCGGCCACGAAGCCGATGACCAGCAGGATGACTCCGAGGACGATCATGATGTCCTCCGCTCTCGTGGAAGGGTTGCCGCTCCTTGTACCAGAGTAGGTCCGCGCGCCCGATAGGGACCTGTTCGAACGCGGCGAACCTCGGCGGACCCGGCCTCGGCGCCGGCCCAGGCCCCGGCCCTGGGGGTGAGGGTGGCGGCTAGGCGTTTGTGAGCCGGAGCTGGACGTCGACCTCCTGGTCGCCCGCCGCGCTGCCCGCCGCCTCGACCGCGAAGGCCGCGGACAGCGTACGGCGCAGCCGCTCGACCGCCACCGGGCCGCCCTGCAACTCGGCGGTGACGGGTCCGGACAGAAGGACCCCCGCCACCTGCTCGGGAGCGTGGTCGGCACAGAAGCTTCCGCTCCAAGCGGCCGGCTGCGGCCCCTCGTCGCGGTGGGGCACGACGCCCGCGCGGTCGGAGGTGAAGTGGGCGCCAAGGAGCTCGAAGACCGCGTCCGCGTCGGCCGCGGAGCACTCCGCGAGCATGACCTGGACCAGGTCGGGGGAGTCGGGGGAGGCCGGGGTGGAGGTGTCGTTCACGTTGTTCTCCGTGCTTCTGGCTCAGTGGGCTGGTGTCCAAACAGGACGGTGGGAGAAGCGGGCGCCGGGCGGGCCGCGCGCCCGCTTCGGCGGGATGGGTGGGGCGTCACGCCCGGCACAGGCAGAAGGGGTGGCCCGCCGGGTCCGCGTACACGCGGAAACCGCGCTCGCCGCCGTGGTCGTCGAGGTCGAGCGGGGTGGCGCCGAGGGAGAGGACCTGCTGCTCGGCCGCCTCCATGTCCTGGACGGTGAAGTCCAGGTGCAGCTGCTGGGAGTTGCGGTCCCCACGCGGCCATTCCGGCGGCGTGAGACCCGGCGCGCGCTGGAAGGAGACGCGGTGACCGCCGGGGGCGTACAGGTCGTACCAGTCCTCGCCGTCGTTCTTCACCTCGCCGCCGAGCACCGCCGCGTAGAAGGCGGCCAGCGCCTCGGGATCGGGACAGTCAAGGGCCACGAGGCAGTACGTCGCGATGGGCATGGGTCTCCTCGGGTGTCGTCGTCTCGGGTGTCGTCGTGGGTCAGAGTTCGCGCAGCGCGGGAAGCAGCTTCCGCTCCGCCCATTCGATGAACGGGCGCTGGTGGTCGCCGCCCACCTGGACGAGCGCGACCTCCGTGAACCCGGCCTCGACGTAGGGGCGTACGGCCTCGACGAACGCCGAGACGTCGTCGCCGCACGGGATCGCGTCCGCGACGTCGTCACGGGTCACGAAGCTCGTCGCGCCCGCGAAGCCCGAGGGGCCCGGCAGTTCGGAGTTCACCGGCCAGCCGCCCATCGCCCAGCGGAACTGGTCGTGGGCGCGGGCGATCGCCGCGTCTCGGTCGGTGTCGAAGCAGACGGGCAGCTGCCCGACCCGGGGCTTGCCCTGGCCGCCGTGCCGGTCGAAGGCGTCGATCAGCTTCTTCTTGGGCTCGGTGGCGATCACCAGGTCGGCGAGGCGCCCCGCCAGCGCACAGGACCGCTCGCCCGAGACCGCGACGCCGATCGGCACCGGCTCGTCCGGAAGGTCCCACAGACGCGCGTTGGACACGTCGAAGTACGTGCCCTGGTGGTTGACGGTCTCGCCGGAGAACAGGTCCCTGATGATTTCGACGGCCTCTTCCAGCATCCCGATGCGCACCTGCGGCGAGGGCCAACCGGCGCCCGTGACATGCTCGTTGAGGTTTTCTCCGGAGCCCAGGCCGAGGCGGAAGCGGCCCTCGGACAGCAACTGCATCGTGGCGGCCTTCTGGGCGACGACCGCCGGATGGTAACGGACCGTCGGACAGGTCACGTAGGTCATGAGCGGGATCCGGCTCGTCGCCTGCGCCGCCGCGCCCAGGACGCTCCACGCGTAGGGCGCGTGCCCCTGGGACTCCAGCCACGGGAAGTAGTGGTCGGAGGTGACGGAGAAGTCGAAGCCCGCACGCTCGGCCGCGACCACGTCTTCGACGAGGGCGCGGGGGCCTGCTTGCTCGGTCATCATCGTGTAGCCGATTTGCACCATATTCCACCCTTTGCCGATCCGCTGCGGCCAAAACCTCCGTCCGCGCGAGGACCGCCGCCGACGGCTCGCCGAGTACCCCCTGTCGCGGGGCGTACGCGGCCAGGATGCGCCCTGGGAACGACTTGCGCGCGACAGGTTTCAATCACGCGTCCCGGGCAACCCGGTCCGGGCAGACCCGTCTCCCGTACGAGGAGTTGCCGTGGTCCTCATAGCCGTCTTCCTGCCCAGCCTGATGCTGATGGCCGTCCTGGGGCTCGGCAGATACGAAGAGCTCCTGCTGGGCGGGGACGAGCCCGCCGAGGCGCCACAAGGCCGCCATTTGGCCGCCGTGCCGGATCTGGCGGAGGACGAGGCGCCCGAGCCGGACACGCAGCGTGCGTCCGAGGACCTTCCGGGGCAGCGGCGCGCGGCATGAGCCGTTTCCCGGTCCGCGGATGTCGCGGGCCGGGACGCACGGCATGATCGGCAGGGGAGCGGAACCAACCCGGGCACGTAACGAAAGGCAAGACGCATGGCACGTGCGGCGCTGTTCGACGTCGACGGCACTCTCGTCGACACCAACCATCTGCACGTGGTCACCTGGTGGGAAGCGTTCCGCCAGGCGGGGCACGACGTGACGATGCGTGACATCCACCGGGCGGTCGGACTCGGCTCCGACGACCTCATCGGGCATCTGCTCGGCCAGGACCGCGACCAGGACCAGGACGAGACGTTGAACGCCGCGCACACCGCCCTGTACGGCACCTACTTCGACCGCCTGCCCGCCCTCGACGGCGCGCGCCGGCTGCTGCGCGAGCTCGCCGGGCGGGGCTGGCGCATCGTCCTGGCCACATCGGCGGGCGGACCCGAGCTGAAGGCCCTGCGCCGCGCCATCGACGCCGACGACGTCATCGCGGGCGTGGCCAGCGCGGACGACGTCAGCGACGGCAAACCCGCACCGGACCCCGTCGAGCGGGCCCTTGAGCTGGCCGAGGCCACGTCCTCGGACGCGGTGTTCGTGGGGGACACGGTCTGGGACATGAAGGCGGCCTCGGCCGCGGGCGTGCGCGCCGTGGCGCTGCTCGCCGGGGGAATTCCCCGCGCGGACCTCGAAGAAGCGGGCGCGGTGGCCGTCTACCGCGACCCCGCCGAACTCCTCTCCCAGCTGGACACGAGCATCTTCGCCCAGATGGAACGCGAGGGCTGAGGCAGGCCGCGCCCACCCCGACAACAGGGCCGCGCTACCCCAACAACAGGGCCGTGCCTCCCCAACAACAGGGCCGTGCCTCCCCAACAGCGGGGCGCACCGCGAAAGGACGCCTGCCGAGGACCAGAGCCCCGGCAGGCGTCCTTTCGCGGTGCGGCACCGCTTGCGTCGCGGCATCGCGCCTCAGTCGTCGGACGCCTCTTCCTGCGCGTGCTCGTTCGGCGTCAGCGCGTCTCCCGCCTCGCCGTCGTGGGCGTCCTTGCGTCCCGCCTTCTTGGGGTCACGCGTCTGCGCGTCCTCGAACTCCTTGAGGACTTCGCCCATCGCGCTGTCGGGGTGGGACGGGGCGGAGCCGGTGTCGTGCTGGTGCGGGCGGGTCATGTCACTCCCGTGGTCGGTGCGTCGCTGTCCTTGCGCGGGCCGCCTCGGTTCTGGTCCCGCTCAGCCGAGCCGGGGCAGCACCTTGGTGCGGTAGAAGTCGAAGAAGCCCTGCTGGTCCTTGCCGATCTGGTTGATGTAGACGGTGTCGAACCCGGCATCCACATACCCCTTGACCGCCGCGACATGAGCGTCCGGATCAGGTCCGCACGTGACGTTCTCGCGTACGCGGTCGGGGGTGACGAGTTCGGATGCCTGCTCGAAGTGGGCCGGGGTGGGCAGGATCTGGGCCAGCTCGCCCGGCAGCTGCTCATTGGGCCACAGACGGTGCGCGGTGCGCAGCGCCTCCTCCTCGTCGGTGCTCCAGCAGACCTTGAGCCCGGCCATCACCGGTTTGCTGCCGCCCCCGCTGCGCCGGAAGCGCTCGATGGCGGAGGCGTCGGGCGCCATCGTGATGAAGCCGTCCCCGATCCGTCCCGCCACCTCGGCGGCGAGCGGCCCGAAGGCGGACACGTCGATGGGAACGGGCTCGTCGGGCACGGTGTAGAGCCGTGCGTTCTCCACCGTGTAGTGCTTGCCGTGGTGGCTGACCTGCTCGCCGGTGAAGAGCTGACGCATCACCCTGACGGCTTCCTCCATCATCTCCAGGCGGACGGCGGCCTCCGGCCAGGGATCGCCCAGGATGTGCTCGTTCAGGGCCTCCCCGCTGCCGATCCCGAGCCGGAAGCGCCCTCCCAGCTGTACGGCGCTCGTGGCCGCGGCCTGGGCGACGACGGCGGGGTGCATTCGCACGATGGGGCACGTCACGGCGGTCTCCACCGGGAGCGAGACCGCCTGGGACAGCGCACCGATCACCGACCAGACGAACGGGCTCTGCCCCTGCTCGCCGTTCCACGGGTGGTAATGGTCGGAGATCCACAGCGAGGTGAACCCGGCCTGCTCCGCCATTCGGGCCTGCTCCACCAACTCGGCGGGCGTGTGTTCCTCGCTGGACAGGAAGTAGCCGTATTCCGTCATGCGGACTCCTCACGGGTGCGGGACGCGACGCGTCCCTCTCCGGGTGGCCGAAGTGGGCCCGGGGAAACCGTCCCGGGGCCGCGAGTTCGTCCGGCACTGGGGACCCCGTCCCCTGCCACCCTAGGCGGGGCGCCGGGCCCCCGCACGCGCGAGCGGCGGCGGACGGCCGAGTGGCGGGGGCGACCGGCGTCCGGTAGCCGTAGGGAGGGTGTGGGCACCCCGCTCACGGGTACTCGCCGGGCGCGGGGGGAGCGACGGTCGAAGACGAGAACTGGAGTGATGCAGATGCCCGACAGCCCCGCTTCGGCCGGCCGTGAACTGGACGCGCGAGCAGAGGACGCGGAGCGGGACGGCGCGGGCCCGGGCACCGCGAATCTGGGCGGCGCCGGTCTGGACGGCGCGGGTCTTGAGCGGGCCCTGCGTGAGCGGGTCGACGGCGAGGTGCGGTTCGACGCGGGCAGCCGTGGCGCCTACAGCACCGACGGCTCCAACTACCGCCAGGTCCCGATCGGCGTGGTCGTGCCCCGCTCCGTGGACGCCGCAGTCGAGGCGGTGGCGGTGTGCGCGGAGTTCGGCGCTCCCGTCCTGTCGCGCGGCGGCGGCACGAGTCTGGCGGGGCAGTGCACCAATACGGCGGTCGTCATCGACTGGACCAAGTACTGCGACGCCCTGGTCTCGGTCGACCCCGACCGGCGCACCTGCGTGGTGGAACCCGGCCTCGTACTGGACGAACTCAACCGCCAACTCGCGCCCCACAAGCTGAAGTTCGGCCCCAAACCCTCCACCCACAGCCACTGCGCGCTCGGCGGGATGATCGGGAACAACTCCTGCGGCGCGTCCGCGCAGGCGTTCGGCAAGACCGTCGACAACGTGCGCCGGCTCGAAGTGCTCACCTATGACGGCACCCGGATGTGGGTCGGCCCCACCACGGCCGAGGAGTTCGAGGCCATCGTCGCCGAGGGCGGTCGCCGCGCGGAGATCTACCAGGGGCTCAAGGACCTCATCGACCGCAACCTGGCCGAGGTCAGGCGCGGCTACCCCAAGATCCCCCGCCGGGTCTCCGGCTACAACCTGGACTCGCTGCTGCCGGAGAACGACTTCGACCTGGCCCGCGCTCTGGTCGGCAGCGAGGGCACGCTCGTGACGGTGCTGCGCGCCGAGCTCGATCTCGTTCCCGTGCCGCCGTGCGACGCGATCCTCGTGCTCGGCTACAGCGACATCTGCGCCGCCGCCGACGACGTGCCGCGTCTGCTCGAACACAGCTCACCCTCCCAACTGGAGGCGCTCGACGGGCGGATGGCGCAGCTCATGCGCGAGGAGCACGCCTACCTCGAATCCCTGGAGAGCTTCCCCGAGGGCGAGAGCTGGCTGCTGGTGCAGTTCACCGGCGACAGCCAGGACGAGGTGGACGGCCAGGCCCACGACCTGTTGCGGGCGCTCGGACGGGACGAGAAGGACGCCTCGGTGGCGTTCTCCGACGACACCACGCGCGAGCAGGAGATGCTGAAGGCCCGCGAGGCCGGGCTCGGCGTGACCGCGCGGCCGCCCGACGAGCGGGAGACCTGGGAGGGCTGGGAGGACTCGGCGGTGCCGCCCGAGCGCCTGGGCGACTACCTGCGCGAGCTCAAGAAGCTGTTCGAGGAGTTCGACTACGACCACCCCTCGCTGTACGGGCACTTCGGCCAGGGCTGTGTGCACACTCGCATCCCGTTCGGCCTGAAGACCGCCGAAGGGGTGGCCGCCTTCCGTCAATTCCTCTTCCGCGCGGCCGACTTGGTGGCCTCCTTCGGCGGTTCGCTGTCGGGGGAGCACGGCGACGGGCAGGGCCGGGGGGAGCTGCTGGTCCGGATGTTCGGTGAACCGCTGGTGGCGGCCTTCGGCGAGATGAAGGCCCTGTTCGATCCCACCCGGGCGGATGAACCCGGGCAAGATCGTGAGCCCCTACCGCACGGACGAGAACCTGCGGCTCGGCCCGCGCTGGCGGCCACGGGAACTCGACACGCACTTCGCCTTCCCCGACGACAACGGCTCCTTCAACCGGGCGGTCCTGCGCTGCGTGGGGATCGGCAACTGCCGCACCCACTCCGGCGGCGTCATGTGTCCCTCCTACCGGGCCACCGGCGAGGAGGAGCACTCCACACGCGGCCGCTCGCGGCTGCTGTTCGAGATGCTGGACGGCCACGCCGACTCGGCGGTGACCGACGGCTGGCGCTCCACCGCCGTCAACGACGCGCTCGATCTGTGCCTGGCCTGCAAGGGCTGCAAGTCCGACTGCCCGACCGGCGTCGACATGGCCACCTACAAGGCCGAATTCCTCGCCCACCACTACGCCGGCCGGCCGCGCCCGGCTGCCCACTACACGATGGGCTGGCTGCCCGTGTGGGCCCGCCTGACCCGGCTCGCGCCCCGCGTCGTCAACGCCCTCGCGCACGCGCCGCTCCTCGCCCCGCTCGGCAAACGGCTCGCGGGTGTGGCGCCCGAGCGCGAGGCGCCCGCGTTCGCGGAGGAGTCGTTCCTTCAGTGGTGGACCGCGCGCGGCCTGCCCGAACCGGACCCGGCCGACGAACGCACCGTGGTCCTGTGGCCCGACACGTTCTCCACCTACTTCCACCCCGACGTCGCCAAGTCGGCGGTGCGGGTCCTGGAGAGCGCCGGGTTCCACGTCGCCGTCCCCGCCAAGGCCGTGTGCTGTGGGCTCACCTGGATCTCCACCGGCCAGCTCGGCGCCGCCCGCCGCGTACTGAACCGCACCCTCGACGTCCTGCGGCCCTGGACCGAGGCGGGCACGCCGATCGTCGGGCTCGAACCGTCCTGCACCGCCGTCTTCCGCGCCGACGCGCCCGAACTGATGCCGGACGACCAGGACGTGCAACGTCTGGCCGAGCAGTTCAAGACCTTCGCCGAATTCCTGCTCCAGCGAGCCCCCGAGGACTGGCGGCCCCCCGCCCTCTCCCGGACCGCCCTGGTGCAGACCCACTGCCACCAGCACGCCGTCCTCAAGGACGACGCCGACCGTGAGCTGATGCGCCGCATGGGCCTGGACGCGGACGTCCTGGACGAGGGCTGCTGCGGCCTCGCCGGCAACTTCGGCTTCGAGCAGGGGCATTACGACGTGTCCATGAAGATCGGCGAACTGGGCGTCCTGCCCGCCGTCCGAGGCGCCGCCCCCAGCACCCTGGTCGTCGCCGACGGATTCAGCTGCCGCACCCAGATCGAGCAGGGCAACACCGGGCGCCGCGCGCTGCACCTGGCCGAGGCGCTGGCCCTCGGTCTCGACGGGCCGCTGCCCGCCGACCACCCCGAGAAGCTGGCCGCCCGCCCCGAGCCGTCGGCCCGGGACGCGCGGCTCGCCACCGCGTCGGCGGGCCTCGCGCTCGGCGCCGGCGCGGCCGCCCTCTACGCCTGGACCCGCCGGCGCCGCAGGTGACCCGGGCGACCAACTCCCGTGCGGCCAACTCCCCCGCGGCCAAGCCCACTTGCCCCCACACCCCCAGCACCCAGTGAACGAACAGCGAAAGGCAGCCCCCGTGTCGATCAAAGTCTCCGACTACGTCCTGAAGCGACTGAGCGAGTGGGACGTCGAGCACGTCTTCGCCTACCCCGGTGACGGCATCAACGGCCTGCTCGCCGCCTGGGGGCGCGCCGAGAACAAGCCCCAGTTCATCCAGGCGCGGCACGAGGAGATGGCCGCCTTCGAAGCGGTCGGCTACGCCAAGTTCTCCGGCAAGGTCGGCGTGTGCGCCGCCACCTCGGGGCCGGGCGCCATCCACCTGCTCAACGGCCTCTACGACGCCAAACTCGACCATGTGCCCGTCGTCGCGATCGTCGGCCAGACCAACCGCAGCGCCATGGGCGGCTCCTACCAGCAGGAAGTCGACCTGCTGAGCCTCTACAAGGACGTGGCGGGCGCCTACTGCGAGATGGTCACGGTCCCCGAGCAGCTGCCCAACGTCATCGACCGCGCGATGCGCGTCGCCCGCGCCCAGCGCACGGTCACCGCCGTCATCATCCCCGCCGACGTGCAGGAACTCGACTACTCCCCGCCCCAGCACGCCTTCAAGATGGTGCCCTCCAGCCTCGGCATGGCCTCCTACGCCCCCGTCCCGGCGGACGAGGACATCACCAGGGCCGCCGAGGTCCTGAACGCCGGTGAGAAGGTCGCCATCCTCATCGGCCAGGGCGCCCGCGGTGCCCGCGCCGAGGTGGAGCAGATCGCCGATGTCCTGGGCGCGGGCGTCGCCAAGGCGCTGCTCGGCAAGGACGCGCTGCCCGACGACCTGCCGTATGTGACCGGCTCCATCGGCCTGCTCGGCACCCGGCCGAGCTACGAGATGATGCAGGACTGCGACACCCTGCTCGTCATCGGATCGAGCTTCCCCTACACCCAGTTCATGCCCGAACTCGACCAGGCCCGCGCGGTGCAGATCGACATCGACCCTCAGATGATCGGCCTGCGCTACCCCTTCGAGGTCAACCTCGTCGGCGACTCCGCGGGCACCCTGCGGCGCCTCATCCCGCTCCTGAAGCGCAAGAAGCACGACAAGTGGCGCAAGAAGATCGAGAAGGACACCGCCCGCTGGTGGGAGGTGATGGAGCGGCGCGCCGCGGTCGAGGCCGATCCCATCAACCCCGAGCACGTAGTGCACGCCCTCGACGCCCTGCTCCCCGACAACGTGATCCTGGCCGCCGACTCCGGCTCCGCCGCCAACTGGTACGCCCGCCACCTGCGCATGCGCGGCGCCATGCGGGGCTCGCTCTCGGGCACCCTGGCCACCATGGGGCCGGGCGTGCCGTATGTGATCGGCGCCAAGTTCGCCCACCCCGACCGGCCGGCCATCGCGATCGTGGGCGACGGAGCCATGCAGATGAACGGGCTCGCCGAGCTGATCACGGCCGGCAAGTACTGGCAGGAGTGGAGCAACCACACCCTGGTCATCGCGGTCCTCAACAACCAGGACCTCAACCAGGTCACCTGGGAGATGCGCGCCATGTCGGGCGCCCCGCAATTCCTGCCGTCCCAGTCCCTGCCCGACGTCGCCTACGCCGACTTCGCGCGCTCCATCGGCCTCGGCGGCGTCCGCGTGGAGAAGCCGGACGAGGTCGAGGGGGCGTGGCGTCAGGCGCTCGCCGCCGACCGCCCCTTCGTCATCGACTTCCGCACCGACCCGGCCGTGCCGCCGATCCCGCCGCACGCCTCGCTCGACCAGATCGAGGCAGCGGCCGCCTCGGTGCTCAAGGGCGACAGCGACCGCGCCGGGATGATCCGTCAAGGCCTCAAGGCCAAGGTCCAGGAAATGCTCCCCGGCACCCGCCACCGCCACCCGGACGGCGACGAGTGACCCCATCCGCACCGGCCGGTGAGGCCCCCTCGGTCGACGCGATCGAGGCGGCCGCCTACACGCTGGCCACCGACGCGCCGGAGGGCGACGGAACGCTGGCGTGGGACAAGACCACCCTGGTCGTGGTCCACGCCCGCTCCGGTACCACCACCGGGTTCGGTTACACCTATGGGGCGCCGGAGACCGCGGCGTACATCCGCGGCCATCTGGCGTCCGTGGTCACCGGCCGCCCCGCCTGGGACGTGCCGGGCCTGAACGAGGCGATGACCCGGGCGGTGCGCAACGACGGCCGCCCGGGTCTGGTCGCCGGCGCGATCTCCGCCGTGGACATCGCGCTGTGGGACCTCAAGGCCCGACTGCTCGGCCTCCCGCTGACGCACCTGCTCGGCCCGGCCGTGCCCCACGTTCCGGTGTACGGGAGCGGCGGCTTCACCACGTACGACGACCGGCAACAGGAACGCCAGCTGCGCCACTGGGCCGAGGACCAGGGCATTCCCCGCGTCAAGATCAAGATCGGGGAGTCCTGGGGCAGCGCCGGGCACCGCGACCGTGAGCGGATCGCCAAGGCGCGCGCGGCCATCGGCGACGCCACCGAACTGTACGTCGACGCCAACGGCGCCTACACCGTCAAACAGGCCGCCCGGATGGCCCGCTTCCTCGACGATCACGGCGTCACCTGGTTCGAGGAGCCCGTCCCGTCCGACGACCTCGACGGCCTCGCCCGGGTCAGGGCGGGCACCGCCGTGGACGTGGCGGCCGGTGAATACGGCTACACCCTCGCCTACTTCGGGCACATGCTGCGGGCCGGCGCGGTGGACTGCCTCCAGGCGGACGCCACGCGCTGCGGAGGCATCACCGTCTGGCTGCGGGCCGCCGCGCTCGCCGAGGCCTTCGGCCTGGAGATCTCCGGCCACTGCGCCCCGCACGCGCACGCCGCGGCCGCCCGCGCCGTACCCAACCTGCGCCACCTGGAGTGGTTCCACGACCACGTCCGCATCGAATCCCTGTGGTTCGAGGGGGCGTTGGACCCCCAGGGCGGTCACCTCACCCCCGGGGCCGACGGCGTCCCGGGCCACGGACTGACGTTCAAGGCCGCCGACGCCGAGCCGCACCGCTCCGGCTGACCGGGCGGCCCGAGCCGCACGACCGCCGCCGCGTCCCGAAAGGAATGCCATGCCCCAGACCGTCGTCATCACCGGAGCGAGCGCCGGCATCGGCCGCGCCACCGCCCGGCTGTTCGCCGAGCGTGGCGCACAGATCGCCCTGCTGGCCCGTGGCGAGGCCGGGCTCGAAGCGGCCGCGGCGGAAGTCGAGGAGCTCGGCGGGCGCGCCCTCGCGCTCCCCGTGGACGTCGCCGACGCCGACCAGGTCGAGAAGGCCGCCGAAGCCGCCGAAGCGGCCTTCGGACCGATCGACGTATGGGTCAACGTCGCCTTCACCTCGGTGTTCGCGCCCTTCGACGAGATCTCCGCCGAGGAGTTCCGGCGGGTGACCGAGGTGACCTACCTCGGGTTCGTGCACGGCACGCAGACCGCGCTCTCGCGCATGCTTGCCCGCGACCGGGGAACCATCGTGCAGGTCGGCTCCGCGCTGGGGGAGCGCTCCATTCCGTTGCAGTCCGCCTACTGCGGGGCCAAGCACGCCGTGAACGGGTTCACCTCGTCCGTGCGCACCGAACTCCTGCACAACAAGAGCCGGGTACGGATCACCGTCGTCCAGATGCCCGCCGTCAACACGCCCCAGTTCTCCTGGGTACGGTCGCGCCTTTCGGGGCATCCGCAGCCCGTGGCGCCCATCTATCAGCCGGAGGTCGCCGCGCGCGCCGTGGTCTTCGCCGCCGACCACCCCGGCCGCAAGCAGTACTACGTCGGCGCCTCCACGGTCGCCACCGTCTGGGCCAACCGCTTCGTACCCGCGCTGCTCGACCGCTATCTGGCCCGGACCGGATACGACTCGCAGCAGCGCCAGGACCTGAAGCCGGAGACCTCGCGGGGCAATCTGTGGCAGCCCCTCGACAAGGCGCCGGGCGACGACCACGGCGCCCACGGCATCTTCGACGACCAGTCCCACGCCCGCTCGTACCAGGTCATGACGGCCCAGCACCCCGTCCTGACCTTGGGCGGGGCCCTGGGCGCGCTGGCCGCCGCCGGATGGGCGGTGCGCCGGTTCCGCGACAGGACATGAACCCCACCGCGATCCGCGCGGTGCACTCGGATAAGGAGCGACACCATGAAGGTGGCATTTCTCGTGGCTACGGAAGGCATCGAGCAGGTCGAGCTGACCGAACCGTGGAAGGCCGTGAAGGAGGCGGGCCACACACCGGAACTGGTCTCCACCGACTCCGGTCACGTCCAGGCCTTCAACCACCTGGACAAGGCCGACACCTTCCCGGTGGACCGGACCGTGAGCCAGGCACGGCCGGACGACTACGACGCCCTGGTACTGCCCGGCGGCGTGGCCAACCCCGACGCGCTGCGCATGGACGAGGACGCCGTCGCCTTCGCCAAGGGCTTCTTCGACCAGGGCAAGCCGGTGGCGGCCATCTGCCACGCGCCATGGACGCTCGTCGAGGCGGACGTGCTGCGCGGCCGCACCCTGACCTCGTGGCCCAGCCTGCGCACCGACATCACCAACGCCGGCGGCACCTGGGTCGATGAGCAGGTCAAGGTCTGCACGTCGAGCCCGAGCACCCTCATCACCAGCCGCAAGCCGGACGACCTGAAGGCGTTCTGCGAGACCCTGGTCGACCAACTCGCGGCCTGAGGCGCCTGGTTGGGCGGCGTCGGCCGCAGGGGGAAGGCATCCCGCGCGCGGGATGCCTTCCCCCTGCGCGCGTGTTCCCCGCACGAAGGCGGACCCGCAGAAGAGCGGAGGTTTCCTCCGCCCGCCCCGTGGTAGTCCGCCTGTACGTTCCTCGCGTACGGAGGAACGCAGGCGCCGGACGGGTTGGGACCATCAGCCGCCGGCGCCGCCCGCTTCTCAGGCGTCGCTGAGGCACCACTGGTCGGAGCGCGACGGCCGCGCCGGGGCCCGGGGCTCCCGGGGCGGCAGCTCGGCGACGCTCACGGTGGTGCTCAGGACCGGCGTCGGCGGCAGGGCGCGCAGCGGGCGCAGCGCCTGCGGCTGGGCGGTGAGCGTGAACCACACGACTTTGCCGCCGGCGGTGGGGTGCGTGCCCCAGCTGTCACTGAGGTGGGCGACCAGGGCGAGGCCGCGGCCGCGTTCGGCGAAGGGCTGGGGCCCGTGCAGGCGCGGCAGACGCGGGTCACTGTCGGCCACGGACGCCGCGAACTGCCCACGGGCCCACCGCAGTTCAAGGACGCAGGGCTGATCGCCCCGGGTGTGGCGGTGGACGTTGGTGAGCAGTTCGCACACGCCCAGGCTGACGGGCTGGATGATGTTCTCCAATCGCCAGTGGCGCAGATGAGCGGCGACGATGCGCCGGATCTGCGGTATGCGCTCCGGCGTCGCGTGCAGGCTCAAGGTGTACTGGCGGGGACTGTCGTTGCTTACCACTACGGCTCCCTTGTCGGCGGGAGCGGCTCGCCGGCCACTCCCGCGTCCGCAACCACGCAAGGGCTACTAAAAGTAGCCAGGTGAGCACAGCGCGGATGCCTCCAGCATGACCCGTACGGCGGCATCCGCAACACGAGACCCGTTGGCCCCGCACGGGTCTCGTGTTGGTGGAGGACCGATCAGTGCCGCACCGCGCGATCGGCGCCGCGCACGCGGACAACGCCGGACGGCACCGAAGGGCCTTGGATGCCAGTCGGCCCCGCGCGGCCAACAGGCATCCAAGGCCCTTCGGCGCGATAGTGGGAAAGACCAGCAGCGGTGTGTCGCACACCTGGAAGCGAGGCCCTTCTTGACGCCCCCATCAACAGACTCCACGGCCCGACTCGGCTCCGGCGCGCCGGTGTTCGGGGCGCCGTGCTGGGTGAGCCTGATGGCGCGGGACCTGAGTGCCGCGCTCGATTTCTACGGCACGGTCTTCGGCTGGACGTTCCGCTCGGGGGCGCTGGGTGAGCAGTTCCGTATCGCCTCGTCGGGCGGGGTGCCGGTGGCGGGGATCGGCGCGCTGGCGCCCGCGCTCCAGGTCGCGGTGGCCTGGACGCCGTATTTCGCGGTGGAGGACGCCGATGTCACCGCGTCCCGGATCCGTGAGCGCGGTGGCACGGTGGCGGTGGGCCCGGTCGCGCTGCACACCGGGCGCGGGGCGCTGGCGGCGGACCGGGACGGGGCGGTGTTCGGGCTGTGGCAGGGGCCGTTGGTGTCGCAGTGGGAGACGTGGCGCGACACGGCGCCGGCCTGGACGCGGTTGCAGACCCGGGACGCCTTCGACGCGGCGATCTTCTACGGGGAGGTCCTGGACTGGGCGTGCGAGCGGCCGGGCTGCTGCGATGTGCGCTACGAGCACGACGAGGTCGTCCTGCGCCACGGCGGGCACGTGGTGGCGCGGCTGACCTCGGGAGCGGTGGAAGCCGCACCCGATCCGAGCCTGCGCCCGCACTGGCACACCCACTTCACCGTCAAGGACCCCGGGGCCCATGCCGACACGGCCCGTCGGCACGGTGCGACGATCCTCGCCGAGGGCATCTCACCCGCCGGCCCCTGGGTCCGCCTGAGCGACCCCGACGGGGCCACGTTCACCCTCAGCACCCCCAGCTAGAGCCCCCGGGCCCGCACGTGCGTTGCGCTCGGCGGCCCCTGCGGGCACGATGCCCGCACGGGGCCGGTCCCGGCCGCGCGAGCGGAGGTGGCGTCAGCATGTGTCGTCTGTTCGGACTGAGCAGCGCCCCGCGCCGCAGCCGCGCCACCTTCTGGCTGCTCGACGCCCCCGACAGCCTCTCGGTCCAGAGCCACCGCGACCCGGACGGCACGGGGCTCGGTTACTTCGACGCCGACGGCGCGCCCCAGGTCCGCAAGGCACCGGACGCGGCGTACCAGGACCGCGACTTCGCCCGTGAGGCGCGCAAGATCTGTTCGGCGACCTTCCTCGCCCACATCCGCCTCGCCTCGACCGGCAACCTGAGCGAGGCCAACACCCACCCCTTCGAGCAGGAGGGGCGTCTCTTCGCGCACAACGGGGTGATCGAAGACCTGCCGGCCCTTGAGGCGCGGCTCGGCCCCGATCTGTCCCTGGTGCGCGGTCAGACGGACTCCGAGCGGTTCTTCGCGCTCATCACACGGGAGATCCGGGACGCCGGGGGAGACATCGGCCTCGGCATCGAGCGCGCCGCGCGCTGGGCCGCGGCCCATCTGCCCGTGTACTCCCTCAACTTCGTCCTCGCGACCGTGGACGAGCTGTGGGCCCTGCGCTACCCCGCCACGCACGAGCTGTACGTACTGGAGCGTGAGCCGGGCGGCCCGCACGGGGCCCGGCACCTGGACCACAGTGGTAGCGGTGGCCATCTGCGCGTGCAGTCCGGGGACCTGGCCGACGCCTCGGCGTGTGTCGTCGCCAGCGAGCCCATGGACGAGCATCCCGGCTGGCGCCTGTTGGAGCCCGGCGAACTGCTGCGGGTCACCTCCGAGGGGCGGACCGAGACGCGGCTGGTCGTATCGGACCCGCCGGCGAGGCCCCTGCGGCTGAGTGATCTCTCCGACCGGGCGGCCCATTCGCAGCGGGCAGGCGGATGAGCGGGCCGGCCGACGCCGCGCGGCCGGGGTTACGGACGGCTCGGCGGATCTGAACGCTCCGGCGGCTGCGCGGAATTGGGGGTGTCCCAGGACTCCGAGCGGGGCTGCGGCTCCTGCGGAGGCGTCGGCTTGCGCGCCGCGCGCCGGCTGCCGAACCAGAACGTGCCCAGAAGGACGGCGACGATGACGACGCCCACACCCGTGAACAGCCAGGACGTCGAACCGGAGGCCAGGATCTGTGAGGAAGCGAAGGTGGTCATGGCGAGCGCTTACCCGCGATCAAGGCGTCATGACAGGCGAGCGGAAGATTACTCGAATGGCTGCGCTCTGCCCCGAAATATAACGGTGTGTGACTGTTCGGGATGCGGGGCGGGCGGGGCGCTGTTTGGCTGGGCACAGCCGTACCACCCACCCGAGTCCAGGAGTGATCATGAGCGTCGCAGACGAGTTCGGTGCCCGCGCCCGCCAGATGCGGCAGAAGGCCGATGAGCTGGAGCAGGCCGCTGAGCGCGCCACCGAGCCGGAGGAGCGCCGGCGTCTGAAGGAGAAGGCACGCCACCTCAAGGAGCAGAGCCAGATGGCGTCCGAGGGGCGTGGCATCGACCCCATGTGACCCGGGCGTGATCTGGCCCCGCGTCATGGCGGCCCCTCCCGCGCACCCAGAGCGCGCGAGGGGCCGTCGTCGCGTGCGTCGCGGGGGAGCGGCGCCAAGGGGCCGGTCAGCCGGTGAGGATGCCCGGCAGGGCCAGGCCGCCGAGCAGGGCGGTGCCCACGAGCAGCCAGGCCACGTAGTCGCCGATGTGCCCGGAGTGCAGCCGGCGCAGGGGCGCCGTCCACGGGGACGGCTCCCGGCGCGCGGGCCCGCGCACCGCCGCGCCCGCGAGGCCGAGGGCCAGCACGGCCGAGGTGAGCCCGAGCAGGACGCCGGGCAGGGACCAGTGCGGCGCGTGGGGCGCACCCGCGTCGAAGGAGCGGCCCACCGCCGAGGCCACACCCGGGACGAGCCCTGCGGCCAGGGCCCCCGCGAGCAGTACGGCGGGCACCGCGACCATCGTGGCCGGCACCAGACCGATCCGGCCCCGCGTCTCCGGCTCCTCACCCCCTCCGCTCGTCTCGTACCCCGGGTCGCCCAACGGCCGTGGCCCGAGCCCGAGGAACACCCGGGCCGTCACCCGCAGCACCGCGCCGCCGGTGAGCGCCGACACGGCCACGAACAGCACGGTGAACCCCGCGCCACCCGCCTCCTCCGTGATCGACTTGCCGAGGCCCGTGCCGAAGGGCGGAAGCCCAGCGAGGGCCAGCGCGCCGACCGCGTACAGCACGGCGACCACCCGCAACTCCCGCGCGCGGCCGTGCAGTTCGTGCTCGTCCACGCTGCCGTAGCGGTCGAGCAGGATGCCGGTGCAGGCGAACAGGGCCGCCTTCACGCCCGCGTGGCCAAGGACGTACAGGGCCACCCCGACCGACGCCTGCGGCTTCAGGAGGCCGACGCCGGCCAGGAAGAGGCCGGTGTGCGCGACCGTCGAGTACGCGAGGAGCCGTTTGATGTGCCGCTGCTGCCAGCACATCAGCGCGCCGACAAGCGCGGTGAGGACGCCGAGCACCACCAGGGCGCGTTCGGCGTCCGGCGCCGGAACGCCGCCCGGCCCCGCGAACACCGTCGCGTACACCCGCCACGCTCCGTACACGCCGAGCTCGACCATGACGCCGGACAGCAGCATGCACACCGGCGTGGGCGCCACCGCGTGGGCGTCCGGCAGCCAGAAGTGGAACGGCAGCGCCGCCGCCTTGACCAGGAGCCCCGTCAGGACGAGCGCGAAGCCCGCGAGGACCAGCGCGTCAGGTCCTCCGCGAGCGTCCAGGTGCTGCCCGATCTGCCGCATGCCCAGCTCGCCGGTGCGCGCGTACAGCAGCACGATCCCGGTCAGCGTGGCGTACGCGCCCAGGGAGTTGAGCACCCCGAAGGTGAGGGCCCCCTGGACGGCCTTCGCCTCCTCGACGCGGTAGCCGGTCAGGGCGTACGCCACGACGCTCATCAGCTCGAAGAAGACGAAGGCGTTGAAGAGGTCGCCGGCGAGCGCGAAGCCGCACATGCCCGCCTGGAAGAGCAGCACCAGGGCAGGGAAGGAGCCCGCGTGGCGCTGCGGGGGCTCGTCGAAGTACCGCCAGGAGTAGACCAGGACGGACACGACGAGGACGCAGACGAGGGCGGCGATGCCGGTGCCGGGTCCGTCGCCCACCAGGACGATGCCCACGCCCTCGCCGCCCTCGGGGCGCCAGCCGCCGACCCATTCGACGGCGCCGGCCGAGGAGTTGAGGAACAGCGCGGTCGCGAGCCCCGCCGTGGCGGCCGCGACGGCGCAGCCGGTCAGCTCGGCCGCGAGGCGCGGCAGGCGCCGCCCGGCCGCCACGAGTGCCGCGGCGCCGAGCAGGGGCAGGGCCACGACCAGGGGGAGCAGGTGGTTCATCCGCGCAGCTCCGACAGTTCGTCGGGATTCACCGTGCCGTGACGTTTGGCGACCTGTATCACCAGAGCCAGCAGCAGTGCGGTGACCGTGGCGCCCACCACGACATCGGTCAGGGCCAGGGCCTGCACGACGGGGTCCACCAGGGGCCGTGAGCCCGGTTCGATGTCGGAGAAGACGGCGGCCGTCCCGCCCTTGCGGTAGCCCGTGGCGAGCAGCAGCACATAGGTCGAGGACTGACATACCGTCAGACAGCCCACCGCGTGCACCAGATGGCGGCTGGTGGCGAGCCCGTAGCAGCCCACCAGGAAAATCCAGCCCGCGACGAGATACGGCACTGTGGACATCACTGTGGCCTCACGCCCCCGCTCATGATCGGTTCCCGCCCTTCTTGACGTCGCCGTCCTCGATCTCGACCGCCTGGTCGAGGAAGCGGGCGAGCAGCACCACCACGGCGCAGGCCACCTCCATGCCGACCGCCGCGTTCAGCAGCGGCACCGTCCCGCCCGAGGCCAGCGTGTTGAACGTGCCGTACGGAAGCAGGGTGTTGGCGAGGAACGCCGAACCACCGAGCAGCCCGGCGACGCCGAGGACGAGGTAGGCGGCCTCGCCCGCCGCGTCACCCACCTCGTACAGACCGACCGGACGGATCCGCTCCAAGGCGTGGTAGTCGGCGCCGATGTACAACAGGTGCAGCGAGGTCGCCACGACCACCCCGCCCTGGAAGCCGCCGCCGGGACTGAGCTGGCCGTGCGCGATGACGTACAGGCCGCTCAGGAGCGCGACGGGCAGCATGATCAGCGCGTAGCGGCGTACCGGAGCGGCGACCTCGGCCGGGGCCGGCGCCACCTCGCGCTCGTCGCGGGTCTGACGCAGCAGCACGACCGTGCCCAGCACCGAGGCGAACAGGATGCTCTCCTCACCCAGGGTGTCGAAGGCCCGCAGATCGAAGTTGACCGAGGAGATGACATTGGCGGTGTGCCGGGACAGGGCAGCGGCGACCGCGCGGTCGCCGTAGGGGTGGTGTGCGCCCCCGAAGTGCGGCATGCGCAGCGCGGCGGCGGCGTAGAGGGCGGCGACCGCGAGCATGCCCACCGCGAGTACCCAGCGGCGCGTCCTGCGGCTCACTGGCCACCGTTCCTGTGCTGTCCGCGCCGGCGCACTTTGCGTACGGACAGCAGGATGAGCAGCGGGGTGAGCGCGGAGCCCACCGCCAGCTGGGACAGGCCGACATCGGGGGCCTGGAGGACCGTGAACAGGACGGCGAGCGCGAGACCGAGCACCGCGAGCACCAGCGCCTGACGGGCCGGATCGCGCACGGCCACGGCGGCGGTCGCCGACGCCGCGACGAGCAGCAGCGAGACCAGGATCAGGGCGTCGGTCATTTCGCGGCGCCCCCGCCCGAGGGAAAGGCGGGAAAGCCGCCCGCGAGGGCCCGCGAGGCGATCACGTTCCCGGCCACGAGCAGCACCCCGATCAGGAGCAGTTTGACCATCGCGCGGCCGGGCCCGGTGGCCACGCACGCCGCGACCACCACTGCCCCGGTGGCCACCGCGGCCACCGCGGTCAGCAGGTTGGCGTGCGGGGGACGGTCGTCAAGGTCCTCGGCGAGCAGCCGCGCGTACACCAGGGTGCCGGCCGGTCCGAGCACGGCGAGGACCAGCGCGAGATCGACGTACGAGGGCCGCGAGTACGCCTGCGCGAGCAGCAGCATGACCAGGCACACCACGGATGTGCCGAAGTTCTGGGCGACCACCCGGCGTTCGAGCGGACCGGTCGACACCCCCCACACCACGGGGCCGAACCCCGCCGCGAGCAGGGCCGTCGCCGCCACCAGCCAGCCGGTCACCAGCCGCTCATCGCCCGGCGCGCACCGGCCGCCGCCACCGCGGCGAGCAGGCCGGCCAAAGCTCCCACAAGAACCTCAAGGGCGTCCACCGTGCTGATGAGGACGAGCCAGCCGCCCGTCAGGAGCAACCACCACAGCAGCACTTCCGCGGTCACGGCCGCCGCTCGGCCCATCCCTGCATCACCTCGACCCCGACCCGTGATCAGCTGTCAGGCCCGGTTTTCGGGCCTGCTCATGAAAGCACCGCCGACCGGCGCGCCGACGACGGCGCGCGGTGCCGGGGCCGTCGGGGAGTGCCGGAAGAACCGATCCTCCCGGGCCCCTCCAGTACCCGGCTGATCCGGGGTCAATCACCCCCGGGCAAGAGCCGGCCCTGGCCGCGGGCCACGGGCGTACGAACTGACGGCCGGCCGCCGAGGCTCAGCCGGATGGCGGTCAGGCGGGCGGCATACGAGGCCGGTGACGGGATACCTGGCTAGGGTCACTGGGGAAGAGGCACCGGCGGCCACGTTGTCCTGACGCCCAAGGCCAGGGCTCGCGCGGGCCGGGCCCCGCCCCCGCCACGGTCTCGAAGAGAGGTACCGGCAGATGCACGCATCACGCGCCTGCGCCTCGCCCGCGCCGGGCAGTTTTGGGGGCCCCGGTGAGTACGGCCGGGCCTGAGGGCGGCGGCCCCGAGCGGCCGGCGACCGGGCCCCCGGCGAACTCCCCGCGCGTGCGTCCCGGCAGACGGACCGTGGTCGGCGGCAACTCCTGGCTCGCGGTGGGATTCGCCGCCGGCCTCGGCGCGACGCTGGCGTGGCTCACCGTCCAGACCGTCCTCCAGGTCGGCAGTCTTCTGACCCTCCTGCTCCTGTCCGTGTTCATCGCCCTGGCCCTCGAACCTGTCGTCGCCTGGCTCACCCGCCACCGGCTGCGCCGCGGCTGGGCGGTCCTCGTGGTCCTCGTCGTCAACCTCGCGCTGTTCGCGGGGTTCTTGGCGCTGGTGGTCCCGCCGGTGACGGACGAGGTGAACGCGCTGGTCAAGGCGGTGCCCGGCTGGCTGCGCGAGGTGCACGACCACAACTCGGCGCTCGGCAGATTCGAGGACCGCTACCACGTACTCGACAAGATCAAGCAGCTGTTCTCGTCCGGTGGCGCCGCCGGGCTCGCGGGCGGTCTGCTCGGCGCGGGCCGGGTCGTGGTGGGCGCGGTGACCTCAGCGGTCGTCGTCATCGTCGTGACGGTGTACGTGATGGCCTTCCTGCCGTCCCTGAAGCGGTTCTGCCTGCGCTTCGTGGCGGCCACCAAACGCCCGCACACTCGCGAGGTCACCGACGAGATCCTGAACCGGGTGGGCCGTTACATGCTCGGCAATGTGCTCACCTCGGTGATCGCGGGCCTGGCCTCCTTCCTGTGGTGCGTGGTCACCGGTGTGCCCTACCCGGCGGCGCTCGGAGTCTTCATCGCCCTGATGGATCTCATCCCCATCGTCGGCACCACCATCGGCGGTTTCGTCGTCAGCCTGGTGGCGCTCTCGGTGTCGCTGCCGGTGGCGCTGGCGACCGCCGGCTTCTATGTCGCGTTCCGGGTCGCCGAGGACTACCTGATCGTGCCCCGCGTGATGCGCTTCGCCGTCGACGTCCATCCGCTGGTCACCGTGGTGGGCGTGCTGCTCGGGGGCGCGCTGCTCGGCATCGTCGGCGCGCTGGTCGCCATCCCGGTGGCCGTCGCGATCGGGCTGATCCTGGACGAGCATGTGTTCTCGCGCACCGACGCGTCCTGAGCCGGCGCGCCCCCCACGCCCGCGCCCGGCACCCGCGCGGGTGGGCCCGCGGGGAAGGCCCGGCGGTCCCCTCAGACCCGCTGGTCGCTGTAGCCGCACAGCCAGGCGAGCGTGTCGTGCACGCCCTGGGTGAAGTCACGGACGCCGCCGTCGGATGTGGGGTCTTCGAGCTGGACGACGGCCGCGTCCACTTCGGCGGTCAGGAGCGTCAGGTCCGGCAGATGCCTCGCCGCTGAGCCGGTGACAGGCGCGCGGTCGGAGCGGCCGAGGGACCAGCGGTAGGCGGCGGCCGCGCCCAGCGCGAACTGGGCCGGCGTCTCGGACCGCGTGGTGAGGTATCTCAGCGCCAGATCCGCATCGCCTCGGGTCCGGACGCCGATCAACGTGGTCCGGTCGTCCTGCTCCGGCCCGGTCTCGGGTGTGCTCCGGTCCTCGGGTGCGGTCACATCACTCACCTCTGCATGCCGTCCGTCGCCGCTGGGGGCCTCACTCGACGAGTACCCCCATGACCGCCCCCTATCGACAAATCCTCATTCGAATGAGCGGGGCGCGACGGGCGCTCGGGGAGGCCACCCGAGTGCCCATTAGCCTGGCCGCATGACGATGCACAGGGCTGTTCCGGTGAGTGTGGACGCGATGATCGAGGATTTGAGGACGCTGGTCGAGGTGGAGTCCCCCTCGCGCGATCAGGGCGCACTCGCGGCCTCGGCCGCCACGGTCGCCGCCGTCATCGAGGACCGGCTCGGCGGCAGGGCGCGGCTCGTGGAGAGCGAAGCGGGACCCCATGTGCACTGGTCCGGTGGTGGCGAGCCACGCGTACTGATCCTTGGTCATCACGACACCGTCTTCCCGATCGGCACCCTGGAGCGCCGTCCGTTCCGGGTGAGGGACGGTCACGCGACCGGGCCGGGCGTCTTCGACATGCTGGGCGGCCTCGTGCAGGCCGTCCACGCGGTGGCGGCGCTTGAGGACCGCGCCGGGGTCGAGATCCTGGTGACGGCCGACGAAGAGGTCGGCTCCCACTCGTCGCGCGCCCTCATCGAGGAACGCGCTCTTGCCTGCGGCGCGGTGCTCGTGTGCGAGGGCGCCGCCGACGGGGGCGGCGTCAAGACCGGCCGCAAGGGGTGCGGCACCTTCCAGGTCATCATCACGGGCCGGGCGTCGCACGCGGGCCTCGAACCGGCGGCCGGGGTCAACGCCCTGGTGGAGGCGGCCCACCAGATCCTGGACATCGCGGCGCTCGGGCGGCCGGAGATCGGCACGACCGTCACTCCGACCGTCGCGTCCTCGGGAACGCTGGACAACGTGGTGCCCGCGCAGGCCACTGTCGTGGTCGACGTCCGGGTCGAGTCGGCCGAGGAGAAGGAGCGGATCGAGGCCGCCTTCGCGGGGCTCGTCCCGCGTGTCGCGGAGGCGGAGATCAGGGTCGAGGGGTCCGTGGGCCGGCCCCCGATGCCCGAGTCCGCGTCGGCGGAACTGTTCGCGCTGGCCCAGCGGCTCGCTCCCGGACTCGAAGGCAGGGCGGTCGGCGGCGGCAGCGACGGCAACTTCACGGCGGCCCTCGGGGTGCCCACTCTCGACGGACTGGGGGCGGTGGGCGGCGGCGCCCATGCCGACCACGAATACGTGGTGGTGGACACCATGGCCGAGCGGGCCGCCCTGGTGGCCGGTCTGGTACGGGCGATCCGCGCGGGGCGCCGCGCGGGCTGCACGGGGTAGGCGAACCGAGGATTGTGGGGCGCGGGGGCACGTCGCGTCACGGCACGCGCCGGTGTGCGGCCCGGTCGGCGCGTGGGGCACGCATGCGCCGATGCGCGGCCGGGGCGCGTGTGGCCCGTGCCGTCGTGCCGGGCGCGCGGGACCGCGTCACCCGACGGCCGCCCGGGGCACGCGCCGGTGTGTGGCCGGGGCGGGAGCCGTCCCGCGCCCTCGTGCCGAGCGCGCGCGGTGCGAGCAGTACCGCGTTACCCCATGGGTCTTCCCCCGCCCACGGCGTCCGCGTCTTCGGCGTCCGCGTCTTCGGCCAAGGCGTGCGGGAGCGCGTCGAGCATGGTGAAGGCGGCGTCGAGCCGGACGATCCGCAGTATGCGGGAGATGCGCGGGGTGCCGCGTATCAGCCGCAGGACACCGCCTCGCCGCGCCACCTGGTCGCGGATGGCGAGGAGGAGCCGGATGCCGCCGGCGTCCAGGAAGGTCACGGCCGTCAGGTCCACGACCACGTCGGCGTCCCCCCGGCACACCAACGTGCGGATGCGCGGGCCGAGTTCCCTGTGCGCCAGCATGTCCAGCTCGCCGTGCAGTTCGATGATGATGGTGCCGCCCACGGTGCGCGCCCGCAGCCAGAAGGCGAGTTCGTCTGCGCCCACGTCGTGCCTGCCTGTCTCTTGTGTCCTGAGTGCCCGCCACGTCGTCGACACTCGGAGGATTCTCACTCTCCGTGACCCTCTTGCAGGGGCGCGAAGTGGGAGCGTATGGAAAACCCCCTGGTAGTCCTCATGCCCCGCCGAATCGATGATCGCACTTCTGTGACGTTCCGTAATGGTGCGAGTTTCGGACAAGGTGTGCCGTGGCGGTTGGAGGTGGCCGCGACGGGCTGATCGGCCAGGATCGCGATGGCCCGCCCCCGCGCTCCGGCGCCGCCGCTGACGTGTCACCTTCTGTCCCGGCCCGCGCGTGGCCGAATCGGATGGGCGCGGGCAGGGACGCCGGGTCGTGCCCGCAGGGGCCGGGCGTTCGCCGAAGGCGCGCGCTCATTGTGTACGCCGGGGACGCGGGCGGTCGAGCAGCGTGGCCGCCGCGCCGTCGAGCACGGTGACGACGCGGTCCCAAGTCGCCAAGTCCCGCTCCAGAGGTGCCAGTTCCGTGCCCTCGCCCGTTCCCCACGCGCGGGCGACGGCCACCGGGTCGTCTCCGGAGGCGGCCGCCGCGGCGAGCGCGGCCGCGCCGATGGCCACCAGCTCCGTGGCGGCCGGGACGATCAGCGGGCGCCCCGAGAGCCGGCGCACCGTCTCGACCCAGGCGCGCCCCCTGGCCCCGCCGCCGATGAGCCGCAGGGGACGGGCCGCGACGGCGGGGGAGGCCGGGTCGAGGCCGCAGGCGCGCAGGACGTGATCCAGCGCGCGCAGCACGGTGACGGTGGCGCCTTCGTAGGCCGCGCCCAGGAGTTGCCGAGGGGTGGTGGCATGGCGCAGGCCGGTGAGCAGTCCGGAGGCGCCCGGAAGGTCGGGGGTGCGTTCGCCGTCGAGGTAGGGCAGCAGGACCGCCTCGCCGCCGGGCTCCGCCTCGTCGCGGCCGAGCCCCAGCAGTGTGGCGATCCGGTCGACGGCGAGTGTGCAGTTCAGCGTGCACGCCAGCGGCAGGTATCCGCCGTCGGCTGCGGCGAAGCCGCTGAGCGCGGGATCGGCGGGCGTGGCGCGCGTCGCCGCGAAGACCGTGCCGGAGGTGCCGAGGCTCAGGACGGGGTGGTCGAGGAGCCCGGCGCCGCCGAGTCCGAGACCCACGGCGGCGCTCATGTTGTCGCCGGTCCCCGCGGCCACCGCGACACCGGCCAAAAGGCCGAGCTCGTCGGCGGCGCGCGCGGTGAGGGAGCCGACCCGGGCGCCGCCCGTCGCGGCGACCACCGGCAGCAACTCCTCGTCCAGCGCCAGGAGTTGAAGGATCTCCCGGTCGTAGGCACCGGTCGCGGCCGCATACCAGCCGGTGCCCGACGCGTCGCCGGGGTCGGTCGCGGCGGCGCCGGTCAGCCGCTCGGTGAGGAAGTCGTGCGGCAGCCGGACCGCCGCGCAGCGCTCGGCGGTCCGGGGCTCGTTCTCACGAAGCCACTGCCACTTGGCGGCGGTCACCGCGGCCACCGGCACGGAGCCGGTGCGCCCAATCCAGGCGCCGGGGCCGCCGAGCGCGTCCACCAGGGCGCGGGCCTGCGGGGCCGAGCGGGTGTCGTTCCACAGCAGGGCCGGGCGCAGCGGCCGGCGGTCGGGGCCGAGGACCACCAGGCCGTGCTGCTGGCCCGCGACCGCGATGCCGGTGACGGCGGACGCGGGGGCGCCCGACTCCTTCAGGCCCGCCGCGACGGCCGAACGCAGCGCCTGCCACCACTCCAGCGGATCGCCCTCCCGGGCGCCCGCGGTGCCGGTGACGCGGTGCGGCGCCCGTCCCACCGCGAGCGTCCTGCCCGTGACGGCGTCGGCGAACAGTGCCTTGGTGGACTGGGTGGAACTGTCGACGCCGATGACGACCGGGCTGTGCGGCATCCGGGGGCACCTCTCGTGCGGGCTCGTGCGGACTCGTGCGGTCTTGGGCGGACTGGCGCGGGAATCAAGGGGAGCTGGCGGGGGACGGAGCCGCCGCACGACCATTTGCATGGCTGTCCAACAAAACAGGACAACCAAATTAGGGGAAGGGGCGGGGTTACGGAAGGGACGGCGATCATGCACTATTTGGTAAGCCAGAAAACAAATAGCCGGACGCTCGTCGGACGGCCCGCGCGAAGGCGGCGAGAAGATGACGGAACGCTTCACTCCGACCCCCGAGGACAAGTTCTCCTTCGGGCTGTGGACCGTGGGCTGGCAGGGCCGGGACCCGTTCGGCGACGCGACCCGCCCGGCCCTCGACCCCGCCGAGTCCGTACGCCGCCTGGCGGGGCTCGGCGCGTACGGCGTGACCTTCCACGACGACGACCTGATCCCCTTCGGGTCCTCGGACACCGAGCGCGCGTCGCACGTCAAACGCTTCCGGCAGGCCCTCGACGCCACCGGCATGGTCGTGCCGATGGCCACCACCAACCTCTTCACCCACCCCGTCTTCAAGGACGGGGCGTTCACCGCCAACGACCGCGACATCCGCCGGTACGCGCTGCGCAAGACCCTGCGCAACATCGACTTGGCGGTGGAGCTGGGCGCGCACACCTACGTCGCCTGGGGCGGCAGGGAGGGCGCCGAGAGCGGCGCGGCCAAGGACGTGCGCCTCGCCCTCGACCGGATGAGGGAAGCGTTCGACCTGCTCGGCCAGTACGTCACGGAACAAGGCTATGACCTGCGCTTCGCCATCGAGCCCAAGCCCAATGAGCCGCGCGGTGACATCCTGCTGCCCACCATCGGACACGCCCTGGCCTTCATCGAACGCCTGGAACGCCCCGACCTGGTCGGCGTCAACCCCGAGACGGGCCACGAGCAGATGGCCGGTCTCAACTTCACCCATGGCATCGCGCAGGCCCTGTGGGCCGGCAAGCTCTTCCACATCGACCTCAACGGCCAGTGCGGCATCAAGTACGACCAGGACCTGCGCTTCGGCTCGGGCAACCTGCGCGACGCCTTCTGGCTGGTGGATCTGCTCGAATCGGCCGGCTACGAGGGGCCGAGGCACTTCGACTTCAAACCGCCGCGCACCGAGGACATCGACGGCGTATGGGCGTCGGCGGCCGCCAACATGCGCAACTACCTCATCCTGAAGGAGCGTTCGGCCGCGTTCCGCGCCGACCCCGAGGTGGCCGAGGCGCTGCGCGCCGCTCGCCTGGACGACCTGGCCCGGCCCACCGCCGAGGACGGCCTGGCGGGCCTGCTCGGCGACCGCACCGCCTTCGAGGACTTCGACGTGGAGGCGGCGGGGGAGCGGGGCATGGCCTTCGAACACCTCGACCAACTGGCCATGGACCACCTGCTCGGCGTCCGCCAAATACCCGTCGCGTGACGCCGCGTACGGCTCAGCGCTCGCCGTCGAAGGGCCACGCCGCGATGTCCCGGTAGCGGATCGACCCCGGGCCCCGGCCCACATTGCTGGCGACCAGGTGCAGACGCTCGGCCGCCCACGGGCGGCCGGCGAAGGAAGCGAGGCCGTCGGCGGCCTTCACCACGCTCGAGAGATCGTCGCGACGGGCGCGGGCCAGCGTCAGATGCGGTCGCAATGGACGGTCCTCGAAGACGACGCCGCACTCCCTGACCACGCCGCGCACTTCGGCCGTCAGCCGGTGCAGCCCGTCCACCTCCCCTTCGATCCCGCTCCACAGCACCCGCTCGTCGAAGTGCCCGCCGCCGCGCAGCGACAGCCGCAGGGCGGGCCGCGTCGCCGCGAGTGCCGCGAGCGGCCGGCGCAGCAGCGGGACGGTCGTGGCCGGGAGCTCCCCGAGGAACGCCAACGTGATGTGCCAGTCCTCGACGCGGTTCCAGCGCAGCCGCGCATAGGCCTCATATGCGGGCGCGAGGGCGCACGCCAGCTCGGCCTTCGCCTCGTCGGGCGGCGCGAGCGCTATGAAGACGCGGACGGTGGGCGACTGGTTCTCTTCGGTCACGTAGCACTTCGTACACCCCGGGGCGCCGCAGTTCGTACACAAGGGGGCGTCGCGCTTCGTACAGAAGGGGGCGTCGCACTTCGTAAATCACAGCGCTTCGCGCTTCGTAAAGCACCGGGCCCCGCGATGGCCGAGGGCTCCCGCCGGAGCCCGTCCCCGCCACCCCCTGACACCAGGGGCCCGGCGTCAATTACGGTACGCGGGTGGACACCGAGGCGTACGCGGTCACCAGGGCGTACGCCCACGAGCCGTGCCAGCCGCGCCAGTGCAGGCCATAGGCAAGCCATAGACAAGGGAGTCTCATGTCCGTCGTGATCCGACAGCCGGGTACCGTCCTGACCGACCACTTCTTCCAGGTGCCTCTGGACCACGACGCGCCCGGGGGCGAGCAGATCGAGGTCTACGCGCGCGAGGTGGTCGCGGCCGGCCAGGAGAACGCCGAACTGCCGTGGCTGCTCTACCTCCAGGGCGGCCCCGGCGGCCGCGCGGGGCGGCCGGTGGGCCGGGACAGCTGGCTCGACCGGGCCTTGGAGGACTACCGCGTCCTGCTCCTCGACCAGCGTGGCACCGGACGCTCCACCCCGGCCAACCGGCAGACGCTTCCCCTGCGCGGCGGCGCGGCCCAACAGGCCGACTATCTCTGCCATTTCCGCGCCGACTCGATCGTCCGCGACGCCGAACTGATCCGGCGCCGGCTGCTCGGTGAGGAGGGCCGGTGGACGCTGCTCGCGCAGAGCTTCGGCGGGTTCTGCACGCTCACCTACCTCTCGCTCGCCCCCGAAGGGCTGCGCGAGGCGCTGGTCACCGGCGGACTCGCGGGACTGCGCAGCAGCGCGACGGACGTCTACCGGGCGGCCTACCCGCGGGTGGCCCGCAAGAACGCCGCCCATTACGCGCGCTACCCCGAGGACGTCGAAGCCGTCCGTCGGATCGCCGAGCACCTGATCGGGGCACCGGCCCGCCTGCCCGACGGCGGGACCCTGACCGTCGAGGCCTTCCAGGCACTGGGCATCGTGCTGGGCAGCGGCAACGGCTCCCACCTTCTGCACTACCTGCTGGAGGACGCCTGGATCCAGGGCAGTGCGGGCCCTGAGCTCTCCGACACCTTCCTGGCCGGCGCCCAGGCGAAGCTCTCCTTCGCCGATGGCCCTCTCTACGCGGTGCTCCAGGAAACCATCTACGGGCAGCGGTCGGTGGATCCGGGCCCGACCGGCTGGGCCGCCGAGCGGGTGCGCGCGGAGTTCCCCGAGTTCGACGCCGCCAAGGCCCTCGCGGACGGCGCCCCCGTGCTGTTCACCGGGGAGATGATCTATCCCTGGATGTACGACACGGACCCGGCGCTGCGCCCGCTGCGCGAGACGGCAGACCTGCTGGCCCAGCGCACGGACTGGCCGGACCTGTACGCCCCTGACGTCCTCGCGGCCAACCAGGTCCCGGTGTTCGCCGCCGTCTACCACGACGACATGTACGTCGACACGGCTGACTCGCTGGCCACGGCCGACGCGGTGGGTTCGGTGCGGGCGTGGGTGACCAATGAGTGGGAGCACGACGGGTTGCGGGCGGGGGGCCGGCAGGTCGTGGACCGCTTGATCGCCATGGCGCGGGGCCACGTGTAGGCCCCGCCGAGCCGGAGCCCCCGCTGAGGGTGCCGGTGCGGGCCGGCATCGGATGCTCAGTGGCGCAAGGACCTGCGCGACCAGCCACGCACGGTCCGCACTCGAACGGCGCGGCCGGGGCGCTCAGTGGTAGCCCGGCATCAGCTCGGACGCCCACGAGCGACCACCGAGGCGACGGGGTGTGACGTGGCGACTCCCAACTCGCCCTCCCCGTCGGCCCGTTCGGGGCCCAGGGTCGTCTCCGCCGTCGGTACGCATTCCGCGAGCAGATCCAGGACGTCACGCCAGGCGCGTCGTGCGTGCAGAGGGTGGTGGCCTACGCCCGCAGGTGCGGGGTGGTCGACCGGCGGGTGGTGGAAGGCGTGCAGGGCGCCGCCGTACACGGTGAGACGCCAGTCCACACCCCCCGCCTGCATCTCGGCGGCGAACGCGTCCCGTTGGGCGGGCGGCATGATCGGGTCTTCCGAACCGACGCCGGTCCACACCGGACAGTCGATGCGCGCCGCTTCGCCGGGCCGGCCGGTGGTGAGGGCGTTGACCGTGCCGATCGCACGCAGGCCCGCTCCGTCGCGCCCCAGTTCCAGCGCGATCGCGCCGCCGGTGCCGTAACCGATGGCGGCGATCCGGTCGGGGTCGGTCCGGGGCTCGGCGCGCAGCACGTCCAGGGCCGCGTGTCCGATGTCCCGCAACCGGTCGGGGTCGGCGAGCATGGGCAGGCAACGCGCCCGCATCTCCTCGGGGTCGCTCAGATAGCGACCGCCGTGGAGGTCGAAGGCCAGCGCCACGTATCCCAGCTCGGCGAGCGCGTCGGCCCGGCGGCGCTCGACGTCGCTCAGCCCCATTCCCTCGGGCCCCACCAGGACCGCAGGCCCGCGCCCCGTACCGGCCGGGAGCGCGAGGTGTCCGGTCATCGTGAGGCCGTCGGCCGCGTAGACGACCGCACGTGTGGTCACCTCCGTATGTGTCGTCACCGCCGTACCTGTAGCGCTGCGTTCCGTGATCGTCATGCGGGCGACTCTAGGGATCAAGGGAGCCGCACCGGACGCGTGTTCACGGCCGGCGGAACGTGTGCGCGAGCGGCCCGGCCGTGTGCCCGCAGCGCCGGGTCTCCCGCGCACCGGACCCCGGTCTCCCGCCTCCCCGCGTCGCGAACCGGGCGCCGGATGCGTGCGCGGCGTCCCCCGGTTCGGGTCGCGTGGCCGGTCAGAGGGGGTGCGGGGGCACAGGGGCCCGTACGGGTGCGGGAAGGCGTTGGTTAGGATGAGCCACGGACTGCGTCCGCCCCACCGGGCCGGCGCAAGGTCACGTTCTCTGCCGACCGCAGAACCTGCCCCGCGCAGTGTCGACCGTTCCCGCCCCTGTCGACCTGCCCGGCCGCGCGCCGGCCCGCCAAGAGATCCATGTCCATGTCCCCATTGTCCCCGTTGTCGCCGTTGTCGCCGTTGTCGCCGTCGTGCGAGTTGCCCCGACCCCAGCCCCAGCCCGCTGCCGCCCCGAGCCACCCCGTCGACGCCGGTCGCGCCCCGGACGTCGACGCCGCACCGGCGGCCCGGCGCAGACTGGCGGGCCGCGCTCCGGCCCGGCCCCCGGCGGGTGCCGCGTTCCACACGATCAGCGCGGCCGCCACAGTGCTGCTCGTCCTGGTCGCCATCGGCACGCTCATCCACGAACCGGTCCTCATACCGCCGCTGGCGGCCAGCGCCGCCCTCGTGCACGGTGCGCCCACGCTGGCGCTGTCCCAGCCCCGCAATGTGATCCTCGGCCACCTGCTGGGAGCCGCCACCGGCTACGCGGTCCTCGCCACGGTGGGCAGTTCCCCCTGGGCCACCGCGCTCGCCGGAGCCGTGACGGTCGCGCTCACGCTCCTGGCCCGGGCCCCCCACTCACCGGCCTGCGCCACCCCGGTCGTCGTCGTGTTGCAGCACCCCGCACCCCAGAGCTTCGTACCGCTCCTGGCGGGTGCCTGCATGCTGCTCGTCCTGGGGGAGTACGCGGCCTCGCGCATCCGGCCCACCGCCCCGGAATACCCCGCCTACTGGTGGTAGCGCGGTGCCCGGCGCCCCTTGGGGGACGCCGGGCACCGGCCCGTCACCACTGGTGTGGAGCGATCAGCGGATCAGCGGGTCAGCGGTGACGCCAGGACTTGACGTCCACGGTGCGCTTGTGGGCGTCACGCAGGACGGCGCTGTCCGTGTTGTTGTCCCACATGTAGTCGCGGCGCCCCTGGTAGACGTCGCGCCCGGTGTTGTGACCCCTGCCGGTGTGGACCCGCACCGACTGGTGGCCGCCGAGACGCAGGTCGCGGAAGGTGTAGGTCAGGTGGGAGCGCCGCTCGGTCAGGGTCCAGCCCCGCAGGTTCACGGCGCCGCGGCCCGTGTTGGTGACGGTGACCCACTCGGCGTTGAGGCTCTTCTGGGAGCGGTCGTCGCGTCCGGGGCTGTCGTACTGGATCGCTCCCAGAACGACGGGCGAGTGCGGAGTCGGCCTGGCCGCCGCGGTGGCCGGAACAACTGCTGTCGCGGCGAGGCCGGCGGCGGCCAGGGTGAGTGCGGCGACACGGCTGATGGAACGAGGAGACATGTGAACCCCTAATTCGCGGCGCCCTCCACAGGAGCGTGGTGGCGCCAATCGTGCGGATGCCCGGCGCTGGTTCGGCCGGACGCACACACTCTGGCCTGCGCTTGTGCCGCCGGGGCGGAAAAACCCCACACGTGACCAAATACTGAACCTGACACACCGTCAGCGATCACGGCGCATGCGCCCCCGCGTGAACGGACGGGTGAGCTCTCCCTCATTCGGCTCAGGGGAGAGTCGACAAGAGGTTCATCGCACGGGCGTGTTCTCGCCACTCTCCGTCGGGCCGGATCACGAAGCCGACGCCCAGATCGCCCCTGCGGGGAAGAGGAAGAGCACCACCAGGACGGTGATGGACAGCAACAGGCACCCCGCCCTCCTCTCCTCGCTCACGAGGAAGAAGGACGCCGCGACGGCGAAAATGACCACGACCAGTCCGATCAGGCAGAGGGGGAAGACGCCCGGGATCAGCAATACGAGCAACGTGCCCATGACCATCTGTGTACTCGCCTTCGGGGCGGTGGGTAACGGATCCCGTCGCGGCGGCGTGCGCCGACCGGCGCGGGATCCGTATTTGAACGCGTTCAAGTTACCCCGGACCGTTCCCCCCGCTCACATCGGGGTCACGTGCGGCTCGCCCCCGCCAGGCGCGCGCGAGCCGCCGTGGGCAAGGGAGTTGACGATGGCCCTGTCGGCTGCGGCGCACTCGCAGGTGACGCCCCGGATCCCGCAGTTCGTACGCCCCGGCCCGAGCGGTCCGAACAGTGGGATAACCTCCTCGGCGGTGCGTGTGCGTGCGGTGGGGATCCAGTGAGGTCTTCGTGGCAACGGCCCACTGACTGGGCGGGAGAGACGGGCCGTGGGCCCGGCGTATGACGGAGGCGATGATCGATGACTGGCTCAACGAAGTCTGACGTTGTTCAGCAGCGCACCGCCGGGGCAAGCGCCGCCGCCCAGGTCGGTGAACCGGAACTGCGCCAGCTCCTCGCGGGTCTGACCGCCGTGCGCGACGGCGACTTCGGTACGAGGCTGCCCGGCGAGGCCGACGGCCTGCTCGGCGAGATCGCCACCGTGTTCAACGGCATGGTCGACCAGCTCTCGCTCTTCACCTCCGAGGTGACCCGCGTCGCCCGCGAGGTCGGCACCGACGGCCGGCTCGGCGGCCAGGCCGATGTGCCCGGGGTCTCGGGTACGTGGAAGGACCTGACCGACTCGGTCAACGCGATGGCGGGCAACCTCACGAGCCAGGTCCGTGACATCGCGCAGGTCGCCACCGCCGTGGCCAAGGGCGATCTGTCGCAGAAGATCGACGTGGCGGCCCGGGGCGAGATCCTTGAGCTGAAGAACACCGTGAACACCATGGTGGACCAGCTCTCCGCGTTCGCCGACGAAGTCACCCGCGTGGCCCGCGAGGTGGGCAGCGAGGGCCGCCTGGGCGGCCAGGCCCAGGTGCCCGGCGTGGGCGGCACATGGCGGGACCTGACCGACTCGGTCAACTTCATGGCCGGCAACCTGACGGACCAGGTCCGCAACATCGCCCAGGTGACCACCGCCGTGGCGCGCGGCGACCTGTCGCAGAAGATCACCGTCGATGCCCGGGGCGAGATCCTTGAGCTGAAGAACACCGTGAACACGATGGTGGACCAGCTCTCCGCGTTCGCCGACGAGGTCACTCGCATGGCGCGGGAGGTCGGCACCGAGGGCATCCTCGGCGGCCAGGCGGATGTGAAGGGCGTCTCCGGCACCTGGCGGGACCTCACCGACTCCGTCAATGGCATGGCGGGCAACCTCACCGCCCAGGTCCGCTCCATCGCGCAGGTCGCCACCGCCGTGGCCAAGGGCGACCTGTCGCAGAAGATCACGGTCACCGCGCGCGGCGAGGTGCTCGAGCTGAAGGACACCATCAACACGATGGTCGACCAGCTCTCCTCCTTCGCGGGCGAGGTGACCCGGGTGGCGCGCGAGGTCGGCACCGAAGGACGCCTCGGCGGTCAGGCCGATGTGCGGGATGTGTCGGGCACCTGGCGCGACCTGACCGAGTCCGTCAACGTCATGGCCGACAACCTGACCGCGCAGGTCCGCTCGATCGCCGAGGTGACGACGGCGGTCGCCAAGGGCGACCTGTCGCAGAAGATCCGGGTTGACGCGCGCGGCGAGATCCTGGAACTCAAGGAAACCATCAACACGATGGTCGACCAGCTCGGCGCCTTCGCCGACGAGGTCACCCGGGTGGCCCGCGAGGTCGGCACCGAGGGCAACCTCGGCGGCCAGGCCACCGTCCGGGGTGTGTCGGGCACGTGGAAGGACCTCACCGACAACGTCAATGTGATGGCGTCCAACCTGACCGGCCAGGTCCGTTCGATCGCGCAGGTCGCCACCGCCGTGGCCAAGGGTGACCTCTCGCAGAAGATCAACGTCGAGGCCAAGGGTGAGGTCGCCGCGCTCGCCGGAGTCATCAACACCATGGTGGACACCCTGTCCGCGTTCGCGGACGAGGTGACCCGGGTGGCCCGCGAAGTGGGCACCGAGGGCACCCTGGGCGGCCAGGCCCGCGTACCCAACGTCGCCGGTACGTGGAAGGACCTCACCGACAACGTCAACTTCATGGCCCACAACCTGACGAGCCAGGTCCGCAACATCGCCCAGGTCACCACGGCGGTCGCCCAGGGCGATCTGACCCGCAAGATCGACGTGGACGCGCGGGGCGAGATCCTGGAGCTCAAGACGACGATCAACACGATGGTCGACCAGCTCTCCTCGTTCGCCGCCGAAGTCACCCGCGTCGCCCGCGAGGTCGGCAGCGAAGGGCGGCTCGGTGGCCAGGCCGAGGTCGAAGGCGTGTCCGGCACCTGGAAGCGGCTCACCGAGAACGTCAACGAACTCGCCGGGAACCTGACCCGCCAGGTCCGCGCCATCGCCGAGGTCACCGGCGCCGTCGCCGAGGGCGACCTGACCCGGTCCATCACCGTCGACGCCTCCGGTGAGGTCGCCGACCTCAAGGACAACATCAACTTCATGGTGGAGTCCTTGCGCGAGACCACCCGGGCCAACGAGGAACAGGACTGGCTCAAGTCCAACCTGGCGCGGATCTCCGGACTGATGCAGGGACGCCGCGACCTCGCGATCGTCGCCGAGCTCATCATGGACGAACTCACCCCGCTGGTCTCCGCCCAGTACGGCGCCTTCTACCTCGCCGAGGAGACGAGCGAGGGGACCCACCTCAACCTGGTCGGCTCCTACGCCCGCCCCGCCGACGCGCCGGGCTCCCGCTTCAGGCTCGGTGAGTCCTTCGTCGGGCAGGCGGCGCGCAGCAAGCGCACCATCGCCGTCGACGACCTGCCGTCCGGCTATGTGACCGTCTCCTCGGGCCTGGGCAGCACCGAGCCCGTCTGCCTGATGGTGCTGCCCATCGTGGTCGAGGAGCAGGTGCTCGGCGTCATCGAACTCGCGGCCGTGCACGCCTTCACCCCCATCCACCGGGACTTCCTGGAACAGCTGATGGAAGCGATCGGGGTCAATGTCAACACCATCACGGCCAACGCCCGTACCGACGAACTGCTCGGCGAGTCGCAACGTCTGACGGCCGAACTCCAGGTCCGCTCCCAGGAGTTGCAGTCCCGGCAGGAGGAATTGCAGTCCTCCAACGCCGAGTTGGAGGAGAAGGCCGAACTGCTCGTCGCGCAGAACCGCGACATCGAGACCAAGAACCTGGAGATCGAGCGGGCCCGCCAGGAGCTGGAGGACCGCGCGCACCAGCTGTCGCTCGCGTCCAAGTACAAGTCGGAGTTCCTGGCCAACATGAGCCATGAGCTGCGCACCCCGCTCAACAGCCTGCTCATCCTGGCCCAGTTGCTCGCCCAGAACCCCAGCCGCAACCTCACCGCCAAGCAGGTCGAGTACGCGGGCATCATCCACTCGGCGGGTTCGGACCTGCTCCAGCTCATCAACGACATCCTCGACCTGTCCAAGGTCGAGGCGGGCAAGATGGACGTCAGCCCCGAACGGATCTCGCTGCGCAAGCTCCTCGACTACATCGAGGTCACCTTCCGGCCGGTGACCAGCCAGAAGAGCCTGACGTTCACCGTGAAGACGCCCGCGACCCTGCCCACCGAACTGCTCACCGACGACTACCGGCTCCGTCAGGTACTGCGCAACCTGCTGTCCAACGCCGTCAAGTTCACCGAGAAGGGCGGCGTCGAGCTGCGGATCGAGGTCCTGGACGAACAGCTCGCCCCCGAGGCCGCCCGGCGCGGCGGTCCCGTGATCGCCTTCCATGTGGTGGACACCGGGATCGGTATCGCGCCGCAGCACCTGGAAACCGTTTTCGGCGCCTTCCAGCAGGCCGACGGGACGACGAGCCGCAAGTACGGCGGCACCGGCCTCGGGCTCTCGATCAGCCGCGAGATCGCCTTCCTGCTCGGCGGCGCGATCACCGCCGAGAGCACCCTGGGCCAGGGCAGCACGTTCACGCTCTATCTGCCGGTCGCCCGCCCCGACTACGCCGAACTCAACGTGCAGATCGGCCGCCCGGCCCTGCCGACGGCCGAGCCGCGCGTGGAACCCGTCGAGGAGCCCGACGCGCGGCACGCCGCGGCCCCCGCCCCCGAACCCGTACAGCCCAAGCGGCTCCTGGTCGTCGAGGAGCGCTCGCGCGGCCTGCTGTCGCTGGTCGCCGAGAGCGCCGTGGGCGATCTCGCCGCCCACCCCGATCCCGGCGACCCGCGCGGCACGGTGGAGATCACCGCGGCCGTGGGGGTGCACGAGGCCGCCGAGGCGCTGGCCGCCACGCCGTGCCACTGCGTCGTGCTCGAACTCGACCTGCCGGACGACGCGGCGCTGCGCTTCCTCGAGGACATGGGGCGCGACGCGGCGCTGCGCGGCGTCCCGGTGCTCGCGCACAACAACCGGCGCCTGGGCACCGACCAGGAGCGGGTCTTGCAGAAGCGGGCGGCCACCCAGCCGTTGGAGCTCATCTCCAGCCTCGACGAACTGCGCGAGCGCATCGCGCTGCACCTGAGCGCCGACCAGCCCGGCGACGTGCTCCCCCTGGTCCGGGCCGACGAGCCGGTCGTGGTGAGCCAGCACGCCGACAAGTCGCTCGCCGGGCGCACCGTCCTCGTGGTCGACGACGACGACCGCAACCTGTACGCCATCACGGGAATCCTCGAAGTGCACGGCATGACGGTGCTCCAGGCGGAGAACGGCAGGATCGCCCTGGACACCCTGGCCGCGCACCCCGCGATCGATCTCATCCTGATGGACGTGATGATGCCGGAGATGGACGGGTACGCGGCCACCGCCGCCATCCGCGCGATGCCCGACCACGTCGAGCTGCCCATCATCGCCGTCACCGCGAAGGCCATGATCGGTGACCGAGAGAAGAGCCTGGCCTCAGGCGCGAGCGACTACGTCACCAAGCCGGTGGACGCGGGCGAGCTGATCGCGCGGATCAAGCGGCAGTTGAACGCCTGACGCGCCCCGCGCCGCTTCCGCCACGTCGTCACCGAAAAGTCCACCTCCTGATCCGTGAGGAGTGAGCTCGTGTCCAAGTCCCACCAGCCCGGGGACGAGCACGGCGACGGCCGGGCCACCCGGCCGGACCCCGCGCCGGCCGGGACGGAGCTCCGCCCCGCCGTCCCCCGGCAGACCGACGACGCGTCGGCGCCGCGCCCGGCGGCCGGCCCCGAAGGCGAAGGCAGCGCCGTGGGGCGGCTCGCGGACACCGTCCAGCGGCTGCGTCACCAGCTGCGGCGCGCCCAGGCGGAGGCGGAGGGGCGCGCGCTCGTCGATCTCGCCAGCGGCATTTTGGTCGAGCGCCTGACGTGCAGTCCGGTCGAGGCGGCGGCCCAGCTGGACAGCCTGGCCGCGCAGGCCGGCGTCTCCACGCTCGAACTGGCGGCGGACCTCGTCAACCAGGCGACCCGCGACAAGATCGCCGACGTGGCGCGTGACTTCCTCGCCGAGGCCACCCAGCCGGCCACCGCCTCCGTGGGCCTGCGTCTGCGCAGCGCCGAGGCCGGCGCCCTCGCCGCGGGGGACGCCCAGTCCGTCGCGCAGTCGATCCTTCAGCACGCCCTGGAACCGCTCGGCGCCGTCGCCGTGGCCATCTGGGCGGCCCACGCCGACCAGTCCCTGACCCTGGCCGGCAGCGCGGGCTTCACCGACGAGGAACCGGCGCGCTGGCGCCATGTGCCGCCCGGCGTCCCCACCCCGGCGCGGCAGGCCCTCGGCAACCGGGCCGCCACGACGTACGAAGCCCTCGCCGATGTGGCCCTGCCCTCCATCGGGCTTCAGGAATTCGGAGGCGGCCGCATAGCGGTACCGGCCGGCACGGGCGGGCGCATCATCGGCGTCCTTGAGATCTGCTGGGCCGGCCGTCTGCCCCGTCAGTCCCAGTCCATCGAACGTCAGATGCAGGTGCTGGCCGAGCTGTGCGCGCTCGCCCTGGAGAGCCACCCCGTCCCCGACTCCGACCTTTCGCCGCGGCAGCCCGCCGACGCCAGGGTGAGCGAACTCCTCGACCTGACCGACGGTCTGCTCGACCCGTGCCTGGTGCTCGAACCGCTCCTCGACGTCGCGGACACCCCCGCCGACTTCCTGATCCGGCACGTCAATCCGAGCTTCGTCGACTTCGCGGGCAGGCCGCGCAACGCGATCGCCGGAGCCCGCCTCCTCGACGCGTATCCGCTCGCCGCCGAGGCAGGCGGTCTCTTCGAGAAGATCGAGCACGTCCTCGCCACCGGGGAGCCCTTCCGCGCCGAGAACATGCGCCTGGCCGCCGTGGTCGACACCGTCGCGCTGACCACGCAGGCCCAGGTCAGCATCAGCCGCCAGGGGACCCATGTCCTCGTGGTGTGGCGCCTGGACGACGGTGCCCCCCGGGTGGCGAACCTGCTCCAGCACGCCCAACGCCTGGGCCGTATCGGAGGGTTCGAGGAGAACCTGCTCTCCGGTGAGATCGCCTGGAACGACTCCCTCTTCGAACTCCACGGGCTGCCGCTCACCTCCGAGCCGATCCCCCTCGAACAGCTCGCCGCCCACGTCCACCCCGACGACGCCCACTCCATCGGCCGGTTCCTGCGAGCGCTGCTGCACCACCAGCGACCCGCGTCCGCCGCCTTCCGGCTCCAGCGCGCCGACAGCGTGGCCCGGCACATCCGCGTGGTCGCCGAACCCGTACTCGACGAGAACACCCGCGTCGTCGCGGTGCGCGGCGCCTACCAGGACGTCTCCGCCCAGCACTGGACCGAGGTCGCCCTCGCGGCCACCCGTGACCAGCTCGCCCAGAGCCAGCAGGAGACCGCCGAACGCAACCGGCTCGCGCTGCGGTTGCAGCAGGCCATCATGCCGCCCAACCACGGCCCTGTGGACCTGCACAACCTGAGCGTGGCCGTGCGCTACCGGCCCGCCGAGAAGGACCACCTCGTCGGCGGCGACTGGTACGACGCCGCGGCGCTTCCCTCGGGCCACGTCCTGCTGTGCGTGGGCGACGTGGCCGGGCACGGCATCGAGGCAGCCACCGGCATGGTCGCCCTGCGCAACGCCCTGCGGGGCCTCGCCACCACAGGCGCGGGACCCGCCCAGCTCCTGGCCTGGCTCAACACCGTCACCCACCACCTCACCGACAACGTGACGGCGACGGCGGTGTGCGGTCTGTACGATCCCGCCTCGCGCGAACTGCGCTGGGCCCGCGCCGGCCATCTGCCGCCCGTCCTGGTACGCGACGGCAAAGCGGGCGCGCTGCCCCAGCTCGGTGGCATCCTCCTCGGCGCCACCGGTCAGGCGCGGTACGAGGAGGGCAGGACCCAGCTGGAGATTGGCGACACCCTCATGATGTACACCGACGGTCTGATCGAGCGCCGCGACCGCTCGGTGCAGGACTCCCTCGACAACCTGCTCCAAGTGGCCCAGGGCGCCCGCCAGTTGGGCCGGGGCAGCCAGCTGGAGCACCAGCTCGACCATCTGCTGAGGTACACCAACGCCGACACCGACGACGACACGTGCCTCATCGGGGTCACGGTGCGCTAGCGGGCGACCGGACAGCGCGGCGCGCGCACCCCCTCGCGCCGGGCAGGGAGCGGCCCCGCGCATTCGGGAGGGGGAGAGAATGGCGGGGCCGCGTGGCCGGGCCAGGCCGGGGGACGCCTGGCCACGAGAAGGCCTACGCCACGCATGCCCCCATCGCGCGGGCCCATGCGTGTGACCTGCGCTACGCCTGCCGGGGCCCTGTGGCCGCGTGCTCCTTCCCCGGGCCTGCGGGGTCAGGCGCCGCGTGCCTGCTCGAAGCGGGCGCGTCCCTCGGCGAGGTCCACGACCGGTTCCGGGTAGTCCAGGGCCGCGCGGTCGGCGGCCTTCATCTTCCAGGGCTCATGGATGAACGCGCGCTCCAGGCCCGCGAGTTCGGGCACCCAGCGCGTCACATAAGTGCCCTGCGGATCGAAGCGCTTGCTCTGGATCACCGGGTTGAGGACCCGGTTGGGCCGGGTGTCGGTGCCGGTTCCCGCCACCCACTGCCAGTTGAGCTGGTTGTTGGCGATGTCGCCGTCCACCAGGAGCTCGAGGAAGTGGCGGGCGCCGACCCGCCAGTCGACGTACAGGGTCTTGGTGAGGAAGCTCGCCACCAGCATCCGGCCCCGGTTGTGCATCCACCCCTCGTGGGCGAGCTGGCGCATCGCCGCGTCCACCAGCGGATAGCCGGTGCGTCCCTGGCGCCAGGCGGTGATCTCCCGCTCGTCGGCGCGCCAGCGGTCGCCGCGCGCCCGGTAGTCCTGATGCGCGGCGCGCGGGCGGGCCGCGAGTACCTGGTAGTGGAAGTCCCGCCACGCGAGCTGGCGCACGAACGCCTCCGCGCCCGAAGACCCTTCGCGCCGCGCCAGGTGCACGAGCTCGGCCGGCGACAGCGCGCCGAAGTGCAGGAAGGGGGACAGCCGCGAGGTGGCGTCGCCCGCCAGGTCGTCATGGTCGTCCTCGTACGTGGCGACGTCGTTCGCGAGCCACTGCCGCACCCGCCGCCTGCCCGCGCGCTCGCCGCCCTCCATCACGCCCGGCGACACCCCGTCCGTCCCGGCGCGCCGAGGCAGATCGCCGGCCGCGATCGGGGGCACCGAGATCTGGCGCGGCGCCGCCACCACGTCGCGTACGCCCTGCTGGGACCAGCGCCGGAAGTACGGCGTGAACACGGTGTAGTGATCACCACCCGACGGGGTGACGGCGCCCGGCGCGAGCACGGTCACCACCGCGTCGTGCACCGACAGGGCGCAGCCGATCGTGTCGAGTGCCGCGCGCAGTCGTTCCTCGCGCCGGGTGGCGTACCGGCTCACGCCGCCCGCCAGATGGACCCGTTCGGCCCCCGACGACCGTACGACCGCGCAGACCTCCGTCACGAGGTCGCCCTCGCGCACCACCAGATGGCCGCCGCGCTCGCGCAGGCCGGCGTCCAGGTCGGCCAGACAGTCGGCCAGGAACGCCCGGCGGTTGGGCGCGTCGAACCCGGCAGCCCGCACCCCGTCGTCCCGCACGAACAGCGGGACCACCTGATCGGCTCCGCGCACGGCGGCGGACAGCACCGGGTTGTCGTGCAACCGCAGATCGGACGTGAACAGGGCGACGGACACGGTCACGGAGTCGGCTCCTCGGGGGTCGGGCGTGGGGGCGGGGCGGGCCGGCGCGGCGGGTCGCGGGCGGCGCGCGGGCCCGGGCCCGACGGCCGCGACCCGCCGACCCGATCCTCCTGGACACCGGCCGCCGTACGCGTGAGGGCGCGCGGGCGCGGCGGGGGATCGGCCGCGCTCCGGCGGCGCGCTCCGGTTGACGGCACTATGTGACTGTTTGGGCTCGCCGCACGGGGATACCCGGCCCGGCACAGGGCCTTCGGCGCGCGTGGCCGCGAAAGGCGCGCCTGAGGGCCGGGTGAGCCGGCCGTCCCCGTTCCCCGGCCTCCCCATCGCAACCCGCCGACCGGTCCGCCCGCCGGGCCGCCGAACGCAAGGAGTGACATGCAACGCGAAGCCGCGCTGGAACTCGCCGACCTGGGGCAGCAGCTGAGGGTGGACGCCGTGCGCGCGGCCGCCGCGGCGAACTCCGGCCACCCCACGTCGTCCATGTCCGCAGCCGACCTGGCGGCGGTCCTGCTCGCCCAGCATCTGCGCTACGACTTCGACAACCCCGGCCACCCGGGCAACGACCGGTTCATCCTCTCCAAGGGCCACGCCTCCCCGCTCCTGTACGCCATGTACCGCGCGGCGGGCGTGATCGACGACGAGCAGCTGCTGTCGTTCCGCAGCCAGGGCAGCCTCTTTGAGGGCCACCCCACGCCCCGGCTGCCCTGGGTGGACGTGGCGACCGGCTCCCTCGGGCAGGGGCTCCCTGTCGGTGTCGGCATGGCCCTCGCGGGCCGGCGGCTCGAACACGCCCCCTACCGGGTGTGGGTGCTGTCCGGTGACAGCGAGATGGCCGAGGGTTCCGTCTGGGAGGCCGCCGAGCACGCGGCGTACGAGAACCTGGACAACCTGACGCTGATCATCGATGTGAACCGGCTCGGCCAGCGCGGCCCCACCCGGCACGGCTGGGACCTCGACGCCTACGCCCGCCGCCTCAAGGCCTTCGGCTGGCACACCATCGAGATCGACGGTCACGACATCGACGCGGTGGACACGGCGTTCGCCGAGGCCGCATCCACGACCTCGCAGCCCACCGCCGTCATCGCGCACACCATGAAGGGACGCGGGGTGGCCGAGGTCGAGGACCGCGAAGGCCACCACGGAAAACCGCTGCCGGACGCGGACGCGGCGATCGAGGAGCTCGGCGGTCCCCGGTTCGTCCGCGTAGAGGTCTCCTCGCCGCCTTCCGCGCCCGAGCGGCACGATCCGAACACCGGCCCTCTCGACCTGCCGCGCTTCGACGTCGGCGACTCCATGGCCACCCGTGACGCGTTCGGCAAGGCGCTGGCGGCGCTCGGCTCGTCGCGCGAGGACGTGGTGGCCCTCGACGGCGAAGTGGGCGACTCCACGCGTACGGAGTTCTTCGGCAAGGCCCACCCCGAGCGGTACTTCGAGTGCTACATCGCCGAACAGCAGCTCGTCGCGGCCGCCGTGGGCCTGTCCACTCGTGGATATGTCCCTTTCGCGTCGTCGTTCGCCGCCTTCCTCACCCGCGCCCACGACTTCATCCGCATGGCCGCCGTCAGCCAGGCGGGGATCAACCTCGTCGGCTCGCACGCCGGGGTCTCCATCGGCCAGGACGGCCCGTCCCAGATGGGTCTGGAGGACCTGGCGATGTTCCGCTCGGTGCACGGCAGCACGGTCCTCTACCCGTGCGACGCCAACCAGACCGTCCAGCTGGTCGCCGCGATGGCCGACCTGCCCGGCGTGCGCTATCTGCGTACAAGCCGGGGCGACGCGCCGGTCATCTACGGCCCCGACGAGCGGTTCGCCCCGGGCGGCTCGAAGGTGCTGCGCTCCGGAGACCAGGACCGGGTGACCGTCGTCGCGGCGGGCGTGACGGTCCAGCAGGCGCTGCGCGCGGGCGAACTCCTCGACCGGGAGGGCATCGCCGTACGGATCATCGACCTGTACTCGGTCAAGCCCGTCGACACGGCGACCCTCCAGGAGGCGGCCGAGGCGACGGGCTGCCTGGTCACGGTGGAGGACCACCGGACCGAGGGCGGCATCGGGGACGCGGTCGCCGAGGCGTTCGCCGACGGCCGTCCGGTGCCGCGCCTGGTGCGGCTCGGAGTGGGCACCATGCCGGCCTCCGCGAGCCCCGAGGAACAGCTGCGGCTCGCGGGCATCGACGCCGAGTCGATCGCGGCGGCGGTACGGCTCCTGGTGGAACGCGTCGTCGTGCCCTGACCCGGCGCCCGGGGCTCCCCGGAGCGGCACGGTGGCACGCCGCACGACACGACGCGATGTCCGCGGATGTCCCGACCCGGAATGCCACCGTGTACCCCGTCGACAACGCGCCCCGGCACCCGGCGGACGAGCCGGGCCCCCGCCGGGGCGCGCGAGCACAGAGAGCGGGTGCCCGGTGGCTTCAGGAGACGAGACGGCGCACGGCACGGCGCGGCCCCTCAGATGTCTGGTGACCGGCGCCACCGGATACATCGGCGGCAGACTGGTGCCCGAGCTCCTGAAGGCCGGACACCAGGTGCGCTGCCTGGCGCGGTCCCCCCGGAAACTGCGCGACCAGCCCTGGGCCGACCAGGTCGAAGTGGCGCGGGGCGATGTCACCGACCCCGCCTCCGTGGCCGGCGCGCTCGGCGGCATCGACGTCGCGTACTACCTGGTGCACGCGCTCGGCTCCGGCGCGGGCTTCGAGAAGACCGACCGCGAGGCGGCCCACACCTTCGCCGACGGCGCGGCCGCCGCCGGGGTCCGCCGGATCGTCTACCTCGGCGGGCTCACCCCCTCCGGCGTACCGGTGGGTGACCTCTCGCCGCACCTGCGTTCCCGCGCCGAAGTGGGCCGGATCTTCCTGGCCGGCGACGTACCGGCCACCGTGCTGCGCGCCGCCGTCGTCATCGGCTCGGGCTCCGCCTCGTTCGAGATGCTGCGCTACCTCACCGAACGCCTGCCGGTCATGGTGACCCCCAGCTGGGTCGGCACGCGGATCCAGCCCATCGCCATCCGGGACGTGCTGCGCTACTTGGTCGCGAGCGCCGGCATGCCGGGGGACGTCAACCGAACCTTCGACATCGCCGGCCCCGACATCATGACCTACCGCGCCATGATGGAGCGGTACGCCAAGATCGCGGGTCTGCCCCACCGGCTCATCGTGCCCGTACCCATGCTCAGCCCCCGGCTGTCCAGCCACTGGATCGGCCTGGTCACCCCCGTCCCCCGCGCCATCGCCCGCCCCCTCGCGGAGTCCCTGCGCCACGAGGTGGTCTGCGGCGAACACGACATCACGCGGTACGTGCCCGACGAGCCGGGCGCCCCGCTCGGCTTCGACCAGGCTCTGGAGCTGGCCCTGCGGCGCGTACGCGAGGCCGAGGTCGCCACCCGCTGGTCCAACGCCTCCTTGCCCGGCGTCCCCAGCGACCCGCTGCCCACCGACCCCGACTGGGCGGGCGGCAGCCTCTACACCGACGTCCGGCAGCGCACCGTGAACGCGCCGAGCGACACCCTGTGGCGCGTGGTGGAAGGCATCGGCGGCGAGCACGGCTGGTACTCCTTCCCGCTCGCCTGGGCGGTGCGGGGCTGGCTCGACCGGCTGATGGGCGGCGTCGGCCTCGGGCGCGGCCGCCGCGACGCGCACCGGCTGCGGGTGGGGGACTCGCTGGACTTCTGGCGCGTCGAGGAGGTCGTCCCCGGGCGCCTCCTGCGCCTGCGCGCGGAGATGCGGCTGCCGGGACTCGCGTGGCTCGAGATGCGTACGGAACCGGACGGGCACGGGCGCAGCCGCTACCGGCAGAAGGCGGTCTTCCACCCGCGCGGGCTGCTCGGCCACGCCTACTGGTGGAGCGTGTCCCCCTTCCACGCCGTCGTATTCGGCGGCATGGCCCGCAATGTGGCCAAGGCCGCCGAGGCCGACCCCGGCGCCGCCGGCGGGACCGGGTGACCCACAGCCGGGCGGGACCGGGTGATCCACAACCGGTCGAAACCGGACGTCACGGGGACCGTTCGGCCAGGGAGATTGCGGGCAGAAGCATCAGCACACACTTTTACGAGCCCATCATTTGGGGGTTTCGACCATGGCTCGCCCGCCTGCCAACACTGGCCCTCCACCCGGCCCCGTAGCACCCGACACGGGGCCGGCCACGGCCGCCCAGGCGCGTGACACCGCTCGCGCCTTCCTCGCCACGCTGGTGCCGAGGCCGTCGAAGGAAACCATCGAGAACGTCGTGCTCGTCGTCTCCGAGCTCGTCACCAACGCCCTGCGCCACGCGGGCGGCGCCACCGCGCTGCGCCTGGCAGCCGACCGCAGTAGCCTGCGCGTCAGCGTGCGCGACCCCAGCCCCGTCCCGCCGCAGGAGCGGGTCCCTGACCTGCGGGGATACGAGGGCGGCTTCGGCTGGCTCCTGGTGCGCTATCTGGCCCGGAGCGTCGCCGTAGCGCCGACCGCCGACGGCGGCAAGAACGTCTGCGTCGCTCTGCCCCGCGTGTGATGTCCTTAAGAGCAAAAGCGGACGAAAAGCGTATGAAAGGTACCCTGCCAGCACCGGTCACGCCCGGCTCGTTTCACCCAGTTGGATGTGGACGTGCATGATCCGGTTCGGCGGGGGCAGGCGCTTGCTTCGACGGACAAAGTTTTGGCGACTAGGGAGGTTGTCCTCATGGCAGCGGCGCAGGCGACGGAACGCGAGCTGACCGACCGGCCGACGGTTACGACCACGGAACCCGGTGTCGGCGAGCTGCCCTGGATCGAGGACGCGGGCAAGGTGGCGCCGAAGGACGCGCGCGAACTGTCCAAGGTCTTCTTCGAACGGCTCCAGGTGCTCGAAGAGGGCACGGCGGATTACCAGTACGCCCGCAACACCCTTATCGAGATGAACCTGTCGCTGGTGCGCTTCGCCGCCGGCCGCTTCCGCAACCGGGGCAGCGGCGAGATGGAGGACGTCATCCAGGTCGGCACCATCGGCCTGATCAAGGCGATCGACCGGTTCGAGCTGTCGCGCGAGGTCGAGTTCACCTCCTTCGCCGTGCCCTACATCGTGGGCGAGATCAAGCGGTTCTTCCGCGACACGACCTGGGCGGTGCACGTGCCGCGGCGCCTCCAGGAACTGCGCGTGGACATCGCCAAGGCCAAGGAGAAGCTGTCCGTCGACCTCGACCGCGACCCGACGGTGCGCGAACTCGCCGCCCACCTGGACCTGGACGAGGAAGAAGTCGTCGAAGGCCTCGTCGCGGCGAACGGATACACGGCGGGCTCGCTCGACATGTCCGCCGACTCCGAGGACGCCGGAAGCGCCGCCGGAGCCCGCAGCCGCACGCTCGTGGACTTCCTCGGTGAGGACGACCCGGGCATGGAGAAGGTGGAGAACCTTCAGTCGCTCGCGCCCCTGATGGGCGACCTGAGTGAGCGGGAGCGCCGGATCGTGAGCATGCGCTTCGGCCTGGAGATGACGCAGTCCGAGATCGGAGCGGAACTCGGCGTCTCGCAGATGCAGGTCTCGCGGCTGCTGTCGCGCATCTTGACCAAGCTGCGCGCCGGAATGACCGAGGACAACACCGCGCGCGTCTGACCGGCGGCAGGGCTGCCTGCGGCGGGACCCCGATGCGGGCCGGGGCCCCGCCGCCTTCATCACTCGCCGCGAACCAACGCCTGCCCGAGCCCGGATGCTGGAGGCGATCCTTGAGTTCCCTGCGCGAGACCGTGTTCATGAACCTGGAGGCCGATGGGGCCGGGCGCGTCCCGGTGGTCACACGGCTGACCTACCGGGCGGACGACCCCTTCGCGGTCGGCCTCCGCTTCGAGTTGCAGCAAGACATCGCCGTCGTGTGGACGATCGAACGCGACCTGCTGGCCCAGGGCCTGCGTCGCGCGGTCGGCGACGGGGACGTACGGGTGGCGCCGCAAGCCGTCGAAGGCCGCCGCGAGACGCGTATCGAACTTGCCGGATGCGGCCTGGACGGAGCGTGGGGACGCGCGGTGTTCTCCGCGTGGGAGCCGGCTCTGCGCCACTTCCTGGACAAGACCTACGAGGTCGTGCCGGCCGGGCAGGAACAGATCGACATGGACGCCTTCCTCACCGAGGTCCTGACCGCGGGCTGAGCGCCGCGCGGACCCCGCGAGCCGGCCCGTCCAAAGCCCCCTCACCGGGGGCGGCCCCGTTTGAAATCCTCCACAGCGGCCAGGCGTACTGACGTCCACAGCGATTGATACGGGCGACAGAGGCTGGAGGCGAAGAGATGTCCGCCGACAAGAAGGCCGAGGCGAAGGCCGAGCAGGCCAAGGGCCGGGCCAAGGAAGCGATCGGCCGCCTGACCGGGAACGAACGGCTCACCGCCGAAGGACGCATCGACCAGGTCAAGGGCGAGACCCGCGAGGCGAAGGAGAAGGCCAACGAGGCCTTCCACCGCTGATTGGGCCTTCGACGCCCGGGAGCTCTCGCTCCCGAAGCGCCCCGGACCGGAGCGTGACAGGTCCGGACCGACGCGAACACCGCGGCTGGAGCCCGCCGCGGCCACGAACGGCGCGACCACGAACGGAAAGAGGACATCCCTGTGATGAACAGCGATCTGTGGGGTTACAAGGACACCAGCGGCCACCTCGCCGGCGTCGACCTGCGCGGCTGGAAGGTCGAGGCGGCCGACGGGAGCATCGGGAAGGTCGACAACCACTCCGACGAGGTCGGCTCCGCGCACCTCGTGGTGGACACCGGCCCGTGGATCTTCGGCAAGCGCGTCCTGCTGCCGGCCGGCACCGTCACCCGGCTCGACCAGGACGACAAGAAGATCCACGTCGCCCTCACCCGGGACCAGGTCAAGGACTCGCCGGAGTTCGAACCTGCCACCCACCTCGACGATCCCTCCTACCGCGACCTGGTCGGCCGCTACTACGGAGCCTCGGGCCGCTGACCCTGTCATTGACGGCCCAGGCGCATGGCACCAAGAAATCAGTGAAGGAGCAAGCAGTGTCTGTCGTGAAGAGCTCGTTGTCCGATGCGCAGCTGAAGGTGGTCGGCTCGGCCCTTCAGGGCGCGCTGGTCGATCTGGTCGACCTGTCGCTCGCGGCCAAGCAGGTGCACTGGAACGTGGTCGGCCCGCGTTTCCGCTCCGTACACCTCCAGCTGGACGACGTGGTCACCACGGCGCGCCAGTACTCGGACACGGTGGCCGAGCGGGCCTCGGCCCTCGGCCTGAACCCGGACGGGCGCGCGTCCACGGTCGCCGAGAGCAGTGTGCTCGACGTGGTGCCGGAGGGCTGGATCAAGGACACCGAGGCGGTGGAGGTCCTGGTCGTGGCGCTCGGCCGGGTGGTCGAGCGGATGCGTGAGCGCATCGCGGCCACCGACGAGCCGGACCCGGTGACGCAGGACCTGCTCATCGGGCTGACCGCCGAGCTGGAGAAGCACGCCTGGATGTTCCAGGCCGAGAACATCTGAACCCACGCGACCACGTGAGGCGGGGCGGCCCTGGAGGCCGCCCCGCCTCACGTGCGTCGCCCCCCCGAGAGCCGCAGGCCACGGGCGCTCCACGGCAGGCGGGGCGCCGGACGGGGTGTGAGACTGCCTCACGAGAGGAGGCGGTCGGCCATGAGCGTGGATGACACCTGGGATTCCGGTTGCGGGGAGCGGCTGCTGGAGGAGCTGCTGGCCCAGGCGCACAGCGCGACTCCGATGGACCTCCCGATCCTGGTCAACCGCTGCGCGGAGGCGTTCGGCCTGGGGGACGTCGCCATCTATCTGACCGACCTCCAGCAGCGGTGCCTGGTCGGGCTCACCGACGGTCTCGAGACCCTGGACATCGACACATCCGTCGCCGGCTGGTGCTATCGCAACGTCTCGCAGCGCATCGAGGACGTGCGGACCGGCCTGCTGCGCGTGTGGCTGCCCGTCGTGGACGGAGCCGAACGCCTGGGGGTGCTCGGCGTGCGCACCCGATCGGTGGACGCCGTACGGCTGCGACGCTGCCGGATGCTGACCGGAATCGTCGCCATGGCCATCACGTCAAAACGCGCCTACAGCGACAGCTTCGCCCGCCGGGCACGGACCGAGCGCATGCAACTGCCCGCCGAAATGCTGCGCGCCTTCCTCCCGCCGCGCACCATCGGCAACGCCCACGTCGTCTCCACCGCCGTCCTGGAACCGGCGTACGAGATCGGCGGCGACGCCTTCGACCATTCACTCACCCAGTCCACCCTGCACGCGACGATTCTCGACGCCATGGGCCACGACCTCGCCTCGGGCCTGACGACCTCCGTCGCCCTGGCCGGCTGCCGCAACGCACGCCGGGCGGGCGCGGGCCTGCCCGACCTCGTCGAGACCATCGACCAGGCGCTCGCCCAGTGGCTGCCCGATCAGTACTGCACCGGCATCCTCACCCAGCTCGACCTCGCGTCGGGAGTGTTCAGCTGGTGCAACTGCGGGCACCCGCCGCCGGTCCTGATCCGCGACGGCCGCGTCGTGGAGGGCGCGCTGGAACGCACCGCGCAGCCGCCCATGGGCCTGCCGGCCAGGTTCAGCGACGATCCGAGAGCCATCCACGAACTCGCGCTGTGGCCCGGCGACCGCGTGCTGCTCTACACCGACGGTGTCACCGAGGCCCGCACCCCCGGCGGCGGTGAATTCGGCATGGACCGCTTCACGGACTCCATCATCCTGGCCACCGCCGCAGGCGAGCTGCCCGCCGAGTCGCTGCGCCGCCTCATCCACTCCATCCTCGACGCCGAGGACAGCGACCTGCGGGACGACGCCACCCTCCTCCTCATCGAATGGTGGCCGCCCATGGCCAAGCCCGGCCAGCGTCCGGCGGGCGTCGGCTGAGTTTGGGCGTGACCTGCCCGTTCGGGTCGTGGGGCCGAGCGCGGATTCGGTACTTTCGGCCCGATAGGACGCCGGGTGGTGGGGCAGGAGTTCAGTCATGGATACGCAGCAGACCCACGCCGATGCCTCCGCCGACGTCCCGCTGAGCGCCGTCGCGCTCGTGTGCACCCTCTCCCCGTCCCCCGCCGAATCGAGCTCCCAGCTCCTGGCCGAGCAGACCATGAAGTCGCTCGCCGAGCACGGGGTGACCGGGAAGGTCATCCGGGTCGTGGACCACGACGTGAAGCCGGGGGTGAAGACCGACATGGGTGACGGGGACGCCTGGCCCGAGATCCGCGACAGCGTCCTCGGCGCGGACATCCTGCTGATCTCCACACCGATCTGGCTCGGCCACCCCTCAAGCGTGGCGCAGAAGGTGATGGAACGGCTGAACGCGGAGATGTCCGAGACCGACGACGAGGGCCGGCCGCTCGTCTTTGGGAAGGTCGCGGCGCTCTGCGTGGTGGGCAACGAGGACGGCGCGCACAAGGTGAGCGCGGACGTCTTCCAGGGACTCAACGACATCGGTTTCTCCCTTGCGCCCCAGGCGGTCACCTACTGGGTGGGCGAGGCCATGCAGGGGAGCGACTACCGCGATCTCGACAGCACCCCCAGGGCCACGGCCGCCGCCACCGCGACGCTCGCGGCGAACGCCAGCCACCTCGCCCGGCGCCTCAAGGCGGCCCCGTACCCCGCCACTTGACCGCGCCTGCGCCGCCGGCCACACCCATGGGCCCGCCATGTTTGTCACGGAGAGTGATGTGAACAGGCGGGCCCGGTGGCGCGGACCTAGGATGATTCGCGTTGAGCCAAGTCCGACGGACACGCTCCGTGCCGTCCGGACGACGAAGCGACCCTCATCCGGTCCACGGACACGTGGAGGTTCCATGCGTCTCACCCACACCTGTGCCACAGCGGCCGCCGTCGCGGCCCTCGCCCTCACCGGCGCGGCGCCCGCCTTCGCCGCCGCCAGCCCCACTCCCAGCGCCGCCGCCGGCTCCGACGCGGCGTTCCTCAAGGCCATCCACCAGGCCAACCTGGCGGAGATCGCCGCGGGCAAGGACGCCCACGCCCACGCCTACGGCAGTTGTGTGAAACAGGTCGGCGACGTCCTGGTGCGTGATCACACCTCTCTGGACGCCAAGGGCGCGACCCTCGCCAAGAGCAAGAACATCACGCTGCCCAAGGATCCCAGCGCCGATCAGCAGAAGAGCCTGTCCGCGCTGAAGCCGAAGAACGGCACGAAAGCGTACGACACGGCCTGGCTCCAGGTCCAGAGCACCGGTCATCAGCAGGCACTCAAGCTGATCGACGAGGAGCTGAAGTCGGGCAAGGACGCGCAGATCAAGGCGGCCGCCAAGGACGCGCGGCCGATCGTGGCCGGCCACCTGAAGATGGTCGAGGGCGGCGTCTGCCACTACACGACCCCAAGCGCCTCGCCCTCGCGGTGACTTAGCCACCGGGCCCGCGAGGACGAGCGCGAACGCGCCGGGCACCCCGTCGCCAAGCGCGGGGGTGCCCAAAACGGCCGTCAACTCCCCTGGAATCCCAGGGGAGTTGACGGCCGACGTGCGTCGGTTCGCGCCGCTACTGGACGGGTACGGGCAGCGCGAGATCCACGGTCACCGCGCCCTCGCCCCCGTGGTGCGTGGCCGCGGAGGCCAGCGGCGCGTGGCCCGCGGCGGTCGCGGCCAGGACGTAGGCCCCGCCCTGGGGGACCTGGACCGCGTACCGGCCGCTCTCGTCGGTGTGGGCGGAGCCCGCCTGGCGGCCGTGGCGGTCGATCAACGTGACCTTGGCGTGGGCCACCGGCGCGCCGGACGCGCCCACGATCCGGCCGTGGAAGGCGGCCAGTGCTTCGGTGACGCGCTGGAGGACCGCGTCCTCCTCGCTGCTGGCGCGCAGTTGCGGCTTGGCGGCCGGACGGCCCCTGGGCAGGAAGAGGGCGAGCGCGAGACCACCGGCGACCGCGCCCGTGGCGATCAGGAACGAGACGCGGAAGCCGTGCATGGTGGGAAGGGCGACGGGGCCGAAGTTCTTCGAGGTGTTGGCGAGCACCATGCCGATGACGGCGCTGGAGACGGACGTGCCGATCGACCGCATCAGGGTGTTGAGACCGTTGGCCGCGCCCGTCTCGGACGGGTCGACGGCGCCGATGATCAGCGCCGGGAGCGAGGAGTAGGCGAGGCCGATGCCCGCGCCGACGATCACTGAGATGACGATGGTCTGCCAGGCCGCGTCCATCAGGCCGAGCCCCGCCCCATATCCGATCGCGATGATCAGCATGCCGAGGATGAGGGTGGTCTTCGGACCGTACTTGGCCGAGAGCCGGGCATAGACGGGGGCGGTGAGCATCATGGTCAGGCCGAGCGGCGCCACGCACAGACCCGCGACGACCATCGACTGGCCGAGGCCGTACCCGGTGGCGGCGGGCAGCTGCAACAGCTGGGGCAGGACGAGCGAGATGGCGTAGAAGGCCACGCCGACCATGGTGGAGGCGAGGTTGGTGAGCAGCACCTCGCGCCGGGCGCTGGTCCGCAGGTTCACCAGCGGCGCCTTGACGCGCAGCTCCATCAGACCCCACAGGACCAGGACGACGAGCGAGGCGCCGAGCAGGCCGAGCGTGGTTGCCGATCCCCAGCCCCAGTCGCTGCCCTTGGTGATGGGGAGCAGCAGCAGAACCAGACCCGCGGAGAGGCCGAGCGCCCCCAGCACGTCGAAGGTGCCCTCCGCCTTGACCTTGCTCTCGGGTACGAACACGAGGGTGAGCGCCATGGCCACCACGCCAAGGCCCGCCGAGCCGAAGAACAGCGCGTGCCAGTCGGTGTGCTGGGCGACCAGGGCGGCGAGCGGCAGCGCGAGCCCGCCGCCCACGCCTATGGACGAGCTCATCAGGGCCATCGCCGAGCCGAGCTTCTCCCGGGGCAGCTCGTCCCGCATCAGGCCGATGCCGAGCGGGATCGCGCCCATGGCGAAGCCCTGGAGGGCGCGTCCGGCGATCATCACGAGGAGCTGGCTGGTGAATCCGGCGATCAGCGAGCCGAGCACCATGATGGCGAGGCTGGCGAGGAGCATGCGGCGCTTGCCGTACAGGTCGCCGAGCCGGCCCATGATCGGGGTCGCCACGGCGCCGGCGAGCAGGGTCGACGTCATGACCCAGGTGGCGTTGGACGGGGAGGTGCTGAGCAGCGTCGGCAGGTCCTTGATGACCGGCACGAGCAGGGTCTGCATCACGGCGACCGTGATGCCGGCGAAGGCGAGTACGGGGACGACACCGCGGGTGCCGCGCGACGCGGCCTGCTGGTGAGGTGTCGGCTGGGACATTGCGGGGCCTCCGGAGGCGGGAGTTGGTCGTCGGCGGCACCCGCGTGGGGCACGTGCGGCTAAACCTGTTTCCCCAGGCGACTATTCCAGGGGTGTCCGTTAAGTGCCGTACGTGCGTGAAGCTTGACCTGGATGGGAAACGCTTGACCTTTTCATTGCCCTCGCCCTCGCCCTCGCCTCAGCCGTCGCCCTTGCTCCTGTTTCTGTCCTGAGGGGCTGGCCGTTCCTGTTCTGAGCGGCCGGCGCCTCGCTCAGCTCGCGACGGTGACGTCCTCGTGCGGCCCCGTGTCGGTCGCCCCGGTGGGCGCGGCCGGCCTCTCCTTCCTGGCAGACGGACCCGCCTCCGGCGCGAGGCGGCCGGACCCGGCCCGGCGCCGCGCCAGAAAGCCGACGAGGACCGTCACGAGCCCGATGGTCCCGGCCAGCGCGGGCCAGTACACATAGCGGAAGTTGGACTGCGGCGCCGTCGGCAGGTAGGCGAGGATGTAAAGGGCCGAACTGGCCCCGAGCAGGCGCAGTTCCCTGGCGTAGGGACCCGTCCACCGGCGCCGCGCCGTGAACACAAGGGAGACCGCCAGCCAGAACCAGCCCTGGAAGAGCATCGGCACGTCGTGCGCGAAACCGGTCACATAGCTCTGCACGGTGAACTTCAGCGACTCGTTGACCGGCGCGCCCCGCAAGGCGTCGAGCTTGGTCACCGAACCGTCGTAGAACGCCAGATTGCCCTGGAAGAGCAGCTTGGCGAAGACCCGGCTGCGGTAGGCGACGTAGCCCCTCCAGTGCCGGGGCATCTCCCGCGTCCACATCCGCACCAGCACGTCGGCGTCGCGGCTCAGTTCCGTGACGCCGAGCGAGCGATTCCTCGGATAGCAGTTGAAGTACACGTCGGCCGGGATCTTCCGCCGCTCGCAGGCGACGGTCGCGGTGACGAGCCGGTCGCGGAAGTCACTGCTCGCGCCCGCCCGCCCGGCCGCCGCGCGGATCTGCGCCGGGCTGAGAACGTGCGTGAGATCGTCCAGCGGGATCTGCGCGTACTGCCGTGTCGCCACCGGTTCGGTGGCCTGCGACACGCCGGCGCCGGCGACGGCGGTGGTCAGGACGAGCAGGCCCGTCGCGGCGAGCCAGCGGCGCCGGCCGGGGGAGGGCCACACCGCGAGGACCAGCAGGACGAAGACGGGGACCACGGCGGGCAGACCGTTCTTGCGGACCAGGACGGCATAGGCGAGCAACAGCACGCCGAGCACCAGCAGCGCCCAGCGGGACCCGGCCCGGCCCGGCGGCAGCTCCCGCGCGCTCAGCGCCACCGCGAGGGCCGCGAGCAGCGCGTACGCCATGTGTACGTCCTTCCACACCACCCCCGTGAAGGTCAGGACGTGCGGCGTGAGCCCCACGGCGAGCATCACAAGGGACAGCCCGCGACTGCCGGTCTTCTTCCACGCCAGCCGGGCCAGAACCCACAACGAGGCCCACAGCACGGCACTTTGCAGCGCCGCCATGGCGGAGATGGCGCCGGTGGTGTGGATGAGGATCCGCCACAGCAGAGCCAGGACCGGGGGGTGCCAGTCCGTCATCGGCCGCTGTCCCAGGGCCTGGCGCAGCTGATCGGTGCTGTCCTCGCTCAAGTACCCGGGGTGGAACACGGTGTTCACCGCCAGGGAGCAGAGCGCGGCGACGGCTCCCAGGCACCACGGCCAGAGCGCACCGCTCCGCCAGGCGCGGCCCAGGGCCGTGGTCCACGTGCTGAGGGATGAGGACACGGGGGCAAAGTCCTTTCCGGCGGGGACGAAGACGAGATTGCGGTAGGTGGCGAACCGCAGCAGCGTCGCACCCGCCCAGCCCATGAGCCGGGCCGCGTTGTCGCTCAACGGCGTGTCCATGCCCAGGAGTTGATGGGACACGAACACGGGGACGGCGGTCACCGCCATGCCCGCCAGATTCACGGCGACGAACCAGCCGATCTCGCGCCGGTCCACGGCGCTGCGCCGGTCCCGGTAGGTCCAATAACGGTTTCCGAACCAACTCACCACCATCGCAAGGAAGGTGGCCACCGCGGAAGCGAGAACCGGCGCCGAACTCAGGATTCCGTTGCTCCTGGAAGGCGCACCGAGAATGAGCAGATTGAAAGTCGCGGTCTCCACGAAGAACGCGACAGCACCGACGACGCCAAAGGCGGCGACCTCCCGCCAGATCTTCCGCACCCACGCGGACAGGGCTCGGCTCAGGGCCGGTGATTGCACCATGACCAGAACGTAAAGGTAAGGAAGCTCAATGAACAAGCTGGGGTACCATCTGGTCACTCAGCGCCCAGAGCCACTGGAATTTGTCACATAATGAGGGTCCTCTGATGAATCCGGCGATTGTGTGTGTCATTCCCTGTTACAACGAGGAAGCGGCGATCGGAAAGGTCGTCAACGACCTTCGCGCCGCTCTTCCCGAGGCGGTCATCTACGTATATGACAATGCCTCGACGGACGACACCGTCGCCGAGGCCCTGAAGGCGGGCGCCCTCGTACGGCACGAGCCGCGCAAGGGCAAGGGCAACGTCATCCGCCGCGCCTTCGCCGACATCGAGGCCGACGCGCTGCTCATCATCGACGGGGACGACACCTACGACGCCTCGCGCGCCCGCGAGATGGTCGACCTCCTCTTCGAAGGCCCCTACGACCAGGTCGTCGGCGCCCGCCGGGAGATCGTCGAGACCGCCTACCGAGCCGGCCACGCGGTCGGCAACCGGGTGCTCACCGGCACCGTGCGCTCGCTGTTCGGCAACGACGTCAGCGACATGCTCAGTGGCTACCGCGTCTTCTCGCGCCGCTACGTCAAGTCCTTCCCCGCGCTGTCCAGGGAGTTCGAGACCGAGACCGAGATGACGGTGCACGCCCTGAGTCTGCGCCTGCCCACCGCCGAAATGGAGGTCGACTTCAAGGACCGCCCGGCCGGAAGCGTCAGCAAACTGCGCACCTACCGCGACGGCTGGCGCATCCTGAAGCTCATCCTCGGCCTGGCCCGCCGCCAGCGCCCCTCGCAATTCCACGCCGTCATCGCCGCAATGCTCACGCTGGTCTCGCTGGTCCTGGGTCTCCCGCTGGTCGCCGAATTCGTCCGGACCGGCACCGTGCCGCGCCTGCCGACCGCCGTTCTCGCGGCCGCGATCATGATCATCGCGGTGCTCGTCCTGATGGTCGGATACATCCTGGAATCCTTCATGCATATGCGCCAGGAACAGGCCCGTCTCGCCCATTTGAGATATCCCGCCCCGGTCCGTGGCGCCGACTTCGTGCCGGAATTCCTGCGGGACACGGCCGGCGGATCCTGAATGTCACAGCCCGTCTTTCTCGTACGGGTCGTCGCGAGCCTGCCGTGAGCGGGAATGGCGGGGGGAATGGCGGGCGGGAATGACGGGCGGGAATGACGGGATCGGACGGAGCGGGATTAGCCAGGATGGTCCGCGCCGAAATGGGTGAACACGAGCGGCCAAAAGGAACGAGACGGGCCGGCATTACGCCCCCGACGGCCACGGCGGGACCGGATGACGGGCCAGGTTAATCTGGCGCCATGACCGAACAGCCTTTCGTGCCCCACGACTTCGACCCTCCCCAGGAGCTCGCCGCCGAGGGGTTCCGTCTGGAGCCGCTGGGGCCGCAGCACAATGAATCCGACCACGTCGCCTGGATGTCCAGCATCAAGCACATCCGGGCCACCCCCGGCTTCCAGGGCGACTGGCCGCCGCCGGCCGGTATGGACCTCGCCGCCAACCTGAGTGACCTCAAGGGCCACGCCAAGGACTTCGAGGAGCGGACCGGCTTCACCTACACCGTTCTGGACGACACGGACCAAGTGATCGGCTGTGTCTACATCTACCCGTCCCGCACGCACCCGGGCGTGACCGATGTCCGCTCCTGGGTGTCCGCCGAGCACGCCGCTCTGGACGGCCCGCTCCACAGCGCCGTACGGTCCTGGCTGGCGGCGCGCTGGCCGTTCGCCGAGGTCCACTACCGCGACCCCGGCGAGAGCACGAAGCGGTAGGGCTTTTAGGGTGGTCGCGCATGGAACCACTTTTTCGCAGCGGTGACGTCATCGTCAGGCGGGAAATCCTCGACGGACGTGAGTGGATGGTCTATCCCCTGCGCGTCGTCGCGGACGACGGCGTGCTGCTGGCCGCCCATCTGGCGCGGGGCACACCGCTCACCTTCGGCGGCGGCACGTTCAAGTGGGGCCCGCACCCCTGGGTGCACTTCGCGCACACCTGGCAGTCGGACGGGGTGCTCCAGTTGCAGCGGGCCAACGACGGGTACGCGGTGTGGGCCCGTTTCAAGGACGACGAACTCCAGGACTGGTACGTCAACTTCCAGCAACCCCTGCGCCGCACGGCGCGAGGCTTCGACACGCTCGACCAGGAACTCGACCTCGTGATCACCGCCGACGGCTCGTCCTACGCGTGGAAGGACGTCGACCACTTCGAGGAGCGGGTGCGCGCCGGAGGCTTCGGGCCGGGCGAGGCGGAGGCGGTGCGTGAGGCCGCCGCCGAGGTCGTCCGGCTGATCGAGCACGGCGAGCCGTGGTGGGAGCGGTGGCGCGACTGGCGCCCGACGCCCGGCCTCCTCGAGGCGCCCGGCCCGGTCGCCCTGTCCACGCCACGCCAGGCAGCGCCGACCGCTGAGTCCTGATTACTCAACTGCGCCGTGCAGCAGGGCAGTTCAGCACCTGAGGGTACGTCAGGGAACGTAAACGCGGCCCTCGTCGTCCCGCGCCTCACTCCGCCCCTCACTCCCGCGTACCCGGTCGCGGCGGGGTGTGCGCGCCGTGCGGGTCGGCCACCAGATGGCGCGTCCGATCAGTGCGGTGAGCGCGGGCACCAGCACTATGGACAGGACGAACGCGGCGAGGAGGATACCGAGACCGGTCGCGAAACCGATCTGCTGCGTGGACGGCGAAGGGGTGACCGCGAGGCTGCCGAACGAGGCCGCGAGCACGATGCCGGCCGTCGCGACGGCCGGCGCTGTGTGCCGCACCGCGCGCGCGACGGCGGCCCTGGCCGGCCCCGGGCGCTCCATCTCCTCGCGCATGCGGTCGCTGATGAGGATGTTGTAGTCGGTGCCGAGGGCGACGACGAACAGGAACAGCACCAGCGGCAGGACGAAGTTGACGCCCGGCTTGTCGAGCAGATGCTGGAAGAAGAGGGCGGAGGCGCCGAGCGTGGCGGCGAAGCCGAGCCCCACCGAGATCATCAGGACGACCGGGGCGAGGAGGCTGCGCAGCAGGATCAGCAGGATCAGGGCGATGAGCGCCGCCGCCACGGGGAAAACCGTCCGCAGATCGCGGTCGACGGCGGTGGAGATGTCGGCGAAGATCGCGGCGGTTCCCCCGACGTGTGCCCGCGTTCCCGCAGGCGTATGGCCCGCGACAGCGGCACGCACGGGACCTGACACCAGATCACGGGCGGCCGCGCTCTGGGTGTCGGCCGTGAGGTAGACGTCGATGCGGGCCGCCGTGCGGTCGCCGTTGAGGACGGTGGCGCCGACCTTCCCCACCCCGTCGACCTTCGTGAGCGCCGCCGGCAGGGCGTCGAGCGAGTGCGCGCTCAGGGTGCGGCCCGGTTCGGCCGTCACGTACACGGTGGTCGGATCGGACACCCCGGCCGGCAGGCTGCGCCCGATCTCGGCGGCCGTGGCCGCGGCGGGCGTGCCACGGTCACCTGCCGACTGCGAGAAGTCCATGCGGATCCCGGCGAGTCCGACCGCCAGCGCGCCGAGCAGCGCCACCGACGCCACGACCATGGCCAGCGGTCTGCGGGCGACCAGGTCCCCGAGGCGGGCGGCGGCCCCGGGGCGCGGCTCACGCGTGAGGGAGCGGGAGGGCCAGAACATTTTACGTCCGGTCACCGCGAGCAGCGCGGGCATCAACGTCAGGCTCGCGAACAGCATGACGAGCACCGACACGGCGATCGCGGGACCCAGGACGCGGAACTGCCCGAACGTGGCGATGCCCAGGGTGGCGAACGCCGCCACGATGGTGAGGGCCGCCGAGGTGATCGCGGTGCCGACCCGGGCGCTGACATCCGCCGCCACCACCCGCGCCGAGACGTCGGGACGGGAGCGCAACTGCTCACGGAAGCGGAACAGCAGGAAGAGGAAGTAGTCGATGCCGACGCCCAGCAGCACCACGCCGATCATGCTCGGAGTGGAGGCATCGAGCTGGACCCCGGTGAGCATCGCGGCCCCCGCGACCGCGCCGGTCGCCGCACCGCTGATGAGCGCGACCGCGACCAGCGGCACGAACGCGGCGAGCACACTGCGGAACACCAGAACGTTGATCACCACGATCAGGAGCATCATCACCGCACCGACCACCTTGGACGTGGTCTCCTGCGCCTCCTCGGTGTCGGCCAGATCGGCCAGGCCCCCGGTGAACCCGGTACGCATCCGGTCCTCGGCGAACTCGCCCCTGGCCGTGTCGCGGAAGGCCCGGTACAGGTCGTGCATCCCGGGGTCCATGGAATTGCCGGTCAGCTGGACCCGCAGGAGTTCGAAGCCGCGGTCGGGCGCCACCATGACCGGAGCGACCTTGGGCGTCTGTGAGTGATCCTCGGCGAGGAACGACGGCTGATCGTCCTTGGCCGGCGGCATCGTCACGCGCCGAGCGCTCAGTTTCTTCGCCGTGGCCGCGACGCGCTGCTCGTCCGCCTGGCTGAGGGGTGCGCCGTCCTTCCTGGCGACGAGCACGGTCACCGCGTTGGCATCGGGCTTCGCCCCGAACTTCTCCTCGGCCACCTTCAGGGCGGCCGCCGAGTCGTAGCGCGCCGGCAGGAAGTCGCCGCTCTGTGTCTGGGTGACGCGGAAGATCAGCGTCTGGGCGACGACGAGCAGGGAGAAACCCACCACCGCCCACAGGGCGACGACCTTCCACGGGTTACGGGTGGAGAACCGGGTCAGGGCGCGGATCACGGGGTCCTCCAACGGTGGAGAAAGTGCGGTGTATTCGGCATGCGCCCAGCTCACCAGCGAGAACGGCGACAATCGTCCGAGCGTGGAAGGAGAACGCGACTGGGAGTGCGGGCCGGGACGGGGCCCGCCTGGGACCCTGCTCCCAGTGGGAGAACCCGACCGCCCGGCGTCGGGCGGCACCGGCGGCCGGTGCGAAACTGGACCCCGAGACAGCCGCGTGGTGCACCGCCCGCGGTGAAGGAGGGGGACTCATGGTGACGACGCGCCCTGTGCGGGGCACCACTGGGACCGGGTCCGGCGCCACCGGGGCTGGGTCCGGCATCACTGGGACCGGGTCTGACACTGCCGGGGCTGGGTCCGGCACCGCTGGGGCTGGGTCCGGCACCGCTGGGGCTGGGTCCGGCACCACCGGGGCTGGGTCCGGCACCGCTGGGGCTGGGTCCGGCACCGCTGGGGCCAGGTCTGACACCGCCGGGGCTGGGTCCGGCATCACTGGGGCCGGACCCAGCCCCGCCAGGACTGGACCCCGTACCGCCGGGGCCGGATCCCGTACCGCCGGGGTCGGATTCCGTACCTTCGGGATCCGGTCTGCCGACGACGCGTTGCCGTGGTCGCGCAACGACGGTCTCGTGACGATCGGGGTCGCGGCCCTCGACCTCATCGGGTTCAGTCTCACCACCCAGTCCGAGCTGGGACACGTCCCGGTCGGCGGATGCCTGCTCATCGTGGCGACCGCGCTGCCCCTGCTCGTACGGCGCCGTGCGCCGCTGCCGGTGCTCGCCGTGATCGTCGCCCTCGGCCTGGTCCTCAACGTGACCGTGTCGATCACCCAGCACTTCACGGGCGCGGTCGTGGTCGCCCTCTACACCGTCGTACGGACCTGTCGGCGGACCCAGGTCGTGGCATCGCTCCTGGGCGTGCTGCTGCTCCTGTCCGACCCGTCGTCCTGGCCGCGCCCCTCGCTCATGGACAGCCTCAGCAACATCGCCGCCGCGGTGATCGTGGTGGTCGCGGCCGTGGAGGTGGGGCGTTGGCAGCGGGACGCCGAGGCCAGGCGCCGGGGGCTCGCCGACCGGGCGGTGGCTGCCGAACGACGGCGTATCGCACGGGAGTTGCACGACATCGTGGCTCACCACATCACCACCATGCAGCTGATGGCGGGCGGCGCCCGCGCCAACCTGGCCCGCGACACCGACGTGGCGAAGGAAGCCCTGCTGACCCTCGAAGCCTCCGGACGCACCGCCCTGCACGAGATGCGACAGCTCCTCGACGTACTGCGGGCCGGTGACGACGTCGAGGACGAGCCCACCCAGCCGCAGCCCGGGGTCGGTGACCTGGAGCGGATCGTCGCGGAGTCCTGCCGCGCCGGACTCCCCACCGCCCTCGCCGTGCGCGGCGAGGAGCGGCCGCTGCCGCCGAGCGTCGGCCTCACGGTGTTCCGGATCGTGCAGGAGTCCCTGACCAACGCCCGCAGACACGCCGGTACGGCGCGCGCGGAGGTGCGGCTCACCTACGAACCGCGCGCGGTGTCGGTGGAGATATCGGACGACGGAACCGGCGCCGGGATCTCACGTACCTCGGGCGATACGGGCTCCGGCTACGGCCTGATGGGGATGCGGGAGCGTGCGGTGCTGCACGGCGGCACGCTGGAGGCCGGGCCCCTGGACGGGGCGGGATTCAGGGTGGCGGCCACTCTTCCGCTGGCCGTGGGACAAGGGGCGCTTTGATGAACGGGACGGACACCGGGCGGCCGGTCACGGTCCTGATCGTGGACGATCAGCCGCTCGTACGGCGCGGGCTCGCCCTGATCCTCGCTCCCGAACCGGACATCGAGGTGGTGGGGGAGGCCGGCGACGGCGAAGAGGCCGTGGCCCTCGCACGCCGGCTGCGCCCCGACGTGGTCGTGATGGACATCCGCATGCCCGTCCTGGACGGCGTCGCCGCCACCGCCAGGCTCACTCAGGAAGTGCCCGACTGCCGGGTGCTGGCGCTCAGCACCTTCGACATGGACGAGTACGTGGTGGCGGCGCTGCGCGCGGGCGCCTGCGGGTTCCTGCCGAAGGATGTGTCGCCGGAAGACCTCGTGGCCGGGGTGCGGGTGGTGCACGGGGGCGAGGCGGCTGTCGCGCCCCGCCTGATGACCCGCCTGATCTCCACCTTCGTCAGGGCCCCGCAGCACCCCGCCGTGCCCAGCATGCCCCGCGATGACCTCACGCCCCGGGAGACGGAGGTGTGGCGGCTGATCGCGACCGGCCGCGACAACGCGGAGATCGCCGAGGTCATGGGAGTGAGCGGGTCGACGGTGAAGAACCACATCACGAGCCTCTTCGGCAAACTCAAGGTACGAGACCGGGCCCAAGCGGTGATCGCGGCGTACGAGACCGGAGCGGTCGAGGTCGGCCTCGGCCGCGGCGCGTGAGCCTCGCGCGACCCGGCCGCCGGTCCGCAGCGGGGCGCGCACGGATGAGCTCCACGTACCGGCGAGTCCCGCTGCGTCCAAGCTGCGGGGAGCGGGTGTGTTGCGCCGTGCGTATCCAGCACGGGCGGACCGACCGACCCGCACACCGCGCGACACCGCCCGTCGCCCACGGGGGCCCGGCACGCCCCGAGCCGCGCCCTGCCACCAGCGTGTACCCGCCCCCGCCCCCGGCCCGGGCTCAGCTTCCGGTTTCCGCTTCCGGTGGCAGCTCGTTCTCGGGGATGACGTGCATCGCCGCCTCCTCCGCGCCCGCCGCGCCCGCGTCGATGCCTTCGTCGGAGGCGACCAGTTCCTTCGTGGTGTCAGGGCGGACACCCTCGTCCGGCGCCACCAGACGTCCGGCGCGCTCCGTGCCCGACTCGGGGTCGAGTGGTTCGCCCTCGCCGTCGGGCAGGTCCCCGATGCCGTCGCCCGCCGGGACGGCCGTGTCGGGCACCTCCTGGCTCAGCCGCTCGTCAAGGGACTCGCCCTCGTTCTGTTCGGCCGCCGTCACGCCCGTCTTGGTGACACCCAACGGCTTCTCCGGCGGCGAATACCCCTCGTCGAGCATGTCGTCATAGGTGCGCTCGCCGAGCGCGTCCTGGAGGTCGAGCGGGGCGGCGTCCTCCTGCTCCTCGTTGTCGCCGGTGGGCTGATAGACGTCGTCCGCCATGCCGTTGTCGCTCATGACTCACCTCGTGGTTCTGGTTCTGGGGTCGGGTCCTGCGGCCGGTAAAGGCCGGTTCGTACGCTTTCTGCTCCGGTCCCTGCCAGTGCCCGTGAGGCACCGTTCCAAACGGACCGGGCGCCCCGCCGGCGGACACACTCTTCGGCGTCCGGGCGGGTGAGCCGTGTCTCACCTGGCCGGTGCCGCTTGTCTATGCAACGAGTTGCATAGAAGGATTCGAGCATGGCGCTTGAGCACGCGATTCTCGTCTCGCTGTTGGAGAAGCCGGGCTCCGGCTATGAGCTGGCCCGGCGGTTCGAGCGGTCCATCGGCTACTTCTGGACCGCCACCCACCAGCAGATCTACCGCGTCCTCAAGCGCATGGAGAGCGACGGCTGGATCGACGCCCGCGAGGTGGCCCAGCAGATGCGGCCGGACAAGAAGGAGTACTCCGTCGCCGCTCCCGGCCGGGACGCGCTCTCCGCGTGGCTGCACGCCCCGATCGAGCCGGAAAGCGTCCGGCACGAGCTCGCCGTGAAGATCCGGGGCGCCGCCTTCGACGACCCGGCCGCGCTGCTGCGCGAGGTGGAGCGGCACCGCCGGGCGCACGCCGACCGGCTCGCCCGGTACCTCGCGGGGGAGCGGCGCGACTTCATCGAGGCCGAGGCCCCCGAGACGCCCGACGCGGGCCGGGAGCTCCAGCATGTCGTCCTGCGCGGCGGCATCGCGTACGAGCGGATGACCCTCACCTGGCTCGACGACGTGATCGCCACCCTGAACCGGCTCGCCGCCGCCCGTTGAACCGGCGCCACCGACGCGCACCGGCGACCGTACCCGCGGCGCCCCTCCGCCCGGCCCGCGCCCTCCCGGCTCCCCGGGCCGCCCCCTCAACTCCCCTATTGCGAAAGGCGCATGGCCATGACCGACCCGCTGCTCTTCAACCCCCGCACCTATGACCCGGCACACTTCGACCCCGAGACCCGCAGGCTGCTGCGCGCCACCGTCGACTGGTTCGAGCAGCGCGGCAAGCGCAAGCTGATCGAGGACTACCGCTCCCGCGCCTGGCTCGCGGACTTCCTCGCCTTCTCCGCGAAGGAAGGGCTGTTCGCGACCTTCCTGACCCCGGCGTCCGCCGCCGGCGAGGGGCAGGACGACAAGCGCTGGGACACCGCGCGGATCGCCGCCCTGAACGAGATCTTCGGCTTCTACGGGCTCGACTACTGGTACGCCTGGCAGGTCACCATCCTCGGACTCGGCCCCGTGTGGCAGAGCGACAACGCCGAGGCCCGCCTGCGCGCGGCCCAACTCCTCGACCAGGGCGAGGTGTTCGCCTTCGGACTCTCGGAGAAGAGCCACGGCGCCGACATCTACTCCACCGACATGCTGCTCGAACCCGACGGTGACGGCGGGTTCCTGGCCAGCGGCTCGAAGTACTACATCGGCAACGGCAACGCGGCCGGCCTCGTCTCCGTCTTCGGCCGCCGCACCGACGTCGAAGGCCCCGACGGGTACGTCTTCTTCGCCGCCGACAGCCGTCACGAGGCGTACCACCTCGTGAAGAACGTCGTGGACTCCTCCAAGTACGTCAGCGAGTTCCGCCTGGCGAACTACCCGGTCCGCCCCGCCGACGTCCTGCACACCGGCCGTGCCGCCTTCGACGCCGCCCTCAACACCGTCAACGTCGGCAAGTTCAACCTGTGCACCGCCTCGATCGGCATCTGCGAGCACGCGATGTACGAGGCCGTCACCCACGCCCACAACCGCGTCCTGTACGGCCGCCCGGTCACCGCCTTCCCGCATGTGCGGCGGGAGTTGACCGACGCGTATGTGCGCCTGGTCGGGATGAAGCTCTTCAGTGACCGCGCCGTCGACTACTTCCGCTCCGCCGGGCCCGACGACCGGCGTTACCTCCTGTTCAACCCCATGACGAAGATGAAGGTGACCACCGAGGGCGAGAAGGTCATCGACCTGATGTGGGACGTGATCGCGGCCAAGGGGTTCGAGAAGGACAACTACTTCGCGCAGGCGGCCGTCGAGATCCGGGGGCTGCCCAAGCTGGAGGGCACGGTCCACGTCAACCTGGCGCTGATCCTGAAGTTCATGGGCAACCACCTCCTGGGCCCCGTGGAGTACCCGGCCGTCGCGACGCGCCTCGACGCCACCGACGACGCGTTCCTCTTCCAGCAGGGGCCCGCCCGTGGCCTGGGCGCGATCCGCTTCCACGACTGGCGCGCCGCCTTCGACGCCTTCGCGCAGGTGCCCAACGTCGCCCGTTTCCGTGAACAGGCCGACGCGCTCTGCGAGTTCGTCACCACTGCGGCCCCCGACGAGGAGCAGAGCCGCGACCTCGACCTGCTGCTCGCCGTCGGTCAGCTCTTCGCGCTGGTCGTGCACGGGCAGCTGATCCTGGAGCAGGCGCGACTGACCGGCCTTGAGCAGGACGTGCTCGACGAGCTCTTCGCCGTCCTCGTACGTGACTTCTCCGCGCACGCCGTCGAGTTGCACGGCAAGGACTCCGCCACCGAGCAGCAGCAGAACTGGGCGCTGGGCGCGGTGCGCCGCCCCGTCGTCGACGAGGCCCGCTCGGCGCGCGTGTGGGAGCGCGTCGAGGCACTGGCCGGCGCCTACGAGATGGCCCCCTAGTCAACGCCCTTGCGCTACGGGCGACTTGACGGCGCCCGATGAGACACCCTGACGGGTCCCCGGTCGATCACGCGGCCGGGGACCCGTCGCGTTGGCCCCCTCCACGCCGGTGGAGCGTGCGTTTTTGGCCAATGCGCGTGCGAGAGGCAACCCGTCCGTGCGAGCGCGGGCCGGAGGCGGGGGAGCGCCGCCGGGGCCGCCGCGAGGTCCGTGCGGGAAGCCGGCGCGCCGGGGCCGGACCGGGCGCGCGGGGCGGCGGACGCTTCGCCGGAGGGAATGTGCATATGCCAGGCGGCGTGCGCGAATGGATGGGCGGGGCCCGGCGGTTCGCCGACGCGAAGCGGAAGCGGCAATCCTGAGCGGACTCCCGGAACGGCGGGCCGCCTTCGCCGCGCCCGCCCTCGGCCCCGGCCCGAGTAATCCGTCCCACCGGGCGGCGCTCCGGACAGTGCAACCGGTTTCTTTGCCCGGCGCTTACGGGGTTCGATTCCGGCCTCGGGGACGGAACCCTTGTGGCTCCGCCGGACGCCTGGTTAGGCTCCCGCTCGTTTCGATTCCTGCACATATTCTTCGCAACCTGACCAAGCTGTGGGGTGGGCTGTGCGTGCAACGGATTTCCCTGAACTCCCGGGGACTTCTGCGGCGTTGGCGGGACGTTGATGAGTCCTGGCACCGCCGCTGCCCGGCGGGCTGCCCGACGGCCCATCTCCCGTGACGTCCGGCTCTTCTGGTGCGCCAGCGCCTTTGACGCCCTCGGCACCCAGGCGTCCGGGGTGGTGCTTCCGCTGCTGCTCCTCGGGCTCGGGCACTCGGCGGCAGTGGTGGGGCTCGTCGCGGGTGCCTCCACGGCGGCGGGTCTGCTGCTCGCCCCCCTCGCGGCCATTCCGGCCGACCGGGGCGCCCGCAAGCCGGTGATGTTCTGGTCGGCCACCACCTCCGCCGTCGCCATGGCCGGTGTCGCCGCGGCCGCCGTCGGTAAGGGGGAGGGCGGCCCGCCGCTCGCGCTCCTGCTCGGTGCCGTCCTGGTGGAACGTTTCTCCACGGCCGTGTACGAAGCCGCCGCCGCCGGCACCGTGGCGATGATCGCCCCGCCCGCCGACGGCCCCCGCGTGGTGGCCGGGCTCTCGGCGGGCGACCAGGGCGCGCTGATCCTGGGCCCCGCGCTCGGCGGCGCGCTCTACCAGGCGGCCCGGGCCCTGCCCTTCCTCGCGGACGCGCTGTCCTATGCCGTCGCCGCCGGATGCGTACGGGCGCTCGGTTCGGACCTGCGCCCGCAGGGACGGCCGACCGCGCAGGACCGGACGACCGCGCAGGACCGGACGACCGAGCAGGACCGGGCGGCCGAGCAGGACCGGCCGACCGAGCAGGGCCGGGCGGCCGCGTCGGCCCGGACGAGTGCGGAGCCCCCGACGGACGCCGACGCGTGCCCCGATTCCAGGAGCCGCACCACCCCCGCGGATCCCGGCGCCCCCGCCCCCGCCCCTCGGACGCGCCGCCTGCGCCGCCTCCTGGACGAACTCGGTGCCGGATACGCCCTGGTCCGCAGCTCACCCCTGCTCAGGCTCGTCGTGACATGGACCGCCACCGTCAACGGCGTGATCGTCGCGCTCTACTACGGAGCTGTCTTCACCCTCCACGAGGGCGGCCACGGCGGCTGGCCGATGGGTATGGTGCTAGCCCTGTCCGGGGCGGCCGGACTCGCCGGATCGCTCGCCGCGCCCCGCCTGGCGGGCCGCGTCGACGCCGCGCGGCTGCTCGTCACGGTGACGTGGCTGCTCGTCCCGCTCGCCGCGGGCCTCGCGGCCGCCGAGGGCCCCTGGGCGTACGGGGCACTGTTCGGGGCGTTCTGCCTGGTGATGCCGCTGGTTGCCGTCGTCCTGCAAGCCCGCGCGCTGCGGGAGACCCCGCCCGGGCTCCAGGCCCGTACGGGCGTGGTCCTCGCCGGGGCCGTCGGCGGCTCGGCGGCGCTCGCGCCCGTCCTGGCCGGCGCGTTCGTGACCCGTGCGGGGACGGCCGCGCCCGCCGCGGTGTGCGCCGGGGTCCTGCTCGCGCTCGCCTGGCGGACCACCGCGGTGCGGTCGCGTCTGGCGGAGGCGACGGCATGAGCGGCCGCTACCAGGTCTACCGGGCGGCGCTGCCCGAGGTGTGTGCCGCGGACGCCGGCCGGATGGTGTTCACGGGCGACGCCGACGGCCGCTGCGAGGTGTTCACCTGGGACGCCGCCAGTAGACAGACCCGCCAGGTCACCGACCGCCCGCACGGCACGGTGCACGGCGCGATCGACCGTGACGGCCATGTGTGGTGGTTCGACGAGGACGAACACGGCGCGGGACACTGGTGGTTCCAGCCGTTCGCGGGCGGCGCCGACCTGCCCGGCCTCCAGGGCGTGCCACGAGGCGAACCGCGCGGACTGGCCCTCAGCGACGACGCGTACGTCGCCATGGGCCTGGGCGATGCCCGGACCACCACCGTGCGCTTCGGTCCGCGCGGCGCGGCGGCCCGCGAGGTGGCTCGCGTCGAAGGACACGCCACCGTGTCCGGCATCACCCGCGACGGCCGGCTCATCGCGCTCAGCGGCGCGGCCGGTTCGGCACGCGCCGTGACCGTCCTCGGCGCTGACGGCGCCCCGCACGCGGTCCTTGCCGGGGACGGCCCGGGCGGGCGCCTGTGGTCCCTGGGCTTCGCCCCCGTGGCCGGCCGCGCGGAACTCCTCCTCGTACGCCAGAGCAACGACCGTTATCTGTTGGCCAGTTGGATCCCGGAAGAGGGCACTGTCACGCACTCCTGGTGCGCCTTCGACACCGAGATCACGGCCCGCTGGCACCCCGATGGCCGCACGGTCCTGGTCCGCCAGGACCGGCACGGCCGCAGCACCCTGCACCGTGTCCACCTCGCGGAGCGCACCGTAAAACTGCTGCCGACACCACGCGGAACCCTGCTCGACGCCGCGCCCCGCGCCGGTGACGACGTGCACTACCTGTGGACGGACACCGCGACCTCGCCGCGCATCCTCTCCACCGCCGGCACCCCGCTGCCTCCCTGCCACGACGTGCCGGCCCGCGTACCCGGCGAGCACCGCGACCTGTGGACGCCGGGCCCTGACGGGCCGGTGCACTCACTGCTCAGCCTGCCCGAGGGGCAGCGCGGCGCGTGTCCCGCGGTGTTCCTGGTCCACGGCGGGCCCGCCGACCACGACCGGGACGCCTACGACGCGGTGGTCCACTCACTCGTCGCCTCCGGCTTCGCCGTCGTCCGCGTCAACTACCGCGGCTCGACCGGATACGGGCCCCGCTGGCGCAGCGCGTTCGGGGAAGGCGTCGGCCTCACCCAGGTCGCCGACCTCGCCTCGGTCCGCGCCGACCTCGTCGCCCGGGGTGTGGTGCGCGCCGAGGAGACCGGCCTGTGGGGCACCTCGTGGGGCGGCTACCTGGTGCTGCTCGCCCTCGGCACGCAGCCCGCGCTGTGGCAGGCGGGCGTGGCGGTCAAACCCGTGGCCGACTGCGCGGCCGCCCACCGCACCACCACCCCCGCCCTGCGCGCCCTGGACGAGCGGCTGTTCGGCGGCACCCCCGACGAGGTGCCCGAACGCTACGCGCGCAGCTCACCCCTGACCTACGCGGCCGCCGTCCGGGCACCCCTGCTGGTCGTCGCCGCGCGCCGGGACGCCAAGTGCCCGCCCGGCCAGGTGCGCGACTACCTGAAGACCCTGCGCCGGGCGGGCGTACCGCACGAGTCGATGTGGCTGGACACCGGCCACGACGGCTACGAGGCCGACGACCATGTGGCCGTCCTGCGCCGCGCCGTGGTCTTCCTCGACGGCGCACTGCGCCGGCGGCACCGCGCCGCCCCCCAGTCTCCCCGCTCCGAACGGGCCGGGGATCCCGGACGGGTGCGCTCCTGAGCGCCCGCCGGACAAGGCACCACCACACAGAGAGGAGTTCCGGCCATGCAGAAGGACATCATCCACAATGACCCGCTCGCGGGTGACGAGGAAAACCGCAAGCCCGGCATCGGTATATCCGTGACGGTTCCGTTCCGCAACGCCGAAGACGGCGAAGAGGACTGATCCTCGCGGCCGGCCCGGCGGTCCGCCGCCGGGCCGGCACAGCCTCGGCCCCATGGCCCCCGGCCCCTTGGCCCCCGTCCCGTCACGTCTTCGCACCCACCGAGGAGCCGACATGCGTGTCCTGCTGGTCAATATGCCCTGGTCGCCGATCGACCTTCCCTCGCTCGCGCTGGGAATCCTCAAACGCAGCGTGGACGAACGTGTGCCCGGCGCCGGCGCAGAGGTCCTGCACGCCAATCTCGAATTCACCGACTGGATCACCGAGCGCACCGAATTCGCGCCCGAGGACTACCAGTTCTACTCGCTGTCCTCCTATTTCCTGGGCTGCGGCGACTGGGTGTTCTCCTCGGCGCTCTATGACGACCCCACCTGGCGCGACGAGGAATTCGCGACCGCCATGAAGGGCAAACTGCGCAAGTCCCGGCTGCACATGTCACGGGAACTCCACCGCCAAGCGCCGGAGTTCGTCGAGATGATGGCCCGGCGGATCGTGGAGTACGCGCCCGACGTCGTCGGCTTCACCTCCACCTTCCAGCAGAACACCGCCGCCCTCGCCGCCGCCAAATACGTCAAACGGCTCGCCCCGGGCATCGTGACCGTCATGGGCGGCGCCAACTGCGACGGGGAACAGGGCGAGGCCGTCCACCGCAACTTCCCGTTCGTGGACTTCGTCATCCGGGGCGAGGGCGAGGCGGCCTTCCCGCAGCTCCTGACCGCCATCATCGAAGGCGCCGGCAGCGACGAACTGGCCACCGTGCCCGGCCTGTGCCACCGCGACGCCGAGGGCGCGAGCGTCGTCAACCCGATGGCCACGAGCCCGCTGCCGCCCGCCACCATCCTCGCCCCCGACTACAGCGGCTACTTCGAGCGCCTCGCGGCCTCCGTGGCCCGCAACTGGGCCGAGCCCAAACTCGTCGTCGAGGGCGCGCGCGGCTGCTGGTGGGGCGAGAAGCACCACTGCACGTTCTGCGGCCTCAACGGCTCGTTCATGCAGTTCCGCTCCAAGAGCCCCGACACGTTCTTCGAAGAGATCATGGAGCTGGCCCGCAAGCACCGTGTGCTCGACATGTACCTCGTCGACAACATCCTCGACATGGGCTACCTCACCACCGTGCTGCCCCGGATCATGGAGAGCGGCTACGACCTGCGGATGCACATCGAGATCAAGGCCAATATGCGCCGCAGCCAGCTGCGCACGCTCGCCGAGGCCGGACTCATCTACGTGCAGCCCGGCATCGAGAGCCTGAACAACCGCGTCCTGGACCTCATGGACAAGGGCGTCAGCGGCTGCCAGAACGTGCGCATGCTGCGCGACGGCGCCGAGACCGGCCTCTCCGTGGCGTGGAACTATCTGCACGGTTTCCCCGGCGAGACGGCCGAGGACTACGACCCCGTCATCGCCCAGATACCCGCGCTCGAACACCTCGACCCGCCCGTCGACCTGTCCGCGCGGATCGCCATCGAGCGCTTCAGCCCCTACTTCAACCGGCCCGAACTCGGCTTCGACGGGCTGCGGCCCGATGAGCACTACCGCTTCACCTACGACCTGCCCGAGTCCGAGCTCTACGACCTCGCGTACGTCTTCGAGGCGCCCCGGCGCGGCATCACCGAGCCCACCGTCACCGCGCTCAACGACGCGCTCGACGCCTGGCGCAAGCACCACGCCGACGCCCGGCTCACCCACACCGACCTCGGCGACCGCATCGTCCTGGTCAGCCGGCGGCGTACCTTCGCCTGGCGTGCGATGGAACTGACCGACCCGTTCGAACTGGCCGTCTTCCGCCTCCTCGACCAGCCCCACGCGCCCGCCGCGCTCACCCGCAAGGCGGCGGCCCGCGCCCGGGGCGCCGCACGCGAGGAGCACGAGGTGCGCCGGCTGCTCGACTCCTGGGTCGCACTCGGCCTGGTCTTCACCGACGGCGGCCAGTACGTCCACATCGCGCCCGGCGCCGTCAATGAGGATCTGCTGCGGCTGGACTTCATGCGCCACGCGCAGGCCGCGCTCGACGCCGGCGGCAGGACCGCGCCCGCGACCGCCGAGCCCGTGACTGTCTGAGCGCGCGTGACCGACCGAGCAGCAGGAGGAACAGAAGCGATGAGCACCGCCCTCACCACCGGCGCCGACGCCCTCACGGTCGCCGCCTGGCGCGACTACGACCCCGAGGCGTGCGCCCTGCCCGGCATGCACCTCGGCGACATCGAACTGACCGGCCCCCTGGACGAGGAGGGCGACCGGCTGTGGGAGGCGGGCGCCCGTCTCGTGCGGCTGCGCGAACCTGTCGACCTCGCCGCCCTCGGCGCGCCGGGCGCCGACGAGCGGGCCGTACGCCTCCTGAGCCTGGTGCGGGACCTGACGGCACGGGCCATCCTCGTCGAGTGGAAGCTGCGTCTGGACCCGGCCGCGCCCGACGACACCTGGCGCGCCCTGAGCCACCTCCAGCCGCCGCAGAGTCTGCACGGCCCTGCCGACGCGGCCGGCGCCCTGCGCGGCTGGCGTGAGGGCCACTACCTGTGCAAGTGCCTGTGGCGGCAGGGCCCCGGCTTCGTCCAGATCCGTGACCGGCGCTGGGGGGAGCTGCGCCGCTTCACGGCGGATGAGCCCGAATACCAGCGCGTCATCGAGACCCTGGCCTACGGCGCCCCGGCGGGCGAGGTGCCGGCCGCCGTCCTCGCGGACTTCATCGAGGAGCGTCTGGTGCTTCAGGTGGGCGGGCTCGCATGGTGGATGCCGTACCGCGTGAACCGCTGGATCCAGGAGGCGATGACCATTTGACCGTCGACCACCGGGGTCACGCCGTGTGACCCGTACAGGTGGTTTGCGCCCGCTCCGCTCCGTTTCCGCCTTGATCCCCAGGATGCTTGCCGTCTGTCGGTCAAGATCGGGAAGCGTGGAGATGGTCATGGCGAACGGAAGTGTCCTGCTGGCTCTGCGTGAGGACCCCCTCGGCGGGGGAGCCGATACGGAGCAACTTCGGCGTATCGGAAAGGAGTTGGAGAACCGGGGGCTCGAAGTGCGGTGGGCGCGGACCGCCGAGGCGGCCTGTGCGGCCCTGCGGACCGAGGCCGGTCTGACCGCCGCCATGGTGGCGTGGGAGCTGCCCTCCGAGCGCGGCCGCGCCGGCGCCGGTGACGACGAGACGCAGGCGGGGGGCGCCGGCGTGCTGCGGCAGATCTCCCGCCGGTTCAAGGACCTGCCGGTCTTCGTCGTGATGGCCGAGGACTCCGACCACGGTCTCGACCATCTGCCGCTGTGGGTGGCCGAGACGGTGGTCGGGTACGTCTGGCCGCTCGAGGACACTCCCTCGTTCATCGCCGGCCGCGTGGCCCACGCCGCGCACGCCTACGGGGACGCCGTCCTGCCGCCCTTCTTCAAGGCGCTGCGGCGTTTCGACGACGCCCACGAATACTCCTGGCACACCCCCGCGCACTCGGGCGGCGTGGCCTTCTTGAAGTCACCGGTGGGCCGGGCCTTCTTCGACTACTACGGCGAACGGCTCTTCCGCACCGATCTCTCCATCTCGGTCGGTGAGTTGGGCTCCCTGTTCGAGCACAACGGGCCCATCGGGGACGCGGAGCGCAACGCCTCCCGCATCTTCGGCTCCGACCGCACCTATTTCGTCCTGCACGGTGACTCCACGGCGGACCGCATGGTCGGCCACTACTGCGTCACCACGGACGAGATCGCCCTGGTCGACCGCAACTGCCACAAGTCCGTCCTGCACGGCCTCGTGATCTCCGGCGCCCGCCCCGTCTATCTCGTGCCGACCCGCAACGGTTACGGACTCGCGGGCCCGCTCCCCGCAAGTGAGACCGCGCCCGGGGCGGTGGCCGCGCGGATCGCCGCCCACCCCCTGACCCCCGGGGCGGTGTCCCCCGACGCCCAGTACGCCGTCATCACCAACTCCACGTACGACGGCCTGTGTTACGACACCGTGGGCACCGCGCGTGCCCTCGCGCCGAGCACCCCCCGGCTCCACTTCGACGAGGCGTGGTTCGCCTACGCGCGCTTCCATCCCCTCTACGCAGGCCGCTACGGGATGGCCGTCGGTCCGGACACCTTCCCTGGCGATGAGCGGCCCACCGTCTTCGCCACCCAGTCCACCCACAAACTCCTCGCCGCGCTGTCGCAGGCCGCCATGGTGCATGTGCGGTCCGCTCCGCGCGCCCCGGTCGAGCACGACCGGTTCAACGAGGCGTTCATGATGCACGGCACCACCTCACCGCTGTACCCCGCCATCGCCTCACTCGATGTCGCCGCCGCCATGATGGACGGACCCCAGGGGGAGTGGCTGATCAACGAGGCCGTGACCGAGGCCGTCCGGTTCCGGCAGGCCGTCGTGCGGACCGGGCGCCGCATCGCCGACGCGGGGGACCGGCCGGCCTGGTTCTTCGGCGTCTGGCAGCCGGAGACCGTCGTCGAACCGGACACCGGGACCCGTACCCCCTTCGCCGACGCGCCCTGCGCGCTGCTCGCCACCCAACCGCGCTGCTGGGAGCTCGACCCCGACGAGGACTGGCACGGCTTCTCGGGCCTGGGCCGGGGTCAGTGCATGCTCGACCCCATCAAGGTGACGCTGACCTGCCCCGGCGTCACGGCGGCGGGCGCGAGCGAGCCCTGGGGCATTCCGGCCCGCGTCCTCACCTCCTACCTCGCCGAGCGCGGCATCGTGGTGGAGAAGACCGACACGTACACCACGCTCATCCTCTTCTCCATGGGCATCACCAAGGGCAAGTGGGGCACCCTGATGGACGCGTTGATGGACTTCAAGGCGCTCCACGACGGCGAGGCCCCGCTGCGGCAGGTGCTGCCGCACCTGGTCGAGAGCCACCCCAAGCGCTACGGCGACATCACCTTGCGCGCCCTGTGCCAGGACATGCACGAACATCTGACACGCGCCGACCTGATCGACGCCCTGGACACCGCCTTTCGTGACCTGCCCCGCCCCGTGGTCCCGCCGCGGCACTGCTATCAGCAGCTCATCCGGGGCGGCACCGAACGCCTGCGCCTCGCGGACGCGGCGGGTCGCGTGGCCGCGGCCATGGTGACGGTCACCCCGCCCGGCATCCCCGTTCTCATGCCGGGAGAAGCACTCGGCGCCCCCGACGGGCCGGTCCTGCGCTACCTCGGCGCCCTTGAGGCCTTCGACCGCGCCTTTCCCGGCTTCCACAGCGAGGCGCACGGCGTGGTCATCGACCCGGACACGGGCGACTACCTCATCGAATGCGTACGGGAAGAGGTCACGCGAGAGGTCTGAGGCGAGGGCGCGGGCGACCTCAACTACCCCTATGCGCAGGCAAGTTGAGCGACGCGATTCAGCTCTGCGCTGTGGGCCGTACGACGATGTCGCCCACGTCCACGCTGGAAGGCTGCTCGATCGCGAAGGCGATGGCGCGGGCGATGGCGTCCGGTGACATCGCGATCTTCGCCATGCTGTCGAGGATGTCACTCCTCATGTCCGGCGCCATCGAATCCGCGAACTCCGTCCGCGTCATGCCGGGCGATACGACCGTCACGCGCAGGCGGTCGCCGGCTTCCTGGCGCAGGCCCTCGGAGAGGGTGCGTACGGCGTTCTTGGTCGCCGCGTACACCGCCTGGCGCGGCACGATCCGCAGCCCGGCGGTGGAGACGGTGTTGACGAAGTGCCCGAAACCCTGGCGGCGGAAGACGGGCAGGGCCGCCGCGATCCCGTACAGGACGCCCTTGAGGTTGACGTCGATCATCTCCTCCCAGTCCTCGACCCGCAGTTCGTCCATCGGGGAGATCAGACCGACGCCGGCGTTGCTGACCAGGACATCCAGCCTGCCGTACCGGTCGCAGGCCAGCTCGACGAGGCCCGCCAGGTCCTCGCGGCGCTTGACGTCCGTCGGCGCGTACACGGCCCGGCCGCCGGCCTTCTCGATGCGGGCGGCCAGCGCCTCCAGGCGGTCCGGCCTGCGGGCGCCGAGCACCACGGTGGCGCCACGCTCCGCGAGCAGGAGCGCGGTCGCCTCGCCGATTCCGCTGCTGGCGCCCGTGATCGCGACGACCTTGCTGTCGATTTCCGACACGGTGGAACCTCCGGGAGATGAGTGGGGTGCGGCGCATGCTCTACGGTGGAACCGGAGGCGCCGCCGGTTGACCCCACACTAAGTGGAGGAGCCTCCACTTAGCAACGTGGACGAAGGAGCGAGCCGTCGATGGCACAGGACACGGGACGCCCGCTGAGGGCGGACGCGCAGCGCAACAGGGACAAGATCCTGGCTGCCGCGGTGCGGGTGTTCACCGAGGAAGGACTGGACGCGCACTACGAGCGCGTGGCGAAGGTGGCGGGGGTGGGGACCGGCACCCTGTACCGCAACTTCCCGACCCGGGAGACCCTGATCGAGGCGGCGTACCGCAATGAGGTGGCCCGGCTGTGCGACGCCGTTCCTGGGCTGCTCGAGACCCTTCCCGCGCGCGAGGCCCTGCGGACCTGGATGGGGCACTTCATCGACTACGCCACCGCCAAGCTCGGCATGGCCGAGGCGTTGCGGTCCGTCGTCGCCTCGGGGGGCGACCCCTACGGCCACAGCCGCGAAATGATCCAGACGGCCATCACCACGCTGATGGAGGCCGGTGTCGCCGCCGGAGCGCTGCGCCGCGACATCCTGCCCTCCGACCTGTTCGCCGCCCTGGCCGGAATCGCCCTCACCTCGGCCGAGCCGGCTCAGCGCGACCAGGCCGAACGCCTGCTCACGCTCACCCTCGACGGGCTGAGCGCGGCGCCGTCGCACGGCTGACACCGCCCGCCCCGCGCGGCGCCGCCTCCGGGGGAGTGCGGCGCCGCCGCGGGATGGTGCCGCGCCGGGCGCGGGTCACACCTCCAGTTCCGCCTCGACCTTCCTGAGCTGGTGACGCGCCATGGCCAGGTTGGCGCGGCCCTTGTCGAGCGCCAGGTAGAGGAAGAGCCCGTTGTGATTGCGCCCGGTCAGGAGCCGGATCAGGTGGTACTGGGTGCCCAGCGTGATGAGGATGTCCTCGATCTCGTCCTTCAGGCCGAGGAGTTCCATGGTGCGCACCTTCGCGCGCACCACATCGGTGTTGCCCGCGGCGGCCACCGCGAGGTCGAGGTCCTTGCCGCCGCCCAGGGTGCCGAGGGCCATGCCACTGCTGTAGTCGACGAGCGCCACACCGATGGTCCCGTCGATGGTGGTCATCGCTTCCTTGAGCGCGGCTTCCGTGTTGGCCATGGGATTCGTGCTTCCTTTCCGCTGTTTGACGTCTGTCGTGTTCCCCGGCCGGTCGGCCCGGGGACGGGTGGGACTCATGGGGCCTCCAGTCGGCCGAGGCTGCCGTCGACCAGGTCGCCGATCCGCGCGCCGGCCCGGCGGGCTTCGAGATGCAGCCGCCCCACGTTCACGCGGGGCTGGGCGAGGAGGGTGAGCACGGCGGACGAGCCCGCCGCGTACGTGGCCACATAGCCCTGGTCTCCTCTCAACAGGAGTTCGAGGAACGCGCCTTGGCCCGCCGTGTCGGTCAGGCGCTGGGCCACGCCGAGTGCGGCGGCGGTCAGAGCGGCCAGCGGCTCGGTGTCGCCCGGGGCGTCCTGGGCGAGCACCAGCCCATCGACGCTGGCGGCCATGGCGCCGCTGAGTTGAGGCAACCGGACCCGCAGCCGCCGCAGTTCGGCGAGGACATCCGCCTCTGCCGCCATCATCTGTCTCCTTTCGGCACGCTGCCTGCGGACGCGGATCACAGGGTGGCCTCAAGGCCGTCCCGCAGCCTGCGCAGCAGAGCCACGTCCGCAATGGATTCCGCCTCGGCCGACGCCAGCGCGACGGAGGGGGGCATGCCGCTCTGCGGCACGGTCGCAAGCGGGGTCTCGATCGCGCCGCACGCGGCGAGTCTGCGGACGTCCACCAGGGTGTGGAAGGCCGGGCGGCCGAGCAGCCGTGCGATGTCCTGCGGGGTGCGGAGCCCGTCGGCCAGCGCGAGAAGCGCCCGCTGGCGCCCGGTGACCGGCACGCCGCGCGCACCTCGCGCCGCCACCACCGGGGCGGTGTCGACCTCGGGGTGCGGCCAGAGCCTGGACAGCAACTCCCGCCGCCGGGCCGCCTCGCGCGCCACCGCGCCGGCCGGCACGGGCCGCACCGGCCCGATCCAGTGCGCCACACCGTAGCGAAATCGCGTCGGGCCGCTGCCGGGTGTGAGCGTGAAGAACGCCGCGTCGAACAGTGCCCCGAGATGGCACAACTCCAGCTCTCCGTCGCTCACTTGACCGCTGTCCACGAGGAAGCGGCCCACCGAACCACGCGCTCCCGCCTGGTCGACGGCCCACTGCCAGCCCTCGGGGCGCAACCGGCCGCCGACCGTGAGCAGCACGTCGATGCCGGGAGCGGACGGACTCTCGGCGTGCACCACCTGGCCGTCGACGAGATACAGCGTGCCGCTGTCGCGCAGCAGCGCGCCGGTGGCCCGTTCGGCCACCAACCGCCGCAGCATGGGCGAGAGTTGCCGCTCGTCGGTGGACTCGACTGTCCGGCTCACGCGAGTACCAGCCGTTCCGCCAGGTCGCGCAGTCGCAGTCGGGCGAGGGCGAGGTTGCCAAGCTCGCGATCGAGCCAGAGGTAGAGGAAGACGCTGCTGTCGTACGCCGTCCTGATGAAGCGCAGAAGGTGGTATCCGCTGTGCGCGGCGACGAAAACGTCCTCCACGGGCAGGAGTTCGTCGGCGGAGTCCTTGGCGCCGAGTGCGAACACGGGATGCTCGATGGCGCTCCTGGCGAACTCGGCGGTCTCCGCCGCGGCCGCCTCGTGGTCGCCGCCCGGCGAATCGCCGATGGTGCCGAGAGCGAGCCCGCTGGTCCAGTCGACGAGTGCTGCCCCGAGCGCGCCCGGCAGCCGCATCGTCTCCAGCAGGCACTCGTCGATTCCGGGCACGCGGAGATCCCCTCCTCGGTATCAGGTGATGACAGATCACAGCGGCCCGACTCCGTTGCCGCAGTGACGGAGAAGTTACGCGCTGTGTCGTGAGAAGGGGGAAGTTCTGGCATTTTCCAGTGGGACATGCCGGCGGGTCGCTACGATCCGCCCGCGCATGGCGTTGTCGGGCGGCGGCTGGCGGCGCGGACGAGGTCGCGGCGCCGGCGAGCGGGGCCGCCAGCTCGGTTCGTGTCAGCCGCGACGCGGGGGCGACGGTCGTGCGGGCTCTTCGCGCGAAGGGGGCTCTCGCAGTACCTGTATCACCAGGAACTCCCAGACCTCCCGAACGCCTGTCAACCTGATCGAGTCGAAAGCGCCGACAGCGACAGACAGGGACGGATACCAATGGCGGACAGCCAATTCACCACTCACGGGGAACTTTTTGATCTGAGGGGGAAAAGCGCCCTTGTCACGGGCGGCACCAAAGGAATTGGGGTGATGATAGCCCGCGGCCTTCTCCAGGCGGGCGCCCGCGTCGTCATCAGCTCACGCGACCCTGAAGCGTGCGCGGAGACTCAACGTCTGCTCTCCGAATTCGGCGACGTTCGAGCGATCCCCGCCGACCTGTCCAGGCACGACGAGTGCCGGCGCCTCGCTGGTCTCGTCAAGGCCGAATCGGAACGCCTGGACATCCTGGTCAACAACGCGGGAGCGATGCGGCGCGAGCCGCTGGAGACGTTCCCGGACGAGGCCTGGGACGCGGTGCTCGACCTCAACCTCAAGTCGCCGTTCTGGCTGGTGCAGGCGCTCCTCCCCGCACTTCGCAGGGCGGGCACCGTCGATGATCCCGCGCGGATCATCAACATCGGCAGTATCGCCGCCATCCACGTCGCCCAGTCGCCCAACTACTCGTACGCCGGCAGCAAAGCGGCACTCCATCAACTCACCCGAGTGCTTGCCAGAGAGCTCGGCCCCCAGCACATCACGGTGAACGCGATAGCACCGGGAGTGTTCCCGTCGCGGATGATGGCGTCCACGCTCGACGCCGTCGGCGACACGATCGCGGCGGCGACCCCGCTGCGCCGGCTCGGGCGCGACGACGACATGGCGGGTATCGCCGTGTTCCTCGCCGGCCGGGCCGGCTCCTACCTCACGGGCACCATCATCCCGGTGGACGGCGGCATCGCCACGACCGCGACGGGCACCCCGTAGACTGCGGCACGCGCCTACGGTGAGGGGACGGCCACGATGGAGCTACGCACCGAGATCCGGGAATTCCTCAGCTCACGTCGCGCCCGCATCGCACCCGAACAGGCGGGACTGCCCGCTTACGGCGGCAACCGTCGGGTCAAGGGTCTGCGCCGCGAGGAGGTGGCGCTACTGGCGGGGGTATCGGTCGACTACTACGTGCGCATGGAGCGCGGCAGCATCGCCGGTGCCTCCGATGGCGTGCTCGACGCGCTGGCCACTGCCCTGCGACTCGACGAGGCCGAGCGGAACCATCTGTTCCACCTCGCGCGCCGGTCCAGGACGCCCAGCGGCCCGCGCCGGCACAAGCCCGCCACGACGGTGCGCTCGACCCTGCGACGCGTGCTCGACGCGATCTCCGATGCGCCGGCCTGGATCGGTAACGGCCGCTGTGACGTACTCGCGATGAATCAATTGGCTCGCGCGCTGTATTCACCGGTGCTGGCCGACGCGCGACGGCCAGCGAATACAGCGCGGTTCGTCTATCTGGACCCCGGAGCCAGAGATTTCTTTGTCGACTACGACCAGATCGCCGGCGCCGTGGCCGCGAAGCTCCGCATGGAGGCCGGCCGCGATCCGCACGACGAAAAGCTGATCGCCCTGGTCGGTGAATTGTCGACGCGCAGTGAGCTGTTTCGGCAGAGGTGGGCCTCGCAGGACGTGCGTTTGCACCGCTCCGGCCGCAAGCGGGTGCGCCATCCCGTCGTGGGCCGGCTCGATTTGGACATCGAGTCCCTGGAACTGCCCGCCGAACCTGGTCTGCACCTCAACGTCTACACCGCGCCCGCGGGCACACCGACCGCCGACAATGTGGCGCTCCTCGCGTCGTGGGCGGCCACCCAGCAGTCACTGGCCACCGAGCCCGAAGCGCACAACGGGTAGTCCAGCCTCTGCGGCCTGCGGAGTTCGGCCTTCGGGGCGCCCCGTCCGGACGCCCTGGTCCCGTCCGGCTCCGTTTGCGGGTGGGGTCGGGCTGTGAGAACCAGTTGCTTCATGAACCCCATCGAGCAGGGCGTCGGCCCCGCCCTCCCCGAGACGGTGCGCGCCGCGCCCGCGCGCGCCCCCGGTGAGGTGTGGGGGCGCGTCACCTCCCGCGCCCTACGGGTACTCCTCGCGCTGGTGCGGGGCCTCCTGTTCGTGGCGTCCGTGCTGCTCGCCGTCGGTCTGTCACCCGTGCTCCTGTGCCTGCGGGTGCTCGGGCCCCGGCTGCCCGCGCCGGTGCGCGGTCCGACGCGTCTGGTTCTCCTGTCCGCGGCGTACCTGCTCACCTGCGAGGTCGGCTCCCTCGTCGCCGGGCTCCGTCTGCGGTGGGCGTGCCGCCGTGGTCCGGGCGATCCGTCCGACCATGACGCGCTGCGTGTCCTGCTGGCGCGGAGGTCGACCGACGCGTTCTTCGGAACCGGGCTCAGGTGGGCGGGTATGCGGATGCGTTGCCCCGACGAACCGCCGCGCTTGGATCCCGCACGGCCCGTCGTGGTCCTGTTGCGCCACGCGGGCCTGCTGAACACACAGCTCGGGATCCATCTGGGCATGAAGGTGCTGCGTCGGCGCGTGCACGGCGTGTGCAAGAGCGCGGCCGTCCTGCTGCCGGGCGCGGCGTCCCTGGTGGGTCTGACGCCCTTGATTCCGCTGCGGTGGAACGCGGAGGGCCGCGCCAGGGCGGGCCGCGAGTTCGCGGCGATGGGGCCCGGGCTCGGCGGCGGTGACGCGGCGGTCATCCTGCCCGAAGGCACGAACTTCAGCGCCAGGCGCCGCCGGGCGCGCATCGCGTATCTGCGGCGCTCCGGCCGGCACGACCTGGCCGCCGCCGCTGAGGCGATGCCGTGCGTGCTGCCGCCCCTCGCCCGGGGCGCGGCCTCCCTGCTCGCCGCCGCGCCCACCGCGCAGGTGCTGGTCGTCGCACACACCGGGCTCGAGGACGTGTTGCCCTGGCGTCTGGGCGGCGGCTACCCGGCCCGCGCCGACGCGGCGATCCATGTCGCCTGGGGGACCTACGAAGCGGCGGAAGTCCCACGCGACCAGGACGGCTTCGAGACCTGGCTGTACGAGCGCTGGGCGGAACTGGACGCGTGGGTCCTGGCGACGCGCCGCGACGGGGCGGCGGGCGAGGGGCGGGCATCGCGGTGAGCGGGCTCCCCGTCGGCCGGGTTCGGGCGAGGCCCTTCGGGGTGAGCGGCCTGCGTCCGGGCCGGTCGGGCACCCGCGTGGCCGAAGCCCGACGGGTGGCCACCGACCCAGTGTGCCGCCACCCGCCTGGCCCACCCCTCGGGACGTCGCGGCAACCCGGCGCCACCATGACAGGGACAGCGTCATCAGGAGGAAGCCATGTCCCCAGCGGACAGTCACGCGCCTGCCACGGACCGGGCGGCCGCGCCCCGCACCGCGTTCGTCCTCGGCGGGGGCGGCAAACTGGGCGGCTACCAGGTCGGCATGCTGCGTGCGCTCCTCGAACGCGGCATCGTGCCGGACCTCGTCTTCGGTACCTCCGTCGGATCCCTCCAGGGCGCGCTGCTCGCGAGCAACCCCACCCTCTCGGTCTGCGACCAACTCACCGAACTGTGGCGGGAGTTGCTGGGAAAGCGCGTCATGTCGGTGACACCCGGAGGCCTGCTCGTCAACGCCTTCCGGCGCCACCCCGCCCTCGCGCCCATGGACGCCCTGCGCGAGGTGGTCCGGGCACACCTCGGTGACGGGACACGCATCGAGGACCTTGCGCTGCCCTACCAGTGCGTGGCCGCCTCCATCGAACGCGCCGCCGCCCGCTACTTCGACTCCGGCCCGCTCCTGCCCGCCGTCCTCGCCTCCTGCGCCGTGCCAGGGCTTTGGCCACCCGTACGCATCGGCGACGAGCACTACGTGGACGGCGGCATCGTCGAGACCGCCCCGGTCGGCAGGGCCGTCGCCTACGGCGCGACCACGGTTTACGTGCTCCGGATGCGTCAGCGCGAACGCCCGCTGCGGCCCGCGCGATGGCCCTGGCAGATCGGCCCCACGGCGTTCGAGATCTCACGCCGGCACCGGCTCGCGCAGATCCTCAGCGCCCACCCGCCCGGCGTACGGATGCACATCCTGCCCAGCGGGGAAGCCGGCCCGGGAGGCGCGGACGCCCCCTTCCGCGCCGGCCCGCGTGAGGAACTGGCCGTCAACGAACGCCGGGCGGCGGCGGGTCACCGGGCGACCTGTGAGTACCTGGACGCCCTCGACCAGGGCCGCTCCCCGCACTTCGCGTCCTCGGCCAACCCCGTCGCCCGCTCCTACCTCACGACGGCCGCCGCGCCGCTGCCCTCGTCGGGCACGCTCCCGCGCGACGGGGCGGTCCCCACGTTCCTCGCCATCAAATACGGCGCCCTGTTCGGCCTCTTCGACAAGGACGGTGACGGTCTGATCGACGAGGGTGACTGGCTCGACGCGGCCGGCGACATCGCCGACGCGTTCGGGAACACCCCCGAATCCCCCCGCGCCGCCACCCTCACCAAAGCCTTTCAGGAATCCTGGACGCGCCTGTACGAAACGGCGGGCGCGCGGACTCCGGCGCCGTTGGACCGCGACACGTTCGAGCGGGCCCTTGCCCGATTGGTGGGTACGCCCGAGGCGTACCTCGCCCACTTCCTGCCCATGGTGGTGGCGCTGCTCACGACCGCTGACTCCAACGGCACCAACATGCTGGAGATCGAGGAGACCGAGCGCCTGCTCCACACGTTCGGCGTCACCCCCTCCGACGCTCTCACCGTGGCCCGGCGCCTGGACACCAACGGTGACGGCGCCATCAGCCTCGACGAACTCAACGAGGCCTTCCAGGACTACTTCACCAGCGAGGAGCGGGGCTGCGCCGGAAACATGCTCTTCGGCGCGCTTCCCGGCTGAGACCCCAACTGCTCATCAGCGCCCGCGACTTGGCACGCCCGAGTCCTGAAACCCGACGCGCTCCGGGCCGTGGCTAGGCCGTGGGCCGCGACATCACCATGCGCGTGATGTCCACGCGCGACTTGGCGCCCAGCTTGCGGTAGGCGCGGGTCAGGGCGGCTTCCACGGTTTTGACGCTGACCACCAGACCGGCCGCGATCTCGCGGTTGCTTGCGCCTTGCGCGACGCGGGCGACGACGCTCTGCTCCGTCGATGTGAGCTGTTCCGACCAGAGGCCGCCCTCGGGCAGGCGGACCGCGTCGTCCTGCGCGCGGTCGCGTTCGGCGCGTGCCAGGACGGCCAGGGGGCGGGCGTCGGCCTTGGTGAAGACGCGGAGCGCGGCCGCGAACGCGGCGTGCGCCGAGCCCTCGTCCCCGAGCCTGCGCCGGACCCGGCCGAGCGCCACCCGGGCGCGGGCCTCCTCCAGGGGGTATCCAGAGATCCGCAGGCGTCCCGCCGCGCTCTCCAACAGCGCTGCGGCGTCGGTGAGTTCACCACGTTGCGCCGCGACCACCGCCGCCGCCCGGTCGAGCGTGGCCAGGACACCCGTTCTGGCGAGCCGTTCGGCCTGGCGGCGGCCCGTGGCCAGGACGGCGTCCGCCTCGTCGGGGCGGCCGGTGGCGGCCAGGGCCTCAGCGAGGTCGGCGTGCCACCGCCGGGTCGCGGGGTCCCGCTGCCCCTGTGCGGTCTCCAACTCGCCGGTGCAGGCGAGGAGTTCCACCGCGCGCTCGCTCTGGCCCCGGAACAGTCTGATCCTTCCCTCGGCGTGCAGCGCCCGGGGCAGAAAGAGCCGGTCGTTGTCGTCCTCGCTGTGCCGCCGGGCGGCCTCCGCCGCGGTGAGCGCCCGGCTCAGGCTCCCGCCGGCCGTTTCGGCCAGCGCCACCGCGTACCACGCGGGCCCCTGGCTGAGGCCCGCCTCCTCGGTGATGCGCAGGCTCTGCCGGGCGATGGTCAGCGCGGGCCCGCAGCGGCCACGTTGGATCTCGACCTGCGCGAGCCCGATCAGGCACTGGCTCAGGCTGTCCGCCGACCCCCGCTGACGCAGCCGGTACACCAGGGCGCGCAACTCGGTTCGCGCCGCGTCGAGTTCGTCGCGTACCAGGTGGAAGCGGTACTTGAGATACAGCGGCCCGTTGTGGTGCGTCATGGCCGGTACGTGGTGCGGCGCGGCCAGCGCGGCGGCCAGGGTGGCCTCCGCCCCGGGGAGCCCGAGGAAGAGTTCCAGGGCCGCCTGCTGGGTGAGCGCCATCAGCTCGGTGTACCGGTCACCGGTCCGCGCGGCGAGCCCCGCGGCGCGGACGGCGTGGCCGTGGGCGCGCGCCGCGGAGCCGCCCACCATCCACGCCCGCCAGCTCATCCGGTAGTGCAGCTGGGCCAGGAGGGCGGGATCGCCCGCCGCGTCGCGCACCGCTTCGGGGAAGACGTCCGCGATCTCGGCCATCGCCTGGCCGCAGGAGTCGATGACCACGTTCCAGGCCCGTACCCGGTCGGCCGGCCGTTCGGCGCCGCCCAGGGCCTCATGCGCGAGCTGCCGGGCGAAGCCGAGGTCTCCGGCTTCGATGGCGTCCTCTGCTGCGGTGAGCCTGCGGTCGACGTCGGCGTACTCCTGCCCGGCCGGTGTGTACGCGGCGGCCATGCGGCCAAGTCGCGCCGCCGTCCGGGGAGCGCCCCTGCGCCGCGCGGCCGACGCGGCGGCGGACAGGCCGGCCGCGACGGCCGGATCGGGGGCGGCGGTGAGGCGCGCGATGTGATGGGCCCGCTCGACGGCGTCGTCGGAAGCGTCGGCCAGCGCGCGGTGCGCCGCCATCACCTGTTCGTAGGGGGTCTCGGCCCTGAGCACCACCGGCGTCAGCGGATCCAGGAACGTGATGGCCTCGTGGTCCGACGGCACAGGGGCGCGGACGAGTCCGTGACGTACGCAGACGTCGAGGTCGGCCCCGGCGTGCCGGCGGCCCGCGCGCCGCAGCAGCTCCACCGTGGGGCGTACGGCGGCGCCCGCGAGGACCAGGGTGTCGCGGGCGTGGGCCGGCAGGGCGTCGATCCGGTCGACGAGCGGCCGGCGAAGGCAGTCCGGCACCGGGAGCGCTTCGAGGCAGTCGGGCAGTTCCGTGCCGTCGAGTCCCTGGGTCCGGACGCGTTCGTCGAGGGCGGCGCTGAGTTCGAGGGCCGCGCGGGGATTGCCGCCGCTCGCCTCGTGCAGACGCGCGACGAGCCGGCGCGGCCAGGGGGGCTGGTCGTGCCGCTCGAGGAGTTCGGCGATCTCATGGACGGTCATGGGCGGGACGGGGATTTGGCGGACCGGCCGTGGACACAGGTCGAGTGCGCTCACCGCGCCGTCCGGGCCGGCGGGGGAGGGCCCGGGCTCCGTTTCGGACCGCAGAGTGGCAAGCACCGAAAAGCCCGGACCGACGCGCCGGGCAATGTAGTTGAGGACATCCGCCGTCGCCCGGTCGAGCCACTGGGTGTCATCCACGACGAGCAGGCAAGGGCCCGCGCCGCACAGCAGGGCGACGACCTTGCGGACCGCGATCCGCAGGACCAGTGCTTCGCGACCGCCTTCGGGCCCGGCCTCGGCGCCCCGGCCGGTCCCCGCGCGCGGCGCGCTGCGGAGCAGGGCCCCTTCCAGGGCGGCTCTTTCGTGGGCGGCCAGCGCGGCGAGAGCGTCGTCGCCGAGGTCGGCCAACAGGTCGATGAGCCCGAGGAAGGGGGTGTTCTTCTCGACGGGGGAGGGGGAGCAGTGCAGGATCCGGTGCCCCTGGCCACGCAGGTCCGCGATCAGCTGGTGTGTCACCGTGGTCCTGCCGATGCCCGTGGGGCCGGTGAGCAGGACGCCGCGGCCGCGCGCCAGGTGGGTCCGTACGGTGTCGTGGACCGCGCCGCGCCGGACGGTGAGCGGCCGGGTGCCTGCCGGCAAGGTGGTCGGCTCGGTCATCGCAAGCCCTTCCGGACACACAGCGTCGTTCACGTCTCAGACGTCGATCATGAACCTGCCCTTCATGGTGCCGTCGCCGAATGTAGGACCGCTCTCGGGGAAAGGTCAAGACCAATCGTGGGGCCGCCGCACACGCGGGCCGGGCCGCCGGTCGACGACCGACGGCCCGGCCCGGTACGGGAGTTGGGGTCACCCGGAACTGGGGATCAGCAGGCGCCCGCGTCCTTCCAGACGGCCCAGGAGCCCGGCGCGCCCGGTTGGGCGCCGGTCGAGTACCACTGCGAGGACCACTTGTGACCGTTGTAAGCGACCTGGTCGCCCGGTGCGTAGCTGGTGCTCGCGCTCCAGGCCGGCAGGTTGTCGCAGCCCTGCGGCGGGGTGCCGCCGCCGCTGATGGTCCAGGTGAAGGACGCCGACCCGGTGGCGTTGTCGGTGTTCTTCGCCGTGACGGTCACCGACGAGGTGCCGGCGGTGGTCGGAGTTCCGCTGATGAGGCCGGTCGAGGAGTTGACCGAAAGGCCGGCGGGCAGACCGCTCGCGCTGTAGGTCAGGGTCTCACCACCGGGGTCGCTCGCCTTGATCTGCAAGGAGGTGGCGGCGCCCACCGTGCCGCTCTGGCTGCCCGGATTGGTCACCGAGGGCGAGCCCGGCTGGCTGTTGCAGCTGCCGGGTACGGGGTCGGCGCCGGTCACGCTGACCGCGGCCCACGCGGCGTCGATGGTGTTGTACTCGGCGCAGTGCGTGCCGTAGAGGTCGGCCGCGGCCTTGAGGGAGTCGATGCGCGCCTGGTGGTAGTTCTCACTGCTGTTGGCGTAGGACGCCAGCGCCTTGTACCAGATCTTGGCGGCCTTGTCGTTGCCGATCCCGGTGACCGTGGAGCTGTCGCAGGTGGGGCTGTTGCCGTACCCGTGATCGCCGCTGCCCACGGCCGCGAGGAAGAACCAGTGGTTGAGGGGGCCCATCGAGTAGTGCGGGTCGAGGCTGCCGTTGCCGCTGTCCCAGCAGTTGGGCGAGGAGCCGTCCAGGGAGGGGTTGTACATGTAGCGCAGCGGCCGGTTGTCGCCGTTGATGTTGATGAGCTCGCCCATGGTGTAGTCGGGCTTGTCCACCGGGTTGTTGGCGTAGAACTCGACCATGGTGCCGAAGATGTCGCTGGTGCCCTCGTTCATGCCGCCGGTCTCACCGGTCTCGTCCCAGCCGGTGAGGGCGCCGCTCACGCCGTGGCTCATCTCATGGCCCGCGACGTCCAGTTCGACCAGCGGACGCGCATTGGACTGCCCGTCGCCGTACGTCATCTGAGTGCCGTCCCAGAACGCGTTCACATACGCGTTGCCGTAGTGCGTACGCGACGGCACGCCCCGCCCGTCGCCGAAGATGCCATTGCGGCCCTGGACGTTCTTGTAGTAGTCGAACGTCTCCGCCGCGCCGTAGTGCGCGTCGACGCCCGCGGAGGCGGGGTCGCTGGTGGAGCCGTTGCCGAAGGTGCCGGTGGAGCTGGTGAAGACGGAACCCGTGCCGCTGGTGGCGTGGTTGAGATTGGTCGTGTAGCCATTGCCGTGCGAGGGGTCCTGCATCGAGTAGCCACTGCCGCTCTGCGTGACGTCCAGCGCCACGCGGCCGCTGTAGATCGACTGGCCGGTCCCGGCGACCGTCGGTGCGGCGGCGGGAGCCGCCGCACCGACCCTCGAAGTGGCGGCGTTCGCGGCCCCCTCGGCGGCGAACGTGCTCACCTCGTCACTGGTCCGTACGACCTTGCCGGTACGGGCGTCCACCAGAACGTGCAGGCGGCTCGGTGTCTGGTCCTCGCGCACGCCGCTGACGACGGTCTCCCAGACCAGCACGGCGTCGGTGCCCGCCATCTGCACCGCGAGGTGCGAGGCGGAGACGGAGCCGATCCGCCCCTTGAACGCGGCCCGTGCCACCTTCACGGCGTCGGCGGCGGCCAGGCGGGGCTCGGTGGAGACCGCACCGGAGGTTTCGGACCCGGTGGCCAGTGACTGGAACGCGCCGTCCTTCTTCAGGCGCACAACCACGTCGCCGCCGTAGGCGGGCAGACCCTTGTACGTGCGGTCGAAGCGGACGGAGGCGGCGCCGTCCTTGTCGACGACCAGATTGCGGACCGAGAAGGCGTCCCCGTCGGCCTTGTGGGCGGCGCCGGCGTGCGCTGCCAGCGCCTTCTGCGCGGCGTCCACGACGCCGGCACGCACGCCGGGCGTCGGGTCCGCCGTGTAGGGGGCCGGGGCGAAAGCACCGGCGGGCACGGGGTGCGGCCGGGCGGCCGGGGCCGCCGTGGCGGCGGGCAGCGCGATGGCGGACGCGGTGACACAGGCCAGCGTGACCGTCAAGAGTCTCGCGGCTCTTGGTATTTGCATGGGAGTGGGGGTTCCTCTCACCTCGGGCAGGGGGCGTCCGCCATCGCCGCGCGCGGGGAAGCCGAATGGGCGGCGGACACGTGCGAGGGCGGACGGCGCGGCTCTGGGTGAAGCCGCGCCGACGCATGAGTGTCCGCACTCCGGGGGGCGGCTGCCAGGCAGTGCGCGGAGTGTGAGGGGTTTCCCTATCCGAGGCCCGAGAGAGAACCGCGGGGGCCGTCCTGTCGCGTTGCCGGGGTCAAGTCACCTGGCGCGAGGGGAGGTTGGCGGCGCTGCCCGCGTCGAGCACGGCCAGCGGCGTTGATTGGGCCGCCGTGCGGGCGGGGCGGGAACGCGCCGGGCCGGGACGCGTGCCGGCCAGGACGCGTGCTTGCGGGGCCTCGTCGTTGTCCCGGACCGTGGCGGCATCGACCGTGCCGTGCCGTGCCGGGTCGCCGCCGACAGAGGGCGGCCAGTACGTCATCGGCTCAACTGGCCTTCTGTACAGGCAAGTTGACGCGGCGGGCGGCTCAGAAATCGTCGTCCGAGGTCGGAAGGGCCTCGGCGATGAGGCGGGTGGCGAAGTCGGGGTCGTCGGCGATGCGGTTGATGTGCTCCGCGAGGAGGAAGGCGGTGGCCTCCAGCGGAGTCATCTCCGCGTCCGTCCAGTCTCCGTACTGCTTGCGCCACAGATTGGGGCTCAGGCCGGTGCCCGCGGCGATGACCAGGCCCGCCATGGTGGGGATGGCCTCGGGGCGGATGCTCCTCGGCATCATCCGCATGGAGGCCACGAGGTTGGGCACGACGTACTCGATGACGTCCTTCTCGTGCTCCTCGTGGGCATGACGCAGCCACGTCATGAACATGTAGATGAGGGTGCAGGTGCCGTCAAGGACGTCGTCCAGGGCCGAAAAGCTCAGCGACTCGGTGAACTGCCGTGTCAGTTCCTGCTGTTCGGGATCGCTGCCGGTCGAGCCGCTGTGGATTCCCTTGAGGCGGGAATCGACCATCATCAGTGCGGTGCCCACGTCGCCGGCGGGAGCGTTCTGGGGGCCGTAGCGAGACAGCACAGGATTCCTCCTCCGTACGGACCGCGGCGAGCGGCGGCGTGTTCGTACCGTAGAGGATCCATCCGGCCGGGATCCGGGGAATGCGGGGAAGAGCAGCCCTTACGGGGGCGTGACCCGGGCCACGTCGCACATCGGCCGGTATCACCACGGCCGGCCGGGGTACGCGTTCCGGTACAAAACGCCGAGCGAAAGCGAGTAATCGTCGTGAGCGACCGCAGGCCCGAAGGACCAGGAGACGCCGGAGCGCCCGTACCCGAGCCCATACCCCGGGACCTGCCGGACCAGCAGGCCGGCGCCGAGGGCGACCCCTGGGAAGCCGCCGACGACGCCGACGCCGAGGGCACCGAGGGCACCCCGCGCGGTGACCGGCCGGACCCCGAGATCCCGGACACCGACGAGGCGGGCACCGGCCGCCGGGGCGCCCCGCACTCCGGCAGCACACGCCCCGACCACCCAGTGCCACACGAGTCGACCGGCTGAGAGGCGGGCGCGCACGACCGTCGGGCGGCCGAGATGAGCGTGTACGGCAGTGTGCCCGTTGAGGCCGGGTGCGCCATGGCCGTCGACCCGCTGAGCGGCGCATGCACGGGCGCGTACGGCCGTCGGCCGGTTGAGACGGATGCGCACGGCCGTCGATCGGCTGAGGCGGGCGCGCCAACACGGCCGTCGACCGGCTGGGAGGTGCACGCCTGGGCGCACCCGGCCCGACTGGCCCGGACGCACGCGCACGGCCGCTTGCCGCCCCGGGTCAGCCGGGGCGGCAAGCGGCCAGGAACGACCGCGGAGCGGTCAGCGGCGACCTCTGTCGCCACGGTTGCCCTCGCCGCGCCGGCGCTCGTCCTTGGCGGTCGCGTCGTCGTACTGGATCTCTTCCTTGCGGACGGTGTCGCTCACCTCGCGCTGCTCGGTGACCTTCTCCGTCTCCAGGCGCACCCGCTCCACCGGGACGGTCTCCTTGCGCGTCACGGGTCGCTCGGCGTGGAGCGTCACCTCGGTCTCGGCCTCGCCGATGTCGGCCCGGGCCCGGTCGCCCTCACCCAGGGGCTCACGGACGACGCGTACCTCCTCATGGCTGACCGGAACGGTCGTGGTGACGTCTTCCGTCACGACGACCTTGCGCAGCCGTGCCCGGCCCACCTCCGTGTTCTCGGTGCCGACCCGCAGCCGCTCCTCGGAGCGCACCAGGCCCTCCTGGTCCGTGGCGTACCGGTCGTGGACGTTGGTGCCGGTGGCGCTGCCGGGCACGTCGACGCTTCCGGCGGCTCCGCCGGGGCCGGGGGTGCGCGTGCCGGCGCCGTCGACGCCGTAGTGCCGGTACAGCTCACGTTCCGCGTCGGCGTCCAGGTGCTCCTCGGCGTCCAGGCGCGGGGCGTCCTTCACCATGCTCTTGGCGTACGCCACGTGCAGGGCCTCGCCGTCGCGGCGGGCTCCCGCCAGCGGCACGAAGGATTCCTTGGTGCCGAAAAGACCCGTCTTGACCGTCACCCATTCGGGGCGGCCCGACGCGTCGTCGAGGTAGACCTGTTCGACACCGCCGATCTTCTCTCCCTCCGGGTCGTAGGCCACCAGGCCCTTGAGCCCCTCGGGGCGGTTGAACATGTCACCAGTGCTCATGCGGATCACTCCTGACGTGTGGGGGAAGGCGCGGCATCCCGTGTGGCGCCGCACCTCTACCTCCAACCCCGCCACAACCCGCCCGCCCCAGCTACCGCAACTCTTGGCGCGAAACGGCCACCACCCGCGCCACGCCTCGTCCGGGCGCTCCAGGGGACGATGCGCGAATTACTCCACATGGGTGGCGGCGTGGGTGGCGGCGTCGTCGACGGAGACGACGCGTGCGGTCGCCGACGCCCGGACGGGCGTCCGGAACGTGGGATGTTTGAGCGGCGGGCGGCACCCGAACGAGGGGTGCATCATCGCGGGAGTGCCGGGCAGGCCCATTGCATGACGTTCGTAATGCTTTCGCTTCCGCCGCTCATCATGGCCGTCATCCTCGCGTACGGCTCCGACCACGCACGTCCGCGCCACGGGCGCCGACGGAGCCACTGAACCCGCGCGCCGAGAGCCCGCGCGCCGCAATGGTGAGGCGGGTGCGGGCAATGCGTGAACATTCGGTGGTGACCACATCTGGTGAAGCTCTCCCCAGAGTCCCTAGACTGCCGCTGCCCACCGGCCGATCCGGGTCGGAAAGCTCAGCACCGCGCAGTGGCCGGCACCGAGCCGCCGCCCGACGAGGGAGGAACCGACATGGTCAAGCACTACCTCAAGTACGCACTGAGCACGCTCACCGCCGCGATGTTCGCGCACATGGCCTGACCTGATCCGGCCCCGGCCTGGGCCGGGCGACACACCGTCCGGTCCAGTCCAGGAGGCCCCTTGTTCGGCACCGCCCTGAGCCAGCTCCGCTACGGCATGGCGATCCTGCGCAACCGGCGCATACGCCCGCAGGACCTGGAGCGGATCGCCCGCGACCTGGTGGCCACCCTCGCCGAGTTCGGCGAACCCGGCGACGATTCGGCCCTGCTGCCAGGCCAGGCCGGGCAGGCCGCCCGGATCGACCCCGAGGTGCGCCGCACCGTGACCCGGCGCAGCCTGTGCGCCACCGCCCGCTCCGCCGCCCGCCACACCGCGTACTACCGCCAGGTCTTCGCTGAACTGGGCCTGGAACCGGCTGAGTTGGACGTGGACAGTTGGGCCCGCGTGCCGGTCACGCCGAAGAAGGCGCTGCGCTCCATGCCCACCGCCTTCGTCTCGGCCGCCGCCGTACCCGCCCTGATGGCGCTGACGACCGGCACCAGCGGCGTGCCCACCGCCGTCTGGTACTCGCGGGCCGAACTCGACACCACCATCGCGCTCAGCACCATCTCCGCGGCCCTGGGCCTCGGCCTGCGCCCCCGGCACACCCTCGCCTACGCGGGCTGCTCGCGGGCCACGCTGCCGCTGCTCAACGCGGCCGAGTCGGCGACCCGGGTCGGCGCGTCCTTCGTCCAGTTCGGCACGGTGGACCCGGCCGTCGCCCTCGACCGCCTCGCCGCGCCACTCGCACTGCCCGGCAAGTCCCCGCAGATCACCCACCTCACGGTCGCCGCCTCCTACCTCGCGGCCCTGGTGGAACTCGCCGAACGCGACGGATGGCGGGCGGCCGACTTCGGCCTCGAAAGCATCGGAGTAGGCGGCGAAGTGCTGTCCGCGCCCCTGGCCGCCCGGGCGGAGGCCGCCTTCGGCGCGCCCGTGTCGACCTCGTACCTGATGACCGAGACCCTGCCCTCGGGCGCCACCCCTTGCGCGGCCGGACATCTGCACCACACCAGCGAGTTCGGCCATCTCGAGGTGCTGGATCCGCTCACGTGGGAGCCCGCGCCGCCCGGCGCGACCGGCATGATCGTGCACACCCCGTACGTGCCCTACCGCGAGTGCACCCTGCTGCTGCGCTACGCCACCGGCGACCTCGTCCGCAGGCCCGCCACGGAGCCCACCTGCGAACTGGCCCACATGCCTGCCACCTCGGGGGTGCTCGGCCGCTGGACGGGCCCGCTCAGCGCCGAACTGCCCACCCGGGCCCTGCTCGACCTGATCGAGGCCGAACCGGAGGTCCCGCTGCCCGCCCGGTACACGCTCACCCGGGAACCCGGCTCCGGCGCCCGCCTGCACCTCCTGGTGCGGGCGCTGCCCGCCACCGGTCTGCTCGGCCGCCTTGAGGACCGGGCGACGGCCGCCGCGCTGCCGCTGGACGGGATCGTCCTGTACGACGACCGCGCCGAACTTCCGGTCACCGCGCCGGTCCGCGCGGACCTGCGGGAACACACCTTCGAAACGGCCGGCGCGGCCGGGACCCGTACCGGGAGCGGCGTATGAACCCCCTCGCCCTCGTCGCGCTCAGCGTCTGCGCCGCCGCCCTGATCGCGGGCGCGGGCTGCTACTTCGCCCGGGTGCGGATGCCACGGCCCCCGGTGGGCGTATACGCCGCAGGTGACATCGCCGTTCTCAGCGTCGGCGTCGTCGTGGCGCCGCTGCTCTACCTCTCGCTGCCGGGCGCCGCCGTCTCCGCGCTGTTCGGCCTGGTCCTGTGCCTGGCCGCGCAGTTCACTCTCGCGCCGCTCTGCGGGGGCCGCTGGTCCTGGCTGATCGCGCTCGCCGCGACCGGCCTCACCGTGTCCGCCGCGCTCACCGGGCACGCGGTGGCGGTACGCGTCCTCACGGACGTGCTGCTCGCCGTCGCCGTGATGGGCGTCGCCAACCTCTGGGCCCAGAGCGGGATGCGGCCGGTGCATGTGGCGTCGTTCGCGGCTGTCCTGACCTGCTACGACCTGGTCGCGACCACCCTGACGCACGTCACGCGCGACTTCGTGACCCAGGTGCGGGGCCGCCCCTTCGCCCCTCTGTTCGCGCTGACCGGCGGCGACCGGCCGGTGGCCATCGGGCTCGGCGACCTGCTGCTGCTCGTCCTGTTCCCCCTCGTCGCGACCCGCGCGTTCGGCCGTCGCGCCGGGTTCGTGGCGGCCGGCGTGGGCATCGCGGTCACGGGAGTGGTGAGCCGGCTGTTCGCGATCGGCGTCCTGACGGCGGGATTCCCGCTCCTGACGGTGCTGGGGCCCTTGATCGTGGCGCAGTTCCTCCTGTGGACCCGGCGGTACGGGAGCGAGCGCACGACGGCCGACTGGCGCGCGGGCACAGCCGTGATGTCCCGGCCGCGCGCCGAACATGCCCTGCCGGACGGTCAGTTGATGGACGCGCTCGCCGTTCCCGTACCGGAGGGTGTCGCGGAGGGCACTTGGTTCGCCGTCGCCGGGGGCCGCGTCCTGGCCACGGGCCCCACTCCGGGACAGGCCCGCCGCGCGGCCGGCCGACAGGCGCCCGAAGTGCCGGTCGTGGTGCGTATGGCGTGACTGTGACGGCTTTATGACATTGGTCCGTCAGGCCGGCGGGGAGGGATGCCTTCGACCAGCGTTCCCGTGGCCCCGCGTGGGCCGCCGAGCAGGAGGGGAGTACGCGCGATGCGTATCGTCCACAAGATCACCACTGCCGCCGCCGTCACCGCTACCGCTGCCGCCACCGTGTTGGCGCTGGGAGGCGGAGTGGCGTTCGCGTCACCCTCGGCGGCCGCCGACGGCGGGATGCCCTCCGCGTGCCGTCCCGCCAACCACACCGCGAAGATCACACCCGCACCCGCCTCCTCCGGGCACCGCCACTACCGCGTCACTCTCACCGCCGCCCCGGGGTACGCACCGTGCCGGCTCGCCGGGTCACCGGCCGACGTGCGGTTCTACCACCGTGGTTCGCTCGACCCGGTCACCGCCGGGCGGTACGGATCGCAGCACACGGCGGTGACCTTCGGTCCCGGCCACCCGGTGCACTTCGACATCCAGGCCCCCAACGCGGCCCCCGGCGCCCGCGCCGACGAGGCGACCTTCACCCTCATGGCGCCCGGCGGCGAGATTCCGGGCAAGTCCTCGGCCCACGGCGCGCTGACCGTCCACGCCGGAACCGTCGTCGGACCGGTCCAGCGGGGCGCCTGACGCAGTACGGGGCCCGGCCCGGGCGCAGCGACGGGACGCCCGGGCCGGTCAACTCCCGTTTCCAGGAGCCTTGTTGAGTCGTACGGTGGACCCGTGTCGACGACCACCTCCACCTCCATTTCCACGTCCAGCTCCACCTCCACCCGGCTCGTGGTGCTGCGGGGCAACAGCGCGAGCGGCAAGAGCAGCGTCGCCGCCGAGCTGCGGGCGCGATACGGCCGCGGCCTCGCCCTGGTCGGGCAGGACAACCTGCGACGCGTCGTTCTGCGCGAAGGCGACGTCCCCGGTGGCGCCAACATCGGCCTGATCGACCTGACCGTGAGGCATGCGCTGGAGCACGGCTTCCACACCGTGCTAGAAGGCATCCTGTACAGCGCGCACTACGGCGAGATGCTTGCCGGACTGCTGGGCGACTTCGGCAGTCGCGCGCACTGCTTCTATCTGGATGTGCCCTTCGAGGAGACCCTGCTCCGGCACGCGACGAAACCGATCGCCCAACAGGTCACCGAGAAGGACCTGCGGGAGTGGTACCAGGTACGGGACCTGTTGCCCGGCGGTGTCGAGACGGTGATCCCCGCCTCCAGCTCGCTGAGCGCGACGACGGACCTGGTGCTGCGCGAGTCCGGCCTGGAAACCCGCTGAATCAGTGGGCCCCGCGCGGGCCTGAAACACCTCTCCAAGCCCCCTGACGGGACCGCGCGCGACTGACGGAGCCCATGCCGGACGCGGCGCCGGACGCGGCCCCTTCCCGGCCGCCCACGAGCCGCGCAGAGCCCTGTCAGGAACTCCCCTACACACACGCTGACCTGGTCTTTTCGTCTACCCGATCATAATCTGAGGTCCTGTGGAAGGGGGGCCGGATGGACCGGACCGTACGCACGGTGGAAGACGTTCTGACGCTTCTGGACGGGCACTTCGCGGCCGAACCCGAGGCGGGCCGCCTGGCGACCGGAGACGGCAGGGACTTCTGGGACGGCTTCTACGCGGACCGGTCACGGCCGGTCCCGTTCTTCGTGGCGAAACCTGACGAGCATCTGGCCGGCCACCTCGACCGGGGTGTGATCACCGCGTGCGGGCGGGCGCTCGACCTCGGGTGTGGGCCGGGACGCAATGCCCTCCATCTTGCGGCCCGTGGCTTCGAGGTGGACGCGGTCGACCTCTCCCCGGTCGCCGTCGCCTGGGCGGAGGACCGGGCGCGCGAGGCCGGTCTCGACATCCGCTTCCACCGGGGTGACGCCTTCGCGCTGCCCGGCCTTGACGGCCCCTACGACCTGATCGTCGATTCGGGCTGCTTCCACCACCTGGCCCCGCACCGCCGCGTCACCTACCTGGCCTTCCTCGATCGCGTACTGGCCCCCGGCGGCCATCTCGCCCTCACCTGTTTCGCCGCCGGCGAGCAGGGCATGGGCTGCGAGCTCACCGACGAAGAGCTCTACCGGGCAGGCACGTTGGGGGGCGGCCTGGCGTACACCCCCGAAGCGCTGCGCTGGATCTTCTCCGACCTGTCGGAGGTGGAAGTGCGCCGCATGTGTGAGGAGGATTCCGGGTCGCCGCACTTCGGCCGCGAATTCCTTTGGGCCGCCCTGTTCCGCCGCGAGACACCGGCCGGCTCGCGCGTCACGCGGTGGTGAGGACGAGTACGGCGTTGTGACCGCCGAAGCCGAAGGAATTGCTCAGGGCCGCCCTCAACCTCGTGGGGCGCGGCTCCTGGGTGACGACATCGAGGTCGAACGCCGGGTCCCGCGTGGTGTGGTTGGCCGTCGGCGGAATGGTCTGGTGCTCCAGGGACAGCGCGGTCACGGCGGCCTCGATGGCGCCGGCCGCCCCGATCGCGTGCCCCCAGGTCCCCTTGTTGGCGGTCACGGCGGGCGGCTCGGTGAAGACGCTGCGGATGGCCCGGTATTCGGCCGCGTCGTTGAGCGGCGTGCTGGTGCCGTGGGTGTTGATGTGGTCGATGTCGTCGGTGCTCAGGAGCGCGTCCGCGAGCGCCGCGCGCATCGCGGCTGCGGCGCCCCGGCCGTCGCTGGGCGGGGCGGTCGGATGGTGGGCGTCACAGGTCGCCCCATAGCCGGCCAACAAGGCGTGGACCCGCGCGCCCCGGGCTCGCGCGTGCGCGGGGCGCTCAAGGACCAGCAGCGCGGCGCCCTCCGCCAGGACGAAGCCGTCGCGCTCGGCGTCGAAGGGACGGGAGGCGCCCGCGGGATCGTGAACGCGGCTCGACAACGCGCCGAGCTGGGAGAACCCGGCCGACGAGACGCGGTTGCACACGGACTCGGCGCCTCCGGCGACGGCGACGTCGCAGACGCCGGTGCGCAGCAGCATGAGAGCCGTCCCCAGCGCCGTGGCGCCCGATGCGCACGCGGTGCTGGTGGCGAGGCTGGGTCCTCGGGCGTGCAGATCGAGGGCTACTTCACCCGCGGCCATATTGGGGATGCTGCGGGGGATCAGGAGGGGGGAGACGGCGCGGACGCGGTTCGAGGAGAGCTTGACGACCTCGCTTTCGAGCCGGTCGAAGCTCGCGGTCCCCACACCGATCACGACGGCGACGCGGCCGCCGTCCCAGACGAGGGGATCGAGCCGGGCATCCGCGACGGCTTCCCGGCCCGCGACGAGTGCCATCTGCGTGAAGCGATCCAGGCGCAGCGCGAGCCGGGGGGTGAGTCTCGACCCCGCGTCCAGACCCGGCACTTGGCAGGAGAAGTCGACCGGCATCCCGGCGAGGGCCGGGTCCCTGGAGGCGGTCGACTTGCCGGAAAGGAGCCCGTTCCACGAGCCTTCGGTCCCCACGTCGCACGGCGTGACAAGGCCGATGCCGGTGATGGCCGCCGCCCCTGTCACGGCGTCCCCTTGGCGAGGGGCGGAGCGGCGCCGGCGGGGTCGTCGTGCGCCTGGAGCGCGGTGCTGGCTTCAAGGAGCGTGGACTGCGGGGTGATGCCGGTGGGCTCGTAACCGGTCTTCTCCTGGTAGATGACGGTGAGTTCGAGCAGGGCGAGCGAGTCGAGACCGAGGTCTTCGAAGGTGGCGTCCGGGGCGATGGTGTCGGGGGGCACGCCGAGCCCCTGGGTCAGGCACTCCACGAGTTCGTCACTGAGAACGGCCATGCGGCGCTCCTTGGGTGTCGCGGTGGACGGGGTGGCATCTTGCGGGGGCGGTGGTGGAGGTTCAGGTGCGCGGGCGGCGGCGGGCGTGGGCCCACCACGCGAGGGCGCCGAGGGCGACCAGGCGACGGGTCATATACCGGGTGCGGTCGTCCAGGCGGTTCTCCACCAGGGAGAGCCGGCCGGCCTGGACGGGCGCCGCCTGGAGCGTGAGATCGCCCTGCGCCAGAGCGCGGGTGATGGCACGCAGTTCGCCCGGCAGAGACCCGGCGGCCGCGATCACCTGCATCAGATGGGTGGCGAGCTGTTCCTCCGAGACCGCCTCACAGGCGTAGGCGAAGAGAACGTCGCGCATGTTCTCCACGAAGACGTCCGTGACGGACAGCTCGGGGGCCAGATAGCGCACCGACCCCTCGATGTTGGCGAAGGACTTGGCCAGTATCGAGATCATGGGGCTCGTCTGTATGCCGCGTCTGGTGGAGCACTTGAGGACATTGCCCAGTGCGGCGCCGAAGTTGAGGTGTTCCAGGGACGCGGCATGGATCTTGGGCACCAGGGCGGCCATGTCCTGGCCGAACCCGGACACATCGGCCCATTGCGTGGGCCGTCCCATCTCCAGCCAGCCGGCCGCCACCGAGGGCCCGTCGTTGCGGGCGAGCCCCAGCAGGATGAGAACCACGCTCATGCTGACGCGCCGGTCCACATGGCCGACCATGCCCCAGTCGATCAAGGTGGTCGGACCCGAGGGGCAGACGAAGATGTTGCCGGGGTGGGGGTCCGCGTGGAATCTGCGGTCGGTGAAATAGCCGTGGTACATGAAGGTGAGCAGGCTGGTACCGATGGCCACCCGCTCCTCGTCCTTGAACGCCGTGGGGTCCGCGTCACGGATGCTGGTGCCCGGAGCCATGGTCTGGACGAGGACGCGCGGCGTGGCGTGGACCACCTCGGGCACCTCAAGGTTGTCGAACCCCGAGACCGACCGGCGCGCGGCGTCCATGTTGGACGCTTCGAGGGTGAAGTCGCACTCCGGCCGCATCGCGTCGAAGACGACGCCGAGCATGGCCTCCAGATCGATGGTCATGGTGAAGTAGGGTGCGCGCCTGGCGCCGAGGCGGGCCGCCGCCCTGATCATGCGCATGTCCTCGCTGACGACTTCGCGCACCCCCGGCCGCTGCACCTTCACCACCACGCTCTCCCCGGTGGTGAGTTGGGCACTGTAGGCCTGGGCGAGCGAGGCCGACCCCAGCGGCCGGGACACGTCGAAGTCCTTGAACCGGCTTGCCCAGGCCGGCCCGAGTTCGGCTTCGAGGACGGGCCTCATGGCGCTGAAGGGCAGGGCCGTGGTCTGGTCGTGGAGGCTTTCGAGTTCGGTGGCCAGGGTCTGGGGGACGAGGTCCTGGCGGGTGGAGAGGATCTGGCCGATCTTGATGTAGAGCGGGCCGAGCCGTTCGAGGGACGCCCGGATGTCCGCGGCGCGGCGGCGGGCCCGGTCCGTGGAGTCCCTGCTGTCCGGGGAGGCCGGGCCGCGCCGGCGGGGCAGTTCGCGTGCGGCCAGCTGGGCCACCACCTTCAGGAGCAGCTGGGCTCGGGCCCGGCTCACGCCCGCTGTCCCGGAAAGGGCCGGGAGGCGAAGGCCGTCGGGGAGGACTCGGCGGTCCGCCCCGGCGCCGGGCGTGCGTCGCTGTCGCTTTCCGGTGCGCCGCAGCAGGGCTTCGGCGCAGCGCTGGTGTCCTGGGGGCAGTGGTGGTGACGCGACGGGTCTCCCAGCAGGTTGCGCTGGATCTGGTCGAGCCAGGTGCCCAGTCGGTCCACTCCCAACGAGACGGCCTGGAGCAGCGTGTCCAGGGTCAGGTCCCGGCCGGTCGAGGCGTCGGTCACCGTGAACCGTCCACCGTCGCGCAGATCGGCGATGAGGTCGTGCACGCACAGCCGTCGGCCGGAGGCGCCGTCGAACAGTTCCCCGTGGCTGCGATACACCTCGCGGGTGGGCGCGGCACCGGCCGTGCGGCGGCGCTCGCCCCCGCCCCCTGTCAAGGGCGTGCCGGTCGGGCCACGCCGGGCAGCCCGCGCGCGGGGCTCGCGCGGGGCGGTGTTGAGGGGATCCGGTTGCCGTTGTGGGAGGGCCACGCTGTCTCCTGTGGGTCGTTCGCGCACCGTGGAGGACACCTCGCCGGGAGCGCGTGAGGTACGCGCCGGGGGACACACCGCGCGCCTGAGGGGCGGCGCCCCGGGCCGGAGGGCGCGGGGCGGCCGCGGCGCCGAAGAGGGCCACGGCCACCCCACGCGTGGGCTACTTCGAGGCCGAGCCGGTCTTGGCCCCGGCTCGCGTGGACTCCTCGTCCTTCTCCAGCAGCTCGACGAGCCGGTGCAGCTCTTCCCGCAGCCCGGTGAGCTCCGACGTGAAACCGTCCGCGCGGTCCCCGGCGCGGTCGTCGTACCGCTCGCGCCGCCGTTCGCCGTCGCGGTCGTCGCGGCGGTCGCGACGGTCGCGGTGGTCGCGGTCGTCGGGTCGCAGCGCGCGGCTCACGGAGGCACGGGTGTCGTGCTCGACGTCGCCGAGTGAGTCGGTGACGTCGTCCAGCAGGTCCTTGATGTCGGCGACGATGTCGTGGAGGAACCGTGACAGGCCGCTGCGGTGTCGCGTCATGCTGAGCCGTCCTTCTGTCGGATGGTGCCGGGGTGGTGCCGGGGTGGTGCCGAACGGTGGACACGAGGCACGGACGCGCGGGCCCGCGATTCGCTGAAGTGCTGGACACGCGTGGCCGGTCGGGGCACCCGCGCCGGCCACGGCGGGCCGTCATCCTGATGCGGTGGACGGTGTGGACGGTGTGGACGGTGTGGACGGTGTGGACGGTGTGGACGGTGTGGACGGTGCGGGCGGGGCAGAGGGGGCACAGGGGGCAGAAGAGGCCGGGAGGCACGCCCTGATCTCGGGGTGCGCGTCGACGTACAGCGGATCGACGCGTCCCGCCAACAGGTCCTCGCGCGTCCGCGCGCGCTGGATCTTTCCGCTGGTGGTGCGGGGAACGGTGTTGCGCGCCACCAGAAAGAGGCTCACCGGTGCGCCGGCCGCGGCCTTCACGCTCTTTTTGACGCGAGCGCCCAGCTCGGCGTAAGAGAGTCCGTCGAGTTTCTTCGCGTCGGCCTCCTGGACCAGTACGACGTGCTCGCGTCCGGTGTCGACCCCGAAGGCCGCCGCCGCCCCGGTGGCCGCGTGCGCGTCCCGGCCGGCCTCCTCGATGTCCTGGGGGTACAGATTGCGCCCGTTCAAGATGATCATTTCCTTGAGGCGTCCGGTGACGAAGAGTTCGTCCTCCAGGAGGAACCCCAGATCGCCGGTGCGCAGGAAGGGCCCCGTGCCGTCGTCCAGGCGAGCCCCGAAGGTGTCGCGCGTCGCTGTTTCCTGCCGCCAGTAGCCCTGGGCGACGCTCGGCCCCGCCACCCAGATCTCGCCGACGCGACCGGCCGGAAGCTGCGTACGGGAGCCGGGATCCACGATCCGCAGATCCGCCCCGACGGGACGGCCGCTGGACGCCAACTCGACTCCTGGCGCGCCGAGTTGGGCGAGGACGGCCTCATGGCGTTCCAGGGCCGCCGGGTCGAGGCGCCGCACGCAGGGACCCAGGCCGCGCGGGCTTCCGGCCACCAGGACGGTCGACTCTGCCATGCCGTAGGCGGGTGCCCAGGCGCGCGGCGCGAAACCGATGGGACCGAGCCGGTCGACCACCTTGCGCAGCGTGGAGACACGGACCGGTTCCGCGCCGTTGAGGGCCCATTGCAGACAGGAGATGTCGAGTTTCTTGAGGTCTTCGTCCCGCGTGCCGCGCAGCAGCCACTCGTAGGCGAAGTTGGGGGCCATCGTGAAGGCGGCCCGGTACTTGTCGATCATCCGCAGCCAGATCAGGGGCCGGGCGACGAAGGTGATGGGGGAGGTGAAAACCATGTTGCCCCCTGCGTAGACGGGTTGCAGGAGCTGACCGACCAGACCCATGTCGTGGTAGTGCGGCAGCCAGCCGGCCCCGGATCCCGACTCCGGCGAGCGGATGACGGTGTTGATCGCGGCGGAGTTGTGCAGGAGGTTCCCGTGCGAGACGACCACTCCGCGCGGTTCGCCGGTGGAACCCGAGGTGTACTGCACATAGGCCGTGGTCCCCTCGTCCACGGCCGGCGGGACCCAGGCGTCACCGGAGGGGAGCTGCGCGGTGTCGGTGGCCAGGCACTCCACCGTGCCGGCCCGGCCGACCGTCCCCAGCCAGAGCCGCAACGCGTCCACATGCGCCGAGTCGGTGAGGATCAGCCGGGCGCCGGTGTCCTGGATGATCTTCTCCGCCCGTTCGAGCGCCCGTGGATCGGTGGCCGGCAGCGGGGACGGGACCGCGATGGAGCGCGCGTACAGGCAGCCGAAGAAGGCGCTCAGGAACGGCAGGCCCGCCGGGTAGAGGAGGAGCACCGCCTGGTCGGTCACGCCCTCCTCACCCAGGCGCAGCGCGAGGGAGCGCGCCCGGCGGTCCAGCTCGGCGAAGGTGATCCGCCCGGTCTCCACCATCGCGTCCCCCCGGTGGTCCACGAACGCGAACCACCGCTTGTCGCCGAGCCGTTCAGCCTGTTCCCGCAGGCAGTGCGCGAAGGAGCTCATGCGCCCCAACCCCCCGTCCCGGCCCCGAGCCCGGGCGCCGCCGGAGCGCTTGGTACGTCGCGCCCGGCGGACCGCAGCGCCCGCTCGATGTACGTCACCGCCTCGGCCACCGTCCGCAGCTCCCAGGCGTCCTCGTCGCTGATGGTGACGCCGAACCTGTCCTCGGCGGCCACGACGACCTGCACCATGCGCAGGGAGTCGAGCTCCAGGTCGGCCACGAACGCGGCACTCTCGCCGACCCGTTCGGCCGGTGTGTCCGTGACGTCCTGGAGGATGGCGCTCAGTTCTCGAACGATGTCCTGCCTGGCCATGGCTGGCCCTCCCTTCTGCGTCCGTCGGGCACCCGCTCCCCGCGCTCCTGGTGAGTGAAGGAAGCGAGTGCCGCTTCTCGCGGGTATCACTGGGGGCGGACGGCGTCCGGGCTCCAGGCCACCGGCAGGGCCTCAAGACCCCGCTCGAACTGGCCCGGGCGCCAGCGCACTTCCCCCGCAAGGCGCAGGTCGGGCAGTCGCCGCAGCAGTGTCCCGATCGCCGTCTCGGCGGTCAGCCTGCCGATCTGCGCACCCAGGCAGTAGTGCACCCCGTGTCCGTACGCCAGATGCGGGTTGGGGGTGCGCCGGAAGTCCAGCTCGTCCGGGTCGGTGAAGCGGGCCGCGTCGCGGTTGGCCGAGCCCAGGGAGACGATCAGTGATTCGTTGGCGGGGACGGTCACCCCGCTGAACTCCACCGGCTCCAGCGTGCCGCGCCAACTGGTGAACGTCAGCGGGCTGTTGTACCGCAGCAGTTCGTCCGTCGCGCTGGGGAGCAGTTCGGGTTCGGCCCGCAGCAGCTCCATCTCCCGGGGGTGGGTGAGCAGCGTGTGCATGCTGTTCCCGATGCTGTTGATGCTGGGGTCCTGCCCCGCCACCAGCATCAGCAAGAACATGCCCTGCAACTCGTCCTCGGTGATGAGCCGTTCCTCGTCGCAGGCCCGTACGAGCAGGGAGAGCAGATCATCGCCCGGCTGCCGGCGCTTCTCGGCGAGGATGGCACCCATCATGTCGTCGGCCTGGTAGGTCAGCGCCCGGAAATAGGGCACCGTGGTGTTCCAGTCGACCAGGCGCCAGGTCAGGGCGCGCAGGAGCGGCAGGTCGGGGGCGGGGGCGCCGAGGACGGAGAACAGGACGTGCGCGCCCAGCGGGTAGGCGACCTCGGCCATGAGGTCCCCGTGGCCGCGAGCGGCCATCCGGTCGACGCGCTCGTTGGCGATCTCGGTGATCCGGGTGTGCCATTCCTTCTGTCGCTGCGGGGTGAACAGCGGGGCCATCAGATGGCGCAGTTCGCCGTGGCGCGGGTCGTCGGTGTCCAGCAGATGCGTGAACAGCCGCTCACGCAGTTCCGCCGGCCATTCGCCGCCCCACAGGATCCCGGCCGGAGTGCGCTTGCTGTCGCAGCTGACGCGCTTGTCCCGGTGGGCCGTGCGTACGTCGTCGTACCGGGTCAGGAGCCATCCGACGCCGTCCGGTGTGACGATTTGGCTCACCGGGCGGTTCTCACGCAGCCACTTGAGCGTGGGGTGCGGGTCCTGCTGGAAGCGCGGGGTGAAGGGGGCGGGCAGGCCACCGGGCAGATCCTCCGGCGGCCATCCCCGCGGGTGGGTCTCCTTGCCGCGAACCGGCGGCGGAACCCGCAGCGGAAGGGAGACGCCGTTGACCGTCCGCTCGACGGCTTCGCTCAGCATCCCGCGCGGCGAGGCCCCCCTGGCGACCGAGACCGTCTGGAGATGGCTGGTGCGCAGCATCGGATAGTTCGCCTCGCCGAACGGGCCACCGCTGAGACCGGTGCCGCCGTGGTTGGACAGGTACGGCCCCGACAGCAGATGTGAATCGTTCACCCGCAACTGGCCATAAGCCGCGGTGCGCCCAAGGAACTCCGCGACGACGTGCTCGTCGCGCGCCCACAACGAGCAGCGCAGTCCGTACGCGTTCGCCCCGGCGAAGTCCAGGACGGCGTCCAGGAGCGGCGCGTCGTCCTCGGCTGCGGGAACCACCACGGTCAGCAGCGGGAAGAACGTCTCCTGGCTGACGGCGCGCAGCCGGCGCGCCCGGGCCAGGCCGTCCACGCGCGCCACGGCGGGCTCCAGGAAGATGCCGGTGTCCCGCTCCCGACCGTCCACGTCCAGGTGCCGTCCTCCCGTGAGGACCTGGGCGCCGTGCGCGCGGGCGTCGGCCAACGCGGCGTCGTAGCCCGCCGCGTTGGGCGTCGGGACCAAAACGACCTCAGGGTCCTCCGGGTAGCCGGGACGCAGCGTCTGCGCCACCTTCACCAGCCTGGCCAGGAGTTCGTCGGCGATCGCGGGATGGGCGACCACGACGTTGGGGGCACAGCAGATCTGGCCGGCCGCGTAGAAGGACTCGGTGATCGCTTCCGTGGCGTGGTCGAGGTCGGCGTCGTCCCAGACCACGACCACATCGTTGCCGGCCAGTTCGAGTACCGGCTTCTTGCCGCGTTCCAGACAGTCACGCTGAAGCCGCAGGCCGCGCGTGCTGTCGCCGAAATAGAAGATGTCGTCCACGTACGGGCTGGCCAGCCAGGCGGAGAGCGTCGTGCCCGGGTCCGCGCACAGCGCCGAAAGCACTCCCGGTGGCGCACCCAGCTCCGCGAGGACCGGAGCGGCCACCCGCTGCACGAGATGCATCGCCGCCAGCGGTGCCTGCCGCGACAGCCGGACGACCAGGCTGTTGCCCGCGATCAGTGCCTGGAGGGCGACACCCACGCTGAGCAGGGGAGTGTTCTGCGGGGGCTGCACGCAGACCACGCCGTCGGGCCGGCGGCGCAGCGCGAGGGCACGGTCGCCGTCCTGTACTTCGGTGAGCATCTGGGCGGCGCACCAGCCCGTGGTCTGGGGTCCGAAGAACGCGAGGAGGTTGGAGACCTCCGACACGGCCAGGCGCCGCGGGTGCCCTTCGCCGACAAGCAGCTCGATCAGCTGCGGCACGTGCTCCTCGACCGCCCGCCGGAACGATTCGGCGAACCGCAGACGCCGGTCGAACGGCACCGCGGCCCAGGGGACGGCCGCTTCCGCGGCGGCCCGCAGCGCGGCCCGCGTCAGCTCGGGTCCCGCCAGCGCGCACCGGCCCAGAACGATCTCCGGGTACTCACTGGGCGACATCTTTCCCTGGTCGAGCGACCGCTTGTACGCGGTGGCCCCCAGCGGGTCATCGATCAACGCGGCGGCACGAACGGTGTACGCCCAGTCCGCCTCGCCCTCCACCTCCCTGCCCCCTACGAAAGAGGCGAAGCTGAGGGTGGGTGTGGCCGGCACCGGGTCCGTGGGCAGGACTGTGCGATCTTCCGAGATCGTCATGCGATACCACCTTCGGGTTCAGCCGCGGATTTCCTCGAGGGGAGGCGCGGGGCTCGGCAGAAAGCCGGAAGGAGAAGGCGAGCGGCGATGGCACGACGCACGCTCGCAGAGAAAACCTAGGGCGTCACTCAAGCGGAACGGAAGGCAGGCATCCGCCATCCCGGCATTTCGCGACAAGGCGCAAGGTCATCGTGCTCGGATTCGCAGGTGGCACGTGTGTTCCGTTGCCGGGATATCGAACAAGCGCGCTGAAGGTGTGGGGCGAGCGTGACCGGCAGGTCTCAACGGGGTGACGCGAAACACCGTCCCACTGTCCGGAAATGACATGCAGGAAATCGAGTTCCGGAATTCGCCCGTCAGGCGCTCGGACCGTTGGCGTGCAGTGCCGACTCCGCCATGACCTGCGCGTTGACCAGGCAGCAAGGCCTCGATTCGGGGGCGCTCCCACCTTCCCCGGGCTGCTGGGCAAAGCATTTGGGGCGCATGTCTGGGTCGACGGTATTCCCCCGCGCGTTTCCCGGCGCATTCAGAATCGTGAAGTGCGCCGGGGGCGTTTTCGATACGTTCTCCGTCTCCTAGGAATCCGTATGCGTGCGCGCCCATTTGTGCGCCCCCTCCTGACGTCATGCCCGAGCGGCGGCGTGGGACATTCATGGCCGCGCGTTCCTGAAGGGTCACGGGTGCCAAAGGGCTTCTGCGACAACTGGGGCGGCTCGTGGGCCTCCCCGGCGGCGTGACGGATCCGGCCGCGCTCCGTTCTTCGCGGCGCACGGGCGCACACGACGACGTATACCGGCGCGCAGTTGGGCCGGGTCTTTCGGGGCACACGGGAGGGGTACCGGCCCCCGTGGGGACCCCGTAAGTGCCCCGGTAGGAACCCCCGTAGGAACCCGTAGGAACCCCGTAGGGACAAGGAGAACCAGTGGCGAAGGACTCATCACTCAAAGCCGTGGGGTGGGCGCGCTCCCTGCCGCTGAACAGTGGCGTCAAAGAGGCCAGGGACTGGACGCGGGCCCATCTGGCGACGCTCGACTGGGCCCAGCGGGCGCCGGAGGTCGTGGACGCGGTGCTCCTGACCGTGTCCGAGCTGGTCACCAACGCCCACGTACACGCCCACAGCGCAGCGCAGTTGATCCTCACCTGGGACGAGGAGTGTCTGCACGTGACCGTGCACGACTCCTCGCCGCAACTGCCCGAGCAGCGCGCCCCGGACGCCGAGGCGCCGGGAGGGCGTGGCCTGGTGCTGATCGACGCCCTCTCGCACGAGTGGCACGCCTATCCCTGTCCACGCGGCAAGAACGTGACAGCGTGCTTCCAGCCGTCGGCCCCGGCCGACACCGAGGTGACCGGGGCCGGTTGAGGCCCGGGCGGTCTCGCGTCCGCCCGTCGGCCGGTTCACGGGGAGACGGACACCGGCCCGGTACGGGCCCTCGCTCAGGCGCCGTCCCGAAGCTCCAGCTCCGCCCCGATCTCCACCGGGTGGTCCCAGGGCAGACCCGCGACGCCCACGGCGACGCGGACGTGGCTGCCGATGTCCGTGCCGAAGAGGTCCACGATCAGCTGTGAGGCCGGGTTGAACACCGCGGGGAAGTCCGTGAAGTCGCTGGTGCCTCCGGCGTACGGTCCTCACGGACCTGAAGGGCGCGGACCGCTCCCACCGCGAACGCGTCCACCAGCGCGCACACCGCGTCGATCCCGGGGTGTGCCGCGAGCAGCGCCGTGCGGCGTTCGTACGCCTCCCGCTCGCCCCCGTCTCCGGCCACGCTGCGACGATGGGATTCCAGCCCTGCTCGGCCGCCATCCGTTCGTACGCGGCCCGGGCATCGACCGACGAATGCCGCGCGCCCGACCCCACGATGAGCGCCGGATGTCCGGCCCCCTGCTCCCGCAGGTGCGTCAGGAGCACGGTCGCCACCCGGTCTCCCCACAGACCCACGTACGGTGCCTCGTCGTCGGCCGCGACCGGCCGGCCGAGCGTGACGTACGGCAGTCCGCGCCCGCGCAGTTGCGCGATGGCCGCGTCGTCGATGTCGGGCTCGACCACCATGGCCCCGTCGACGTCCAGGGAGTGGAGCGCGGACCCGGACCGCACCGGCGGCACGAGCACCAGCGCGTAGTCGTGGACGAGCGCTCTCTCGGCGGCGACCGCCACCTCCATGTAGAAGCCGAGCCGGGGGGCCCGCCGGCCACCGCGAACGGCATGGACGACACGAGCGCGATGGCCTTCGCCTGGCCGGTACGCAGCCGCTGCGCGCGCAAGTTGGGCCGGTAGCCGAGTTCGAGCGCGATCCGCTTGACCCGCTCCCGGGTCCGGGGGTCCACCTTGCCGAGGCCGTTGAGCGCGTGCGACACCGTCGTACGCGACACCTCGGCGGCGCGCGCGACATCGGCGATCGTCGGCGGCTTGGCACGGGAGGGGGAACCGGAGGCGGGCATCTGCGCCAGCACTCCTCTGCTTGGACGGCGAACGGACCTGGCCCCATCTTCGCCGACACCCCATGAGCGGGGACAGGCGGCCACGCGACGGCCCGACCGGGCGCCTGCCGCGCCCGGATGCCCCGGACCCCACCGGCCCGTACTCGCGCGGCGCCGCACCGCGCCGACGGGCGGCGCTACCGCGCGCGGCCGTGGCTCAGTCGCGCTGCGCGCCGCCGCGGCTTCGGGCAAGGAGCTGCGCCTCGATGCGCCGGAGAACGACGATCATGTCGTCCGCCTCGGCACCGTCGGGAACGGCCTCGGCCAGGAGGCCGCCCCAGACGTCCTCGAGGCGGCGCAGATTCTCACCGGCTTTCGGCGTCGGATACAGGCGTACGCGTCGCGCGTCATCGGGATCGGATTCCCTGCGCACCAGTCCCTTCTCCTCCAACTTGCGCAGGGCGCGGCTGAAGTTGCTGGAGATGAGCCGGGTGGCCTCCGCCGCCTGGCCGGCGGTGGCGCCCGGCTGGTGGTCGACGAAGCGCATGACCGCCGCTTCGAGCGGTGTCCACGCCTCCGCCGGGTCCGACTTGGCGGCATGGATGTGCCGGCCGATCGCCAGGATCAGGTCGGCCAGCTCGAACAGTCTGGCCTTCTGCTTCTCGTCCACGTCCTGCTTCTCGTCCTGCTTCTTGTCCACGTCCTCAGTGTAATTTACCTGTCGCGGGATAGCTATCATTTGACAGGTAACTGCGTCTCGCCTAGCTTCGCCGGGGTACGGAACGAAGCGACCGAGCGGTCGCCGCCGGCCGCCCCAGCCCGGCCGCCCCAGCCCTGTCGCGCCAGGCCGTGCGTTCACTCCACCCAAGGAAGGCCGCCCGTGACCCTCATCGCCATCGAAGAACACTGGATGCTGCCGGAGTTGACGTCCGCCCTCAAGGCCGTACCGCGGCCGGACGAAAGCCTCGCCTTCAACGAACACGGCGACACCCTCCAGCGGCTCGAAGACCTCGGCGCCGGCCGGATCGCCGCCATGGACGCCCAGGGCATCGACCTGGCCGTCCTGGCCCTGACCCCGCCCGGAACGCACTCCCTGCCTCCCGAGCGGGCAGTCGACCTCAGCCGCCTCGCCAACGACACCGCCACCGAAGCGGTCCACGCCCACCCGGCACGCTTCCGGTCCCTGTCAAGCCTCCCGATGTCCTCTCCGCGACATGTCGCGGCCGAGCTCGAACGGGCCGCCGCCCAGGGCCACGTGGGCGCCATGGTCTACGGCCGATCAGGCGACCTGCTGCTCGACGACCCCGTCTACGACGACTTCTTCGCCACCGCCGCCGCCCTGGGCCAGCCCGTCTTCATTCATCCCCAGGTCCCCTCCGACCCCCTGCGCGACGCCACCTACCGGGGCTTCGACCCACTCACCGACCTCGGCCTGGCCACGTTCGGCTGGGGCTGGCACCTGGAAGCGGCCACCGCCGCCCTGCGGCTCATCCTGCGCGGCACCTTCGACCGGCACCCCGAGCTGCGGATCGTCCTTGGGCACTGGGGCGAGCTGCTGCTCTTCTGGCTCGACCGGGCCGACAGCCTCGCGCGCCTCGCCGGTCTCCAGCGCACGGTCTCCGACTACATCCGTGCCAACGTCTTCATCACCACCTCGGGCATGTTCAACCCGGCCCTGCTGCACCACGCCTTGACCGTCACGACCACCGACCGGCTGATCTTCTCGACGGACTACCCCTTCCAGCGGCCCACCCGGGAAGACATCGACACCTTCTTCGGACACCTCGCCACCGATTCCGACCGCCACAAGGTGCGCTCGGCCAACGCGGCCGCCCTCTTCGGCATCGACCCCACGAGGCCCTGACCGACGGCACCCCGCTGTCCCACTCGCGCACACCATCCACCCGTATCAGCACCTCTGGAGATGACACGCCATGCCTCAGCCGCACACACCCGGCCCCGTCCCCACCGCCCTGATCATCGGCGCGTCCCGTGGACTGGGATGCGCCATGGCCGGCGAACTCGCCGAGCGAGGGTGGTCGGTCATCGGCACCGTCCGGGACGCCGCCCGCACCCCGCTGCACGACCTCGCCGACCAGCACCCCGAACGCATCAGCATCGAACACCTCGACATCACCGAGCCCGAGCAACTGGCGCCGTTGCGCGAGCGGTTGGCGAGCCACCACCTGGACGTCCTCTTCGTGAACGCGGGGACCACCAACAACGACGCGACGCCCATCGGAGCAGTTCCCACGCAGGACTTCACCGACATCATGGTGACCAACGCGCTCAGTCCGCTGCGGGCCATCGAAGCCCTGGACGACCTGGTCACTCCCAGCGGCCTCATCGGAGTCATGTCCTCGGGGCAGGGCAGCATCACCAATAACACCCGCGCGGGACACGAGGTCTACCGAGGAAGCAAAGCGGCGCTCAACATGTTTCTGCGCAGCTACGCGGCCCGCGAGGCCGACACCGACCGCGCCTTTCTGCTGCTGGCTCCGGGTTGGATCCGTACGGCCCTCGGTGGCGACGAGGCGCCCTACACCGTGGAGGAGAGCGTCCCCCTCCTCGTGGACGTGCTCCTCTCCCACCTGAACACCAAGGGTTTGGCGTACGTGAACCGCTTCGGGCAGCCCGTCCCGTGGTGACACGCGCCGAGGGCCGGGCCGGTCCCGACCGTCGTGATCCGACCGCCCCACGACCTCGCTGAGCCACAACTGGCGCTCTCAGCAAGGGGTTTGCTTTCCCTCGCCCTCCTTCACCTCTTGCGGCGCCGACCACTCGCGGCCCCAGACGGCCAGTGGCTGGAGCGCGTCATTGAGGCGCCGGCCGGTAGCGGTCAGGAAGTACTCGACGCGGGGCGGCACCTCGTCGTACGACACGCGCCGTACGATGCCGTCGGTTTCCAGCTCGCGCAGGTGCGAGGCCAGCACCTTCTCGGTGACCCCGGGAAGCAGCCGACGCAGCTCGCCGAAGCGGCGCTGTGGGTGCTCGTGGAGCGCCCACAGGATCAGCACCTTCCACTTGCCGCCGATCACCTCCATGGCGGCGTCGATCCCGCAGATGTGTCCCCGCGGCGTGCCCGGCCGTTTCAGCGTCGTCATGCCCCACCCTCCTGACCTGCTTGCTCACCCCGGGGTAACCACCCACTGTCAAGTGCGTACTTGATCATCACGGGACCTGCGACCAGCCTAATCGCATGACACACACCGCAGTTGAGAAGACTCCGCTCACACTCCTCGGTCTCGGCGCGATGGGCACCGCGCTGGCTCGTACCTGGCTCGCCGCCGGCCACCCGCTCACGGTCTGGAACCGGGGTCCGGCCCGGGCCACGACGCTCGCGGGCGAGGGAGCCAAGGCCGCGGAATCCGCCGCCGACGCGGTCGCCGCGAACGCCCTCGTCGTCCTGTGCCTGCTGGACGACGCCTCGGTCGACGAGGTGCTGGCCCACACCGACGTGGCAGGCAAGGACCTGGTCAACTTGACCACCAGTACCCCCGCGCAGGCCCGCGCACGTGCCACGTGGGCCCGCGAGCGGGGCGCCCGCTATCTGGACGGCGGCATCATGGCTGTGCCTCCGATGATTGGCGTACCCGAAGCCGGCGGCTACGTCTTCTACAGCGGTGCGCGGGAACTCTTCGACCAGCACCGCGGGACCTTGACGGCCCCGGTCGGCGCCACGTACGTCGGCGAAGACGCGGGTTTCGCGGCCCTGCTAGACGTTGCCCTGCTCAGCGCCATGTACGGAATGTTCGCCGGCGCGGCGCACGCCTTCGCCCTGATCCGCAAGGAGGACATCGACCCCGCGACGCTCGCCCCCCTGCTGGCCGACTGGCTCGTCGCGATGGCCCCGGGTGTCCACCAGACCGCCGACCAGCTGCGGAGCGGGGACTACACCGAGGGTGTCGTCTCCAACCTGGCCATGCAGGTGGCGGGCGTGCCGACGTTCCTGACCACCGCCGAGCAACAAGGCGTCACCCCGGAACTGCTCACCCCCTACTTCACGCTCATGCGCCGCCGGCTGGCGGAGGGCGGTGGGGAAGAGGGCCTGACGGGGGTGGTCGACTTGCTGGTGCGCTGAGGGGGCACGGCCGCCGAGACGCCGCGAAGCGGCCAGAGCCCGCTGTGTGCGCGGGTCGCCATTACCGCGCGGCGGCACCATCGTCGCGCTGCGTTCCGGGCCTTGGGGGAGAGGCCGGCCGCTGTACGCGCAGCATCAACCGAGGACGTCATCGAGTTCCGCAATTCTACGATGTCCTTGACGCGAGCACGGCGAGTTGGTGCAACCGCCGGCAGTACTGGGCTCCTGCAAGGTCATTGATCTCAGGGATGACTCGGTCCAGGTCCGCGATGCTGCTCTTGAGGAGGACGCTGTTCTTCGAGTCGAGAGTGCCGCTGTTGTCGAGCCACCGAAGAACGCAGCCGGCGATGTCCAGTTCGAGGAGCCACACATGAGTGCCCCCGAACGTGGCATGTCGCAAGCTGTCGGGGAACGGCTCTTGGCGGAATTCCCGCCAGAGACGGTCTGCGGTCTCCACCTGCTCAGTCGATTCGCTCATTTGAACCATCTTGCAGTAGCCGTTGAGCTGGTTTGGTGTTCACGTTCAGGCGAAGCGACGAGCGTGCCACAGCCGGTCGCAGGGCATGTCTGGTGGTGTACGGCGAACGCCGCCAACCTGGCTCCGTTCTGCGGGACTTGGGTGGCGCGGGATGTGGGACGCGCGCTCTGTCTCCTCAACCCGTTCCCTCCGCACGGGATTCCAGCTCCCGCTTAAGGTTTCGCAGCGTCTTGTTGATGTTGCGGGTCTGGAAGGCGGCGAACGTACTGCCGGACGTGACGGCGCGGTCGAAGACGGCGGCGACGGCGTCGGGCCACGCCGTCCGGTCGTCGGTCCAGGTTTCGGTGACCCGGGTGCCGCCCTCGGCGCGTTCGAAGCGGTACTCCCACGTGGCGATCGGGCCCCGCAGGCGAGGGCGGCCGAGGCCGATGGCGTGGACACGGAAGGCGAACCTGCGGTCCGGCTCGGCGGCGGTGACCGTGCACTGGGTCACCCAGCGGAACATCCCCCGTCGGTTGCGTCCCACGAAGGTCGTGCCGAGACCGGCGGGCCCTTCTCCCGTTCCACCCGCCGTGCCCAGGTTCTCCGGGCTCCAGCGGCCCATGTCGGACGGGCGGCTCACGGCCCGGTAGGCCACGTCCGGTGAGACGTCGATGACGATGTTGCCGCTTACTGTGAGGACCCGCCCCATACCGCCCGCTCCTTGATTGTTTCTGATCGCACCTGATCGAGCCGTGAAGCTACCGTGCGGTAGCGATCCTGGCACGGCATGGCGCGACGCGGCGCGACCTGGTGCGACTTGGCACGTCACGCGCGGCGGGTGTCGGCCTCCTCGGGACTCGCCATGTCGAGCAGGAGCATGGCGTCGTGGTCGGGGGTGCCGGGCATCGCCTGGTAGGTGACCAGGCGCTGGCCGTCCGTACGGAAGATCGCCATCACTTCGAAGTGCAGCCGCATCGAACCCACCTCCGGGTGCTCGAAGCGCTTTTCGCCGCCGCTCCGCGCCCGCACGTCGTACCGCTCCCACAGACGGGCGAACTCCGGGCTCTTCATCACCAGTTCGCCCACGAGCTCGGCGAGCGCCGGCAGGTCGGGGTCGGCGCCCGCCATCGCCCGCAGGTGAGCGGCACTGTGCGCCGCCATCCGCTCCCAGTCGCGGTACAGCTTGCGGCCCATGGGGTGCAGGAACATGTAACGGGTGACGTTGCGCCGCTCCGGCGGCCAGTCGGTGATGCCGGGGAAGAGCCGCAGGCCGGGCCGGTTGGCGGCCAGGAGCCCGTTGACGCTGCTGACCACGTACGCCGGCGACGGACGCAGCGTCTCCAGCATGACGCGGACCGACTTCCGCACAGTGTGCGCCGGGTCGGGGGAGGCCGCAGGGGCGCGGCCCCCGGCGAGCGCCACCAGCTCGTGCAGGCGTTGCAGCGCGTCCGCCGACAACCGCAGCGCCTCGCCGAGCGCGGCGACGACGGCGGGCGACGGGCGGGTCTCGCGGCCGCGCTCCAGGCGTGTGTAGTAGTCGACGCTCACTCCGGCCAGCGTCGCCAGCTCCTCGCGGCGCAGCCCCGGCGTGCGTCGGATGCCGGTGCCGGCCGGGAGACCCACGTCCTGGGGACGGATCCGGCCCCGGCGCGCACGCAGAAAGCGTCCGAGTTCCGTGCCTTCAGTCATCCGTCCATGGTCGCAAAAGTCATGGCCGTCAAAGAGGCCCTGTCAGGGCCAGGAACGTCGTTCCCCCGCACGGCCCGGACTGCCGGCACCCGCCCGATGACGGACAGGCTGGGGGCCCGCGGCGACGGCTGGGCCCGCGCCGACGGCTGGGGCAGAGGCGGCACAGGGCAGAGGTGGCACAGAGAGGAGCAGTACGCATGATGAGCGGCAGGCGATCCGGGGCAAGTTCCTCGCGGAGTGAGGTCTCAGCCCGTCAGCCAGAGGATGGCTCAAGCAGGACGACCGCCCGCGAGCACCCGCCGGGCACCCCGGGCGCCCGCCGTACCCGGGGCGCCCGCCGTACCCCGGGCGTCGGCCGCACCCCGCGCACCCGCCGTGCCCCGGGCGGCCCGGAACCAGCCGGCTCCGGCACCTTCGCCCTGGCCGCCGCCGTCCTCGGCTTCTTCGTGATCACCCTCGACGTCTCCGGTGTCAATGTGGCACTGCCCGCCATGCGCGACGACCTCGGCGGCGCCCTCTCGGGGCTCCAGTGGGTGGCCGACAGCTACACGCTGATGTTCGCCGCGCTGATGCTGTCCGCAGGTGCCCTCTCGGACGCGATCGGCGCCCGACGCGCCTACGCCGGCGGGCTGGTGGCCTTCACGCTCGCGTCACTGGCCTGCGGCCTGGTGCCGACGCTCGGCGCGCTGGCGGCCACCCGCGTGGCGCAGGGCAGCGCGGCCGCCGTGATGGTGCCCGCCTCGCTGGCGCTGATCCGACAGGCCTTCCCCGATGCGGGGGCCCGGTCGCGCGGCATTGCCCTGTGGACCGTGGGCGGCGCGGTCGCCATCGCGGCGGGGCCCGTCCTGGGCGGGCTGCTCACCACGGCGTGGAGTTGGCGCGCGGTGTTCTTCCTCAACGTGCCCGCCGGCCTGGCCGCCGCGCTGATGCTGACGCGTGCCGGGCGCTCCCCGCGCCGCCCCGCCGTGTTCGATGTGCCGGGACAGCTCACGGCCGGGTTGGCGCTCGCCGGAGTGACCTACGCCGTCATCGAGGGTGGGCATCACGGACTGACCGGCACGGTCCTGGCGACGGTCGCGGTCGCCGTGCCGGCCGGGGCCGGCTTCGTGGCCGTCGAGGCAGGCTGGCGCTCGCCCATGCTGCCGCTTGGCCTGTTTCGGCGTCGCGGTGTCACTGTGCCGGTCGTCGCGGGCTTCGCCTGCAACGCCGCCTTCTACGGCGGGGTGTTCGTGCTGAGCCTGTTCTTCCAGGAGCAACGGGGGCAGTCGCCGTTCTCGGCCGGGCTGATGTTCGTGCCGATGGCGGTGATCACCGCCCTCTTCAACTACCTCTCACCGCACGCGGTTTCACGCTTCGGGTCGATCGCGGTGGTCGTCGCGGGACTGCTGGTGGGGGCGGCGGGGTGTTGCGCTCTCGCCACCGTCGTCCCTGACACACCGGCATGGCTGATCGCCCTGGCGATGGTTCCGCTCGGCGTCGGCGGCGCCCTGGTCATGCCCGCGCTGACCTCCCTCATGCTGGACAGCGTTCCCGCCGAACGCGCGGGTACGGCGGCGGCGTTGCTCAATACCAGCCGTCAGATGGGCGGGGCACTGAGCATCGCCGTCTTCGGCGCACTCGTCGCGAGCGACCCCTCCTGCGGCATGCGGGAGAGTCTGCTGCTCGCCGCCGCGCTCCTGGGTGTCAACGCGTTGGGCGCGGCGGCGCTGCTGCGGCGTGGGGAGGGGGCGTCGCCCGCTCAGGATTCCGTCCCGGCGCCCGACCAGTGATGGCGCGAGGCGTGGGCGGCGCGCTCGGCGCGTGGGTCAGGGCTTGAGCCCGGCCCGCCTGAGCGACAGGGTGGAGAGGTCGGCGATGACGTCGGGGTCCCCGCGGCGCCAGGCGTCGGCCAGGCCACCCGGCGGCGTGTCGAGCGCGGCCAGCGGCCGTTGGGGGCCCGTGAGCGCGCGCAGCGCGAGCAGGTCGGCGCCGCCGGGGGCGTCCAGGAGGAGACGGGTGGTGGCGGCGCGCCGGATCCACCGCAACCTCGGCACCAGCCACATCACCAGGATCACGGCGACGGGAAGGGCGATCAGGGCGATCGTCGTCAACGTGGCCACGTGCCCCACAGTGTCCTGCAACGACCGCCCCGCATCGGACAGATTGGTGCCGGCGCCGGCCGCGGACTGGAGGGGCTTCTTCAAGGAGCCCCCCACGAAAGGCACCTTCGAGGCCGCGTCACCGGCGCTGTCGAGCCCCGACGCGAGGCTGTCGCCCGCGCTCTCGGCCTTCCGCCCGGGCTCGGCGAGCGTCAGGATCGCTTCGCGCACGACCAGGGCGAAGGCCACCGTCATCGCGATCAGAAACAGAGCGATGAGATCCCCGATCAGCTGACGGCTCCGGCGTGCTGGGGTCTGGGCGTAGAGACGCATGGACGTGCTCCTGTTCCGACGATGGCATCGATGTGCGCCGCCGGCCCGGTCGTGCTGGGGTGGTCGAGGGGCAGGAGTAACGGGACGGCGCGGCGGGCGTGTTGACCGTACGGGGACGGTGTTCACCGTACGGGGACGGTGTTGACCGTACGGTGACGCGCGGACGATATCGAGGTGCCCGCGCCCGGAGTTCGCCGCGGCACGGCACGGGGAGTTCCCCGGTGCGCAGGCCAGGACCAGCCCCCTCGCCGAGCGCCGCCGGGAAGCACCGGGCACAGAATTTTCCGCTGGTGCGTCGATCGGGGGGCCCTGGCGTTCGACGTCAGGGCAGAGACGTGAGCGAACGGCCGCGGCTCTGTGATCAAGAGGTGTTGCCCGAATGCCGATGGCTTCCTCACTGGACCAGGAGCCGGGTGCCATGAACCGACCCGCCGACCCGCCGACCCGCCGACCCGCCGACCCGCCGACCCACCGGCCCGCCGACGTACCGACGTACCGACGTACCGAGGAGAAGACATGCAGATCCGAGCCCGCATGAGTATGAGCGCCGATGGCTATGTGACCACCCCGAGCGGCTGGCCCGCGCTCACGGCCGACCCGGTGTACGTATCCGGCGAAAGTCACGGCGTCCGGGAGTTCCTCGCGGGGTGCGAGGCGGCGCTCATGGGGCGTACCACCTTCGAACCCGCGCTGACCAACGACCGCTGGCCGTGGCCGGATCTCGATGTGTTCGTGCTCGCCTCGCACCGTCCGGCCGGAACCCCTGACCACGTCGTCACCGACAACGACCCGGCACGTCTGCTGGAGAAGCTGCGCGCGGCCAACCGGGGCGGCGACATCCATCTCATCGGCGGTCCACTGACCATCGGAGCGTTCCACGCGATCGGCGCACTCGACACCCTTGAACTGGTCGTGCTGCCCCTCCTATTCGGGGGCGGGACGCGGCTGACGCCGGCGCTCGACCCCGCCACCGGGCTGACCCTGGAGCACCAGCGCGCGCTTCCCGGTGGTTCCGTGGAGATCATCTACCCCTGCCGGGGCCGACGTACCGTGCTTCCGCGCAAACCCGCCAGCCAGCGCTGAAACCACCAAGTAGCGCGCGCCGCCCCAGGACCCATGGCCTGGGCATGATCGGCGCGGGACCCCGGGCGGCGCCGTCCGAGGGCGGCTACGGCCGCCCGGCGGCTCGGCGCAGATGGCGGCTGACATCGCCCACGAGCGTGAGGCGGGCCCGTCGTTCCCGGAAGCGCCATCGCCCGTCGCGGCGCTCGAAGCGGTCGTGACAGCGGCCGCCGGCGACGGCTTGCAGCGGCAGGTCCGCCAGCGCCTGGAAGACGGTGACATAGGAACGCGCGACGGCCGGGCCCGCCGGTTCGTCGACTCTGCTCCTGGCTTCGCTGGGGACGTACGGCGCCTGACCAGGGCTCTTCGGGCCGGAGCGCCGGGAGTCGTGTCGCGACAAAGGTCTCGGCAGCCCCATCCCGGGTCGCGGCGGTCCCGCCCAGGGCTGCCGGGAAGTGCGCGGTCAGGTGGCTTGGGTGGTGTCGTCGGCAGCCGGCGTGAGCGTGGTCGTGGGCATACCCGTGACCGTGGTCGTGGGCGTCACCGTGGCCGTGTGGCGTAGTTCGACACAACATTCGCCCGGCAGGGGGGCCAGGACCGCCTGGACCCCGGGTGCGTGGAGCCCTTGGAGGTACCCGCTGAGGAAGGCGTGGTTCATGCCGCAGACCAGGTCCGGGGCCTGCGCGGCGACGGGGTGGAAGGGGCAGTTGCGCAGACGGAGCCGGTCGGGTGCCTCGCGGGCGGGCTCGAAGCCGTGCTGCTCCAGCATCCGTTCGCACAGGGTCAGACCGCGCTCGGCGCCGAGGCGGCCGGGGCGCAGCCGCGCGCGCTCGCTCTGGCCGAGCTCTTGCCCGCGCTGCCCGGCGGTGCGCACCGCGGCCTGCGCCGCGGTTTCGTCCTCCCCTTCGGTGACCACGGCCTGGACGAGGAGGTCGGCCAGGAACTCATGCCGGCGGTCGGGGATGCTCACCTGGATCGGGGTGTCCGTGGCCTCGTACACCTTGGGCTGCCGGCCGACTTTGCGGACGCCGGTGGGGGAGGCGTAACGCGCGCGCAGCAGGCCGACGTCGACGAGCTTGTCGAGGTGGAAGGCGGCGAGCTTGCGCGATATGCCGACGCTCGCGGCCGCCTCGTCGCGTGTGATGGGTCGCCGGGCGCGGCGGATGAAGGAGAACATCTGCCGCCGGGTGCCCTCGCCGAGCGCGCTCAGGGAGTCGAGCGCGGCGTCATCGGGCGAGGCCGGCGGGGTCGGATCGGAAGTCACCCCTTCACCGTAACGCCGACATGCGTGGGGCGGACGGCCGTTCGGGCCCCTATCGGGTGGCTTCGAGCAGGTGGGCTTGACCGGCTTCCTGAATAAGACCAAGATTTGTTGGTGAAATAAGGAGGTGGCCGAGATGGCCGATTCCGCTCAGGCCAAGCGACCCGTCAGCGTCGCGCTCGCCGGCCCCTACGGGCATCCGTTCCACCCGATGCTGGTCACCGTGCCGATCGGGGCCTGGGCGGGCAGCCTGGTCTTCGACATCGCCTCCCATGTGGTGGGGCATCCGGAATTCCTGTCGCGTGGGGCGATGTGGCTGATCGCCATCGGGGTGCTCGGCGCCCTCGCCGCCGCGCTGGTGGGCTTCCTCGATCTGTTCGCCATTGCGCCCCGCACACGGGCCTTTCGGACCGCTGTGGTCCACATGTCGCTGAACCTGCTGGTGACCGCCGCCTACGTCGGCAACTTCCTGTGGCGGCACGCCGGATCCGGCCCCAAGGGAAGCGTCGACGCGGGGCCGCTGGCCCTCAACGCCGTCGCGTTCGCCGCCCTCGGCGTCTCGGGGTGGCTGGGCGGCAAGCTCGCGTACCGCTACGGCGTCCGGGTCGCGGACGAGGCGACCCAGGTCGAGGGATTCACCCCTGGCCCCAAGTTCCCCGACGAACCCGCCCGTTGACCCACCGCCTGTTGACCTGTTGACCCCCCTGCCCCGGCACGGGCCGGCGCAGCCACCCGCTCTCATCTGGAGTTCCCATGGACACGGCCGCACTGGTCACCTGGGTGATCACCGCCCTCGGCGGCTTCTACATGCTCGGCACCTGGCTCACGCGCGGAGGCGCCCGTGGCGGCACGAGCCGGCTGCCGGTCCCGGTGGTCTTCGGCCACTTCTCGCTCGCCGCGATCGGTCTGGTCGTCTGGATCGTCTACCTCGTCACCGACAAGGACGCGCTGGCCTGGACCGCCTTCATCCTGCTGGTACCCGTCGCCCTGCTCGGCTTCGTCATGCTCGCCCGCTGGATCCCCGTCCACCGCGCCCGCGCCACCGCCCCCACGGGCCCCGGCCAGGACGCCCCCGCCGAGCGGCACTTCCCCCTCGTCGTGGTCCTCGCCCACGGCCTGTTCGCCGTGGTGACGGTGGTCCTCGTGCTGCTCACCGCCCTCGGCGTCGGGGGCAGCTGACCATGGAGCGGCACTCCGTCGTCCTGCCGCACCCGGCCGCACCGATACCCCCGGCGGCCGCATCGCGCGTGCTCCCCGCCGGTCGAGGAATCGGCCGTCTCCCCGACGGGCGGGCCCCCGACCGGCCGGCGCCCGGTCCGTACCGAATCGCCCGCCTTCTCGACCACTTCACCTTGTGATTCCCCGCCCCCGCCGCCCTGCCCGGCCGACGGCCGCCCCGCACAGCGCACGCCCGCCCCGGCCCCTGTGGCACCCGGGCGGCGATCCCGCGGCCGTCGGCGGGGACCCGCTTAAGGAGCCTCATGATCACGCGCCTCCTCGCCCGGCATCACGCGCATGCCGTCGCGGCCTTTCGTATCGTGACCGGCCTGTTGTTCGCCTCGCACGGGGCCGCCTCCCTGTTCGGGATCCTCGGCGGCGCACCTGACGGCGGCACGGTCGGGTTCGGAGTGTGGCCCGACTGGTACGCCTCCGTCATCGAGCTGGTGACCGGAAGCCTGGTCGTCCTGGGCCTGGCCACCCGTGCGGCCGCGCTGCTGGCCTCCGGCTCGATGGCCTACGCGTACTTCACCGTCCACCAGCCCCGCGCGTGGTGGCCCCTGGAGAACGGCGGCGAAGCCGCCGCCATGTTCTGCTGGGTCTTCCTGCTCCTGGTGTTCACCGGCCCCGGCGCGCTCGCCCTCGACCGGTCGCGGTTCGTCAGGCTCTTCTCCAACTCCGGTGAGAAACAAACGACTTGACGCGCCGGAGAAGGCCGTTCCGCGCTACGCGGCGGGTACGCGCAGGGCGGCCAGCACGGGCAGGTGGTCCGTGGCCGCGCGGAGGTCCTGTTCCGCCACGCCGGGAAGCCCCATCGGCACCCCGCACCCGAGGATTTCGACGCCGGGCGTCGCGAAGACCGCGTCGATCCGTTGCAGCGGGTCGCCGAGCCGGGTGGTGTGCTCCCGCCCCCACGGCGCGGTGGCCCAGCCGTCCCGCAGCGACGACGCCAGCAGGCCGAACGTACGGCCGTGGGGACGGTCGTTGAAGTCGCCGGCGGCGATCGCATGCGGTACTCCGAGGGCCGCCACTCGGTCGAGCAGCAACCTGCCCTGCGCGTAACGCTCCTGGTCGTCGACGCTCAGGTGGCAGCTGAGCACCCCGAGCCGCGCCCCGCCGAACCTCAGGACGGCGGTGGCGAAGCCGCGTTGGTGCAGGCCCGGCGTGCGGGGCAGCAGGATGTCCTCGGTGCGTTCCACATGGGCGCGCAGCGAGGAGAGGACCATGGGCCCGGACGCGGTGGCGCCGCCCGTCACGTACACGAGGTCCGAGGCCCTGGCGAGGCGGGCTGCGGCTTTGCGCCAGCGGAAGAAGCGGGGTGCTTCCTGGACGCAGACGACGTCGGGCCGGCAGGCCCGGATCACCCGGGCCAGCGCGGTGACGTCGTCACGCATGGAGCGGATGTTGTAGCTGAGCACGCGTACGACCGCCGAGCCGTCGGGCTCCGTCGCTGACTCGGGCAGATCCCGCACAGTGTCCTCTTCCACGCTTCGCATGCCCCCATGGTGCCGCAGGCGGGAGCCGGGAGCGCCGCGGCCCCCGCGCTTCACGGGGAAAAGTACGTGGCGGTGAACAGCAGTGCCGGGTATGCCCCGACGAAGGCGAAGACGAACGTGCTCAGCCCCATGGTGAACGCGATGCCGATGTGCAGCGCCGCGCCCGCCGCGAGCAGACCCCAGCGCGGCTGCGCCGGCAGGAAGAGGGTTACCCAGAACGTCACTTCCAAGACCATGACCCCCCAGCCGAGGAGCGCCGCGACGAGTGGCCGGGCCCGTAGAATCGCGGCGATCCCAGGCGAGCCGTAGGCGTCGGTGGAGAGGATCTGGGCTAGGCAGGATCCGTCGCGCCAGGTGCGCGAGGTCAGCTTGGCCGCCCCGGCGATCAGATAGCTGAGGAGCAGCTGGGCGGCGAGGAAGCCGAGGAAGAGCCGGCCCACCGTGCCGCCGACGACCAGCGTGGCGGCGGCGGTGAGCAGGCAGAGCGCGGCCATCTGGTCGGCCCCGTCGGTGCCGTAGTCGTTGCGGTGCAGGCCGAGGAGCAGGGTGGTCAGCAGGACGCAGGACAACGCCGCCGAGCCGGTCGCGGACAGCGCCGCCACGGCCGGCGCGGCACATCCGGCCGTGAACTGGGCGGCCAGCACCCCGCGATACCGCTCCCAGACGAACAGCCCGCGCACCACCGGTGGGCAGCGGTGCTGGTCCGCGCCGACCACGGCCCAGGCGAGCGCGCCGCCCTCACCGAACTCGTGACCCTGGCGCAGATCGCGGCGCGCCGACACCGCGAGGCCGGCACCGCACACGGCCAGGATCGCGCGGGCCGTCTCACTCTCGTTCAACATGGGGTGCTGCCCTCCCGTACGCTGCCCTCCCGTACGCCGCCCTCCCGTACGGCGCCCTCCCGCAGCCCGGTGTCCCACGCGACGGCGTTGCCCGCCGTGCTCTCCAGGCGGTGCACGGCGGAGACGAAGACCACTTGGGGCGCCTCGTCCCGCAGACTCGCGTGCGCGACGACGAACGCGAAGCCGACGGCGGTCGCGTCGTGCGCCGCCGAGGCGGCCCGGTTGAGCAGGACGAGATAGGACGTGCTGATCATCAAGCGGGCGCTCCGGGTCCGCGCGTCCGCCTCCTCCTCCCACACGCGCCCGGCCAGGCGCACGAGGTGGGAGGAGGCGTCGAACAGCGCCTTGCCCGCTCGGCCCCGCGCGCCGCCCTCCGCCAGCACGAGCCGCAGAGGTCCGTACGCGCCGTTGGCCAGGACGTCGCGGTACATCAGCACCTTGTCCTTCGTCGCCGGATTGGGTGCGAAGAACGTCCAGGACGGCAGCAGTGGAACACACCAGGACGGCAGGCGGGCCCGGACCGCCTCACCGCACCGGGGCAGCGCCGCGACCGCCGTCAAGAAGAGCCATGCACCCAGCACGACGGCCAATCCGAGGGAAGCCACAAGTCGCCCCGTCAGCGGGCGAGGTGGCGTCGGCGCAGCGCCAGCAGATCGGCCACGGTGGCTGCGGGAGCACCCGAATCCCCCGCGATCTGCTGGATGTCGGACTCCGAGAGCGCCACCGCGGCCCCGTCCCGGACGTGGCCACCGCGGCCGTGCTTCTGGTCGACGGCATGCTGCGCCGCACGCCCGATGCCGTCCGTCAGCATGTCCATCGTCGTGATCGTCTGGCAGGGCTCGGGCGGGCCCATGTGCGCGTACCCGTCATCGGGATGCAGGGTGTCGAGCAACTGCCGCTCCAGAAGCGTCAGTTCAGGGGCGCGTCGCATCAAAAGACAGGCGACGCGTACGGCGGGGCGCTGGGACTCGGTGTGCTCGATGATGCCGAAGTCCGTATCACGCAGCGGGCCTCCGGTGTACGGGAAGGTCAGCGTCCGGAACGGGAAGCCGTGCGGCAGGGCCAGGTCGCGCACCAGTGTGTGTCCCGCGCAGACCAGGTCGAGGGCGAGCGATGCGGCCACCAGCGGCGCTCCGGGGGCGGGGCGCCGAGGCACGGGTGTGTCCCGCACCTCCTGCCAGGCGCCGCTGAGCGCCGCCGTGCGCAGCCGCCGCCACGCGGGGGCCGACACGTCACCCACGTAGAGGGCCACGGTCCCCGCCGGAGGCAGCAGACCGCCGTCCGCCACACCCCCGGCGCCGGGCGGCACGGTCACCACATCCACCCGCCGCACCACGGGCGTCAAGGCCGAGGTTCGCATCATGTACGTCTCCTGTCCTGTGTGATCCGTATCCCGCCACCGGGACACGCGCCCAGTGTCGCGGCCCCTCCGAGGCAGGCAACACCCCCTGTATGTTGGGGGGTTGGTGCCTCGGCGGCCGGGCGCGCGGCCGGTGGCCGGTGCTCTACTGCCGCAGCCCCGCGACGAGTTCTTCGCGGCCGGACGTGCCGGTCTTGCGGTAGACGGACCTGAGGTGGCCGGTGACGGTGTGCGGGGACATGCCGAGCAGCCGGGCAATGCGTTTGGTCGCGAGGCCTCCGAGGAGCGATTCGACGATGGCCCGCTCACGTGGTGTGAATCCGTACCAGACGAAGAGGGCGGGCAGGAGCTGTGAGGCGGGCGCGGACTGGAAGGTGAGCGCGATCTCCCCGTGCGGTCCGCCGAGCGGCTGCGCGTGCACCGCGACCCACCCTCCGCACGTCGGAATCCTGCTGAGGGCGGTGCTGTGGGTGCGCCGCGTGAAGGAGGTGATGCTCCACAGCAGAGGGGGCAGTTCGTCGCCCTGGGTGCGCGCCGGTTCGGAGACGAACTCGTCCAGCCAGGTGCGTGCCGTCTGCGTCATGCCCCTGATCGTGTCGTCCGGGCCGATCACGACCACGCCGGGGAACAGCCCGCGCCGCCCGGGACGCAGGGGCTTGCCCGCGACGAAGTGGCGCAGGGCGACCGCGAGGGTTGCGCCAAGCCGCTCGGCGCGCCGGGTCTCCGCGGGCGCGAAGGGCCGGCCCGCCGGCTCCCGCACCAGGACGAGGCCGCCCCACACCACGCCGCGGTGGGTCAGGGCGATGGGCATCTCGTGGCCCGCGCCCCCCACGGGCCCGCCATCGTGGTGGAGACAGTCGACGCCGGTGAGCGGATCGAGACCGGTCAGGGTGGAACCGTCGTGCGGCAGAAGGAGTTCAAGGCGTCGGGACAGCGCCGAGGCCAGCTCGGGAACGGTGGTGGCGGCGGCCGCCGCGGTGAGCAGAGCGCGACGCAACTCCCGCGCCTGCGGGACGCCCGCCCGCTGCCCGGCCTTCGGGACGGCGGCCGGCGTTGTGACGGTGCGCTGTGCGAGTACGGGCATGAGCGGGCACCACTCCTGGGGACGACATCCCGGACGGCGGAGGTACTGCGTGATCCGCGCCCTATGACTGTCCGGCCCGGCCCGGCCCATGCCGGGCAACACTCCTGTGGGCGACGCCGGTTCAGGCCACCTTGCGCGCCGCCCGGGCCGTCACCGGGACGCACGGGGCTGCGGGACGGCGTCCCGCCTGACGTCCGCCTGGGCGACGACCCCTGAGCTCAAGGACGGCGGCAGGAACCACAGCCGCCGCTCACCCGCCTGCGTGCCGCTCTCCACCGGCCGCGCGGGCGGGACGAAGGGACCCCAGGCGAAGGCAGGCAGCCAGGGCTCGGGCGCCGCGCTCCAGGACAGCGCGCGGATCTGTGCGAGGGTGCGCCTGCCGGTCAGGGCACGGAACACCTCCAGGCCCGGTCCGCGCAGCGACGTGACGGGGCCGCCTTCGCCGGCCGGCCACTCCCGGCCGGCCGCCTCGATACGCAGCGCCGGCAGATGATGTGCGTTCACGGACATCGTGAAGCCCATGGCCGCCAGTTCCAGCGTGTCGGCGAAGGCGGGATGCTCCCGGGGCACGGGAAGGTCCAGAGCGCCGCGCAGGTCGAGTTCATGGGAGAAGACGTCGAGCAGCATCATGCCTCGGCGCAGCCAAGGGGTCCGTTCCAGCGCCTCGGCGAGCGCCCCGTCCAACTGCTCCCAGTAGCAGAGGAGTTGGGGGAGCGGGGCATCCGGCGCGAGTGCCGGAGGCAGGACGGCGCTCCAGGGTGCTTCGGCGACGGCCCGCGCGCACACCTCCAGCAGATGGGCCACGACGTCCCGCACGTTCCAGCCCGGGCACGCGGGCACCGGCCACTCCCACGTCCCCGGGTGCGCTCGTGCCAACCGGACGATGTTGTCGCGGCAGACGCGGTAGGTGGGATTCCAGAAGGGCTCGGGGCGCCGCTCGGGCGTCATGCCGAGGACCCCGCGAGCGACCGGCCCGCACGGCCCGCCTGCCGCGCCGACACGTGCCCCGCCTCGTACAGCCAGCGCACGCTGTCGGCCAGGGTTTCACCGAGGGGGCGGGGAAGCAGGCCGTAGGTGGAGGCGCCCGCGTCGACGGGCGCCGCGTGCAGACAGGTGTAGAGGGCGCCGTACTCGACGGGAATGGGCCAGGGCCAGACGCGCTGCGCCAGGTCCGCGAACATCGTCAACGGGAGCATGGGACGCGCGGGCAGGAACATCGTGGGGAGCGCGCGCCCGGTGGCCTCGCGCAGTGCCTGAACGTACTGACGGGTGGTCAGAAATCGGCCGGGGCCGAAGTGCCGCTCGCGTGTCCCGGCCGGCTTGGCGAGCAGAGCCGCATGAAGACCGGCGGTGTCCCGGACGTCGCCCACCGGAAAACCACCGCTCGGCCAGACGGGCAGCAGGCCCCGCAGGGCGTTGCGCAGTCTGGCGCTCTGGTCGCCGAGATGGGGGTCATGGGGGCCGAGCAGCGCCGGCGGGTAGGTGATCACCACGGGCGCCCCCTCCTCCTGGTGCAGCCGGGCCACTGCCTCGGCGACGGACTTGCTGGCCAAGTAGGCCTCGCGTGGCATGCCCGGCGGGGAGTCAGCCCCGACCGCACCGCCCGCGGCGGGGAACATGGCGCCGACGGTGGAGACATGGACGACGGGGTCCGCCCCGGCCCGTACGGCGGACGAAAGCACCAGCTGCGTGCCGCGCACATTGGTGGCCCGCATCTCGGCGCGCCGCCTGCTGTCGAAGGAGTACACCGAGGCCGCGTGCAGCACCGCGTCCGCCCCGTCGACCGCCCTGGCGACGGTGGCCCGGTCCGTGACGTCGCCGACCACCAGCTCCACGCGGGCCGGATCCACGCCCAGCGGACGCAGTGCCCGTCCCACCCTCGACGCGTCGCGGACCAGCATCCGCACCCGTGCGCCGGACCGGATGACGGCGGCGACGGAATGGGCACCGACGAAGCCGGTACCGCCAGTTACGCAGATCAGCATCGCCGATCACCCTTCGTCGAACCGAGCGCGTACCGGGCGCGTACCGAGCGCGTACCGAGCGCGTACCGAGTGCGAACCGAGTGCGAACCGAGCGGGTACCGAGCGCGAACCGCGCCTGCCCCGTCCCGGAAGACCGGGACGCCCCCGTCGCATGATGGCAACCATCCGGCGCGTTGCCTTCTCCCGCCTTGCCGGCCGACAGGCGCATGCCCGCGCCGCGACGCGGGTGCGTCCCCCACCAGGCCCGGCTTGCCGTCTTCAGGGAAGGCGGACCTTGCTCAGAAAGGGAACGAGCAGCCAGGGGCGTCGGCCCCACACGCGCAGGGAGCCCGTCAGCGCCGCCCGCGCGTGCGGGACGCGGTGGAACAGGACGAGGTTCAGGGCGGCGGGTTCGAAGTGGACACGCACATCGTTGTCGCGGCTCGGCTCCTCGACCCACAGACGTCCGGTGTCCAGGACCATCGTGACGGGGGAAGTGTGGGCGGAGCGGAACTCCACCGCGATACGCCCTTCGCGCTCGGGTGCGCTGCGGTCGAGGATGTGCCCGGTGCCGTTGCGGGCGATCTCGACCAGGAAGAGCTCGAAGAACTGCGCGGCGTATGCGTCCGGAACGTGCCAGGGCGCGTCGACCGCGCGCGCGATGTCACGTCCGTGCAGGAGCAGTTCGTTGGTCAGGTGGGCGACCAGGCCGGCCAGCGGGATCCGCGATCCACCGAGCCAGTTCATGAGCGTGGTGGGGTCCTGATAGGCGGTCAGGCCGAGGAACTTCTCGATCGAGGAACGAAGCCGCGCCACGACCTCGCCGAGCTCGCGCTCCGCATAGGCGTCGAGGAACGCCGTGTTGAGGCCCGCCCCCAAGGTGTCGACCGTGGTCGCGGCGACCTGCTCCCGGACCGACGGCACGGGGAACGAGCTGTCGTCGTGCCCCACCGAACAGGCGTTGAGCCAGGCCACGGCGGTGACGTGGGCCGCCGTGTCCGCCACACTCCAATCGGCCGTCGCCATGGCGTGCGGATCCGCGTGCGCCGCCAACGCCCCGAAGCGCTCGGTGACTTCGGCCAGGGCCGCGCGCGCGGCGTCCCACTTGGCGGGCGTGATCCTCGTTTCCGCGATGGTCCGGTGTGTCTGATATCGCGCTCGCGCCACCCTCTTGTCCTCCGGCCCTGTGCGGCTTGCCCGTGGTGAGGAGAGCCAGTGTGGCGGCGTGGGCGTGGCCGCGCTTCTTCCGTCGTGCGGAGCGGGGCAGAGCACGCTCGAAGTAGCCGCTCACCTCGCCACCCGCCGACGATTTCCTACGCCGGGAGTGCCGGAGACGTCGGGTACGCCGGGGACATGGGTACGCCGGGGACATCGGGTACGCCGGGTACGTCGGCCGGGCGCTTTCGTTCGCGCGGATGTGTGGGGTCCAGTGGCTCGGCTGAGGGGAGGACGGGCATGGCGAAAGTGGCGGACGCCGCCCTGAGGGAACTGCCCGGCACGGCTCTTCGCGCGGTCCGGGTGAGTGGCACCGTGCTGGGACATGCCCTGGTGTTCGGCCCCGGCGCGCTCGGCGCCCGGCTTCGGCGACGGCCATGGGCTCCGGCCGGCGAGCGGCTGACCGCGCTGCTCACATCACTGGGGCCCTCGTACATAAAGATCGGCCAGCTCCTGAGCACACGCCAAGACCTCCTGCCCGAGCGCGTCTGCGCGGAACTCGGCCGGCTGGCCGATGCCACGCCCCCGCCCCGGCGCGCGGCCTTGGAAGGCGCGGTGCGCGGGGCGTACCGGGGCCGGACGTGGCCGTTCGCGGCGTTCGACTGGACGCCGGTGGCCACCGGGAGCATCGCCACCGTGCACCGCGCCATCACCCTGGACGGCCGGCGGGTGGCGGTGAAGGTGCGCAGGCCGGGCATCGGCCGGGTGATGCGGCGCGACTTCCGGCTGACGGCGCTCGCGATGGGCGCCATGCGGCATCTACCACACCTGCGGTCCATGCCGTTCAAGGTCATGCACGCACAGGTCGGCGGCGCGATCCTGCGCCAGCTGGACTTCGAGGCGGAGCGCACGGCCCTGGGCACCCTGCGGGCGAACCTGCGGGAGTTCTCCTGGATACGGATCCCCGCGCCGCTGCCCGAACTGTGCGCCGAGGACGTCCTGGTCATGGAGTACGTGGACGGCTCGGCCCGCACTGCTCCGGGGCCCCTGTCCGCCGAGGCGCGCGGGGCCGCCGCGCGCAGGGTCATGACGGCGGTCTACGAAATGCTGTTCGTGGACGGACTCGTGCACTGCGATCTGCACCCGGGAAACCTCTACATCCAGGACGACGGTTCCCTCGTGATCCTCGACGCGGGTTTCGTGATCAAGCTGTCGGAGCCGGTGCGTGCCTCGTTCGCGGACTTCTTCATCAACATGGCCATGGGAAACGGCCCGCTCTGCGCGGAGATCATCATCGAGAGCGCGGCGAGCGTCGCCGAAGGATGCGATCTCGGGGGATTCCGCGCGGAGCTGACCGGCCTGGTGGCCGAGTCGGCGGGAGCGCGGTCCAAGGAATTCAGCCTGGCGAAATTCGCAGGACGCCTTTTCGACATTCAACGCCGTTTCGGCGTGTATCCGGTACCCGAGTTCGCGTTCCCGCTGTTGTCGCTCCTGGTGGTCGAAGGAATTGTGCAGGGCCTCGATCCGGAACTCGACTTTCAGGCCGAAGCGATGCCCGTGCTCCGCCGGCGGAACATGCCACGTGTTTCGGCCGGTTCATGAAGAGGACATTCCGCACGAGAAAGGTGTACTCATGGATGACAATTCCGGAGTCCGTGTTCCGCTGGTCGACGAGGCCGAGGCGACCGGGAAAGTGGCGGAGCTCTATGAGCGCGCCAAGAAGGTCACGTCGCTGGACTTCGTGCCCGACATGTTCCGCCTTGTCTCGTCCCGGCCGGAGCTGCTGGAGACGATGCTGGCCGGCTACGACGGCGTCTTCAACCACGGAAACCTGCCCCGGCAGACCAGGGAGCTGATCTCCGCCTGGACGTCGAAGGTGAACCAGTGCCCCTACTGCGTCGGGACGCACAACTTCTTCCTCCAGGTCTTCGGCGGCAGCGAGGAACTGGCCCACGCGATCGAGGTGGCCAGCTCGCCCGACGACCTGCCGGTGGACGAGCGCACCCGGGTCCTGCTGCACCTGCTGACCAAGCTCAGCCGCAACGCGTACAAGATCACGGATGAGGACTGGCAGAAGGCGCTCGACGCCGGCTGGAGCGCCGACGACCTGCTCGAGGCGTTCTTCTGCGCGGCGCTGTTCAACTTCATCACGCGCCTGGTGGACGGTCTCGGACTCGGCACGACGGTGACCAGGAGCCGCATCTCCCAGCAGGAGGTACCGGACGGCTCCGGGCCGGCCCCGGCGCCGGCCGCGGATTGAGCAGGGGCCTGACATGACGTGCTCCCGCGCGGTTCTGATCACCGGTGTCTCCTCGCTGAGCGGCCTCTCCTCAGGTACCGGCCGGGCGCTCGCGCTGCGACTGCACCGCCAGGGGTGGCCGGTCTACGCCAGCGGGCGCAGCCTGGAAGGCCTCAAGGACCTGGAGCAGGAGGGCATCGCCACCCTGCGGGTCGACGTGAGCGACGAGAAGTCGATGGCCGCGGCGGTCGAGCGGATCACGGCCGAGCACGGCGCGGTCGGCGTGCTGATCAACAACGCCGCGTACAGCCTCAACGGCACGATCGAGCAGACACCCATGGACGAGGTCCGCCGCCAGTTCGAGACCAACGTCTTCGGACTCTCGCGCATGACGCAACTGGTGCTGCCCGGCATGCGCGCGCAGGGAGCCGGCCGCATCGTCATCATGTCCTCGATCTTCGGGCTCTTCGCCACCCCGGGGCGCGGCTACTACGAGGCCACCAAGCACGCCCTTGAGGCGATCGGCGACTCGCTGCGGCTCGAAGTGCGCCGCTTCGGCATCAAGGTCGTGGTCATCGAACCCTCGCCCATCCTCGGCGCGTTCGTCCCGACCACCGTGGGCGACCTCGGACTCGCTCCCGGTTCCACCGACAACGACCCCTACGGCGACTTCTGGGAGCGGTTCGTCGCCTGGCACGGCGCCTACCGGGAGGTGGAGCGCCCCAAGGGGCGTGGCCGTCTGTCGCTGCGCTCGGGCGACGTCGCCGCCCTCGTCGAGAAGGCGATCACCGTGCCCCGCCCCCGGATCCGCTACCGCCTCGGCATCCCGGTGCGGCTTCTTCGGCCCCAGCGGGTGATCTTCGGAGAACGCGCCTGGGAAAAGTTCGTCCGCACCTTCTTTCCGACGCCGTAAAAGGCCGGCCCGCGCCGGTGAGGGGAAGGGCGCCATGCGTCCGGGACCTGCTGGGCAAAACGAGAGAAGGCGCCGGCCTCCGGCGCAAGGACACTGGAGGCACCGGTGAAATGGCCGGTCATCATTCTCCCGTCCGTGAAAAACAAGGGGGTGGCTCGGTGTGCGAAAAGTCCTGATCGTCGGTGCCGGGCAGGCCGGGCTGCAACTCGCGCTCGGGCTGCAACAGCACGATTATGACGTCACCGTGATGTCGGCGCGCACGGCCGACGAGATCGAGCACGGCACGGTCATGTCGTCCCAATTCCAATTCGACAGCACGCTCGCATTCGAGCGCGAGCTCGGTATCTACTTCTGGGAAGGTCTCGCTCCGTACACCCCCCTCACCAGCTTCCAGGTGGGCGCCGAGGGGCCCGTTCCGGTCGTCGACTGGGTCAGCCCGCTGAAGAAACCGGGCGCCGACGTCGACCAGCGGCTCAAGATGGCGCGCTGGCTGCGACTGTTCGAGGAGCGGGGCGGGAACCTGATCGTCAAGAGCGCCACCGTCGCGGACCTCGACGCCATGGTGAGCACCCACGATCTCGTGGTCGTCGCGGCCGGCAAGGAGGGGCTGGCCGGCCTGTTCGAACGCGACGCGTCCCGCTCGCCGTACACGACGCCGCAGCGCATGCTCTCGGTCGTGTACGTCAACGGCTACCAGCCCGACCCGGCGGGCCCCGGCGACCACACGGTGGAGTTCCACATGCTGCCGGGCCGGGGCGAGATGATCGTGATGCCGGCCCTGACCCTCTCCGGCCCCTGCCACATCCTGTTCTTCGAGGCCATCCCCGGCGGGCCCCTGGACGTCTTCGGGGACATCCGCTCACCTCGGGAACACCTGGAGCGCTTCGTCGACCTGGTCGAACGGCACGTGCCGTGGGCGCGCGAGAACTTCACGAAGCTGGAGCTCACGGACGCGGGCGGCACTCTGCGCGGGGGATACACCCCCGTCGTGCGGCATCCGGTCGCGACGCTGCCCTCCGGGGGTGTGGTCCTCGGGGCCGGTGATGTCGTCGTGGCCAACGACCCCATCACGGGGCAGGGAGCGAACATGGCCGCCAAGTGCGCGGCCGGCTACCTCGAGGCCATCCTGGAGCACGAGGACCGGCCGTTCGACGGCGCGTTCCTGCGCGGCGCCTTCGAATCGTTCTGGACGCGGCACGGGCGCGCGACCACGGAGTGGACCAACGTGACGCTGGGGCCACCGCGCCCGCACATGCTCGAACTCCTGGGCGCGGCAAACCAGTTCCCCGCAGTCGCCCGTCGCTACATCGAGGGCTTCGACGACCCCAACGACCTCATGGAATGGTTCATGGACCCCGACAAGGCGGCCGCCTACCTGGCCGAGGTCGTGGGGGCCGCGCCCGGGTCGGGGCGCTGAAATGCGGGTATCACCCGGGCACCAGGCGGACGGGGGAAGCCGTGGCCGACGGGGTTTCCCACCGCCGGGGCCTGGGCTCCCATCCGCGACGGATTATGGTAAAGGGATGAACAAGAAGCGCAGCTACGGCGAAGGGTGCCCCGTCTCCCACGCGCTGGACCTGGTGGGCGAGCGGTGGGCCCTGCTCGTGGTGCGCGAGCTCCTGCTCGGGCCCAAGCGCTTCCGCGACCTCAAGGACGGACTCTGCGGCGCCAGTTCCAACATCCTCACGATGCGGCTGCGCGACCTGGAGGAGATCGGGGTGCTGCGCAAGTACCGGGCCGGCGCGCCGGTCAGCGGTCCGGTGTACGAGCTCACCGAGTGGGGCCGCTCCCTGGAGCCCGTCCTGTTCGCGCTCGGCAACTGGGCGGTCGCGTCGCCGTTCTGGGACCGCCACGCGCCCTCGACCGTGGACTCGCTGCTGCTCTCGCTTCGCTCCCAGGCCCAGTACGTCTTCGCGGCCGGCGCCCCCGTGGCCGGCACCTGCGACATGCGCATCGACGACGACCGGTTCACGCTGCGCTTCAGTGACACCGGCCTGGACATCGCCCGTGCGGTCGCCTACGAGCCCGAGGCGACCCTCATGACCGATGCCGGCACCCTCAAGACACTCATCGCCGGCGACGAAACCCTCGACGACGCCATCGCCGCGGGACGGATGAAGCTCGGTGGCGACGAGCGGCTGATCAGGTCCCTCATCAAGTAGTGCCGCCGCCGGTGAGCGCTCCCGGCCCGTAGCCACGGGCCCCCTGCCGTCCCCGCGCGCCCCAGTCATCCGGTTGCGCGCGCCCTCCACCCTGATCTGTGGTACAAAAATTGAACCAGATGATTCAAAGAACTAGTGTGATGCTGTGGCCGCAGGCCGCAGAACCTCCCGAGGGAGAGGCGCACCATGCAATCCGTCGAATCCGGGGCACTCGCACCCCATAAGGGCTGGACGCTGGCCCTCAGCTCAGTGGGCGTCTTCATGGCCGCCCTGGACGCCCTGGTCGTGACCACCGCCCTGCCGGTGCTGCGCACCAGCCTCAACGCGAACGTCGGCGACCTCGAGTGGACCATCAACGCCTACGTCCTCACCTTCGCGTGCCTCCTGCTGCCGGCCGCCGCGCTGGCCGACCGCTTCGGGCGTCGCCGGGCCTTCGCGGCCGGGCTCGTCATCTTCGCTGCGGCCTCCGCTCTTGCGGCGCTCGCCCCGACCGTCGGCGTGCTGATCGCCGCCCGGGCCGGCGAAGGCCTCGGCGCGGCCGTCATCATGCCGATCTCGCTCACGCTGATCAGCGACGCCTTCCCGGTCGAGAAACGCGGCGCTGCCATCGGCATGTGGGGCGCTGTCTCGGGGTTCGCCGTCGCCATCGGACCCGTCATCGGCGGCGCGGTCGTCAATGGACTCAGCTGGCACTGGATCTTCTGGTTCAACGTCCCCATCGGCCTGATCGCCGGCCTGCTCTCCCTGCTGCGACTGACCGAGAGCTACGGCCCGCGCCAACCGCTGGACCTCCCAGGACTCGCCCTGGCCTGCGTCGGATTCTTCCTCCTCGCCTGGGGTCTCGTACGGGTCAGCGGCGTGGGCTGGAGCAGCTGGCAGGTCATCGCCTCGCTCGTGGCGGGAGCGGTTGTGGTGGCGGTGTTCCTGATGGTCGAAGGACGCCGGAGCCGGCCGATGGTGCGCCTGGACCTGTTCCGCAACAGGGCCTTCAACACGGCGAGTTGGGTCACCTTCTTCATGTACGCCGGTCTGTTCGGGGCGCTGTTCCTGATGTCGCAGTTCCTCCAGTCGGGGCTCGGTGACAGTCCGCTCAGGGCCGGGCTGCACCTGCTCGCCTGGACGGCCGTTTCCATGTTCATCGCCCCGGTCGTGGGCCCCCTCGCCGACAAGTACGGCAACCGTCCCTTCATGGCGCTCGGCATGGCGTTGCAGGCCATCGGGTTCGGGTGGGTCGCGCTGGTCGCCACGCCCGGAGTCACCTTCGGCGGCGTCCTGGCGGGGCTGCTCGTCGCCGGTGTCGGCATCGGGATCGTGTTCCCGACCGTCGCGAACGGCGTGATGACCTCGGTGGGTCCCGAGGAGACCGGCATCGCATCGGGTACCAGCGCGACGCTGCGCGAACTCGGCGGTGTCTTCGGAGTCGCTTTCACCGCGACCGTCTTCGCGCACGCCGGCAACTACACATCGCACCAGACCCTCATCACCAACTTCAGCCATGCGCTGTGGCTGTGCGCGGCGTTCTCCGCGGCCGGCATCTTCGTGTCGCTCGCCTACCCCGCGCACCGCACCACTGCCCCCGTCCCGCCCGTGCCCCCCGCGCGAACCGCCGGGACGGCCGTCGCGGCGGCCCGGGACTGACACCCACCAGGCACCCCATGTCACCGTCCGCGCCCGCTCGCGCGAGCCGGCGGGCGCGGACCGTCCGAAGCACACGAACGAGAACCACGAGAACTACGAGAACCACGAGAACTACGAAAACGAGGTAGCCATCATGACCACCGACACCCGCAAGCAGGACGAGGCCGCCGTCCTCGACGTCGTCAAGGGCGTCTACCAGGCCTGGAACGACGCCGACCCGGACGCGTTCGTCGCCGAGTACTTCGAGGACGCCAGCGCCGTCCTGCCCGGCTCCTACCTGAAGTCGCGTCAGGAGATCCGCGAAGCCATGGCGTTCTCCTTCAACGGGCCGCTCAAGGGCACGCGCACCTCCGACAACGTGCTGGACGTCCGCTTCCTCACCGACGACGCGGCCGTGGTGATCAGCCAGACCGGCGTCCTGATCCCCGGTGAGACCGAGGCACCGCCGGAGCGGACCGTGTACGCCACCTGGGTGCTCGCCAAGAAGGACGGCACGTGGCGGCTGGCGGCCTACAGCAACAGCCCCTCCGTCGGCCCCGGCGGGCGGTGACCACGAACTGAGCGGGCCGCGCTCCGGTCTCTTCCTCCCCGCAGCCCGGGAGGCGGAGACCGGGCTCGGCCACGTCCGAAGCGGTGCACGAGCGAGCGATTCCCACCCGCGCCGGGCCATGGCGTCACCAGGGCCGTCGTCCTCACGCCGGCCGCGCGCCGCCCGGCGCCGGATCACAGGAGGTGATCATGAGCACTGACATGCGCGGTGGCGTGCTGGTCATCACGCACGGCGTACCGCTCGACGGTGTCATCGAGCAGATCGGAGCCGCGGCGCGGGCGGGTGTCGGCGCCGCGTGGCTGCCTCAGATCCTGGGGCACGACGCACTCACCGCGCTGGCCGTCGCCGGCCGTGAGGTACCCGGCATCAAGCTCGGCACCGCCGTCGTGCCGACGTTCCCCAGGCACCCCATCGCCCTGGCCGGGCAGGCCCTCACGGCGCAGGCCGCGATGGGCGGACGCCTGACGCTGGGCATCGGACTGAGCCACCGGGCCACCGTCGAGGGCGCCTACGGCTACTCCTACGACCGGCCGCTGCGTCATCTGCGGGAGTACCTGCGGGCGCTGGCGCCCCTCCTGCGCGGTGAGCCCGTCGCTCTGCGCGGCGAGACGCTGACGGCGGCCGGCGCCGTCGAAGTGCCGGGCACGACAGCGCCGTCGCTGATGCTCGCCGCGCTCGGCCCGGCGATGCTGCGGCTCGCGGGCGAGGAGACGGACGGCACCATTACCCAGTTCACCGGGCCCCGTACGGTCGCCGACCACGTGGTTCCCACCATCACCCGCGCCGCGAGCCGGGCCGGCCGGCCCGCGCCGCGCGTCGTGGTGGGTGTGTCCGTGTGCGTGACGCACGACCCGGCGGCCAGGCGCGCGCTGCTCGGGAACATCTACTCGGCCGTGGGCACCGGCGGGGAGCCGAGTTACCGGGCCATGCTGGAGCGCGAAGGCGTCGCCACCGCCGTGGACGTCGCGATCACCGGCGACGAGGCGCGTGTGGAGCGCGAACTGCGGCGGTACGCCGACGCGGGCGCCACCGAGTTCATGGCGACGCTCTTCGGCACCGAGCAGGAGAACGCGCGGAGCCTGGAACTCATCGCGTCCTTGGGCTGAGCGCCCCGCCGCGTCGACGCCGAAGCCGCGCCCCGGACCGCCGCAGGCGTGTGTCGCGGCGGACCGGGGCGGGGTCGCCCGGCGTCAGGGGAGCTTGAGGTCGGGGTGGTAGACGTCCAGCCATACGGCCAGGTCGAGCGTCCGCTCCAGGCCGAGCCGGGTGAGCCGGTCCATCGTGGACATACCGCGATCCGTGGCGCCCTTGAGCCAGTCCCGGTCCACGAGCTCGAAGACATCGTGGTGCCGCGCCGCCAGCAACTCCCGGCCCTGGCCCTGAAGTTCGCGGGCGTAGTACGGATCCTGCGTCGACGGATAGGGACTCTTGGGCCGCCAGGCGACCGACGCCGGAAGCATGTCCTTGGCCGCCCCGCGCAGCAGACTCTTCTCCCTGCCGTCGTAGGTCTTCAGCGACCAGGGCGCGTTGTAGACGTATTCGACGAGCCGGTGGTCGCAGAACGGTACGCGGACTTCGAGGCCGACCGCCATGCTCATACGGTCCTTGCGGTCGAGCATGTACCGCATGAAGCGGGTGAGATGCAGATGGATCATGACGCGCATGCGGTACTCGAAGTCGTCCTCCGTCTCCAGCCGCTCGACCTCACCGACCGCGCTGTCATACCGGTCAAGGCGGTACTCCTCCAGTCGCAGCCGCGCCACCAGACCCGGGTCGATGCCGGTGGCGTCCTTGTCGAACGGGCCCACACTGACGGCGATCCAGGGGAACGCCCGGGCGCGCTGGATGGCCGGGACATGCATGTGCCGGTACCCGCCGAACAGCTCGTCGGCCGCTTCTCCCGACAGGGCGACGGTCGATTTCGCACGGATCGCCTTGAAGAGCAGATACAGCGAGAAGTCCATGTCTCCGACGCCCAGCGGGGTGTCGCGCGCCACGAGAGCGGCTCTGCGCACGGCGGGATCGGCGAGCGCCTTGGGGTCGAGCACGATGTCGGTGTGGTCCGCGCCGACGTGCTCGGCGACCTCGTGGATGAACGGGGCGTCGGGGGCGTCGCGCAGATCGTCGGGCGTGAAGTTCTCCGTCTGGCCGGTGAAGTCGACCGCGAACGTCGGCACGCGCTCGCCGGTGAGGTGGGCGGCGGCCAGCGCGGTGAGCGTGCCGGAGTCGAGCCCGCCGGACAGCAGCAGGCAGCGCGGCACATCGGCGACGAGCTGCCGGCGCACGGTGTCGTCAAGGAGCTCGCGCACCTGGTGCACCGAGGTGTCCACGTCGGCGGTGTGCGGCCTGGTCTCCAGACGCCAGTAGGTACGCTCGCGCAGCCCGTCCGCGTCGACGGTGACGATGGTGCCGGGCTCGACCTGACGCAGGCCCGCCCAGATCGCGTGCCCCGGTGTGAAGGCGTACGACAGTGCCTCGCGCAGCCCCTCGGTGTCGACCACACGCGGGGCGAGGGGGTTGGCCAGGATGGCCTTCTGCTCCGAACCGAAGAGCACCCCGTCCGGCGTGCGGCAGTAGTAGAGCGGCTTGATGCCCACCCGGTCGCGGATCATCACCAGCTTGTGCTCACGCCCGTCCCAGATGGCGAACGCGTACATGCCGTTGAGGCGGTCGGCCAGCCCGGTTCCCCAGCGCAGATAGCCGCGCAGGACCACCTCGGTGTCACTGGCCGTGGTGAAACGCTCTCCCGCCCGGATCAACTCGTCGCGCAACTCAACGTAGTTGTAGACCTCACCGCTGTGGACCAGCGTCACCTCGCCGCGGTCGGTGCCCACCGTCATCGGCTGTACCCCGCCGACCAGGTCGATCACGGCCAGCCTGCGGTGGCCGAGCGCCGCGTGCCGGCCGGTCCAGGTGCCGCCGGCGTCGGGGCCCCGGCACGCCATCGTCCGGGTCATCGCGTCCAGAGCCCCGCGTTCGCGCGTCAGGTCACGGCCGAACGAGACCCAGCCGGTGATTCCGCACATCTGCCCGCCTCCTGTGGCAATTCGATGGGTTCGCTCGGCGCCGGGTCAGCCGCGGTCGCGCAGCAGCGCGGCCGCCCGCTCGGCGATCATCACGACGGTCAGATGCGTGTTGGCGCACACCATGCTCGGCATGATGGACGCGTCCACGACATGCAGGTTCTCGACCCCGTACACCGCGCAGCGCTGGTCCACGGCGGCCCCCGGATCGCCGGCGGGACCCATGCGCACCGTCCCCACCGGGTTGTAGGCGCTGTCCACGGCCCTTTCGATGTAGTCGCGCAGCGCCTCGTCGTCGTCCATGACGCGCTCGTCGAGCGCGACCAGCTGCTCGCCCTTGTCGAAGATCTTCGGTGAGCTCGCCAGTTCCCAGCAGCCCCTGACGCCATCGGCGAGCAGACGGTAGTCGCGCTCGTCGGAGAGGTAGCCGAGGTCGACGCGGGGAGCGGCGAACGGGTCGGACGAGGCCAGCGTGACCCGGCCGCGCGAGTGCTGGCGGCGCAGTACGACCATCACCCCGAACACCGCCCGCGCCCCGGCGACCCGGCGCAGTTCGGGAAAGTGGAGGGTGAGGTCGAAGCGGTTGACCATCGCGTAGTACTGGTCGTTGAACCGGCTGTCGCTGGTGCGGGTCACGATCTGACCTGTCGACTTGCCCTCGTTCTCATAACCCGGCTTGGGCGTCATGAACACCCCGATCCGCGGCTGGTCGGTCAGGCCCGCGCCGACCGCCGCCACATCCGCCCGCACCGGCAGGCCGAGACCACGCAGATCCTCACCGGGCCCGATGCCCGAGCGGAGCAGGATCGCCGGCGAGGCGACGGCTCCGGCCGAAAGGATCACCCGCCTCGCCCGGACGGTCTCCCAGGGGCCTCCGTCCACCGACGCCACCACGCCCGCCGCGCGGTCGCCCTCGAAGACGACGCGGTCGACCAGGGCGCGGGACAGGATGGAGAGGTTGTCGCGCGCGCTCGCGGGCCACAGGTAGGACATCGCCGTCGAGACGCGGACGCGGGGATCGCGGCGGTTGGACGGGATCGGTCCGACGCCCGTGGATCCGGGGTCGTTGTGGTCCTCGGCCCAGGGGTGTCCCGCGGCCAGACAGACATCGAGGAACGCCTGCTGAACCTCCGTCAGTTCCTGTGGGCGCCACCGCCTGACGGGAACCGGGCCGCCGCGGCCGTGGATGTCGCGGTCGCCGAAGTCCAGATCGTCCTCCAGCGCGCGAAAGACGGGAAGCACGTGCTTCCAGTCCCACAGCGGGCTGCCGCTGCCGGCCCACTCGTCGTAGTCCTGCGGCGTCCCCCGGATGACGACCGTGTTGCCCACCGACGAGGAGCCGCCGGTGACTTTGCCGAGCGGGAACATGACCCGCCGCTCCCGCGTGAGCTGGGCGGTGAAACCCCAGCTGTGCTTCACGAGCGACATCGCGTTGGCGTCGAGCAGATCGTCCGGGGTCGTCGCCGCCGAAGCGTAGTGGCGCCCCGCCTCGATCAGCAGGACCCTGCGCCCGGGGTCCTCGCTCAGCCGGGCGGCCAGCACGGCCCCCGCGCTGCCGGCCCCCACGATGATGTCGTCGTAGACCCGCCCCTGAGCCATGCCCGTCCCCTTCACCGCTTGCGGGCCACGCCGCACCACATGGGCAGCGGTTCGGGTCCCGACGCACCCTGGGGCGGGCGCCACAGCTCCGTGCGCACCACGCCCGGCGCAAGCACGTCCATGCCGTCGAAGAACCGCTCGACCTCGGAGCGGGTGCGCCGCACCACCGAGTCGCCGGTCTGCTTGTCCATCTCCGTCAACATGGCGTTGAGGGCCATGTCGGTGTCGTCCTTGGCGAAGTGGGAGAGCGCCAGACAGCTGCCGGAGGGGACGGCGGCGAGCAGATCGGCCAGGATCTTCGCGGGCCCGTCGGAGTCCTCGACGAAGTGGAGCACGCCGAACAGGATGAGCCCGACCGGCCGGGAGAAGTCCAGCACCTTGGCGGCCCTGCGCAGGATGTCGCCGGGGTCGCGGAAGTCCCCGTCGAGGAAGACGGTGTCGGGGTCGGACGCGAGCAGGGCCTGTCCGTGCGCGACGACACTGGGCTCGTTGTCGACGTATACGACACGGCAGCCGGGCGCGGCCGCGCGCGCGGCCTCATGGGTGTTGCCCATGGTCGGCAGCCCGCTGGCCAGGTCGAGGAACTGCCGTATCCCGCAGTCGCCCGCCAGATGTGTGACGATGCGCCCGAGGGCGTCGCGGGCCGCGTGCAGGTCGACACGGACTCCCTCGACACCGCCCGGCTCACCGGGCCAGTTGACGAAGGCGGTGTCGCCGACGGCGCGGTCGGACGCGAAGTTGGCGCTCCCGCCGAGCAGATAGTCCATGATCCGGGCCGTGTTGGGGATCAGGGCATTCACCCCGACCGGCGCCTCCTCAAGGCGCGGCGCCGATGAATTCTCTGACATTGCAGCCTCCTTCGGACCGCGGCACCACAGCTCGCGGTCTTCACCACACCAGCGTGGGGGCGCGGGCCTGTTGAGGCTTCTCACTCCGTGCCCGGCCCGCGCGATGCGCCGGGCAACGCCGGAGTAGTCCACCGGTCCCTCGAAAGCGAGGCTTGGTGCGGGGACGCGGACTCCGCGCTCTTCCCTGCGACGTGCGCCCGTCTCGCGTCGCGCTTCCCGCAGCCCATGTCAGCGAGGGTGATGTATGACGCCGCAATACGATGACATCGTCGTCGGCGCTGGTTCGGCCGGCGCCGTGCTCGCCGCGCGACTGAGCCAGGACCCGGCGCGCCGTGTTCTCCTCCTCGAAGCAGGCCCCGATTATCTGACGCACCATCAGATGCCGGACGACATCCGCACCGGCAACGCCATGTCCTTCCACGACCACGACTGGCAGTTCAAGGCGGACATCCACGACGGGCGCAGGATCCGCTTCCCGCGCGGCAAGGTGACGGGCGGCTCATCGGCCGTCGGCGCCACGGTCGCGCTGCGCGGACTCCCCGAGGACTACGACGAGTGGGCCTCGGCCGGCAACCCGTCGTGGTCCTGGCAGGAGGTACTGCCCTACTTCCGGCGCCTGGAGGACGACCTCGACTTCGGCGGCGAGTACCACGGCCAGAACGGCCCCTACCCGATCCGCCGCTGGCGCCCCGACGAACTGGTCCCGGGACAGCTCGCCTTCGTCGAGGCCTGCCTCGAAGCCGGCTTCCCCGAGGTCAAGGACCACAATCACCCCGAGGCGACCGGGGTGGGCCCGATCCCGTCCAACCGGCGCGACGGACTGCACCGGGTCACCACCGCGATGGCCTATCTGACACCGGCACGCGAGCGCCCCAACCTGGACATCAGGGCGCACACCGTCGTCGACCGCGTCGTCTTCGAGGGCGAACGCGCGGTGGGCGTGACGGCCTCCGCGCCCGGCGGCGGGTACGAGACGATCAGCGCGCGGCGGGTGATCCTGGCGGCCGGCGCCGTGGCGTCGCCGACCATCCTCATGCGGTCCGGCATCGGTCCCGCGGCCGAGCTGGCCGGGCTCGGCATCGACAGCCGGGCCGACCTGCCCGGTGTTGGCGCCAACCTCGTCGACCACCAGCGCACCGGCGCCTTCCTCGCGCCGCGCCCGGGCGCCTGCGATCCCTCGGGCCCCTTCCTCCAGGAGATCCTGCGCACCACGGCGCCGGGCTCCGACGACACCAACGACCTCCAGTACTACATGGTGAACCACTTCGATCTGACGCACTTCCCCGAGCTTCAGATGCTCTCGGGAACGGAGATGATCCTCGGGGTCATGGTGGTCTCACAGCGTCCGCGCTCCCGGGGCAGGCTCGCCCTGACCTCGACGGATCCGCTCGCGCCGCCACGGATCGAGCTGAACTTCCTCTCGGACGGCGGCCGCGAACTGGACCTGCTCGTGGAGGGCGTACGCACCAGCTGGCGCCTGGCCAACCACCCCGGCATCCGTGGACTGGGGCAGGGCTTCGTCGTCCTGCGCGACGCGGTGATCGAGAACGACGACATGATCCGCCAGTACGTCAAGACCAGCCTCGACAGCGCCTATCACCCGGTGGGGACGGTACGCATGGGCCCGGCCGGCGATCCCTCGGCCGTCGTCGACGAGCGGTGCGCGGTCCACGGCCTGGACTCCCTCTACGTCTGCGACGCCTCGGTGATGCCCAACACCGTCCGGGCCAACACGAACCTCACGTCGATCATGATCGGTGAGCGCACGGCCGACTGGCTGCGCGCCTGACGGGACGCACGAACCGGCCGGGGGAGACTCCGGCCGGTTTCTGTGTGCGCCGCCGCGTCGCCGTGGCGTGGACGGTCAGGACACCCGGCGCACCGTCATCGGCAGGCCGCCGCGGATCCGCAGGGTGAGCATCGCCTCGCCCGCCACCTCATACCCGGGCACCTTCGACAGACGCAGCTCACGCGCGAGCGTGGCGAGGACGACGGTGGCCTCCATCATGCCGAGGCTGTTGCCGACGCAGAACCTCGGGCCCGCCCCGAAGGGGATGTAGGCGTACCGGTTGCGGCCCGCCGACGCGGCCGGCGCGAACCGCTGCGGATCGAAGCGGCCGGGCGCCGCCCAGAACTCCGGGTGGCGGTGCAGCAGATAGGGGCACAGCAGCACATCGGCGCCGGCGCCGACCCGATACCCGCCGATCTCGTCCCGCTCGCGGGCGATGCGGGGCAGCAGCCAGACCGGAGGGTAGAGCCGGACGACCTCGTTGAGCACCTGCGTCGTGTACGTGAGTTCGTGCAGGCTCTCGACGGTCAGCGGTCCGTGCCCGAACACCTTCACGGCTTCCTCGTGCAGCTGCCGCCACACCTGCGGGTGCTCGTCCAGCAGATGGAAGGCCCAGCTCAGGGTGCTAGCGGTGGTCTCGTGCCCGGCGAGCAGCAAGGTCACGAGCTCATCGCGCATGCGGACCCGTCCGGCGTGCTGGTCCGCTTCGTGGCGGACCGACTCGATCAGCCGCGAGACGATGTCGTCGCCGGCGGGACCGGCCGCGCGATCGGCGGCCAGCCGGTCGACGATGCGCTGAAGATCCCGCCGGGCCCGCCGGAAACGCGTCTGAAGCGGCAGCGGAAGCCACAGCGGCACGGCGCCCAGGGTGATCGCGTCGAACATCGCCTGGTTCTGGACGGCCTCGAAGGACGCACCGAGCGAATCGAACTCGCTGAGGTCGGCGTCGACCAGCGTCCGCCCGAGCACGCCGAGCGTGAACGCGGTCATCTCCTCACGCACGTCCACCGGACCCCTGCCCGCCAGGGCCCCGAGCCGGGCGGCCAGTTTCTCGGCCTCCTCGCAGACGGCCCCTAGTTGCCGGGTGATTCGTTTCGGCTGGAAGACCGGCTGGATCACCTTGCGCTGGTTGCGCCACGTCTCGCCGTCGCTGGTGAGCAGACCGTCCCCGAGGGCGCGCCGGGCATGGATCATGCCGAGGCCCTTGGTGTAGTTGCCCGCGTTGTCGGCCAGGATGTGCTTGGCGTGGTCGGGGTGGTTGAAGAAGTGGAGCGTCTTGGGTCCGAGCGGCAGACGGACCGCGTCGCCGTAGGTGCCGGCGGCCCACACCATGACGTCGAGCCGGCTGCGCACCATCCGGGCGAGGACGGGCAGGGTGAACAGGCGCGAGGGGCCCGGCATGCGGCCGCGCCGGCGGTGGGGCGGAGCATGGGTGGTGGTCACGGAGTGGCCCGCCGTAGTTCGTCGAGCCCCGAGGAGATGCGTTGGCGCCAGAGTTCGTAAGCCGGCACGGCGGTGCCGTCCAGGGGCTCGGTACGGCTCTTGTCGGCGAGCTCGGCCGCCCGGGCCGGCGTGATGCCGCAGAGCAGCTGGGTCGCCATCTTGGTGTGCTCCGTGACGAGACCGGCCTGGAAGCGGGCGGTCGCGGCGAAGACCGCGCCCTGGGCGACCTGGGGGCGGTGGGCCCCCGCGCGCCGCAGGAAGATCTTCAGCTCGTCCTGGTCGGCGGCGCCCGCGTAGGTGGTGGCAAGTCCGGCGCCGCTGTAGAGGTCGGCGCGCCGGGTCGCGTCGAACGCCTCGATCAGGTCGGCGGCCCGGCCCGGGTCGGCCCCGGCGACGAACCAGATGGCCCGGCCGATGCCCTGGTCGATCACCCGGCTCGCGTAGGAGGCAGGTCCGCCGACGGGCCAGGGGAAGTCCGGTTCGCGGTACTGCTGACGTACGTACCGCTCGGTGTGGAAGTAGGCCTGGTGGAAGCCGTACCCGTCCAGTACGAGCCAGCGCAGCAGCGGATCCGTGGCGGCCGCCGAAGCCTTCGCCCAGCGGAACCGGGGCAGCCGCGCCATGGCCCAGCCCATTCCCACATGGACCATGTAGATGTGGTCGCGGGCCCTGCCCTCGAGGAAGCGGCTCACCTGGGTGCCGCCGAACGGGAGACCGTCGCGGATCGCGAAGCCCATGCCCGCGCCCTCGTAGGCGAAACCGCGGAACTCGCTCGGCACCGACTCCAGGCGCTCTTCGGCCTCTTGTGGCACGCGGGCCTCTGCCGCGTACGCGTACCCGGTCAGGAAGGTCTCGCCCACCGTCTCCAACAGCTCGCGCGCGGCGGGGCTTTTCACATGGAAGCCGCGCACGGAAAGGTGCGCCTGGGACGCGCTCGGGGTCAGGACGCGGCGCCTGAGCGCTCGCCACCTACGGCTCATGCTGGTCTCCAATCGGCGGATCGCCTGTGGCCCGGAGATCTGAAGGTGAGCGTGTCCGCGCCGGGCGGAGCACGCCGGGGTCGGCTTGCTGAGGTGACGCCACGTCAAAGAGACGCGAGCTCCGGGGCGCGCAGCGCGGTGCGTTTCGGCTCGGGCAGAAGCCGGTTGTCCAGCTCCGGCAGGGCCAGCAAGATCGGCAGATCGGTCCGGTCCACGGTGCGCATGGGGATGCGGAGTTCGACGTCCTGACCGGAACGCATCACGACGGGCTTGCCGGCGCCCAGTAAGAGGGGATGGCGCGCCCAGGGGCGGGGATCGACATCGGCCCAGCGCACCGCGACGGCCGCCGCGCGTACGTACCACTCGCCGACGGGCACCGCGCTGAGCCGGTACTTCCGTATCCGGCAGTCGTTGGTGGGGCACTCCAGGATGTCGCAGGAGACCGGCATCCCCTCGACGATGGGGCTGCCGAACGCGCCGACATAGACGCGCAGCGGTGTCTCACTCGGTGGCAGTACCACGGTGCCGTACACCGTGCCGGAGCCGCGGTCACTGCCCAGGTCGAAGCGGGGCAGTGGCGGCAGCCCGCTGTGGGACAGTGAGCGGAAGCGGGTGGGTGAGACGCCGACGCTGCGGGTGAACCGGGTCGTGAAGGTGCCCAGGCTGTTGTAACCCACCTGGTACGCGATGTCGGTGACGCTCAGTGACGTTTCCAGCAGGAGATTCTTGGCGCTGTACAGACGAATCGCCGTCAGGAAGCGCCCGGGCGAGGTACCGGTGATGGTGCGGAAGACCCGCGAGAAGTAGAACTTGCTCAGTACTGCGGTGTCGGCAATCTCGTCCAAGGACAAGGGTTCACTGTAGTGATCCCACATCGTCGTTATGGCACGTTCCACCGCAAGCTTTGATACCTCCACAGGACCCCCGTCGTCAGATGCGGCCAGCCCATGATCGGCTGACGATTCGCTTCACCAGCCGCTGAGATGCGGTTCGATGATGCGCATGCTCCCATCTTCCGCACTTCTTTGAAGTTGCCTGTATCGGATTTGCAGCTGTCAGTTTCCATGTGAGGGGTGGGGGCGGTCGTGCCAGCGTGTCCGGTGTTCCTCCTGAACGCCCTCCGGTCCGGGCCGGACTTTCTCAACGGCCCCCTGACCTCGGCCTCTTGGCGTTCGATGCGACGGATACGCCCGAAGGGCGACGCGCGCCCCCGGCGGCCGCGGTTGGCCGGCGCCGGTCAATCCCCCGGAGAAGAACGTGGGACCGCCATCCAATTCGACCGTCTAAAGGGCGGTCGCCGCGCACATTCCGAATCTGTGATTCCGCTGTTACCGCAGGGGGTCTCCGGCTGGGCCACGAAGATCATTGGAAGGCGCGGTTCTGCGGTCGCGGCGGCGAATGTCCGCGTTCCGGCGCGACGCCGTTCGCCCCGTCGATCATCATAATTGGCGGACAGGGAAAGGGAATTGGTGATCGAGTCCGGCCCGCCCGCGCGCGTGAATCCCATTACGCATGGTGACGCCTTGGGGGTGCGGCGCTCACGAGGCCGGGGCGGTCCGCTCCTTCTGGCGGCCCAGTGCGACGTCCATCGCCGTCGCCGCCCTGGCGCCGTCGTCACCGGCGCCCACCAGCATCCCGCACACCAACGTCTGGAAGCAGGTGTCGGCGTCGTAGGGCTCGATGAGGTACCCGCCGAGCTCCAGTGTGACGAGCCCGTGCACCCCGATCCACATCTGATGCGCCACGCGCGCCGGGTCGTCGGAGCGGAACCGGCCCGCCTCCATGCACCGGGTGACGGCCGCCACCAGGGTCTCCAACGTATAGCGCCCGTGCTGCCGTTCGTCGTCCGAGAGCGCGAAACCGCCGAGGCTCGCCCCGCCGAACATCACCGAATACAGGTGCTGATGCTCCAGCGCGTTGGCGCGGTAGGCGTACCCGAGCGCCGCGACATCGGCGACGGGGTCGTCGGTCTGTGAGACCTCGGTCATCCGGTCGTTCAGCCGCCGGAAACCCTCATGGACCACCGCTTTGACCAGGTCGTCCATGCCGCCGAAGTGTGTGTACACCGCGGTGGTGGACGTGCCCACGGCGGCGGCGAGGCGGCGCGTGGACAGGGCGCCCGGGCCCTCCTCCTTGAGGATGCGCGCCGCCGTCACGATCAGATTCGCGCTCACTTCGGGGTCGGCTTTTCGAGGGCTCACCCTTGACATGGTCGCACAGGGACCCGAACATAACAACGTTACGTAACGCTGGTATGTGACGGAGGCGGGATGGACGGCACACGGTATGTCCAGGCAGACAACTACCGGCCGGTCTCCCGGGAGACCACCGTGGTCCGGCCCGAAGTGGCGGGCAGCCTACCGCCCGGACTGAACGGCACCTTCGCCCGCATCGGCCCCAACCCCCTGGGCCCGCCCGACGCGCGCCGACACGCCTTCGAAGGTGCGCCGATGGTGCACGCCATCCGCATCCAGGACGGCCGCACGCAGTGGTACCGCAACCGGTGGTTGCGCACCGACCGGGTCTGCGCCCACCTGGGGGAGCTGCCCACTCCTGGCCCCCGGCACGGCCTGTCCGACGACGCGGGCGACAACCTCCTCCAGCACGGGGGCCGCGTCCTCGCGCTCGGCGACGGGGGAGTGCTGCCGGTCCGGATCGACGCCGACCTGACCACATCGGCCCGTGTCGACTTCGACGGGACCCTCCCGGCCGGGTTCTCCGCACACCCGCAAACAGACCCGCTCACCGGCGAGATGTTCGCGGTCGCCTACTGCCACGAGCCGCCGTACGTCCTGTATGTGGTCGTCGGCGCGGACGGCCGGGTACGCAAAACCCTGCCCATCGCGGTGAAGAGCGCGCCCATGATGCACGCCTTCTCACTGACCGAACGCCACGCGATCTTCTACGACTTGCCGGTCGCCTACGACCCGGCCGCCGCGGCCGGCGGATCGCGCGTCCCCTACCGCTGGCGCACGGACCACGAGTCCAGGATCGGCGTGCTGCCACGCGAGGCCACCGATCCCGAGGTGCTGTGGATGGACGTCGACCCTTGTTACGTCTTCCATCCGCTCAACGCCTATGAGCGCGGCGACCGGATCATCATCCACCTGGTGCGCCACCCCCGGGTCTTCGACCGCGAGCCGCTGCGGCCCGGCGAGAGCGCCCCCACCCTGTGGAGGTGGACGGTCGACCCGCGCGCCGGCACCGTCGTCGAGCGACAACTGGCCGAGCAGGCGCAGGAGTTCCCCAGGATCGACGACCGCTACAAGGGGTCGTACAACCGCTATGGCTTCGCGGTCGCCATGTCGCCCTGCGGCAGCGGAGGTTACCTGGCGGGCCCCGGTCTGCTCCGGCACGATCTCGCCCTCGGCCGCACCGAGACCCACGACTTCGGTCCCGGCCGCCACGGCGGCGAAGCGGTCTTCGTGCCGCGCGGACCCGACGCGCCCGAGGCGGACGGCTGGCTCCTGAGCCTCGTCCACGACGCGGCAAGTGACCACAGCGACCTGGTCGTTGTGGACACCGCCGACTTCACCGGAGCGCCGGTGGCGCGCGTGCGGCTGCCCGTTCGCGTGCCGCACGGACTGCACGCGACATGGATCGCGGGCTGACCCGGCCCGCCGCCCCGCCCGATCGGGTCAATTTGGAAGAAGGCGTGCGCCGCCGGGGTCCCTAGTCTCGTCTGGAGTGTCCGACCGGACGAAAGGAATGCTCGTGGCGTTGAAGGTCATCGACCGTGCCCGGGGGGAGTTCGAGCATCCGGCAGCGTTCTGGTGCGGCGTGCTGCTGTCCGCCGTGGGTGTCGCGCTGCATCTGCCGATGTACTTCGGCGCACGCGACATGCACTACATGATGTCCGGGATGCACCCGGACGCCGCCATGGTCACTGGCATGGTGCTCATCGTGGTCGGTTTCGCGGCGTCGCTCTACGGCGTGCTGCCCGCGCGCGGAGGCGAGATCCAGCGGTCCGCGCGGCGCATCCGCGTCACCGCCATCGACGACGCCCCCATCAAGGGCCAGCACATCGCGCTGCTCGTCGTCCTCGCCGTCGCCATCACGATCGACGTCATGAAACCGGCGACGCTGTCCTTCGTCGCGCCCGGCGTCGCCCAGGAGTACGGGCTGAAATCCCCCGCCAACCCGCACGGGCACATCCCGGTCTCCTGGCTGCCACTCCTCGGGATCGGCGGAACCGTGGTCGGCTCGTGGATCTGGGGCTGGCTCGGTGACCGCATCGGGCGCCGCTCCTCCATCCTGCTCGCCGGCATCCTCTTCGTCACCACCTCCATCTGCGGCGCGATGCCCGGCTTCTCCTGGAACCTGCTCATGTGCTTCCTGATGGGGCTCGGGGTGGGCGGCATGCTGCCCATCGCGTTCGCGCTGATGGCCGAGACCATCCCCGCACGGCACCGGGGCTGGCTGATGGTCCTCATCGGCGGCGACATCGCGGGCGCCTATGCGGCCACGAGCTGGCTCGCCGGATGGCTCACGCCGACCTACAGCTGGCGCATCCTGTGGCTCATCGGTCTGCCCACCGGACTGCTGTTCATCGCGCTCAACCACTGGATCCCGGAGTCACCCCGCTATCTGATCGCCCGTGGCCGTCAGGAGGAGGCCGGCGCGATCATGGCCAGGTACGGCGCCGTCGTACGGGAGGTCCCGGCCGGCGCCCCCGACGCCGAGGCGCCGGTCCGCGAGAGCGCCCAGCGGCTCCTGCGGCGCCCGTTCACCGGCCCCACGCTCGCGATCACGGTCCTCGCCCTCGGGACGGGCCTGGTCACCTACGGCTTCCAGCTCTGGGTGCCGACCAACCTGCAACACCTCGGGTTCTCGGCGGTGAAATCCGACTACGTCGTTCGCAACGCCGCGCTGCTCGGCCTCCCCTTCACCGTTCTGGTGGCCGTGGCGTACGGATGGTGGGGCAGCCGCAGGACGATCATCACGCTCTCGCTGGCCTCCGCGCTTGCGCTCGGCGGCTTCGCCGTGGCGGGCGACTCACTCGTCCACCACCATCTCGTACTGTCGCTGCTGCTGGTCGTGCCGCTCTCCGCCGTCAGCTCGGTGGCGGCCGTCGTCTCGGCGTACGCCGCCGAGATCTACCCCACGATGCTGCGTTCACGGGGCTCGGGCCTCGCGGCCGGCATGACCAAACTCGGCGGGGTGCTCATCATCGCGATCGTGGTCGCTGCCACGAGCGTCCCCTCGATCGCCGTGACCGCCGTCATCGGAGCGGTCCCGCTGGTCCTTGCCGCCGTCCTCTTCCTGTGGATCGGCCCCGAGACCAAGCGCCGCAAACTGGAGGAGATCAGCGGGGAGTTGATGGCCACGGCCGAGACCTAGAACCTCCCGCACCGCACGCGACGGCCCGGCGCCCCAAGGCGCCGGGCCGTTTTTCGCGCGTGATCCCGCGCGTGCCGGTACTCAGTGCCAGGGCGCCGTCGGGAACCAGATGTAGCCCATCAGATGCAGCACCCGCACATCCCAGTACAGGACCGCGAACACACCGGCGATCAGGAAACCCGACGCGCTCAGCGCACTGACCCGGGCCGGCTCTGCCGCGAGCCAGCGACCGGCCCGCCCCCGCAGCACCACCGAGATCAGCAGGACGATCAGCGACATCACGACGATGTTCCCCAGCGACTGGAGTGCGAATGAGGCCGCCCCGTACAGCGGGTTGTGGTGCTGCGCCGCGCTGCGGAACATCTGCCCGAACAACGGGTAGGGGCGCCCGATCAGGAAGGCGCCGATGAGGATGCCCATGAGGATCAACGGCGCGTTGCGAAAGCGCCGGGAGATCGCGGCCAGCGGATCCGGCACGACACCCGCGGCCGCCAGACCCAGCACGATCATGACGACACCGATGACACCGAAATCGGTCATCGCCTGGATGATCCTCGGTGAGAGACCGGGGGAGTGGGTGGTGGAGAACTGCGGCATGTGGGTGCCGAAGACGCCGACCAGCGCGCCGTACAGCGCCGACAGCGGCAGCATGCCGGCGGCCAGCCAGCCGATGGGCCGCGCCATGCGGGCCAGCGACTCCCGGCGTGACAGGGCCGATTCACCGACCAGAGGACCCACCGCGCCCAGCACCATCACATTGCACGCGGTGAAGGAACCCGCCAGACCCGACACGAAGGCGAAGAGCACACCCGAGGTGACGCCGGCGATGGGGGTCGTGAGCGCGTTGTGCCCGAGCATGGCGTCCGCCGCGTTGAAACCGATCTGGTCGTCGGCCAGTTGCGGCGACCAGGCATACGCCAGCAGAAATCCGAGCACAACGCCGACCGCGATCACCAGGGAACGGCGCCGGGGAAACAGGCCGTTGACGAACATGGATGTACCGGTCTCGTGAATCGCCGGTTTCTCGGCGACGGCATGGGTCATGAATATCCTCCCGAAGGGCCGAGGCGGCCGCACGGCGCGGTCGTCAGCCGTTGAGTCTCGGACCCCTTCCGCTCTTCCGCTTCTTCCATCCTGCCCACATTCCAAGGCGCGTGGACCGGCACCACCAGGATTGCGCTTTCCTTTCCGGGAGGCTGCGGTGACGGCAAGAGGAGAGAAGCCCGACGCAGGTCCGGGCGGCATCCTGGAGACGTCGAGCAGGCGCTCCCACGCACCTTCATCCACGGACGACCGCGCGGACGACCGCGATTATGGGGAACCCATGGGCACTCAGCGATATGAAGTGGCAATTCTCGGATCTGGAATCGGCGGATCGATGCTCGCGTGCATCCTCGCCCGGCACGGAGTTTCCACTCTGCTGCTGGAAGGCGCCAGCCATCCGAGATTCACCATCGGCGAATCACTGATTCCCGAGACCGGCCTGCGCCTGCGCATCGTCGCCGAGAAATACGGCGTCCCCGAGATCGGCTGGATCGGCACGTTCCACAAACTCCGCAGGCATGTGAGCAGCAACTGCGGAGTAAAGCGCTCCTTCGGTTTCATGTACCACCGGGCCGGCGAGGAGAACAGGCCCGAGGAGATCAACCAGTTCGGGACGCTGACGCCGCCCGTCGGCCCCGACTCCCACCTCTTCCGCCAGGACACCGACGCCTACCTCGCCGCGCTCGCGGTCACCTACGGCGCGAGGTTCCATTCCGGGACCCGTATCGAGGACATCGACTTCGGGGACGACGAGGTCGCACTCCGCGCCACCTCCGGCGAGACCTACCGCGCCAAGCTCCTCATCGACGCCTCCGGCATGCGGTCGATGGTCTCCGACCAGCTCGGCATGCGCGACGAGGTGCCGCGCTTCCGCACCGACACCCGCGCCATCTACACCCACATGATGGGAGTCAGGAGCACCGATCTCCTCCTGGACCCCAAGGACCGGCAGAAACTGATCACACCGCTCGGCCAGTCCACCATGCACCACGTCTTCGACGGCGGCTGGATGTGGGTCATCCCCTTCAGCAACCACCGCGCCGCGACCAACCCGCTGACCAGCGTGGGCCTGATGCTCGACCGGCGCAAACACCCCGAGCCGCACGGCACGCCGGAAGGGGAGTTCCGCAAGATCATCTCCGCCTACCCGACGATCGCCCGGCACTTCGCCGAGGCGCGCGCCGCGCGCCCCTGGGTCCGCTCGGGCCGCATCCAGTACTCCTCGCCCCACCTGACCGGACACCGCCTCATCCAGCTCCCCCACGCGGCCGCCTTCATCGACCCGCTCTACTCCAGCGGCATGTCGGTGCTCATCGCCGCGGTCGACATGATCGCCGAATCGCTGCTCAAGGCCGTCGTGGAGAACGACTACGCGACCGAGCGGTTCAAGCCCATGGAGGACGTGGTCAACCGCGGCTTCGACCACTACGACACCGTCGTCTCCGGCTCCATCGACTCCTTCGCCAGTTACGAGACCTGGAACGCGTGGAACCGCAACTGGGTGATGGGCAGCCTCCTCGGCACCTTCGGCCCGCTCTCCCTGCTGATGCGTTACCACAAGACGAAGGACCGCTCCCACCTGGAGAAGACGACCGAGCCGAGCCGCATGGGAGTGCTCGGCAGCCATCTGCCGGGTGTCGTCGAGATGGCGCAGGCCTCACGCCTCCACATGGACGCCGCACTCGCCGGCGAGATCACCCATCAGGAGGCGAGTGAGCGCATCTTCGCCCGCTTCCGCGCGATCGACTTCCTGCCGACCTACATGGGCTTCGGCGACCCCGAGAAGACCGCGACGGCGACGTTCACCCTGCTTCCCGGCGCCCGCCACGTGATGTGGTACCGGATGCACGGGGACGCGCTGTACCGGGACAACTGCGTCTTCCCGCTCCTGACATACGCACGGGACGGCGCGGCCTTCGTGCTCGACGAGACGCGCGACGCCTACCGGCGCGGTTTCTCCGCGCTGCGCGACGTCCTGTTCGCCCGCAACGGCGACTGGCGGCACATCGCCCCGGCGCTCGCCGCGCACCCCGAGCTCGTGACCCCGGTCCAGGCGCACACGCCGGGCCCGCAGGAACCGCCGGGACTCGACGACATCGAGACCTCCCTGACCCAGGCCGCGCCGACCGAGACCCGCTGAACGGGCGGCGCCCGGCGTGAGACCTCGTACGCCCCAAAACGGCGTGGGCCTCAAACCCCCATTGCCGCACGGTAGTTCGGGCCCCCCGCCCGGACGCGCCGCCCAAAGACGCCCCGCACCTTCATGACCGTACTTTCGAAAGGAGATCGCCATGAGGCTGAGGATGCGTCTTCGTCGGCTGGTGCCGGGCGTCCTTGCCGTCGCCGTCGCCACCACGCTGTTCTTCGGCGCGGACAGCGCGGTCAGCGTGTCCGGCGGCGCGCGGACCGCCGCCAAGTACACGTTCCACGAACTGCCCATCACCCTGCCGCCCGGCTACGACAACCTGCACATGAACACGATCCGTCAGGTCAACCCGGCCTACCAGAAGGTCCGTTCATGGATCTCGGCGGTGGGCGCCGGCGTCGCCATCAACGACGTCACAGGACACGGGCGCGCCGACGGCATGTGCCTGGTCGACACCCGCACCAACAAGGTGATCGTCACCTACACGCCCACCGCCCCGGCGGCCGACCGGTTCACGCCGTTCACCCTCGAGGCGGCGCCGCTGCCCTACGACGACACGATGGCGCCCACCGGCTGCGCGGCGGGCGACTTCACCGGGGACGGGCGCATGGGCTTCCTCGTGACGTACTGGGGGCGCACCCCGATCCTGTTCCTGCCGAGGACGAGCGCCACCTCGCCCTCACCGAGCGCGTACGTGCCGCAGGAAATCGTGCCCTCGCAGTCGGCCGACGGGACCTACCACGGCCCGCGCTGGAACACCGACGCCGTGTACATCGCGGACCTCGACGGCAGCGGACACCCCTCCGTCATCGTCGGCAACTACTTCCCCGACTCCGACGTACTCGATCCGCACGGCCTGAAGAACGTCGTGATGACCAACAGCCTCTCCTCCGGCAACAACGCCGGCGGCGACCATGTGCTGCGCTGGCACGACGCCACCTCCGGTGACCACCCGGCCGCCCGCTACGTCGAGGAGAAGGACGCCATCCCCTTCCAGATCTCGACCGGCTGGACGCTCGCGCTGTCCGGGGCGGACCTGACAGGTGACGGTCTGCCGGAGGCCTACATCGCCAACGACTTCGGCCACGGCCACCTCCTGTACAACCAGTCGACCCCGGGCCACATCAAGTTCACCGAGGCCAAGGGCGTGCGCACGGGCACGACCCCCAAGTCGTTCGTGCTGGGCAACGGCTCCTTCAAGGGGATGGGCGTCGACTTCGCCGACCTGAACAGCAACGGCAGCTTCGACTTCTTCGTCAGCAACATCAACGTCGCCTGGGGCCTTCAGGAGAGCAATCTGCTCTTCGTCAACCACGCCGCGGACCCGGCCGACATGAAGAAGCAGCTCAGCAAGGGCATCGCCCCCTTCGAACAGGAAGCACAGCAGTACGGCCTTGCGTGGACCGGCTGGTGCTGGGACGTCAAGGCGGGCGACTTCCTCAACCAGGGGCAGCAGGACGTGATCCAGACCGACGGTTTCGTCAAGGGCACCAACAACCGGTGGAACTGGCTCCAGGAGGCGGCCACCGAGAACGACGACCTGCTGAGCAACCCGGCGATGTGGCCCAACTTCCAGCCCGGTGACGACGTCTCGGGCCATGAGGCCCTGGCCTTCTACGCCAAGAACTCCAACGGCACCTACGTCAACGTGAGCTCCGATCTCGGTCTCGCCGAGCCCACCCCGACCCGGGCCGTCGCCACCGGCGACACCACGGGTACGGGAACCCTGGACTTCGCGGTGGCACGGCAGTGGGGAGCGCCCGCGTTCTACGCCAACAAGGCGCCGGACCTCGGTCATTCGCTGGAGCTGAAGCTGTACCGCCCCTCCACCGACCAGAGCGGCGCCGGCAAGGGTCTGGAAGCCATCGGCGCGCCCGCCTACGGCGCCACCGTCCAGATCACCACCCCGCAGGGCACCCAGATCTCCCAGCTCGACGGCGGCGGCGGCCATGTCGGCTTCCGCAGCTTCGACGTCCATTTCGGGATCGGTTCCTACAGCGGTCCCGTCTCCGCCCACCTCCAGTGGCGGGACGCCGACGGGGGACTCCACCAGCAGACGCTGCGGCTGAGGCCCGGCGTCCACACCCTGATGCTCACCGGCACCGCCCAGGAGGTTTCGAGCCCATGACCGCCGCCCTGCACCCCACTCCGGCCGAGACCGCGCCATCGAGCGCCGCCGTCAAGCCCCCCAAGGCGAAACCCGACCCCCGGTATCTGGCGCTGCGCAACTTCGCGATGTCGATCACCGCCTTCAATGTGTTCGGCTACACCCTGCTCGGCTTCGAACAGCCCTATCTCTGGCCGGTCTTCGCCGTCCTGATGGGTTACACGACCGAGATCACCTTCGAGCTGATCAGCGCGTGGGCCTACCAGCGCAGGCCACGGTTCCTCGGCGGCGGAGCGCGCGGACTGTATGAGTTCCTGCTGCCATCGCACATCACCGCGCTCGCCGTCAACATGCTGCTCTACGCCAACAACCAGATCCTGCCGGTCCTGTTCGGGGTGTTCGTCGGCGTCGCGGGCAAGCACGCGTTCCAGGCGCCCGTCAACGGGCGGATGCGGCACTTCATGAACCCGTCCAACTTCGGCATCACGATGACCCTCGTCTGCTTCGGCTGGGTCAGCATCGCGCCGCCGTACGAGTTCACCGAGAACGCGAACACGTACTTCCGCATCATGATCGCGATCATCATCGCCACGGCGGGCACCGTCCTCAACACCATGCTCACCCGGAAGGTGCCGCTGATCGTGGGCTGGATGGGCGGCTTCGCCATCCAGGCCTTCGTCCGGCACGGCATCTGGGACGTCGCGCTGTTCTCGGCGCTCGGTTCGATGACCGGCGTGGCGTTCGTGCTCTTCACCAACTACATGATCACCGACCCCGGTACGACACCGACGAAGGGCCGGGCCCAGTTCATGTTCGGCGGATCCGTCGCGTTCGTCTACGGGGCCCTGATGCAACTCAACGTCACCTACACCCTCTTCATCGCCCTCGTCGTCGTCTGTGGTGCCCGGGGCGTCGGCTGGTGGGCCGTGTCCCTCTTCCAGCGCCGTCGAGCCCGGCGCGGGCCCGACACCACGGCGGTGAGCCAACAGATCCCGGCGCGGACGCCGCAGACCACGGACGCGGGGGCGATACGGGCATGAGCGGTCACCGGATTGCGGTCGTCGGGCTCGCGTGCCGCTACCCCGACGCGGACTCGCCCGAGCAGCTGTGGCAGAACGTGCTCGCCGGACGTCGCGCCTTTCGCCGGCTGCCGAACGAGCGCATGAACCTCGACGACTACTACTCACCCGACCGGACGGCCCCCGACCGCTTCTACTCCCGCAAGGCCGCCGTCCTGGAAGGCTTCGACTTCGACCGCGTGGGCCACCGCGTCGCGGGCAGCACCTTCCGCTCCACGGACATGACCCACTGGCTCGCCCTCGACACCGCGGCGCGCGCGCTGGGTGACGCCGGCTTCCCCGGCGGCGAAGGGCTGCCGAGGTCGGCCACCGGCGTGGTGATCGGCAACACGCTCACCGGTGAGTTCAGCCGCGCCAACCTCATGCGGCTCCGCTGGCCCTATGTACGGCGCACCGTCGGCGCCGCGCTGCGCGAGCAGGGCTGGGACGACACCGCGCTCGGCGCCTTTTTGCCCGGCCTCGAAGAGCGCTACAAGAGCGCCTTCCCGCCGATCGACGAGGACACCCTGGCCGGCGGCCTGGCCAACACCATCGCCGGCCGTGTCTGCAACCACTTCGACCTCCACGGCGGCGGCTTCACTGTCGACGGCGCGTGCTCCTCCTCGCTGCTGTCGGTGGCGACCGCGGCCAACGCCCTGGCCGCCCGTCAGCTCGATGTGGCCGTCGCGGGAGGCGTGGACCTGAGCATCGACCCCTTCGAGGTCATCGGCTTCGCCAAGACCGGCGCGCTGGCCACCGGGGAGATGCGGGTGTACGACCGTGCCTCCAACGGGTTCTGGCCCGGCGAGGGCTGCGGCATGCTCGTGCTGATGCGCGACGAGGACGCGATCGCGCGCGGTCTTCGCCGTTACGCCGTGCTCGCCGGCTGGGGCTACTCCTCCGACGGCAAGGGCGGCATCACCCGCCCCGAGGCAGCGGGACACCGCCTCGCGCTGCGGCGCGCCTACGAGCTGGCCGGATACGGCATCGAGACCGTCGCCTACCTCGAAGGCCACGGCACCGGTACGGCCGTGGGCGATGCGACAGAACTGCGGGCCTTCAGCGAGGCACGGCGCGCCGCCGACCCCACGGCGCCACCGGCGGCGATCAGCACGATCAAGGGCAACATCGGACACACCAAGGCGGCCGCCGGGGTGGCGGGACTCATCAAGGCGATCCTCGCCGTGCACCACGAAGTCATCCCGCCGGCCACCAGCCACCTCGACCCGCACCCCGAACTGACCGGCGAGCGGCCCGCGTTGAGGGTCCCGCTGGAACCCGAGGAGTGGCCCACCGGGCACCCCATCCGCTCCGGCGTCTCCTCCATGGGCTTCGGCGGCATCAACGCCCACGTCGTCGTGGAGCACGCCGACAGCGCACCGGACGCGGGCCCCGGCCCCAAGGTGCGGGCACTGTCCCGCTCGCGGCAGGACGCCGAACTGCTGCTGGTCGACGCGGACGACTTCGCCTCGCTGCGCGGACGGATCGCGCGACTGGCCGAGATGTGCGGCAGGCTCTCCTTCGCCGAACTCGGCGACCTCGCCGCCACCCTCGAACGCGAGCTGGGCGACCGCCCCTTCCGCGCCGCGGTCGTGGCCGGCGACCCCGAGGAGGCAGGGCGCCGCTTCGACTCGCTCCTGACCATGCTCGACAACGGCGCGCGCTCCGTCCTCGACACCGAGCACGGCGTCTTCGCGGGCACCTCGGCCCGCCCGCCCCGGATCGGCTTCCTCTTCCCCGGCCAGGGCGCGGGTCGACGCGGCGACGGCGGCGCGCTGCGGCGCCGTTTCGCCGTCGTCGACGAGCTCTACCGCACGCTCGCGCTGCCCTGCGGCACCGACCTGGTCGCGACCGAGAACGCCCAGCCGAGGATCGTCACGTCCTGCGTCGCGGGCCTGCGCATCCTGTCCCTGCTCGGCATCACGGCCGTCACCGCCGCGGGCCACAGTCTGGGCGAACTGACCGCGCTGCACTGGGCGGGCGCGATGGACGAGGCGGCGCTGCTGCGCGCGGCCGCCGCACGCGGGCGCATCATGGCACGGGCGAGCGCAGGCGGCGGCACCATGGCGAGCGTCGCCGCCGCGCCGGACGAGGTCCTGCCGCTCCTGGCCGGCGAGCCCGTCGTGATCGCCGGGTACAACAGCCCCCGGCAGACCGTCGTGAGCGGGCCGGCCGACGCCGTCCGGCGGGTGTGCGAGCGCGCCACGGGCCAGGGCCTGTCCGCCACCACCATCGCGGTCTCGCACGCGTTCCACTCGCAGGCCGTCGCCCCGGCGGCCACCGCGTTGCGCGACTTCCTGCGCGACGAACCCTTCGCGCCCCTGGCCCGCCCCATGGTCTCCACCGTCACCGGCGCCGCCCTGCCGGCCGGGACCGATGTGCCCCACCTGTTGACCCGGCAGGTGCTCGAACCGGTGCGCTTCACCGAGGCCGTCCAGACGATGGCCAAGGAGGCCGACCTCTTCATCGAGGTGGGCCCCGGGCGCATCCTCGGCAACCTCGCGGCGGAGACCGCCCCCGCGGTGCCCGCCGTGTCCCTGGACGCCGACAGCATGTCGCTCTCGGGGCTGCTGCACGCGGTCGGCATCGCGTACGCGCTGGGCGCTCCCGTCCGCCACGACCTGCTCTTCCGTGACCGCTTCACGCGTCCTTTCCCCTTCGACAAGACGCTGCGCTTCCTGGCCAGCCCCTGCGAATCGGCGCCGGAGAGCGACCTTCCGCACCTCGCGGCGCCCTGGGCCGAGCAGGCCGCCCCCGAGCCCGTCGCCCAGACGCCGGCGCTCGGGGACGACGTCGACACCCTGGAGGTGCTGCGGCGCCTGGCCGCCGAGCGGGCCGAACTGCCCCTGGAGGCGGTCGGCGCGCAGAGCAACCCCATCGACGAACTCCACCTCAGCTCCATCACCGTCGGACAGATCATCACCCAGGCCGCACGGGAACTCGGGCTCGCCGCGCCCCTGGCCACCTCCGCGTTCGCCACCTCGACCCTGGCCCAACTCGCCGACATGCTCGATGAGTTGAGCGACACCGCGCGCGAGGGGGAACAGGACACCACGCCCGACATCACCGGCGCGGGCCCCTGGGTGCGCGCGTTCTCCGTCGCACTCGTACCCGCCGAAGCCGGGCGGGCCGCCACGCCGCCCGCGCCCGGTGACTGGCAGCTCTTCGCCACCGACCGGCACCCGCTCGCCCCCGCCCTGCGCGCCGCGCTGCGACGGGCCAGGCTCGGCTCGGGGGTCCTGCTGTGCCTGCCGCACGACTGCGCCGAGGACCACATCCAGCTGATGCTCGCCGCCGCACGCGCCGCGCTGTCACCCGGCGCGCCGGGACGCTTCGTGGTCATCGGCGACCGGCGGGGCGCGGCCGGCCTCGCCAAGACGCTCCACCTGGAGGCGCCGGCCGTCGCCACCACCCTCGTCACCCTGCCCCTGACCGAGCCGGTACCGGCCGCGCTCCTGCGGGACATCGTCGCCGATGTCGCCGCGACCACGGGCTTCAGCGAGACCGTGTACGACGCGGCCGGTGTACGCCACATCCCGCTGCTGCGCCCGCTGCCCGCCCCTGACGCGCCCGGGCGCTCCGTGCCCCTGGACGCGCGGGACGTGCTGCTGGTCACCGGCGGCGGCAAGGGCATCACCGCCGAATGCGCGCTCGACCTGGCGCGTACCACCGGTGCGGCCATCGCACTCATGGGCCGCTCCGACCCGAGAACCGACCAGGAACTCGCGGCGAACCTGGCGCGCATGACCGAAGCGGGCGTCCACCACCACTACGTACGCGCCGACATTACCTCGGCCGACGAGGTCAAGGCCGCGGTCCAGGAGGTGTCCCAGGCGCTCGGCCCCGTGACGGCGCTCCTGCACGGCGCGGGGCGCAATGTGCCGCACGCGCTCGCCGACCTCGACGAGTCGTCCTTCCGGCGCACCCTCGCCACGAAGATCACCGGCCTGGAGAGCGTGCTGGCCGCCACGGACCCCGCCTCGCTGCGGCTCCTCGTCACCTTCGGCAGCATCATCGGCCGGGCCGGGCTGCGCGGTGAGGCGGACTACGCCACGGCCAACGACTGGCTCACCGACCTCACGCGCCGGATCGCGGCGGAGTACCCCAACTGCCGCTGCCTGGCGCTGGAATGGTCGGTCTGGTCGGGCACCGGCATGGGTGAACGACTCGGCGTACTGGAATCGCTGATGCGTGAGGGCATCCATCCCATCCCGCCGCAGGAGGGAGTCGCCGTCCTGCGGCGCCTGCTCGCCGACCCGGAGGCACCCCAGTCGGTCGTGGTCATGGGCCGCGCCGAGAACCTGCCCACCCTCGCCCTCGAACCGCGCGACCTGCCTTTGTTGCGCTTCGTGGACCGGCCCCGGGTGTACTACCCCGGCGTCGAGCTGGTCGTCGACGTGGACCTCGGCGCGCGCGACGACCCCTACCTCGGCGACCACCTGCTCGACGGCGATCTGCTCTTCCCTGCCGTGTTCGGCATGGAGGCCATGGCCCAGGCGGCCGCGGCGCTCACGGGCCACGTCGGCCCGCCGGTCCTGGAGGACGTCGAGTTCCACCGTCCCATCGTCGTCCCCGTCGACGGCACGACCACGATCCGGGTCGCCGTCCTCGCCACCGAACAGGGCACGGTCCAGGCGGTGATCCGCAGCGAGGAGACCGCCTTCCAGGCCGACCACTTCCGCGCGACCCTCCGCTACGACGTGCCCGCCCCCGACGACCCGACGCCCATGACGGCGACGGCGCCGTACGCGCCGCTCGACCCGAAGGAGGACCTGTACGGCCCGGTGCTCTTCCAGGGGGAGCGCTTCCAGCGGCTGCTCGGCTACCGGGACCTGGCGGCGCGGCACTGCGTGGCCGACGTGTCCACCACGGCCGGCAAGCCGTGGTTCGGCGGGTTCCTGCCGGCCGGGCTCGTGCTGGCCGACCCGGGCACACGCGACGCGCTCATGCACGCCATCCAGTGCTGTGTCCCCGACGCGACTCTGCTGCCCGCCGCCATAGAACGCCTCCACCTCGCCGACCCGGCCCGCTCGCGCACCTTCGACCGGGTCACCCTGCACGCCGCCGAACGCTCCCGCGACCACGACACCTACGTGTACGACCTCGACGTCCGCGATCCGCGGGGGGCGCTCGTCGAACGCTGGGAGGGGCTGCGCCTCCAAGCGGTCCGCAAGCAGGACGGCGCCGGGCCCTGGACACCGACGCTGCTCGGCCCCTACCTGGAACGCCGAAGCCCCGCCGTGCTGCCCGTCGCCCTGCGCGTCGCCGTGTGGCCCGACGAGGAAGCGGCCGCCCAGGACGTGGCCGGCCGGCGCGCGCGCACCGCTGCGGCGCTCGCCCTGGCGCTGGGCCACGAACCGGCCCTCAGCTACCGGCCGGACGGCAAGCCGGAGGCCGGGGCAGGCCCGCACGTCTCCTCCTCGCACGGCGCGGGCGTGACCTTCGCGGTGGCCGGGGAGCGGGCCGTGGGCTGCGACGTCGAGGAAGCCGTGGACCGTCCGGCGGGGGAGTGGCGGGACCTGCTCGGCGTGGAGGGACGCGCGCTGGCCGAGCTCATCGCAGGTGAGCGCGGCGAGGACCTGTCGATCGCCGCCACCCGGGTGTGGGGCGCGCAGGAATGCCTGCGCAAGGCTGGCCACGCGCGCGCCCAGCTGGTCATCTCCCGGGCGTCGGCGGACCGTTGGGTCGTCCTGCGCTCGGGCGGCCTGCGCATCGCCACGTTCTCCACGACGCTGCGCCAACGCACCGCACCGGTGGTCTTCACCATGCTCACCGAGACGAAGGAGGGCCGCGCGTGACCAAGCGACCGTACTACGAATACCGGCACCTGGTCGGCTTCGAGGAGACCAACCTGGTCGGCAACGTCTACTACGTCAACTACCTTCGCTGGCAAGGTCGTTGCCGGGAAATGTTCCTGCTGGAGCACGCCCCCGGCGTCATCGAGGAGATCCGCGACGACCTCAAGCTCTTCACGCTCAAGTGCGAGTGCGAGTTCCTGGCGGAGATCACCGCGTTCGACGAACTGTCCATCCGTATGCGCCTGGTGGACCTGACACAGACTCAGGTCGAGTTCGCCTTCGACTATGTACGGGTGCGCGGCGATGCGGAGGACCTGGTCGCCCGGGGAGGGCAGCGGGTCGCGTGCATGCGGGGACCCAACGCCGACACCCGGCCGGCCAAGGTGCCCGCGTCACTGCGCAAGGCCCTTGAGCCCTACGCCACGACCGCGCCCGCCACGCAGCCGCGCGTACTCGCCCACATCGTGAACGGTGACTGAACCATGGCCGACACCCACCGGACATCCCCCACGGGTCTCGCCACACCGGGCCCGCCCGCCCCGGGCGCGGTGGCCAGGCGTAACACCGACTTCGACCACAAGGGCATGCGCCGGGTGTTCGGCCGGTTCACCACCGGAGTCACCGTCGTGACGACGGGCGGTGCGACCCCGCACGGCATGACCGCGAACTCCTTCACATCGGTGTCGCTGAGCCCGCCGCTCGTGCTCATCTGCGTCCTGCGGGAGGCGGCCATGCACGAAGCCGTCCTCGACCAGAAGTCCTTCGCGGTGTCGGTGCTCTCGGAGCGCCAGCGGGAACTGGCCGGCTACTTCGCCGACCGCCGCCGCCCGCGCGGGCTCCAGCAGTTCGCCCCCGTCACCTGGGCGCCCGGCGCCCGCACCGGATCCCCGCTCATCACGGACGCCCTTGCCTGGCTCGAATGCTCCCTGACGGCCACCTACGACGGCGGCGACCACTCCATCTTCCTGGGCGAAGTCCTCGACATGGGGCTCAGGGACGAGCACGACGCTCTGCTGTTCTACGACGGCGCCTTCCACGGGCTGCGCGCCGAGAGAACATGACGGGCCAGGCCCCGCGAGCGCGCGGGGCCGGGTCGCTCACGGCAGCAGCGCCATCTTGCCGACCGTGGCGCGTGCCTCGACCTCCGCCAGCGCCTTGGGCCCGTCGGCGAGATCGTGGACCGTGGGCCGGCCCGCGGTGAGCACGCCCGCGCCGACGAGCGCGAACAGTTCCCCCATCACCTCGCCGAAGACCTCCGGCGCGGACTGGATCAACACCCCGAGGTTGAAGCCGATCACGTGCACCTGATGGCGGTAGACCAGGTCCCAGTTGCTGATCCGCGCCTCACCGGCGGGCAGGCCGGTCACCACGACCCGTCCGACGACGCGCTTGGCCGAGGCCAGGCTCGCCTGGAAGGTGGCGCCGCCCACCGACTCCACCACCAGGTCCACGCCCTGGGCCCCGGTCAACGCCAGTACCTCCGCCGCGAGATCGGGGCCGCGCGAGTCCAGGACGTGATCGGCGCCGAGCGCGCGTACCGTCTCGTGCTTGCCCGGCGATGCTGCCGCGATCACCGTCGCGCCGTAGTGCTTGGCCATCTTCACGGCTGCCTGGCCGGTCGCTCCCGCGGCGGCGTGGATCAGCACACTCTGGCCGGCCCGGATGCCGCCGAGCGGCTTGAGGGCGGCCAGGGCGGTGGGCCAGTTCACCATCATCCCCAGGGCCTGCTCGTCCGCCCAGCCCTGCGGCACCGGCATCACGGAGGCGGCGGACAGCACCATGTACTCCGCGAAGGCGCCGTATCCGACACCGACGACATGGTGGCCGGGCCGGGCGCCCTCGACCCCGTCGCCCACGGCCACGACCTCACCGGCTGCCTCGAAGCCCGCCAGGTAGGGCGGTTGCGGGCCGTTGTGGAAGGTGCCGCGGGACTGGGAGATGTCCGCGAAGTTGACGCCTGCCGCGCCGACGCGGATCAGGATCTCACCCGGCCCGGGCGCCGGCACCGGCGCGTCGGTGATCAGACGAAGGTCCTGCGGGCCGCTGAGCGACATCTGTCGCAAGGCGCGCATGGTGGGGGGAACGTTCATCGCAATCGGCTTCCTTGTCCAGGGGACCTGAGGGGAAGCGGACATTACTACGCATCTCCCGGAAGCCACCGCAAATGCCTGCCGCTTCACTCGTTCATGTGGTCTAGCAGGACCCCGGCGCGCGGACCGTCGAGGCGCCTCGCGGGGGCGGCTCTCCCGGCCCCCGGCCAGGTTGGCTCCGGCCGCCGTTCCAGCCGGTGTTCAGGCGGCTTTCGACCCGGAGCCGGCGCTCGGACGCGGACCGCGGAAGACGGCCCACGCCCGCTGGCGCTCGCGCTCCTCCTCGGTCGGTGAGATGTGCGGCATGGCGCACCGCAGAATCGGCGGCGCCATCAGGGACGTGGTGATCGCCACCAGGATCACGACGGTGTACGTGGTCGTGTCGAGCACGCCCACCCGGAGCCCGACCGCCGCCACGACTATCTGGATCACCCCGCGCGCGTTCATCCCGCCGGCCAGCGCCAGCGCCTCCCACTTGGTCAACCTGCTGGACAGCGCGCCCAGATACGCCCCGGCGAACTTGCCCGCAACCGCGATCAGGACCGCCGAGACGGCGGCGAGCAACGGGACCGTCCCCGACAGCGCGGTCAGGTCCACCCGGAGCCCGGCGGTGGCGAAGAACAGCGGTGCGAACACCGACACCACCATCGTCCGCAGAGGTGCGAGCCGGGCCAGGTCCGCGCTTTCCACTCTGTTCACGGAACCGACGACCAGACCGCCGAGGAAGGCGCCGAACGCCGCCTCGAAGCCCATGGCCTGGGTCGCCGCCGCGCTCAGCACGATGACGCAGACCGTGGCCGCGATCGTGGGCCCGCTCCCCGAGGACCGCCGGCACCGCGCGAGGACGCGGCGCACCAGGGGACGGGCGACGGTCGCCGTCACCAGGACGGCGAGGGCGAGCAGCCCCAGCGAGGACGCGACGGTCCCGGCGCGCACGCCGACGGTGGCCATCGCGGAGACGACCGACAGGAGCAGCCATCCGATGACGTCGTCGACCACGCCCGCGGCGATCGTCAGCTGTCCGATGTCGCGGTGCAGCAGATTCATGTCGGAGAGCGTCTTCGCGATGACCGGCAGGGCGCTCACGCACATCGCCACACCGACGAAGAGGGCGAACGTGGCCCGGTCCGTCGAGCCGCTGAGGAGCGAGCGCGGCGCCACGGCCCCGGCCGCGACGCCGGCGGCCAGCGGGATCACGAGCCCGGCGAGCCCGACACGCAGGGCGACGGTCCCCTTGCGGCGTACGAGTCCGAGATCGACCTCCATGCCCGTGACGCCGACGAGCAGCACCACGCCGAGCTGCCCGATCGCGTCCAGCAGATTGAACTGCGCGGCGGTACGGGGGAACAGCCAGGCGGTGAGGTGCGGCGCGAGATGGCCGAGCACGGTCGGCCCGAAGAGCACCCCGGCGCACAGTTCCCCCACGACCGCCGGCATGCCGAGGCGGTTGGCCAGCCGGCCGAGCAGTAGCGCGGCACACAACAGCAGGCCGACCTGAAGGAGGAGGACGAGCAGAGCGTGTGCGCCGATCGAGGGCGGTGGGGCCACGGCGGTCTCCCTGGGTCGTGTCTTCGAAGTCCCGTGCGGCCGGCGGTCTGGCACGCACGCTCGCGGCGGTGTCGTCGGTCGCCGACTCCCCCAAGGTCTCGGCTCCGTCGAACAGGGGGACCCCCATCGCGTCGACTCCCTCCTCCGCCTTGCGATCGCACGCACCAGACCCCGCCGGCCCCGCACTACGGGCGGACGACGCCACTTTGAAGACACTCCCCAGCGCGGTGAAGTTCGGCCCAGCCGCCCAGTGCCGCCCAGTGCCGCCCAGTGCCGCCCGCGCCGGGGCGGCGTACCGTGCGACCCGCCCCAGCGTGCCGGGGCGGCGCGCGGCCCCGCTTCTCATGACGTGCCCAGCCGGATCGGGCGAGCCCGAGGCCACCTTCCGCACGGTCCCGGGCGGCGCGAAACGGGTCCCTGTCCGGGGCACTCCGCACTGCACGCGCTTTCTTTGTCGATTGGACAAAAAATACCTTGACCCGCGCCCGAGGGCCGTGGGACCATTTATTCGTCGCTCGATAAAAAAAGTTGGCCCGGCCTTGAAGTCTCCGCTCGCGCGGCCACGCCGACGAGTGGACCGAGGTCCAGGGGGCCCTCGGGCCAGGCTGCCTTCCACCGCACTCCGAAGCACCCGACAGGAGACAAGAGCCATGAGCCTCGAAGGCAAGACCGTGTTGGTGACAGGGGCCAATCGCGGCATCGGCAAGGCGCTGGTCGCCGAGGCCCTTGCGCGGGGTGCCGCGCGGGTCTACGCCGGTACCCGCCAGCCCCTGACCCACGACGACGCCCGGGTGACGCCCCTGACGCTGGACATCACCGACGCCGCGCAGATCCAGGCGGCCGCCGAGCAGGTCGACTCGCTCGACGTCCTCATCAACAACGCGGGCATCATGCTGCCCGACATCCCGTTCGACCCCGCCGTCCTGGACCGACACATGGCGGTCAACTTCCACGGCACCCACGCCGTGACCCAGGCCTTCCAGGGCGCCCTGATCCGCTCCGGCGGCGCCATCATCACCATCAACTCGGCGGCCGCGCTCTCGCCCCTGCCGCCCTTCGCGTCGTACTCGATCTCGAAGGCGGCCCTGTTCTCCCTGACCCGGACGGCGCGTGCCTTCCTCGCGGGGCAGGGCGTCCGGGTCCACGCGGTCCTGGCAGGCCCCATCGACACCGACATGACGCGCCAGCTCCCCATCCCCAAGTCGTCCCCCGAATCCGCCGCGCAGGCCATCTTCGACGCGGTCGACAAGGGCGAGGAGGACATCTTCCCCGACGCCACGATGGCGCCCATGACCGACATGTGGCGCAACGGTCCGGACAAGATCCTCGAGCGGCAGTTCGCCGAGCTGGCCCAGGGTGCGCCCCCGGCGTGAGCCGGGTGCCACCCACTCGCGTGACGTAACACCAGGACCGCCCCGCCTCCGGGGCGGTCCGCACATTCCGGGCGGGGGTGGGGGGCCCGGGACACCAAACGGTCGGCTCAGCATGACCGGTGAACTCAGCACACCGCACAACCGGTCAACTCAGCACAACGGGGGTGGAACATGAAAGGCAGATTCGGATGGGCAAGAAGGGGAAGTGAGGCGCCACCACGGTGGTGGCGCCGTCGGACCGCCGTCCTCCTCGCGGCACTGGCCCTGACCGCCGTGACGGTGTCCGGGCTCCCGGACGCCTCGGCGAACGCGGCCCCGGCACCGCCCAAAGCGGCCCAGGACTGGCCGATGTTCGGCCAGAACCCCGACAACACGTCGAGCACACCGGACACCCAGAAGCACCAGGTCACGACCGCGAACGTGACCACGCTCGCGCAGAAGTGGGTGTTCACGACCGGCGGTGACGTGTCGGCGCGGGCCGCGGTCACCCATGGCGCCGTGTACTTCCCCGACTGGTCCGGCCATCTGTACGCGGTCAACGCCAAGAACGGCCACGCCCTGTGGTCCCGGGACATCCTGAAGGACTACCTGCCGGGCGTCTTCACCGACCCGCCCGCCAAGGTGGTCTCCCGCACCACGCCCTACGTCGACCTGAGCACCGACACGCTCTACATCGGCACCCAGCAGGGCGCCTGGATGCTCGCCGTCAACACCAAGACGGGCGCCCTGCGTTGGAAGGCCCAACTCGACACCCACCCCTACGCGGTCGACACCGCCGCGCCGATCGTCCACCAGGGCGTGCTCTATGTGGGCGTCTCCTCGAACGAGGAAGGCGCGGCCACCAGTCCCGGCTACCCCTGTTGCAGCTTCCGGGGCAGCGTGGTCGCGCTGAACGCGGCCACGGGAGCGTTGAAGTGGAAGACACCCGTCGTACCGGAGGGATACAGCGGCGCCGCCATCTGGAGCAGCACCATCGTCCCGGACCCGGCCAGGGGCGTCGTGTACACCACGACCGGCAACAACTACAGCACGCCCACGGCCCCCGCGTACACGTCGTGCATCAGCAACGGCGGCACGCAGGAATCGTGCACGTCTCCGGACGACCACTTCGACTCCGTCGTCGCCCTGCGCATGACGAACGGGTCGGTCGCGTGGGCACAACGTCTGTCCAGCGGTGACGACTGGAACCTGGCGTGCCTGTCCGGCACACCCGGACCCAACTGCCCCCAACCTACGGGCTCCGACTACGACTTCGGCAGCGGCGTCAACCTCTTCACCATCCAGACGGCCACCGGACCCAAGACCGTCCTGGGCGCCGGCCAGAAGAGCGGCGTCTATGCCGCCTTCGACCCCGATCGCGGGGGCGCCATGCTGTGGGCCACCCAGGTGGGGCCCGGCGGACCGCTCGGCGGGGTCCAGTGGGGATCGGCGACGGACGGCAAGCGGATCTACGTGGCCATCTCCGACTACCAGGGCGCGCCGTACGTCCTGCAACCCTCGGGCCGGCCGACGAGCCACGGCTCGTGGGGTGCGCTCGACCCGGCGACCGGCAAGATCCTCTGGCAGACCGCCGATCCGGGCGGCGCCTCCGACCAGGGACCGCTCGCCGTGACCAACGGCGTCGTGTTCGCCCCGTCCGCCGCCGGCACCGGAAACAACATGTTCGCGCTCAACGCCGAGACCGGCTCGGCCCTCTGGGGCTTCGCCTCCGGGGGATCCGTGCTCGCGGGGGCCGCGATCGTCGGCGGCACCGTCTACTGGGGTTCCGGTTACAGCAAGCTCCCCGGTCTGACCGGCAACAACAAGTTCTACGCGTTCCAGACGCGCGGCCCGCGGTCCTGACGGAGCGGGCCCGGCCACACGCCACCACCACGGCCACACCCCACCACCACGGGAGGACAGCAAGGTGATCGTCGCCCTCGGGCCGGTCATGTGGCACTCGGCTGGCCCCGGTGCCCGCCGCACGAGCGGATCCCGACAGCTGTGACGAGGGCGGCTCCAGATCAGCCGGTGCGCACGCGCCGGCACCTGGAGCCGCCCTTCGTGGTCGCGACCTCAGCCGCACCGAAAGCCACCCACCCATGGAACTCGGCGCCGCGGGAATGCCGAGGACGCTCGCGCGTGTTTACGTATCGAACGACAAACTAAGCGCTCACCACCTACGGAGCAGGTCAAGGTAGCCTTGCTCGAACGGTACACAGGAGGACAGGGCATTCTGATGGCCACTCGAGGCAGGCCGCGCAAATTCGATCCCGACATCGCCCTGCGCCAGGCCCTGACCCTGTTCTGGGAACGGGGCTACGAGGGCACGTCGCTCAGCGATCTTGCCGCGGCCATGGGTATCGCCTCGGCCAGCATCTACGCCTGCTTCGGCAGCAAGGAAAACCTGTTCCGCCAGGTCATGGGGCTCTACGGCGCCACGTCGGGGGAGTCGCCCCGGCGCGCCCTGCGCGAGCAGCCGACCGCGCGCGCCGCGATCGAGGCCATGTTGCGCGCCACCGCGCACGAGATCACCCGCCCGGACACACCGACCGGCTGCATGCTCATCCTGACCGCGCTCACCGGACCGGTGGAGAACCAGGGGGTACGGGAGTTCCTTGCCGACCTGCGGCGCGACATGCACGCCACCATCAGGGACCGGCTGGTCCGAGGAGTCGCCGACGGAGACCTCACCGCGCCCCCGGCCGGCCTCGACGCCATCGCGCGGTACTACACCACGGTGGTCGAGGGCCTGTCCGTCCAGGCCCGTGACGGCGCCACCCGCGCCGAGCTGGAAGAGGTCATCGCCTGCGCGACGGCCACGTGGGACCACCTCGTGTCCCGCCCGCTGCCCACCAGTGGATGACGCGGGTCCCTGTCACGCGCCCCCGCGACGCCGGCCGGACATCGCCGGCCGTGGGCGGCACGACCTACCTCGACCAGTACCCTTCGACCGACCGGCCCGAGCGCGTCGATCGGGCCAAACCGCCTTCCACGGCGGCTCGTTGGGCCGGTTCGGGCGGCGGGGCCCAGGATGGCCCGCCCCTCCACGCAGCCGTGCAGGTCATCGCGGTGCCCATGCCCAGGCGCCGGCCGAGGGAGGAGCCACGCCAGCGCCGAGCAGGCCGCCGGTGGCCTCCGCCGTGAGGGGCAGAGGCCGACTGCACTCGCACCACCCCCGCGCGCTGTCATACCGCCCCGCTGGGCTCGGATGCCGTACGGAAGGCGTCTCTTCAAGGCACCACTTCCAGGCACCACTTCACGGGTGCGCCGCATGACCATTCACCGTCCGGGCCTGCTGCGGGCCCTGCATCGTACGGGGCCGACCGGACCGGGCGCGCCGGTAGATGACGTGCCGTCAACTGGCTCAGCGGCGCTCTGAGTCGGGGCGGCGCGGAGTGCCCGCGCCGCCCCCGTCGCATCATGACCTGTCAGTCTCCTCAGCGCAGTCCGGCGAACATGTCGTTCTCCGGCACGTCGGCCCCGGTGCTGTCCTGGACCCGGACGAAGGTTTCGACGCCCATCACTTCGGTGAACCTCTCCACGCCCATCCGCAGGAAGAAGATGTTCTCCCCCTGGCTCGCGTGTGCGGCCAGGGCGTCGAACTTCTGGGTGCCGTAGGCCGAGGTGTCCACCCATGTGGTGATCTCCTCGTCCGGGAGCCCGATCTCCGCCATCGCGGCGGCCTCGGCGGGGTCCGGCTCCGGGGCGTCCGGGTTGAATTCGCGCATGAGCTCACCGAATCGCCGCATCAGCGAGCGGGGCGCCGTCGTCCAGTACACCTTCGGCGTCTGCTCGATCATCGCCAGTGCCGCCATCGTGACGCGGTTCGCCTGGATGTGGTCCGGGTGCCCGTAGAAGCCGTTCTCGTCGTAGGTGACGACTACATCGGGTTCGTAGCGCCGCATGAGTTCCGCGAGCCTCGCGGCGCCCTCCGCCACCGGCGTCCGCCAGAACGAGCCGGGGGCGTCATTGGTGGACCAGCCCATCATGCCCGAGTCGGCGTAGTCCAGCATTTCCAGATGACTGATGTTCAAGACCGCGCAGCTGGCCTTGAGTTCATCACGCCGCATAGCGGCGACGGCCGCCGGGTCGTGCCCGGGATCACCCGGCTTGACCCCTCCGGGGCCGTCTCCGCACCCGCCGTCGGTACACGTCACCAGAACCGTGCGAATGCCCTCCGCCGCGTACCGGGCAAGAACTCCACCCGTTCCCGTGGCCTCGTCGTCGGGGTGGGCGTGCACAGCCATGAGAGTCAAAGGCCGATCAGTCACGACGTGTTTCTCCTGTATCAAGGGGCTTTCCACCTGCATCTGACGCGCGGACGCAGCCGAAGAGCGCTCAGTCTGTCCCACCCATTGTTACTGGAGGCTTCTTGCTGGAGGCGCCCCAGTCGCGACGTGCCGGGCGCCCGCCCTCGCGTGCTGATCCGCCGGTCCGGACCGGGACGGCGATCAGGCGGGCCGTGAGGGCAGTGAGGGGTCATGATGGCCGGGCGGCTCGGCGCACCGCTCGCCGAAGAGCGCGGTCGTGCAGGGCCCGCCGTCGCCGGTGTAGGGGTGATGGCGGATCGGGTCGAGCGGGATGCTGGCCTGCCCCTCCAGTGGAGGCGGCGTCGGCTGCGCGAGCCGCGTCTCGACCTGGGTGATCCGAGCCGTCAGGTCGTCGCTGGTCACTGGGGTTCTCCTTGCGGTCGGGGCGGAGTGGATTCGTTGTCCCTACCCGTTCCCCGGGCGCTCTGTCACGGTGGGTGGCGCCGCGTCCGGGCGTCCGGCCCGCGGCCGTCGCCGCCGGCGTCGACGCGTGCCGCGCCTCGGGCGGTCCAGGCCTGTCGTAGGGTGCGTGGTATGAGCCCGCGCATCGCGACCAACACGCCTGTCTCACTCGACCAGTTGCTGGAGTTCGTCCGCCCTCGGCACCGCGCGATCCTGCTGACCCGGCGGACCGACGGCGGCCCGCAGGGATCCCCGCTGACATGCGGTGTCGACGAGGCGGGGCGCCTGGTCATGTCCACCTACCCCGACCGCGCCAAGACCCGGAACACCCGCAGGGACCCCCGCGTCAGCGTGATCGTCCTCTCGGACGCCTGGGACGGACCCTGGGTCCAGGTGGACGGCGAGGCCGAGGTCATCGACGCGCCGGAATCGGTCGAGCCCCTGGTGGACTACTTCCGGAGCATCAGCGGCGAGCACCCGGACTGGGCGGAGTACCGCGCGGCGATGGTGAAGCAGGGCAAGTCCCTGATCCGCGTCACACCGGTGCGCTGGGGACCGGTGGCGACCGGCGGGTTCCCGCCCGCGCCCGCGCAGGAGCAGGGACAGGAGTAGCCCGCTGCGGCCGGGCCCCCGTCCCCGGCTCCCGGCCCCGCCCCCGTTCCCGGCCCGCGCCCCGACGCCGGCGAACGGGCCAAGGCGCCAGGCCCCGCCGCGTCGGGAACGGCCGCCCGGCGCTCTCGTGTTTTCATACGGTCATGGAGACGTGGCCTGGTCGTCCTTATCCGCTCGGTGCTGTCCACGACGGCGCCGGAACCAATTTCGCCCTCTTCTCCGAGGTGGCAGAGGGGGTGGAACTCTGCCTCTTCGACGACGCCGGCGACGAGCGGCGCGTGCCGCTCACCGACGCCGACGGATCGGTCTGGCACGCCTATCTGCCCGGTGTGGGCCCCGGCCAGCGGTACGGCTACCGGGTGCACGGCCCGTACCGGCCGTCCGAGGGGCTGCGCTGCGATCCGGCGAAGTTGCTGCTCGACCCGTACGCCACCGCCGTGGACGGACAGCTCGACGGCGACCCCTCCCTGCTCACCGCCGACCCGGAGCACCCTGGCACGCCCAACGGCCTGGACAGCGCGGGGCACGGGATGTTCGCGGTGGTGACCGACCGGGGTTTCGACTGGGAGGGCGACCGGCGCCCGAACCACCCCTACCACGAGTCGGTGATCTACGAGGCCCACGTACGGGGCCTGACGATGCGTCACCCCAGTGTGCCCAAGGAACTGCGCGGTACGTACGCCGGGCTCGCGCACCCCGAGGTGATCGACCACCTCAAGGAACTGGGCGTCACAGCGGTGGAGTTGATGCCGGTGCATCAGTTCACGCAGGACGGATTCCTCGTCGACCGGGGCCTGTCGAACTACTGGGGCTACAACACCATCGGCTTCTTCGCGCCGCACAACGGCTTCGCGGCCGGCGGTACCCGGGGAGAGCAGGTCGTCGAGTTCAAGGAGATGGTGAAGGCTCTGCACGCCGCCGGGATCGAGGTCATCCTGGACGTGGTGTTCAACCACACGGCCGAAGGCAACGAGCGGGGCCCCACCCTGTCGTTCCGGGGCATCGACAACACGGCGTACTACCGTCTCGTCGACGACGACCCCGCGCACTACTTCGACACCACCGGCACCGGCAACTCCCTGCTGATGCGCCACCCCAACGTCCTGCAACTCATCATGGACTCACTGCGGTACTGGGTCACCGAGATGCGCGTCGACGGCTTCCGCTTCGACCTCGCGGCCACCCTTGCGCGGCAGTTCCACGAGGTGGACCGGCTTTCGGTCTTCTTCGACCTGGTCCAGCAGGACCCGGTGATCAGCCAGGTCAAGCTGATCGCCGAACCCTGGGACATCGGGGACGGCGGCTATCAGGTGGGCAACTTCCCCTCCCTGTGGTCGGAGTGGAACGGCCAGTACCGCGACACCGTGCGCGGCTTCTGGCGGGGCGAGGGCGGCACCCTGGCCGACTTCGCGTCCCGGCTCACGGGCTCGTCCGACCTCTACCAGCACGACCGGCGGCGGCCCCGGGCAAGCGTGAACTTCGTGGTGGCGCACGACGGATTCACGCTGCGCGACCTCGTCTCGTACGACACCAAGCACAATGAGGCCAATGGCGAGGACAACCGGGACGGCGCGGACGACAACCGGTCCTGGAACTGCGGCGTCGAGGGTGAGACCGATGACCCCGACGTACGGGAGCTGCGCCTGCGCCAGCAGCGCAACCTGCTCGCGACGCTCCTGCTCTCCCAGGGCGTACCGATGCTCGCCCACGGTGACGAGCTGGGGCGCACCCAGAACGGCAACAACAACGCCTACTGCCAGGACAACGAAATCTCCTGGGTGGACTGGGAGTTGGACGACGAGCGGCGCGGTCTGCTCGACTTCACCCGGCGTGTGGTGGCGCTGCGCCACGCCCACCCGGGGCTGCGCCGTCGCCACTTCCCCGTCGGCCCCACCCCCGGCACCCCGCCGGAGCGCGCCGAGGTGGTCTGGTTGCGGCCCGACGCGTGTCAGATGGACGACGAGGACTGGAAGCGCGACGACGCACACGTCCTCGCGGTGTACCTGTGCGCCGACGACCCCATGGAACGCGACGCGCGGGGCCGCCCCGTCACCGACGACACGTTCCTGCTCCTGTTCAACAGCTTCCACGAGCCCGTCGACTTCCGCGTGCCGCCGGCGGCGTTCGGCGAGGAGTGGCACCTGGTACTGGACACGGCGGACCCGTCGGCGGACGGGAAGACGTCCCGCTTCAAGGCGGAAGCCGAATTCCCCATGGCGGCGCACAGTTTGCGGGTCCTGCGGCGGGGGCGGCGGGGGTGACATGAACGGGCGCGGGTTCGGGGCAACCGACCACCGACCCGCGCCCGTCCACGTTCCGATGACTGACACGGCCCGTGCTCGCGGGTCGAATCAGGTGAGCTGCCCGCGCTCCGTGGGTGCGCGCCGGCCTCACGCAGCCGGCGAAGCCGGCGCCGCGGAGTCCCGTGCGATGTGGGCTGCCTGGGTCATCAGCGCGAGCAGGTCGGGAGTCGAGGAGTCCTCGCGGAGATGGTGGAATTCCGTGCCGAGGGTGATCGCGAGCCGCTCCGGCAGTGCGAGGCCGGGGTAACGGTCCTCCTTGAGCAGGACGCGGGCGGCTTCGAGCGCGGTGAGCCCCTGGGCGTGCAGCAAGGCCGCCTGTTCGGCGAGGTCGTCGAGGTAGGCCACGTGGTCCCGCAGAGCGTCGGGAGTCATGAGTGGGCCGTGACCCGGCACGATCCATTCCGGGGCGAGCGCCAGGATCCGCCTACAGGCGTCGGAGATCCGCTTGAGGGGGCCGGCCCAGTGTGACGGGTGATCGCCGGAGAAGACGACGTCACCGGCGAACACCACGCGTTGCTCGGGCAGGTGGACGATGAGGTCGCCGACGGTGTGAGCGGGGCCGACCTCCAGCAGTTCGACGGGTATGGAGCCGACCCGCAGGTCGAGTCGGCCGGTGAACGTGGTGGTCGGGGGGAGCACCTGGATGTCCGAGAAGTCGAACCGCCCGAAGTGCCGGCGGACGTACCAACCCAGCGCCTGGTTCGGGTCGGCGTCATGGCAGAGCGTGAACAGTTGTTGGGGCGTCGGTTCCAGACACTGGTGCTCCAGCGTCGCCCGAGTCGCGATGATCTCGGCACCCGGCAGCTGCTGGAGGCCCCAAGTGTGGTCGCCATTGGCGTGGGTGACGGCCACTCGGTTGAACGCGGTGTGACCGGCTGCCACGCGAGCGGCGTCGAGGAAGGTGTCCGTCAGCGCCGGAGTGTAGGGCGTGTCGACCAGTATCGCGTCGCCGTGGGAGGTGATCAGGCCGCAGTTGGCCAGCCCCCACACGCCGTCCGCCCGGGGACGCCACGCGAACACCCCGGGGGCGATCTGCCGCAAGTCAGAAGCAAGAGTCATGAGAGATCATTCTGCGCGTGCGGGGGCTCCCACGGAAGGACGTTTCCCGTGGATCGGACCACACTCTCCGGGGCCGGATTTCACTCGGGCGTCCCGCGCGTCCGGAAGACATCGCGGCGGCGGTCGTCCTCTTGGCTCAAGGAACGGAAAGTGGCCAACCAGTGGCGGGCGGGCTTGCCACTGAAATACCGTCCCCTCAACGGCAATTGATCATCAACAGTTGATCGCCTAGGAGGTTCGGCTCCCGTGGACGAGGCTGCGCGCACCTTCCTGCTGGAGAGGGGGAGGCCCGGAATTCGGTTGGCGGCCCGTGCCGCCCCCCGGCAGTTCGTCGGCCACGCAAGCCGTCCGGCCTCGACCGGCGCCACCTCAGGCGGCCCACGCGTACGAAGGGGGTGTGCGTGGGCGACACGACGCCGCGAGCAGCGACGTTCCCGAGCACGAACCCCGCTGGGCTGCCGCCTGCCACCACGCACCGGCCGAACCTGACTCTCGGAGATGAATCGCCGAGAGGTTGACCGGCAACGTGCACTACACCCCCAGGAGCAGCATGCAGCCCAGCTTCGTATCACGCCCCGCCATTCACCTCCCTGAGTACAGGGTCAGCACCGACGAGATCATCCGCGACATAATGGAGCACCACCCCGACCACCCCCGGCTGCGCGTCCTGCCGCGCATCATCGAAAACACGAGTGTGACCAGCCGGCGCTTCACCCGTCCCCTGGACTCCGAGGTCATTTCGGGCCGCGCCCCCGTGGAAACGCGTACCGCGGTCGCCTTGAACGACGCTTTGGACATGGCCGAGCGCGCGGCCCGGCAAACGCTCGACGACCACGGCCTGACAGCGGCGGACATCGACGCCGTGATCACCAGTCACTCCACTTCCTGGGGCGTACCGCAACTGGACGTACGGCTCATCAACGCGCTCGGCATGAAACCCACGACACGACACCATTCGGCCACCACGTTGGCGTGCGCCGGCGGCGTGCAGTCCTTGATCCGCGCCACCGAAATGGCAGCCGCCCTGCCCCGTGGCTCGAACGTCCTCGTCGTCGTCTCCGAGGTCATCAGCAGCATCTACAACCACGCGGACGACAGCGTCGAGTCCATGGTCTACAAGGCGCTGTTCGGCGATTCCGCCGGTGCGTGCATCGTCTCCAGCACACCCCTGGGCCCTGGTCTGCGTATCGACGACACCTGGCAGTACCTGCTGCCCGGGAGCGTCGACCGCTACCGGGGGCGTCTGGACGCCGCGGGGTTGCACTTCGACAGCACCAAAGAAGCGCCCCGAGCCGCGGCGGAGATCATGGATCCCCTGCTCGACTGGCTCGGTCCTTGGCGGCCCACTGTTCCCGTCATCCACCCGGGAGGCCCGGGCATCATCGACCACGTGACCCAGCGCCTCGGCCTTGACCCGCACACCGTCAGGCACTCACGGAACAGTCTGGCGGAGAACGGAAGTCTGGGGGGCGCCGCTGTCCTCGATATTCTCCGGCGGACCCACCTGGAGCACCCCGCCACGGGGGCCGAAACCCTCCTGTTGGCCTTCGGCCCGGGGTTTACCGGGGTGGCCTGCCGCGGCACCTGGGTCGCCTGAAGGGCGAGCGGCACGGCGAGGACGAGGGTGCGGTCGTCGTGATGCGGGTCCGGGGGGCGCGACTTCATGCCAGCACCGCTGGCCGGAGTTGCCCGGGCCAGTGCCTCTATACCGGTGCACCTTCTCAAAAGATCCGCTCCGCTGAAAGGGACCAATTCCGCCGCCCGCCCAGCACGTTGAGCGTCGCTTCCTCTGCCGGTGAGCGGCCCGAAGGCGCGTCAGCCGCGCCCCGCGCGCCCCCTGCCCGTCCGTGCCACCGGCCGTACGGGTGCTCTTCTGTCCGGTGTCGTGGTCTCGGCGGGGTCGGGTGCTGGACTGGTCGGGCAAAGGCATCGTGCCGGCACATGAAGTCCTCAGCAGAAGGAGCGTTACGTCGTGCGTATCCGCAAGAGTCTGGCCGTGTTGGTCGCAGCCGCCTGTTTCGCGCTGACCGGCGCGGCCAGCCCCTCTCAGGCCCGCGTCCCCGCGCCCCAACGCGCCTCGAGCGCCGCCGCGTTGAAGCGGGCGGCCGCGCAGTGCGCGGCGGGTGAGGTCTGCTTCTGGCACGACAGGAACTACTCCGGCACCCCATGGCGGTGGATGCCGTCCAACGGCTACCGGGACATGCCGCCCAACCTGCACGACCATGTGTACTCGTTCTACGCCAACGTCCGCGCGTGCTTCATCGACTACAAGCCGCGCGACTTCCGCAAGGTCAACATCGGCGACTACGCGATGGCTTACGACACCAACTTCGGCAAGAGGATCGACGCCGTAGCCCTCAACAGCGCCTGTTGAACGGCTCGTTGGGAGGCTGACCCATTCGCGCTCCGTCCCCCCAGCCGCCGTGGCGGGGGGACGGAGCGCACCCCTTCATGTGTTCGCGCCCCCGGCGCGGAGCCGTCAGGTCATGCATCGAAAGGTCGCGCGGCCTTCAGAAGAGCCTGGGGGAGGTAGGCGGATTCGACTCGGATCGTCCAGCCTCGGCGGCGGGCATGGCAGGCGAGCGCGAGAATGTCGAGGTTGAGGGAGGCCTCGGGATCGTCCGCGCGATCGGCGACGCGATAATAGTCGCGGTGGGCTTCGAGCGCGTCGGCCAGGGCCAGGTTGAAACTTTCCTCATCGCCTTCGACGAGCTGGGACAGCAGGACCGCAGGCGGCATCGCGAAGCCCCAGTCCTTGGCCTTTTCGGTGTACTCCACCGCTCGCCGCGCGGCCGCTTCGGGATCGGTGCCCATGAGGTAGGCGTGGAGGGCTTCACGGTACGCGCTGAACGCGGAGCCGTCGGAGCCGGGGCCGGTGAGGACGAGCGGGGCAAGTTCCTCACGTACACCGCTGATCAGGGCGGAAGCGACTGCCTGCTGCCAGTTGCCGGCGCCGGGAGCCGTGTCCTGCCGGATCTGACCGGTGGCAAAGGGGATGGGCGCCTCGCGCCGGGAACGCTCGTACAGAGCCTTCAGCCGACCGTCGTCGGTCCCCTGGTCGGCGGGCCGTTCCACCACGAGCGGGCCCGCCGCGAGCGCGGCGACCGCATCCGCGCGACGGTCGCGGCCGAACCCGCCCACCCGAGGGCTGCGGGTCTCGAAGCCGGTGATCAGCGCGTGCGGGAGGTAGCCGGTGCGGATGGCAGGGGCCCAGCCGAGCGTCCGGTATGCGAGGGCGCCGAGTGCGAGAGGGATGAGCGGGAGAAGGGAGCGCGCGGGGGCCGAGGGGCCCTGCATGGCCCGGTGACCGACGAGGAGGTCGGCGAGCCCGGCGTCGAAGGCCTGCCGGTCCTCGGCCGCCAGGGCGCGCAGGGTGCGCAGGGCCGTGCTGTCCGGCCGGTCCAGAAGAGGTTCACCGCTCTCCTGCGCGCGGGCCCGCAACCGGTCCCAAGCCGCGTCGACGGCGGCGAGCTTGGCCCGCGTACTCGGCGGATACTCCTCGTCGTCTCCGGTGTCGTCCAGGACCACGGCCATCAGCGCGGTCGCGAGCTCACCGGTGGGCGTGCCCTGCGCCTGCCGCGCGAACTTGGCCCGGGCGAAATGAAAGGCCTCGCCGTGCCACGCGGTCCGGTCCCTGAGGACGGACAGGCACAGCGCCTCGACCCACTCCCGCGGTGTGACGCTCTCCTCGGGCGCGTCGTCGCCCGGGTCGTAGCTCATGCCGAAGTTCACGTACTCCAGGAAGACCTGGAAGGAGCAGTGCGGGTGATAGGCGGCGTAGGCGACGGCTCCGGCCGCGGCCTCGGAGGCGTCCTTGAGGGCAGCCATCGCCTCCGGGGTGTCGAGGCCGGGGGTCGTCACGGAGAGCGCGCCCAGGTAGTCGAGGAAGTCGTCCGCGATCAACTGCCAGGTGTAGCTGGTCATCCGGTCTCCGCGCGACATGGACCGCACCCGGCCACCGATGCGGTTCGTGAAGTCCTCGCCCGCCGCCGACACGACGCCCTCGCCCACCTGATGACGCTCTATTCGCACTGCCCTGCTCCTTGATCGATCCCTGCGACAGCCTAGGCGCTGGGTCCGACAGACCAGGACCACCGCCTCGCCCGCCCGAGGCTCCGACCGACTCAGGGCCTCGCCCGGCGAGCGACGCGGGAGCGCGTGTATACGGCCCCGAGCGGAACGTGGAGGTCATTACGTGTTCGATATCCACCGCAACCTTTCGATCTCCTCCGCCACGCCGCCCGTCGCCGGCCGGGCGTTGGCGGCTTCCAGGGCGCGCGGCCCGATCGCGCGTGTCGGCGTCGGCACTTGGCGCGTGTGGCGTGCCGTTTCGGGTGATGCTGGAGGGGTGACCACTGATCCGCGTGACGGTTCGGCCGTCGAGGGCGCCATTGATCCGCCGACCATCGGTGTGGAGGAGGAGTACTTCCTCATTGATCCCGGGACACGTCTGGCGGTGCCGGGCGGCCCGCGGGTCGCCGCGCGCGCTGCCGGGACCGTCGGGGACCTCGTCGCCCCGGAGTTCGCCGAGTGCCAGGTGGAAGGGCGCACGCCCCCGTGCCGGACGGCGAACGAGGTGCGCCACCATCTGACGCGGGTGCGCGGGTCGCTGGTGGGCGCGGCCCGTGCCGAGGGGCTGGCGCTGTGCGCGTCGGGTACGCCCGTGCTCAGCGACGACGGGCCACCACACGTGGGGGACCACCCGCGTTACCGGGCCGGCCAGGAGCAGTACCGCGGCATGATGGACGACTTCGCCATCAGCGCCCTGCATGTCCACGTGCATCTGCCCGACCGCGAACTGGCCGTCCTGACCATCAACCACCTGCGGCCGTGGCTGCCGCTGCTCATCGCGATGAGCGCCAACTCACCGTTCCACCAAGGCCGTGACACCGGGTACGCCAGCTGGCGCACGGTCATCAGGAGCCGCTTCCCGTGCCTGGGGCCGCCGCCTTACGCGGCCTCCCTGGAGGAGAATGAAAGTCTCGCCGTCACGATCGCCGACACGGAGGCGATGCTCGAGCCCGGCATGCCGTTCTGGGACCTGCGGCCCAATCCCAGGCTCCCCACCGTGGAGATCCGCGCCATGGACGTGCCGCAGGACGTCGACGACGCCGTCGCCATCACCGTGTTGCTGCGAAGCCTGGTCGTCACCGCTTTGGGCAGCGTCCGGCGCGCAGACCCGGGGCGGCCGTGGAGCGGCGAAGTGCTGCGGGCCGCGTGCTGGCGGGCGGCCCGGGACGGCTGGAGCGGCAGCGGCTTCGACGCCCTGACGGGGCGCGTGCGGCCCGTGGCACAGCTCGCCGAGGAGATGGTGCGGCATGTCCGGCCGGTCCTGGAACGGTACGGGGACCTCGACGAGGTCACCGCGTTCCTGCGGCGGCTGGCCGAGCAGGGGGACGGAGCTCGTCGCCAACGCGCCTGGGCGGGGAACGGCGCCGGGCCGAGCGGGGTGGTGGACCGGCTCGTGCGGGCGACCGCCCGCCCGCCGGGACCGGACGGCATGCTCAGCGCGGCGCCAGCGTAGTGACCAGTACGTCCCGGTGGCCCGGGCGGGAGGCGTCCAGCGGGCGGATCGGGGAGACGCCGTGCAGCGTCGCGCGGTCGTCGCCCAGAAGGAGGGTGCCCGGCCGGCTGAGTGTGGTGGTCATCAGCTCCGTACCGTCCTGGTCGTACACCGTGCTCTCGCCGCCGGTGGCGTTGACCCGGTCGATGAGCAACGACGTCACCAAGGTGACGCCGTCGCGGTGACGGCCCTCGGGGGTGGGCTGTCCCGCGCCGTCGGCCTCGGCCATGACTCTGAAGGGGTGCACCTTGACGTTCCACTCGTCCGCGTCGTCCAGGCACGAGGCGATCCGGCCGAGCATCCGGATCAAGGACGCCAGGACGGGTTCCGCCTCGAAGGCGGCGGTCAGCGGTTCGAAGTGGCGGTCCACCTCCACGTACAGGGGATTGCTCTCCTCCGGCTGGATGAAGGAGCCGTTCGGCCGCGCCGCGATGTCTCCCGCCCGGGACAAGGAGAAACGCCCGTATCGCCGCAGCCGCCGCGTCCCCGTCTCTGCCGCGTACGGGTCGGGGCCCAGCTCCTCCCAGTGCCCGGCGAACCGGGCCCAGCCCGCGTCGTCCATGCCGAGGCAGCGCGAGACGGCGGCCGACGTCATCAGACATGAGCCCGAGGAGACCAGGGCCTCGCGGACCTCCTCGAGCGGCTGTCGCGCGCGGTCGGCCCCCGCGCCCTCGCGGTCCGCGCTGATGGTGTTCACCTCGTCCATGAGCCCATGCTCGGGTGCCGCACGGCTTCTCGCATCCGCTGTGCGCGGCGCCGCCGGCGGAGCGGGCGCGCCGCGCTCCCATGGCCGGGTGGCGCCTTTGCGCTCTCACGCCGCCCGGCCACGCCGCTCAGCGGCGCACGTGCAGCCCGAACCCCGTGACATCTGTCGGCTCCAGACCCTCCTTCAGACGAAGTGAGGGGAGCTCGTAGTCCCCGCCGTTCTGCTGCCGGAACGCCACGGGCTCGGTCGACTCCAGAGTGAGCAGACGCTGCTCCCATGCCTTGGCCACGTCCGGGTAGTCCTGGGCGGTCATCCGGTCGGTGCCGAACAGCACGAACGGCGGCAGCACCTCGATGCCCGGGTAGTAGAGGATGCCGTGGTGGATGGGGAACAGCAGGTCCTCGATGGGGCCGTTGATCCCGCGAGCGGAGTAATGCGACTCCAGACCGCCGACGGTCACCGACAACAGGGCTTTTTTGCCCTTCAAGGTCCCTTCGCCGAAGCGCTCGCCGTACTTGGTGTCGCTGTGCTCGCCGACGCCGTACGCGAAGTGGAAGGTGAACACCCGGTCCACCCAGCCCTTGAGGATCGCGGGCATCGTGTACCACCACAGCGGGAACTGGAAGATGATCGTGTCGGCCCAGAGCAGCTTCTCCTGCTCGGCGCGGACATCGGGCGTGAGCGTCCCGGCGTCGAACGCCCGGCCCGAATCCCGGGCGACCCGCAACGGACGTGAGGCGTCGAGACCGTAGTCGGCGGCGTCCACGACCGCCTTCCAGTTCATCGCGTACAGATCGCTCACCCGGACCTCGTGCCCCGCGCCCTCCAGGGTGGACACCGCGAGGTCCTTGAGCGAGCCGTTGAGCGACTTCGGCTCCGGATGGGCGTGGACGATCAGCGTCTTCATGGGAACTCCTTCGAAAGGGGACGCCTCGATTCTTGGTGGCCCGGCGCCCGGTGTTCAGGGGCGCCTCTTCCGTCGGACCGGAGTTCCTGGTACTGGCAGGACCACCTTCACGGCCGCCACCGAGGTGATACTGAGGACATGGACGATCTTGCGAGCTTCCTGCGGACCCGGCGTGCCCGGGTCGCCCCGGGGGCCGTCGGCATCTGCGCCGACAGCCGCCGCCGCGTCGAAGGGCTGCGCCGCGAGGAGGTCGCGCACCTGTCGGGCGTCAGCGTCGACTACTACGTACGCCTGGAGCAGGGCCGCGCGACCCAGCCGTCCGAGCAGGTCCTCGACGCGTTGGCGCGCGTCCTCGGCCTCGACGAGACCGAGCGGGGGCACCTCGACCGGCTCGCCCGGCAGCGCCGCCGCCGCGCGAAGACGCCGAGCGGGCGGGTCAGGCCCGAGCTGCTGCGGGTCCTCGACCTGGTGGCCGGCGCGCCCGCGCTGATCATGAACCACCGCCTCGACGTGCTCGCCGGCAACCGCCTCGCCGGACTGCTCTACGGCCGTCCGCTGCCGGACCTGAACGTCGCCCGGCACCTCTTCCTCGAGGAGGCCGAAGGAGGCCTGTACGCGGACTGGGAGACCTGCACCCTGGACTGCGTCGGCCACCTTCGCCTGGCCGCGGGCAAGTATCCCGACGAACCCCGACTCACCTCGCTCATCGGCGAGTTGGCCATGGGCAGTGAGCGTTTCCGCCGCCTCTGGGCGCGTGCGGACGTACGCGCCCGCGCCCACGGCCGCAAGGCGTACCGGCACCCGTTGGTCGGGCCGCTCGAACTGCACCAGGAGAACTTCGCGCTGCCGGACGAACCGAGCATGGAGCTGCTTGTGCTGTCGGCTTCCCCGGGCAGCGCTTCCGAAGACGCCCTGCGCCTGCTCGCGGGCCTCGGCGGGGAGGTCGCTGACGAGACTCCCGCGACGAAGGCCCCGGGTCCACGAGTAATCCACGAGCAAGTCGACGCGGGATAGCAGGGGACTTCCTGGCCGCCTCGGCGACGGGTGCGGCGACGCGGACCGCGTCCGCCGTGAGCCGCGCGGCCTGTGGCGGTGGCGCGCCGAGTGCCGTACCGGTGCGTACGTACGGCTGCGACGCGCCGCGGCGACTGGTCAAAGGCCTCAATTGCAGTGCGAGTAGGGGTGGTTGTTGCTCCCGCTCGCGCCGCCGTAGGAGAAGTTCCAGGTCGAGGTCTGGCCGGAACAGGAATGCCCGTAGGCAGTGAAGTTCCAATTGCCGGTGTATTCGCGGTTGTTCGATACGTTGGTCACCGGAATGAACCCGGCGTCAAACCAGTACGTGCCGTTGTTGAGGACCGGTCTCTGTTCGAGTTCACGGCCGAGTTCGAGCTGGACTTCACGTCGACCTGGCCGTTGCTCCAGTTGTTGACGTGGTTGGTGTTCCACAGGCTCGTTCCGGAGGCCGTCCTGCCCACGGTCGCGGATCTTGTGCCGGGGGTCCAGCTCAACCGTGAACTTGAGCTTTTCATAGAGGCTCGCCAGGATCTGCCGGGCGGAGAACTCTGGTTCCCCGAGCGTGGCGAGCTCCCACCGGGTCACGTGCCCCCTCCGTGACGAGTCGCGTCGAGGATTCGTGACCGATGTGACGTGATGAGGCGGCGCCGGTCTCCTCGCGCTCGACCAGCACACCGTTCTCAAGTCGTCCCCGTCTGCGGCAGCCTTCGCGACGGCCTCGCGCCCCTGCCGGTAGGGGGTTCCACACTGTCTGGCCGGCTGGCCGGCCGGGTCGCGGTCGCGGAGCACCGCTTTGTCTTCGCCGGTCGCCCCCTGGATGGGCCGCGGATACGTGTGCGTGGTCCGCGTCGGCCATTGTCAGTGGTCCCGCCTACCGTTCTTCCATGGCCCCTCGTCGGTCGTTGCCTCGCCGAACGGACAACCGCACAGTCCGGGACCGGGGTGTGCGCGGCGCGAGCCGGCGGTGTCGGAGGGTCGGTTCCACATGGGGGCGCAGCCGTGCGAAGGGGGGAGAGCGCAGATGAATGGAGTTTCCGTGCACGAGACAGGGGACGTGACCGAGGCGTGGGGCCGGGTGACCGGGTGGCTTGAACGGAACGACCCGGAGACTTTCGCCGCGCTCGGCGGCCCCGGGACCCGCGCTGCCATCCGGGAAGCCGAACTGCACATGGGGCTGCAACTGCCGGCCGAGATGCGGCAGTGGTTGCTGGCGAACGACCTCGATGCCGGCAGACAGCCCGACGGTCAGACCTGCCTGGTGGCGTTGGGGTGCGAGATCGGCGCCCCGGGCGGCCGTCTCTTTCTGGGCCTGACGGACATTCAGCGGGTCTACCTCAGCCGGATGGGCCAGGAGGAGATGGAGCCGTCCGCAGATCCCGATCAGTCGTTGTGGCGTCGTGAGTGGGTACCCCTGACCGCAGATCGCGACGGTCTCTCGGGGATATTTCTGGATACGCTCAGCGGAACCGTCGGATCCTGGGGCGAGGCGAGCGGCATGGAGGCGGGCGTGTATGCCTCGTTGGCCGCCTTCTTCCACGAGACGGCGGATCGCCTGGAGGGGGTGGTCTCGGGGGAGTGGAGGGGGTCGGGCCCATCCGCTGGAATCCATGGCCTCCAACCCCGTCCGGAAGACGACCCGATACGTCGCTGGGCTCGCGCCCATGGGTTTCTCGTCAATGATCGTGGGCGTATCCCCGCGTCGATTCGCGAGGCTTACGACGTTTCAGGGAAGTGAGCACCAGCTGGCTGCGCCGGCCGCGATGAAGGTGGCGGCGTGTTGGTCGCGCAGGGGAGGGGGACAGGTCTGTGACGCAGGCGCGACACCAGCGGGCCCGAGCGGCCCCGACGCCCCGGGAAATGCGTGGCACACGGCCATGTCCCGCGCCTACGTTGGGCCCTTGTGACTCATGATCCGAAGCCGAAGGCAAGCGGCTCGCCCGCGTCCACCCAACCTCACACAGCGGCCTCCGCCAAGTCGCTGTCGGCGGGAGGGGACGCGTCGGCGCCGGTGCGGGCCGCGACGGACGAGGGGTTGTTCTCCGGGGCGTACATGGCCGCCACATCCTGTTTCGCGGCGGTGATGTTCCTGACCGGGCTCGCGGCGCTGGCGGTGACCCCCACGTTGCCGACGGCGGCACGGGACCTGGACGGGCTTTCGCTCTACCCGCTGGTGGCGGGCTGCTTCGTCGCCGCGAGTCTGCTCGGCGGTGTGCTGGCGGGCCACTGGGCGGACCGAGCCGGGCCCCAGCGCCCGCTCGCGACGGGCATGGCGCTGGCCGTGGTCACCCTGCTGGTGTCGGGCGCGAGCACGTCGATCTGGCAACTGGCGGCCGGACGCTTCCTCGACGGGCTGGCCGGCGGCATGGTCGCGGTGGCGATCAACACCGCGATCGGCGGGGTGTACCCGGACCGCCTGCGGCCACGCGTTCTGGCGCTGATGAGCGCCTGTTGGGTCGTCCCGTCGCTGGTGGGTCCTCCGCTGGCGGGCGTGGTGGCCGAATGGTGGTCCTGGCGCGCGGTGTTCTTCGGTCTGGCCGCTCTCACCGTGCTGCCCGCGCTGGTGGTGGTGGCGGTCCTGCGCGGCCCTGCCAGCTCGGTTACGCCCGCGCCCCCGAAGGACGCCCCGCCGCGTCCCGCTCTGGTGATCGCGGTCGCGGTGAGCCTGGGCGCGGCGCTCGGGCAGTACGGAGTCTCCGGGTGGGACGTACGCCATCTGTTGTTCGCGGCGGGCGGCTTCGCTCTGTTGACGGCGTTCGTGTCGCGGCTGTTGCCGCCGGGCACGTGGCGTGCCGCGCGCGGTCTGCCCGTCACGGTGCTGCTGCGCGGCCTGGGTTCAGGGGTGTTCTTCACGCTGGAGGCCTACGTTCCCCTGTTGCTGGTCACCGTCCGGGGCGCGCCTCCCTCCGTGATCGGTCTGGCCTTCACCGGGGCCGCCGTGGCCTGGGCCGCCTCGTCCTGGGCGCAGGGCCGCCTCATGGACCGCCGCCCGCGCCACCACTTGGTCGTGGCCGGTGCGCTGGTGCAGGCGGTCGCGGTTGTCGTCGCGGTCGCCGGGACACTGCCCGCGACGCCCGCGTACACCGCCGCGTCGGCCATGGCGATCGCGGCCGTCGGCATGGGCATGTACGCCCCTTCCCTGACCGTGCTGTCCCTCACGCACAGCCCGCCCGGCCGGCAGGGCTACGCCAGCGCCGCCATGCAGAGCACCCAGAACCTGGGCCAGACAGCGGTGTTGGGCGCGTCCTCGGCCGTGTTCAACGCCTGCATCGGCGCCGGCTCGGGAGTGACCGTCGGCTACGGCTCCGCCCTTGGGCTGCTCCTCGTGCCATGTGCTCTCGCCGCGCTGCTGGCCACTCGCGCTCGCAGCGCGTGATCCGCACCCCCTCGTGCTCGTGGAGGTCGGCGCCGTACGCCGTCTCCGGCTTGTGACGGGAGCTGACGACAACTACCGCTTGCTGTAGCGGAGTTGGGCGGCAGCGGACGGTGTCGTCGCGAGCGCGCGCCGACCGCCCCGGTCCCGGTGCGTGGGGCACAGGGCGCGGGCGCGAGCAGCGCCAGGCCGGCCCCGCGTGTAGCCTCCGGAGGCGCCCGGGGGTCGCTGTGGCGAGCGGGTCGAGCCGGCTCTGTCCAAAGGCAGAGATCCGGATCAGCCTCAGGGCCCACGTCCTGGCACACCCGGCCATCCATAATGAGGAGCATGCCCCTCTTCAGCCGCTTTCGTCCGACCCGCCCGTGCCCGGAGCGGGCACGGTGACGCGTGCGGGCGGGCGGGGCCCGATGGTCGTCGAGACCGTCACCGTCACGGTCGCCGCGCTGGGTCTGCTGGCGGTGGCGGGGCCGCTGTGGTCACTGCCGCACCCGGTGTTCCAGCTGTGCGTGATCCTTCTCGCGGTGCCGCTCTTCGCGCTGCGCGGACATCGGCCCACTGCCGTCTTCCTGGTCGTCGCCGTGCTCGCCGGTGCGGCGCCAGTGGCCGCTCCCGTGGTGGCGGCCGCGGCCTACGCGGTGGCGCTCGACGTGACTCGTCCACGCACGCGCGTACGGCTGCTCGGGAGCGCGAGCCTGTTGGTGCTGGCCTCCGCTGTCGTGACGGGCCCCTTGGTCGGGCCCGGTTCGGCCGTGTACAGCGCGGAGCTCGGCTTCGTCATGGCGGCGACCGCCGTGGTCGTGCCGGGGCTGGTCGGGACGGTGTACGGACAGCAGGCCAGGCTGCTGCGCGCGCTGCGCGAGCGCGGTGACGCGGCCGAGCGCGCCCGGCGGTCCGCCGACAGCGAGGCGCGCGTCCAGGAGCGGTCCCGGATCGCCGCCGAGATGCACGATCTGGTGGGCCACCGGCTCAGCCTCGTGTCGCTGCACGCCGGAGGGTTGGAACTGGCTCTCGACCGGGCGGCTCCGGAACTGCGCGAGGAAGCCGTCCTGGTCCGGCGGGCGACCCGGGACGCGATGCGTGAACTGCGGCAGACCCTCGGTGTCCTGGGCCCGCTGGGCCGGGACACCGGACCGGACGCCCTCACCGACGTCACGGGTACGCGCAGCGACGTCGAAGCGCTGGTCGCGGAGTCCCGCGACGGAGGCGTCGATGTCCGGCTGCGCTGGGACGGACCCGACATCGAGACCCGTCCCGCGCCGGTGCGGCGCGCGGTCCACCGGGTGGTACGGGAGGCACTGACAAATGTGCACAGGTACGCCCGTGCCGCCCCGGTCACGGTGTGCGTCGAGCACGACGACCGCACGGTGGTGGTGACGGTCGACAACAGCGCCCCTCCCGAGCCGTCCGACACCGGAGCCCCAGAGGGGACGGGCCGTGGGCTGACGGGACTGCGCGAGCGCATCGGCCTGCTCGGCGGAACCTTCGAAGCGGGTGCCCGCTCCAGCGGTGGATTCCAGGTGAAGGCGATCCTGCCCGCCGAGCCGGCCGACGCCGTCCCCGACCACCCCCTTTCCGCCGGATCCGACGCGCCCCCGGCACCCGCCCACGACGAGGCCGCCGCGCTTTCCCGCACCCCCCGCGCGGCCGGCGCGCTGATGTCCGCCCTGGGCGCGACGGCCCTGTGGGTGCTGATGGCGCTGGCGATCGCCCTGGTGTACGGCCAGCCCAGGCACGAGGTCCACCCGCCGCGGCCACGGCTGGGAATGACGTACGAGGAGCTGAAGGGCGTCTTCGACAGCCCCGCCGAACGCGCCGCGGCGACCGGGCACGAACCGCCGCGACCCGCCCGCGCCGTGGGCTGTGTCTTCCCCGCCGCCGGGCACGGACCCCGGCCCGGAGCCTTCGACATCACCCGATACTGCTTCGACGCGGCCCATCGCCTCATCTCCATCGACCGCTTCAGCGTCCCGTCCGTACGCGACGCCCAGCCCTGGGAGACTCCATGACCGAACCGCCACGACCGATCCGGGTCCTGCTCGCCGACGACGAGGAGATGATCCGGCACGGCGTCCGGCTGATTCTGCGTCATGCCGAGGGCATCGAGGTGGTCGCCGAGGCCGCCGACGGGCACCGGGCAGTCGCCGAAGCCGCCGTCCATCACCCCGATGTGGCGCTGGTGGACATCCGGATGCCCCGGTGCGACGGGCTGGCCGCGATCCGGCCGCTGCTCGCCCTCGAACCCGCCCCGCGCGTGGTGATGCTGACGACGTTCGGCGACGACGACAACGTGATGCGGGCGCTGCGCGACGGCGCCACGGGGTTCCTGCTGAAGGACGAGGGACCGTACGAACTGATCAGCGCCGTGCGGGCGGCGGCGGCCGGCGACGCGGTGCTCTCGCCCGGCGTCACCGGCGCGGTGATCGCCCGCATGCTGCGCCGGAGCCCCGCGCACACCGACGAGGGAGGCCGTCCCGATGAGCGGATCGCCCGCCTGACCGGTCGCGAACGGGAGGTCCTGGCGATGCTGGGGGAAGGGCTGTCCAACCAGGACATCGCACAACGGATGACGATTGGCATCGGCACCGTGAAGACGCATGTGGGTGCCATCCTGGAGAAGACCGGGTCGACGAGCCGCGTGCAGGCGGCTCTCCTGGCACACCGTGCCGGTATGTGTCCCTGAGGCAGAACTCTGCCGAAAGGCAGAGACGGCGACACCCTCCCTGACCTTCAGCAGAGCCCACATCACCACCTGAGGCCGATGTCCACGCAGGTGAGAGCCCCAAGGATGGGAACATCCCGGTTCGCGAACGCTCGCGGGCCGCCGTTCACCCTCCGGAGTTCTCGTGCCCCAGACGTCCCCTCCCTTCCCAGCCGCAGGCGCCCCCACCTCCGAGCCGGCGGCCCGTGCCTCCCGACTGACCAAGGTCTACGGCAGAGGAGCCACCCAGGTCACGGCGCTGGACACCGTGACGGTGGAGTTCGAACGGGCCCGGTTCACCGCCGTCATGGGCCCTTCGGGATCCGGCAAGTCGACGCTGATGCACTGCGTGGCCGGCCTCGACCGCGCCACTTCGGGGTCGGCGCGGATCGGTGGCGTCGAGCTCACCGAACTGACGGATCGTCAACTCACCACGCTGCGGCGGGAAAAGGTCGGCTTCGTCTTTCAGGGCTTCAACCTGCTGCCCACCCTTACGGCGCAGGAGAACATGACGCTGCCCCTGCGTCTGGCGGGGCGCCGTCCCGACGTGGCGTGGTCCGACACCGTCATCGCCGCCACGGGCCTCGCCGGGCGCCTCACGCACCGGCCGGCCGAACTATCCGGCGGTCAGCAGCAGCGCGTCGCCGTGGCCCGGGCCCTGATGTCCCGCCCGGAGATCGTCTTCGCCGACGAACCCACCGGAAACCTCGACTCCCGCTCGGGCGCGCAGGTACTCGGCTTCCTGCGCGACTCGGTCGACGAGTGGGGCCAGAGCGTGGTGATGGTGACCCATGACCCGGTCGCCGCCGCCCACGCGGACCGTGTCGTCTTCCTGGCCGACGGCCGGCCCGTGGACGAACTGCGCGAGCCCACATCCGGCGCCGTCCTCGACCGGATGCTCGCGCTCGACACCGAGCGCCGGCACGCGAGCTGACCGCTCCGCCCGCCAACTCCCCACCCCGCCCCCGGCCCACCCCGACCCACCCCGCCCCCGACCCACCCCGACCCGCGGAAAGCACCATGCTGCGAACAGCTCTGCGCAACGTCCTCGCGCACAAGGCCCGACTGGTCATGACCGTCCTCGCGGTCTGTCTCGGCGTCGCGTTCATCTCCGGCTCCCTGATCTTCGCCGACACGACCACCGCCGCCCACCGCGCCGCCATGACACGCGACGACAGGGGCACCGCCGTGAGCGTGAGCCCGAAAAACACTCCCGGCGCCTCCCCCCAGGAGCAGTTCGGGGCCCTCGACGACGCCCTCGTACGCGAGTTGTCCCACCTGCCCGGCGTCGCGTCCGTCCGCCCGGTGGCGGACGGCACCGTCACGCTGGCCGCCAAGGACGGCACGCCCATGCGGGCCGACAGCGCGATGGGCAAATTCGGCGCCGCCTACCATCCCGGGCCCGACGGCAAGGACAGCCGCTACCCGCTGACCGAGGGCCGGGCCCCGGTGGGCCAGGACGAGGTCGCTCTCGACCGCGGCACCGCGCACGCGGGCGGCTACCGGCTCGGCGACAGGGTCACCCTCGCCGCGCAGGGACCGGTCCTCACACCCCGCTTGGTGGGCCTTGTTTCCACCACCGACAGCCGCGTGAACGCCGGCGGGACCCTGGCGGTGTTCGACAAGGCGAGCGCCCAGAAGCTGTTCGCCGCCCCCGGGCGCTACACCGGGATCGACGTGGGAGCCACCCCCGGCACCAGCCAGGCCGAACTCCGCGACCGGATCACCGCCGTCCTGCCCGCCGCCCGGGCCGAGGCCGTCACCGCCGACGCCCAGGCCGCTCAGCAGGCCCTCTACATCGGTACCAGGACCAAGAGTTACGAGCGTCTGCCACTCCTCTTCGCCACGGTCGCGCTGTTCATCGGCACCTTCCTCATCGTCAACACCTTCACCATGGACATCGCCCGCCGCACCCGGGAGATCGCGCTGTGGCGCGCGATCGGTGCCACCCGCCGCCAGGTGGTCCGTTCCGTCCTGGCCGAGGCGGCCCTGGTGGGCCTTGCCGCGTCGGCGCTCGGTTTCGCGCTGGGCCTGGGGGTGGCCACCGTGCTGCCCCACGTCCTTGACACCTCCGGTGATCCGCTGCCCGGCGGGCCTCTGGTGATCGGCCCCATGGCGGTCATCGCCGCACTCGTCGTGGGCGTGGGTGTCACCGTGCTCGCCGCCTGGCTGCCCGCGCGCGGCGCCGCACGCGTCGCGCCCGTCGAGGCGCTGCGCGGTGCCGACCAGCCGCCCTCCGCGGCCCTGTCCCGCGTGCGCGGCGCCGTCGGCCTGGCTCTGACCGTCCTTGGCGCGGGACTCCTCTTCTCGCTGACCGACGCGGTAGGCGCCACCGACGCCAACCTGCGGACAGCCCTGTTCGGTTGCGCCGCCCTCGTCGTCGGACTGATCGCGCTCGCCCCGCTCCTCGCCGGGCCGGTCATCCGCCTGCTCGGCCGGCTCACCACGGGCTTCGGCGCGGCAGGCCACCTCGCCCGCGAGAACGCCCTGCGCAACCCGCGCCGAACCGCGGCGACCGCCGCCGCGCTCCTGATCAGCACGGCGCTCGTCTCCGGCCTCGCCGTCATCGACCATTGCACCAAGCGAGCCCTGGACGCACAGGCCGCCGCCGGTCTCAGCGCGGACTACGCCATCAGTACGCGTACTCCAACCACCGCCATCGACGCCGCTGCCGTACGACGTGTCGCGGCGGTGCCGGGCGTGCGCACCGCTTCCGCCGTGGCGGACTCCACGATCACCCCGGGCGGCAAGCAGATCTCCGGCATCGACCCCGGCACCGCGAGTGAGGTCATGAAGCTCCGCTTCCTCAGCGGCTCCCTCACCGACGTCGGTCCCGGCAGGATCGCCGTGTCGCGCGGTTACGCCTCGGAGCACCACCTCGCCGTCGGCCAACAACTCGACGCGAGCATGGGCGCAGGCGACCACGACCAGCGTTACACGGTGGTCGGCGTCTACCAGGACAACCCCACCGCCCAGGACGTCCTCGGCTATCGAAGCGACGTACAGAAGACCGCCTACCTGCGCGACTCCGTGCAGCGCCTGCTGGTTGTCACCGACGGGGGAGTGACCTCGACGGGTCTGGAGAAGCGGCTGCGCGCCGCGGTGGGCGACAGCCCGCTCCTGAAGGTCCAGAGCCGTCGGCAGCTCGTCCAGGAACAGGCCGGCGTCGCGGGCGACATGATGACCATGGTGCTGGGGCTGCTCGCCCTCGGAGTGCTGATCTCCACGCTCGGCATGGTCAACACCCTTGCCATGTCGGTCTCGGAGCGCACCCGGGAGATCGGCGTGCTGCGGGCCATCGGCATGGGCCGCTCGGCCATCCGCACGATGATCCGTCTGGAAGCCGTGTGCGTCGCCGCGTTCGGCACCCTTCTCGGGCTGGCAGCAGGGCTGTTCGGAGCGTGGAAGGTCAGCGGACTCGCCAACGGCGCGATCCCTCAGTACTCCTTCTCGCTGCCGTGGGGCACCCTCGCGCTGGTGGTCGCGCTCGGTCTCGCGGCGGGCACTGCCGCGGTGGCCGTCCCCGCCCGGCACGCCGCCCGGCTCGGCCCGCTGGAGGCCGTGGCACGGACGTGACGAGGGGCGCGGACGCGGCTCAGGCCCGGCATGCGCCGGTGAGCCGCGCTCGGCGTCGGCCGACACCCAAGGAACCCAGGGGAACTCAAGGGCGCCCACGGGAACCTGAGGGCACCCGACGGCACCCGACGGCACCCGGGGCGCTGATGGCCAAAGGTGGTACGGCGCCGCACCATCCGCCTGCCGTCAGGACGACGCCGTACGCGCCGAAGCCGCCCCCTCGCCCCACTCCTGGGCGATCCACGCGTCCACCCGCGACCACTGGTCCGTCAACCATGTCTCGCGGGCCTGGCGCTCGGGCGGTATCGCGCGGGCGGGCACGCTCCACCACGTGGCACGCACCGGTTTTCGCAGGGGGATGGAGTGCCACAGGCGGGACGGGGAGTCGATGTGGTCGAGCCCCGTGTGCGCGACGAAGACGACGTCCGCTCCGGCGCCGCGCGCCCCGGTCAGCGCGGCGAGCGGGCCCGCCATGCGCGGCGGCAGGACGTGGTGCTGGCGCCGTGCGCGAGCGGCCCGGCGCAGTTGGCCGGTGCGGACGAGCCAGCGGATGGACCGCGTGCGGCGTCGTTCGGTGAAGTTGCCGCCCTCGGGGAACACCACCAGCGCCTCGCCCGGCCGCAGCCGCGCCGCCAGGGCGCCGATGGCCCGCGACGTGCACCCGTCGGCGTCGGCGTGGCGCGGGACGAAGCAGTGCGGGAGGCAGCCGAGCACCACGTCCAGGCAGGGGTCCCAGCGCAGGAACTCCTTGAGCACGACCTGGGGACGCAGCCCCGCGTCGCACAGAAGGCCGTGGACCAGCAGGATCGAGTCACCCGGACCGGCGTGGCGAGCGAAGACGACCATGCCGTCCGGCGACCGGGTGCCGGGCCGCGGGATCAGCGGGTCCACCTCCACACGCACGGAGAAAATCCGCTGGGAGCAAGCCACCAGGAACCCGAGCAAGCGTGCGAGGAGCCGGTAGTTGAGGGCCACCAACCGCTCCTTGCGCCCCTGGCCACCGCCCAGACAGCGCAGTCGGACGACGAGCGCGGCGCACACCCCGACGAGGTCGGCGACGAGGTACACGACGGCGTAGAGAGCCAGACGCTGCGGTTGCCAGCCGCGTTCGTGCCGCCCGGCGAACAGGGAGAGCGGGGCGAGCGCCACCGTCGTGATCAACACCGCGCAGGCCAAGGGGATCAGGACGACGAGCGCGGGCACGGTGACACACCGCCGTGCCACGTCACGTATGCCCGCCTTACGGCTCATGGGGTGACGCCGCCCGTACGGAGAGCGGGCTTCCCGGCCGCTTCGAGATATGCGATCGACGCCTCGTACGCACGTTCCATCCGCTCCAGGGAGCGCCCGAAGTCGCGGTGCTGGAACTTGCGGCCCGCGATGTCCTCACCCCGGCCGGACGACGCCCCCGTGGGCAGGACGTGCACCTCCACACCGGAGGGCAGGTCCGCCATGTCACGGGTGAATCGGTGGCGCCGAGCTATCTCGAAGGCCACGGCGGCCACTTCCCAAGGCGCCCGGGGCGCCTTCAACTTCCGCTCCACGCGCCCCACTTGAAGGACGTACACCGTACGCGCGCCCGCCGCGACCGCCCGGCCCACCGGGATGCTGTTGATCAGGCCGCCGTCGAAGAAGTGCTCACCGTCGATCTCGACGGGTGGCAGCAGCCCCGGGACGGCACAGGAGGCCATCACCGCCGGGACCAGAGGCCCTTTCGTGAACCAGTGCTCGGCGGCGCTCTCGATCCCCGCCGCGACGCACTGGAAGGGCACCGCGAGGTCCTCGATCCGCCGCGCCGGGAGCCCGGCCTCCAGCAGTTCGGACAGGGGAGCGGAGGAATAGACGTGGGTGCGGTTGCGGGCGGCGAGGCGCAGGCGCCGCAGCATCGAACCCGAGAAGACGCCCGAGCGGCCGAGGCTTCCCCACAACTCGCCCAGGCGTTCCACGGCCCCGGCCGTGGGCTCGGCCGCGATCGCCGCGCCGTTGATGGCGCCCACCGACGTCCCCACCACCAGGTCCGGCTCGATGCCGGCCGAGATGAGCGCCCTGAGCATCCCCACTTCGTAGGCGCCGAGCGCCCCTCCTCCACCAAGGACGAACGCACAGCGGTAGGCCGCGCCCCTGGTTTGCGGTGTCACCATGTCGTCACCCATGACTGACCCCTGCCCCGTCCCGCCCCGGCCATCCGCGCCCCGGCACGCACGCGCCGCTGCGGCAGAGGCAGTTGAGACGTACGAGAATCGACGGGACACGGATCGAGTGCCGCGCGCGGCTCCTGGCGGGGCTGGGGACCAATCGGGCAGTTCGGAAAAGGCGCGGCGAGGTGTTCCGCCGAGGGACCCGGGGAAGCGGTGTCATGGGTGACGACACCGCTTCTCCCGCTCACTCCCAGGAAGACCTCCGTGCCCACTCGTACTCTTCGCCGCCTCGCCACTGAACCCAACGTGCTGTTCGGAGGTGTCTACGGTGCGGTCCTTGCCAGTTCGATGGTGGCCGCGCTCACCCAGTACGGGGCGAGGGCGCGCGCGGACCGGCTGTACGACACCAAGTGGTTGCTGATCACGGCCGTCGCATCCGCCCTGGCCCACGGTTACGCGCACATCATCGCCCGGCGCGGCCACGAGACCCACCACGGTGGAGGGGGGCCATGGCGCATCCTGCTGGAGGAATGGCCGCTCGTCGCCGCCACCGCGCCCACCATGCTGCTGCTGTACGGAGCGGGCCTCGGCTGGTGGGGTTCGCGCAACATCGAGTACGTCGTGTTCGGCGTCAACATCGTGCTGCTCTTCGGCTGGGGTCTCATCGCCGCGCGCGCCGCCGGCCGCACGTGGGGCGCCGCGATGAGGCTCGGTGTCGGTGACGGGCTGCTGGGCGTGATCGTGGTGGTCGCCAACGCGATCATCAAGTAGCGGAGGAGGGGAGGGTGTTTTGCGGGTGATGGTCCGCCGCCGGACCTAGGACCAGCGCCCCATGTGCGTCGTGTATCCATTGGCCAATGTCGGCGATCATGCGAGCTACGGAGATCATCCGCCGCACCACGGCGGAGCGCAGGAGGGACACCCTGGAGCGGCTGGGCTCGGAGCGCGACATATGGGTGTCGACGGCCCACCCCGACCACGGCCCGCATCAGGTGCCCCTGTGGTTCCTGTGGGACGGACACGCGGTATGGATGTGCACCGGCGCGAACTCGGCGACCGCGCGCAATGCGCGGAGGGAACCGCGCGTGCGGCTGGCTCTTCCCGACGCCTTCGACGTGGTGCTGCTGCAAGGGGAGGCGACGTGCCATCCCGCCCAGGAAGCGCCAACGGATGCCGCGGACGCGTTCGCGGACAAGTTCGGCTGGGATCCGCGTACGGAAGAGGGCCCCTTCCTGTACCTGAGCGTGGTGCCGGGGACCGTGCGTGCCTGGCGCGGGGTGCCGGAACTTCGCGGCAGGGTCGTCATGCGCGACGGCGGATGGCTGGAGTAGTACGGGTGCGGTGTGCGTCCGCTGGCCATTGCCGCTTGTGGGGCGCGATCGCGTCGAACGCGGAAGGTCCTCCCGCCACGCCCCCGCCACGCCCCCGCCCCACCCTCGCCTTACGCACACCGCGCCGTCCGGATCACCGCCCGGACGGCGCGTCGCTGCGGGGCGGACGTTGCTCGACGCGTGCGGCCCTAGATGACGCCCTGGGCCAGCATCGCGTCGGCGACCCGCTCGAAGCCGGCGATGTTGGCGCCGGTGACGTAGTCGCCGGGTGCGCCGTAGCGCTCGGCGGTTTCGTGCGTGACCGTGTGGATGGACCGCATGATGCCGGCGAGTTCGTCCTCGACCCGCTCGCGGCTCCAGGCGACCCGGCCCGCGTTCTGAGCCATCTCCAGGGCGCTGACGGCTACACCGCCCGCGTTGGCGGCCTTGCCGGGGCCGAAGGCGACGCCCGCCTCCTGGAAGAGGTGCACCGCGTCGGGCGTGGTGGGCATGTTCGCGCCCTCGGACACCGCCTTCACGCCGCTCGCGATGAGCGCACGCGCGTCTTCGGCGCCCAACTCGTTCTGAGTGGCCGACGGGAAAGCCACGTCCGCCGGCACCTCCCAGACCCGGCCGTCACCCACGAAGCGCGCCGACGGGCCCCGCCGCGCGGCGTACTCGCTGATGCGGCCCCGCTCCACCTCCTTGATCTGCTTGAGCAGAGCGAGATCGATGCCCTTGTCGTCGACCACATAGCCGGAGGAGTCCGAAGCCGTCAGCGGGTTGGCGCCGAGCTGCTGAAGCTTTTCGATCGTGTACAGGGCCACGTTGCCGGAGCCCGAGACGACCGCGCTGAGCCCGTCGAGGGACATGCCGCGCACCTTCAGCATCTCGGCGGCGAACAGCACGGAGCCGTACCCGGTGGCCTCGGGGCGGATCGCGGAGCCGCCCCAGCCCTGGCCCTTGCCGGTCAGGACGCCGGCCTCCCAGCGGTTGGTGATGCGGCGGTACTGGCCGAACAGGTAGCCGATCTCGCGGCCGCCCACCCCGATGTCACCGGCCGGCACGTCGGTGTGTTCACCGATGTGGCGGGACAGCTCGGTCATGAACGACTGGCAGAAACGCATGACCTCGGCGTCGGACCTGCCGCGCGGGTCGAAGTCGCTGCCGCCCTTGCCGCCCCCGATGCCGAGCCCGGTCAGCGCGTTCTTGAAAATCTGCTCGAAGCCCAGGAACTTCACCACGCCGATGTCCACCGACGGGTGGAAGCGCAGACCGCCCTTGTACGGGCCGAGCGCGCTGTTGAACTCCACCCGGTATCCGCGGTTGACGTGCACGCGGCCACGGTCGTCGGTCCACGGCACCCGGAAAATGATCTGCCGCTCCGGCTCCAGCAGCCGCTCGACGAGCCCGCTCCCGGCGTACTCGGGACGGGCGGAGATGACGGGACCCAGGGTGTCCAGGACCTCTCGCACGGCCTGGTGGAACTCGGGCTGGCCCGGGTTGCGGCGCTCGATGTCCGTCCGCAGTGCGTCCAGCCTGTCCTTGGGGTCGGTCACGATCGGTTTCCTTTCCGACGTCGGTTCCAGGGGCGTGCGGGCCCAGATCACAGTGCCACAGCTCGGCCCGAGCGGTCTCGCGGGTCCATCCATTGGAAGGTTCGGCAGGCTTGAAAGGCCCGCGCGGCTTCATCGACCGGGGGGCGACAGGACCTGAAGTCCCGCCGGGCGGGCCGCCGGGCCGGAGGAGATCACCCGGGCCCGTGAGCACGGCCTCTCCGGCCCCCATGGCCCATCCCGTTCACGTCAGCTTCCGCACCACCCGGGCCGGGTTGCCGACCGCGAGCACGCCCGGCGGCAGGTCTCCGGTGACGACGGCGCCCGCGCCCACCACCGTGTCCGCGCCGATGCTCACCCCGGGGCAGACGATCACCCCGCCGCCCAGCCACACATTGTCCCCGACGGTCACAGGCAGGGCCCTCTCCCAGCCGGCCCGTCTTCGCCCGGCGTCCAACTCGTGGGCAGGCGTGAGGAGTTGAACGTTCGGGCCGATCTGGACATCGGCCCCGACGGTGATGGTCCCGGTGTCGAGGAACACCGCGCCGAAGTTCACGAACGTACCCGCGCCGACGTTGATGTTGTAGCCGAAGTCACACCGGAACGGCGGTCGGACCCGTACGGACGCGTCCACCGAACCGAGCAGTTCCGCGAGGATCGCGTGCTGCTCGGCGGCCGATGCCGTGGCGGCCGCGTCGTACGCGGCGCACAACCGGGTGCGGCGCGCGGAGTCGGCGAGGAGTTCGGGGTCGTCCGGCAGATACCACTCGCCGGCCAGCATCAGGCGTTTGTTCTCACCCACGGGTGTCCTCCCGGCTAGGTTGCCCAAAACCGTACGCCAGTCGCCGCCGGAGGCGCAGAGCTGCGCAGGTGAACGATTGCCCGGGCCGGGGCGACTCGGCACAGGGACCGGGGGACCGGGCGGGTGTTTCCCACCCGGAGGGGCGCAACCTCGGCCGGGCTCCGGCGTTGAAGGGGGCGGGGGCCGATTTCGGGAAGGAACGCTGTTGCGTCGCTCTGGCACTCCCCCTTGTCCTGTGCACAGCCGCCGACGGGCCACGAGTAAGGGAAGAACGAACTGGCGGCGCTTCACCCTCGCGGGGGCCGGCGCGCTGGCGCTGGCCGCCGGCACCGTCATGACGACGACCGCGGCCGCGATCCCCGTCTCCTTCGCGGTCGCCAGAAGCCCCTTCTCGGTCACGTCCCAGCACATCGAGGCGGAAGGCGCGGTGCAGTTCGCCTCGTTCCGGCAGGACGGTTCCGGCGGGCGTCACGCGGTTGCCGTGGTGGGAATCCGCGAGGCCAAACTGTACGGACTGTGCCAGTCGGCGGTGGCCCACACCCCCTTCGGCACGGTGACGCTCCAGATCCACTCGGACGGCCAACGACCGGTGAAAGCCTCGCAGTTGGTGCTCGATCTCGATGCCCTGCGAGGGGACATGTCGTTCGGGTCGGTGGAGATGGGCCGGGACGCGTCGACGCTCGACGGCGGCGGCATCACAGGACCCGCCGGTGTCTACGGGCAGCAGGCCCGCACGCTCACCATCGAGCACATGCGGATGGAGGCGTGGTCGCTGACGGCGGGAATGTTCTCGCTGAGTGATGCCACGATGGACGTACGGGCCGGGGAACATCCGTGTTGACCGGGACGACGCCTCGCCCGCTGCCGGCCTGCGCACTGGTGGCCGCCGCGGCTGTCGAACTGGGGTACTTCCCGCTGGCGGAGGTCGGGCTGCTGCCGGTGCAGGGAACCAGCGGGGCGGTGGTGCTGTTCTTGGCGGCGGCGCTGGCCGGCTGTGCGGCGCACATGTGGGTCAGGCCGGCCCGGGCGCCGTACAGCGGCGGCGTGGCGGTCGCGCTGGGTCTGTTGTCCTATCCACTGGCCAACCTCGGAGGCTTCTTCGTCGGCATACTGCTCGCGCTGCTCGGCGGATCTCTCGCCCTGGCCTGGCAACCCGGCGCGCCCGCAACGGATGTGGGCGGGATGCCCGTTCCCTCGGGGGAGGGGGAGGGGTGAAGAACGGGGCCTTCCGTCCGGGCGTCCTGCTGCTCGCGGTCGCGGGGATGCTCGTCGTGGGCCTGCCGCTGGCCGGCGCCGAGCCCGGGCCGCCGTCCGGGCCGCCGTCCGGGCCGCCGTCCGGGCCCGGGCCCGCGCCGAGCCCCGCTCCCCGGGATACGGCGCCGGGGCCGCACGGCGTGCTGCCCGACAAGGAGTGCCGCCCCGCGTCACTGCCTCACCAGGAGCCGGCTCCCGGCGAACGAGCGCGAGCGGCCACGGCGGTCCGCGCGTGCTGGTCGGTGTCCGGCCCGGCCGTCCGGCCCGGCGCCGGCGGGGTCGAACTGCGGGCGCGGACGCTGACGGTGACGGGGCTGTACTGTCCGCCCGTCGCGGGCACCTGCCGAGCGGCGACCATCGACTTGCGCCGTCCTCGTATCCTCTACGGCGCTACAACGGCCGCGGCGTCGTGTGTGGTCGCCGAGCGGCTCACGCTGACGGGCTCCGTCGAGTTCAGCGCGTCCATGGTGCGCGGCCGCGCCTTCGGCGTGCTGCCCCTGGCCGTCTCGACGCGCCTTGTCCCGCCGGTGCCGTTGCCCCTGTTGGTGCTCGACGATGTCGTCGCGAACGGTCTGTCGGTGCGGGCAGAGCATGTCGAGGGCACGGCGATGACCATCGGCCCGGACCGTGTCTGCTCGGACGCGCGGTGAGGTGTCATAGCGGTACGTCGAACTCGACACCTGGCTACGGGTACTCGTTCGCGATCGACGAGCCGGACGGAACGCGGCTGTTGCCCGCCCCGGGCATGACACAACACGGACGTGGGAACGACGCACAGTAATACCTGGACCCCGGTCGCCCTCGCGGCCGGGGTCCGAGCACATCACAGGGTCAAGCGGTCCGGAACTGCCACTTGCTGGCGACGCGGTCGTTCTTCTCGCACCACGCCGTCGAACCGCGGCGGTCTCCCTGCCACACCCATGCCCCCTGATGCGCGCTGCCGTGCCGGCACGTGATGGTGGCGCGGTAACTCGCCGGCCCCCGGCCATCGCACCAGCCGGAGAACCTGGTGGTGTTCTTCTCCCACACGACGCACTTCGGTGACGCTTGCGCCTGAGCGGCCGTTGCCACCGTGACCGCGCCTGATCCGAGCAGTACGGCAGACGTTGCCAACGCGGCGATCCTGAGCTTCAGCACACCAATCTCCCTGTCTCATCGCGAGCGGTTCCTTCACCACCCGACGTTAGAGACCGAACCGGGCCGCCCGAATCGTGCCGCTGAATGACCCCTGAATCCACTCACCGCGTCAGTGGGTAAACCCTGGCGGTATCCACTGTCCGCGGTCATAGGGCCCATGTACGCCGGTACGGCACGGAGCAACGAGCGAGGCGTACCGGCATCCTGGTAACGCCGGTCACGTGGTCGAACCGTTGTTGCCCGTGCGCTCCCCGGACAGCGTTGTACCATGTCGTCCAATGGACGACAGAAGGCATGTCGTCCACTTGATGACTGGCCTAGGGGGGTGCCCGTGACATCAGCAGTGCGATCGGCCGCGAGCACCGACGACCACGCCCCGGTGTCCTTCCCCGCCGGGGACGCGGTGCACGGCGCTACCCGCCATCGGGCCGCCGAACCCACCGGCGCCGCCGGCCCGCGCCGCCTCGCCGGGCCGATCGCCACGCGCCACCCCCGCGCATCCGAAGCGAGCGCAGCCATCCCCGCGCGCAGCCCCCGGCGCCGCGAACGGCGCCGAGCCCCTTGCCCCTGCGGCCGACGGGCGCCCCACCTCGTCGTGGACGCGGAGGCGTTCCCGGCCTGCCCACAACCATCCATGCCGAGGCGGGCCATGTGGTGCCGTCCCGGCCCCAGTTCTGTCCGTTCATGACCTTCCCACAGAAAGGGCCCCCCATGGGCAGCAGTGTCGAGACGCTGGAATTCCAGGCCGAGACCCGCCAGTTGCTCCGACTGGTGATCCACTCGATCTACTCGAACAAGGACATCTTCCTGCGCGAGCTGATCTCGAACGCCTCCGACGCCCTGGACAAACTGCGGCTGGAATCGCTGACCGACTCCGCCCTCGCTGGGGTCGACACCTCCGACCCGCACATCTCGCTGGAGGTCGACAAGGACGCCCGTACCCTGACCGTCCGCGACAACGGGATCGGCATGAGCCGGGACGATCTCGTCGAGCTGATCGGCACGATCGCCAAGTCCGGCACCGCCGGTCTGCTGGAGAAGATCAAAGAGTCGAAGGACGCCGCCACGGCCGAGAACCTGATCGGGCAGTTCGGCGTCGGCTTCTACTCGGCGTTCATGGTCGCCGACAAGGTCACCCTGCGCACGCGGCGAGCCGGCACCGGCTCCGGCACGCAGTGGGAGTCCGACGGAGAGGGCACCTACGACATCCAGGCCGTCGACGGCCTGCCGGTGGGCACGTCGGTGACCTTGCATCTCAAGCCCGCCGACAGCGAGGACGGGCTCGCCGACTACCTGTCCGAGTCGAAGATCCGTCAGATCGTCAAGCAGTACTCGGACTTCATCCGCTGGCCGATCCGCATGGCCACCGAGCGCACCGACACCGAAGGTGAGACCACCCGCGAGGTCGACACACTCAACTCGATGAAGGCGCTGTGGGCCCGGCCGCGCAGCGAGGTCACCGAGGAGGAGTACAACGAGTTCTACCAGCAGATCAGCCACGACTGGCTGGCCCCGGCCGAGACCATCCACATGCGCGCCGAAGGCACCTTCGAGTACGAGGCGCTGCTGTTCATCCCCTCGCAGGCACCGTTCGACCTGTTCTCCCGCGAGACCAAGCGCGGCGTGCAGCTGTACGTCAAGCGGGTGTTCATCATGGACGACTGCGAAGCGCTCATGCCCAACTACCTGCGCTTCGTCAAGGGCGTGGTGGACGCGCACGACCTGTCGCTGAACGTCTCCCGCGAGATCCTTCAGCACGACCGCCAGATCCGCGGCGTGCGCCGGCGTCTGGTCAAGAAGGTCCTCGGCGCCATCAAGGACATGCAGACCAAGGACACCGAGCGTTATGTGAAGCTGTGGGCGGAGTTCGGCCGGGTGCTGAAGGAAGGCCTGATCGAGGAGACGGACAACACCGACGCCCTGCTGGAGCTGGTGTCCGCCGCGTCCACGCACGACCCGGAGAAGACCACCACACTGCGCGAGTACGTCGGGCGCATGAAGGACGGTCAGGACACCATCTACTACCTGACCGGCGAGAACCGCGCGATGGTGGAGAACTCACCGCACATGGAGGCGTTCACCGCCAAGGGGTACGAGGTCCTGATCCTCACCGACCCCGTCGACGAGGTGTGGGTGGACCGGGTCACGGCCTTCGACGGCCACCGCCTCCAGTCCATCGCCAAGGGACAGGTCGACCTGGAGGAGTCCGGCGACGGCGACCATGAAGCCGACACGCAGAAGAATCAGCGCGAACAGGACTTCGCCGCTCTGCTGCCGTGGCTGACCACCACCCTGTCCGAACACGTCAAGGAGGTCCGGCTGTCCTCACGCCTGACCACGTCGGCGGCGTGCGTCGTCGGCGACACCCACGATGTGACACCGACCCTGGAGAAGATGTACCGGGCGATGGGGCAGCAACTCCCCACCGTCAAGCGCATCCTGGAGCTCAACCCCACCCACCCGCTCGTCACCGCCCTGCGCACAGCACACGACACCAACGCCGACGACCCCGCGCTCGCGGAGACCGCCGAACTGATCTACGGCAGCGCGCTCCTCGCCGAAGGCGGTGACCTGCCCGACCCCTCCCGCTTCACCCGGCTGCTCACCGAGCGCCTGGCCCGCACTCTGTAACCCTGACTCTGTAACCGTGGGCGCGGCCGGAACCGCCACAGCGCGCCCGGCCGCACCCATCTCAGTACGACGGACAACACCCATCTCAATGCGACGGACAGTACGACGGGCACGCGTGACGTGCCCGTCGTGAGGGCGTGGCCGCAGGGCGCGCGGTGTGGAGTCCGGCGCACCACCGGAGCGCGCGCCCCTGTGCTTCCGCACCCGCGCGGTCGGCGAGAAATGGCCTGCTGACGGGCTCGAAGGCGACTGAATACTGGACGACGTTCCCGTGGGACCCGGTCGGCGGCGCGACCGCTCGGCCGTGGCCCGTCCCGCGTCCATGTCGGTCCTCGTCGTCCCAAGTCCTTGAGGGCCGGAACGGACCGCCGACGAAGAGGAGTTGCCCCCATGCGTCGTATCCACTCGTTCGCCGTCGCCTCCGTGGCCCTGGTCGCCGCGCTCGGTGTCGTGCCCACCGCGACGGCGGCCCCCTCGGCCCCCGCACGTGCCGCGGCCTACAACTGCTCGCCCGGCTACTTCTGCATCTACAGCGGCTGGAACGGCAACGGCACCCGCTGCCAGTGGTCACAGTCCAAACTGGCCAACACCGCGGACAACTGCTCCTTCATCCAGAAGGGCAAGAACGTGCTCTCCGTGCGGAACAGGACGGGCCACCGCGTCCAGTACTACACGCAGACGAACTACCACGCGCGCGTCGGCTCCACCCCGTCCGGTGGGCGCGGCAACCTGCAAGGCAGTTACCAGATCCGCTCGTTCAAGCCCCAGTAACGCCGTACCGCCGACCGGCGCCACGTGCCCCCGTGGGGTGACGCGGATGGTCCTGGTCGAGCTCCACTCCGGCAACCGGGCGCAGGGGTCGTCACCGACGGTCCGCGTCAACTACCGCCTGTGCGAAGGCGGCTGGCGCCTCCTGCGGCAGGTTGTGGCCGATGTTCGCGAGGGTCCGGCGCTCGTAGGGCCCGGTGAAGTGATGTCGGTATGCCGAGCCGTCACCGGGGGCGGTGAAGGGGTCGAGGGCGGCATCAGGCGTGAGGGTGGGAACACCCGGGACGCGGTGCCGCCGGCCTGGAGCGACTTCAGCCCCACCACGGGTGGGCAGGGACGACCGAGGTCACCATCACGGGCGCGGGCTTCCCGAAGAACACCGCCGTTCATTTCACGGACAAGTCGTCGAAGTCGGTCACCTGGGTCTTGGACACGCAGCCGAACCGTTCCTGGCCGTCGCCGACGAGACAAGCCCGGCCAGCACGCGGCGGATCGGCTCGAAGCCGTTGGGATCAATGGTCGGCGGCATCGGCGACCGCGCCGGCCTGCCAACCGGGAGGCGTACAGGTAACGCCGCATGGGGCAATCGGTGTGCCGGATACCCAATGATGCGGACGCGCTGACACCCAGAGGAAACCGCCTGGTCGCGCGACCGGCCCTCATCCGCACCGTCGCACGACTACCGCGGGGCTGCGGCGGCGCGCACCTCGGCGAGCGCTTGCCGGGCCAGCGGGCCGAAGCCCTCGCTATTGGCGGTGTCGAGCCACTGGTCGTAGGCGATCTCCCAGACGAGCTTGCCCAGTTCGGCGGTCACGCGTGCCGGCCGGCCAGGGACTCCGCGGCGGGCAAGAGCCTCGATCATCGAGGCGGTGAGGTCGGTCCTCTTCAGGGCTTCGCGTTCACGCAGTTCCGTATGGGCGTTCAGCACGGCCTGGCGCCGGGCGCTGAATTCGCGGCGGTCGGCGGTGAAGAACGTCCGGCCGAGCGCGTCGAGTGCGTACGCCACCGCGTCGAGCGGCCCGGCGGACGGTGGCGCGGCGGAGATCCCCTCGACGAGCAGACCGGCCACCGTCCCCCCGCCGAAGAGCACTTCGCGCTTGTCCTTGAAGTACCGGAAGAACGTGCTCTTCGTGAGCCCCGCGCGCTCCGCGATCTCGATCACGGTCGTGCTCTCGTAGCCGTGCGCCTCGAAGAGTTCGAGTGCGGCGGCGGCGAGTCGTTCTGGTGCGTCGGGTTGCCAGCGAGCCATGGGCATAGTCTACGGGACTTCGTCCCATCACTCGTGTACGGTCGATGAGACCAAGTCCCATCACTTACCGGGAGATCGCTGATGAGCAGAGCTGTCCGTTATGAGAGGTTCGGCAGTCCCGAAGTCCTCGAAGTGCAGGAGATACCCGAGCCGCACGCCGCGCCGGACGAGGTGCGCGTCCGGGTCACGGCCGCCGGACTCAACCCGATGGACTGGCAGATCGCCGCAAAGCCCGACATGGCGGCGCGGTTCGGTATCACCCTGCCCGCCGGGTTCGGCAGCGACTTCGCCGGAGTGGTGGACGAGGTGGGCGCAGATGCCACCGGTTTCGCGATCGGCGACCGGGTGTTCGGGGCCGCGATCGGCCGGTCCGTCGCCGACTTCGTGCTGGTCAAGACGCCTACCGCAACGCTGTGGCCGACTCCGGAAGGCGTCGGTGACGCGGTGGCGAGCACGCTCCCGGTGTCCGGCCTGACAGCTGCCGCCGCGCTCGCGGCGATCGGTCTCCGCAGCGGGGACACCGTCCTGATCGGTGGGGCCGCCGGTGGCGTCGGGATCTTCGCCGTGCAGTTGGCGAAGCTCGCGGGCGCCCGGGTGCTCGGCACCGCGTCCGAGGGCACGTTCGGATTCCTGCGCGGGCTCGGGGCCATACCCGTGGCGTACGGCCCCGGCCTGGCGGATCGGGTGCGGACCCTGGCCCCCGAAGGGATCACCGCAGCCACCGACCTGTTCGGAAGGGAGGCGGCCGAGACGGCGCTGAAACTCGGCGTGGTGCCCGAACGGATCTCCGTCGTCGCCGACGGCCCCGCCCCGCCGCCCGGCGTGCGCATGGCGGGCGCCCTCGACGCGGCTCCGGGCACCCTGAAGGGGATCGCCGACGCGGTCCACTCCGGCGAGATCACCGTGCCGATCGCGGCGACCTTCACGGTGGAGCGGATTCGCGAAGCGGTGATGACGCAGGCTGAGAGGCATGTTCACGGCAAAATCGTGGTCACGCTGTAACCGGTCACGCTGTAACGGATAACGGATAACGGATAACGGATAACGGTACACGTGGGTGGTCACCTGCCCGGTGACTCGATGACCACGTGGACTCGCGCCCGGCGCGACGCCTCCCTTGCCCGCCAGCAGCTGAGGCTACTGCCGTTTGCCGCAAATCACCCTATCCGCACCCTAGTTGGGCGTGAGCAGCGCGCTGGATCAGTGCCGAGCCTTCCTGGTGCGCGCACAGGATGCCGGCTTCGGTAGGGGTGAAGCCACCGGGTAGCAGCTCCAGGTAGCAGCTCCAGGCTGTTCGTGGGCGTTGTGCCGCTGCGGGTGGCGGGGCAGGCAGGAGCGGAGCCACCGCTGGGGGACAACGACGCAAGCCGCTCCCGCCCGCCTGTATACCGGCGTCATGAGCGAACCTCTGGCGCCTGGGGCCGGGCCTTCGGGCCGCGCAGGCCGTCGCATCGGGTACCGCGTTCACATCACGCCGTCTTCCGGCAGCGCGCTCCAGGCTGGGTGCGGCGGTGTCGGCGCCGTCTCCTGCCTAGTGAGCCACTGCGCGCGCGACGGTCAAGTGCGCCTGCGGAAGGGCGTGTTGACGCCACCCGCTCCCTCGACTTCTTGAAGCTCCGTACCCGTGCCGACCATGCTCCGGCCGCATGAGAGCGCTCTCAGGCGGAGAGCGCGCAACGGGAACGAGGTGTCACCGTATGAAACTCGGGAGATGGAGCGGAGCCCTGGCCGCCGCAGTGGTGGGTGTCGCGTTCGGTGCCGGTACGGCCCATGCCTCCATACCCATCGGGCAGGCGATGTCCGGTAAGGCCACGTACTACAACGACAAGGGTTACGGCGCCTGCGGTACGCAGATCGACGCGTCGAGTCAGGATCTGGTCGCCGTCTCGCCGGCTTGGTGGACCACCGCGAACCCGAACAACGACCCTTTGTGCAAGGGTATTTCGGTGCAGGTCACCTATCACGGCAAGACCATCACAGTGCCCGTACGGGACAAGTGCCTGTCGTGCGAGCGGACGCACATCGACCTCAGCCAGACCGCGTTCCGTAAATTCGCGGCGCTGGACGTCGGTGTCATCAATGGGATCACTTGGAAGTTCGTGAAGTAGCGCGGGGCGGCGCGATTCGCGGCGGCTTGTCCGCCGTGTGCGCCAGTTCTGACGGTGTCGATCGAAGGTGCCTGGTGAGGGGGGCCAGGCACCGCCACGGCCTCCGTGCACCGGGAGGCGCCGTCGCGGTCACTCCCCGGCCGATCGCGGGCCGATCGCGCACCGGCAGGGCACATTCCGGCACGGAACATCCTGGCCCGCGTCGCCCGCGCCCGCGCCCGCTCCTCGCCTCGCCTCGCGTCAAAGGCCTGGTCTCGCGCGCCGGTCGCCCGCCGCTCCCGGGCGCCCTCGTGTCAACTCAGCGGGTCCGGGGGCGCCGCCGGCACCCCGTCTACCTGCCACCTGGCCCTCGGAACCGGCCGCGCCGCCGTCACTCCCGCATCCCGGTTCGATGGATCAGGCCGCTCAGGATGAGAGCGAGGCCCGCCTCGAACGCCGACTCGTGGTCGAGCGCCGGCACATCGTCGGGTAGAGCCGCGCCCCCGGGGCCGGTGTCCGCCTGCTCCTCCAGGACGCTGCCGACCGTGAAGCGCCCGGCCGCCAGCATCGCCATCTGCGCGTCCCGTTCGGGGACGCCGGACGCGACAAGAAAGTTCACTTTGTGGCGGATCCGCTCGAAGTCGGCGGTGGGGGTGGTGCCGGCGTGGAGCCGTGCGCCGTCCCGGCGCATCAGCAGGGTGCGCCGGAAACCGCGCGTGTTGTCCGCGAACCACTCGCGCCAGTCGTCTTTGGGCGTCGGGAGGGGCGTGGCCGCGTGGGGTTCCATCGCGGCGGCCGCCATGGCGGCGAGGAGGTCCTTCTTGGTGCGGAAGTACCAGTAGAGCGACGGCTGTTCCACCTTCAGTCTTCTCGCCAGTCGCCTCGTGCTCACGGCGTCCAGGCCCACCTCGTCGAGCAGGCCGAGCGCTTCGGCGACGACGGCCTCGCGGTTCATCTTGGTCACGTTGACAATCTATCGCCGATAGATGAAGGTGAAAAGGAATCTTTCACTGATAGATTTTGGGGAGCGGACATGACGAAGGGTCCTGTTGGACAACCTCTGCGGGTCCTCATCGCCGGCGGCGGAATCGCGGGGCAGGCTCTGGCCTTCTGGCTCACCCGCGGCCGCCACCGAGTAACCGTCGCCGAGCGCTCTCCGTCGTTGCGGGATGCCGGGGCCCAGGTCGATCTGCGGGGGCAGGGAATCGACGCCGTCAGGCGGATGGGGCTTCTCGACGCCGTCCGGGCCAAACTGGTGGACGAGGCCGGCGTCGCCTTCATCAACTCCCGTGGCAGGACCAGGGCGACGATCATGGCCAACACCTCGGGACGCGGCCGGCAGACCCTCACGTCCGAGTACGAGATCATGCGCGGGGACCTCGTCCGCATCCTGCACGATGCGACGCGGCACGACACCGACCACGTCTTCGGCGCGAGCGTGGACGGGTTCGAGCAGGACGCACACCGGGTCGTGGCGCACTTCTCCGACGGTTCCTCCGGCGAGTTCGACCTGCTGATCGGCGCGGACGGGCAGGGCTCGCGCATCCGGCGGGCGCTCCTGCCGCAGGGCTTCGATCCGTACTGGCGCGTCGGCGTGCACATGGCCTACTGGTTCGTTCCGCGCATCGCGTCCGACAGTGACATCCGGGACACGTGCATGGTGCCGGGCGGCCGCCAGATCATGCGGCGCAGCCACAACGCGACCGAGACCCAGGTGTACTTCGTGATGCGGGAGAATTCCGCGGAGGCATCCGCGATCCACCGCGCGCCCGTCGAGGACCAGCAGGAGTTCTGGGCGAGCAGGTTCCGCGATGCCGGCTGGCAGACCGAGCGTTTCATCGCGGGCATGAAGACCAGCCCGTTCTTCTACTCCCAGGAGACAGTGCAGGTCCGCTCCGACACCTGGTCCAGGGGGCGTGTGGTCCTGGCCGGGGACGCCGCGCACTGCGCCTCTCCCTACAGCGGCATGGGCATCTCCGGCGGCCTGGTCGGCGCCCACGTCCTGGCCGGCGAGATCAACCGGCACCCGGGCGACCTGCCCACCGCACTGGCGAACTACGACCGCGTACTGCGGCCCTTCGTCGACGAGATCCAGGGCGCGGTCAACCCCCGCCTGCTGCGCCTGGGCATGCCGATGAGCCAACGCGCCATCAATGCCTTCCAGGCCACCACCGCACTGGCGTGCTTCCTGCGCGTCCCCGAGATCGCGGCGCGGATGTCGAAAGAGGACCGCGGGGGCGCCTGGCGACTCCCCGACGACCCCGCGCCGATCAGCGCGGCCTGAGGGGTGGCCCGGGCACCGCGTCGCCCGCCGGCCTGCCCGGCCCGTAGGCTCCGGGGGCGCGGTCGGCGCGCAGGCGTAGCGCGTAGCTGTACGGGGCCGCGAAATGACTGTGGGAGAGGCGAGGGCATGGAAGCGAAGCAGGGTGTGTCGGTGTGGCAGGGCGAGGAGCTGGACCTCGACGCCTACTTGGACCGGATCGTTTTCAGTGGCCCGCGCGACGCCACCCTCGACACCCTCGCCCGGCTCCAGCGCGCCCACACGACATCGATCCCCTTCGAGAACGTGCACGCCGCTCTCGGTATCCCTCTCCCCATCGACCTGGCCTCGGTCCAGGACCGGCTGGTGCGCCGCAGGCGCGGCGGCTACTGCTACGAGCACGTCGTCCTGTTCGCCTCCGCCCTCGAACGCCTCGGCTTCGACATCACCGGGATCAGCGCTCGCATCACGCTCGGCGCTACGAAGATCACCGCGGCCACACACGCCATGGTCGTCGTCCGCTTCCCCGACGACCCGCGGGCCTGGCTGTGCGACGTGGGCTTCGGCAGCGGCCCCACCGCCCCCATCGAGCTCGCCGACGGCGCGACACTGGAGGCCGACGGCTGGCGCTACCGGCTGGAGCGGCGTCCCGGAGCCCTGGCCGACGACTGGCGGTTCTACCAGTACGGCGCCGACGGCTGGACGGACCGCAACACCTTCGTCCTGGTGCAGCAGTACCCCATCGACTACCGCATGGGCAGCCACTACATCGGCACCCACCCCCGCTCGCCCTTCGTGACACGGCTGTTCGTCCAGAGGTTCACGGGCGCCGAACACCATCAGCTCGACGGGACCACCTGGAAGACATTCACCCCCGACGGCATGTGTACGGAAAAGGAGATCGAGCCCGCCGGGATCGGCACACTGCTCGCCGAGACCTTCGACATCATTCTGGACGCGGACGAACTGGCCGCCCTGCTGCGCGAGCCCGAGCGGCCGTGACCGCGCACCCGGGTCCATGCCGTGGATCCGTACGTGTAATGGCCGCGGCCATGGGGGGCAGGCGGTGGCCATGACGCTCGTGGCCGGACACTTTCGCCCGGCCCGCCGACTGAGGGAAAGGACTTGTCGTGTCGAAGGTTGAGGAGTCCATCGAGGTTGAGGTCCCCGTCCGCACGGCCTACGACCAGTGGACCCAGTTCGAGTCGTTTCCGCACTTCATGGACGGTGTGGAGCGGATCGAGCAGCGTACGGACAAGATGACGCACTGGGTGACGAAGATCGGTGGTGTCACCAAGGAGTTCGAAGCGGAGATCACCGAGCAGATCCCCGACGAGCGCGTCGCCTGGACCACCCTGGACGGCGAGGTCAGGCAGGCGGGTGTGGTCACCTTCCACCGCCTGAGTGACACGAAGACCAAGGTCATGCTGCAACTCGACTACGAGCCCGAAGGCCTCAAGGAGAACGTGGGGGACAAGCTGGGGGTGGTCAAGCGGCAGGTCACCGGAGACCTGAAGCGGTTCAAGGAGTTCATCGAGGACCGCGGCCGTGAGACCGGCGCCTGGCGCGGCCAGGTCTGAGCTTGGCGGTCTTCCCGTCCCCGAGCCGTGTAGGTGGGCGGAGGACGGGAAGCCACCTGGGACACGGAACGGCCATCGCGGGACTTTCCCTGTGCGTGAAGGCGCGGGGGGAGTACGCGATGGCCGTTGCTGTGTACGTGGGGTCAAGCAACTCGGCCTTTGAATACGGCAGTTGACCACGTGCTGGCATCTGGCTCAGAGGGTCAGCCGAGATCGGCGGGGCCGTCCGGCGACGGCTTCGCGATGTACCGTCCGCGGAACTGAGCCGCCCCCGCGCCCCGTTGTGGCCGGATGCGGCCGGATTCGTCTCCCTGGGACGGTTCCGGTGTCGCCGTGGGATGCTCATCCGCCCTGCGGTAGGCGAACCAGGGCAGGAAGAACTGGGTGACCGGGCCGACCATCACCGCGTACAGCACCGTGCCGATGCCCGCGCTTCCACCGAGCAGCCAGCCGACGCCGAGCACCGTGACCTCGATCAACGTGCGTACCAGCCGGATGGAGCGACCGGATACGGCGGCCACGCCGGTCATGAGTCCGTCGCGGGGTCCGGGCCCGAAGCGCGCTCCGACGTATACCGCGATGGAGAGGCCATTGAGGACCACACACCCGGCGAGCAGGCCGATCCGGGGCAGGATGGCGAGGTCGTCGGGGATGAGCCAGAGGCCCAGATCGGACGAGCAGGCCACCACGACGATGTTCGCGACCGTGCCCAGTGTCGGCCGCTGTTTGAGCGGGATCCAGAGCAGGAGTACGAGGACGCCGAGGACACCGCTGATCATGCCGAAGCTCAGCGGGGTGCGCTGTGCAAGGCCCTCGTACAGGACACTCCATGGATTGTTGCCCAGTGAGGTCCGGACCATGGCGGACAGACTGAGTCCGAACAGGGCGAGACCGGCGAGGAGTTGGAGGCCGCGCCGCAGTGGATGCTCGCGGACAGGTATGTAGGTGAGGGGCGTCGGGGACCGGCCGGGACGAGGGCGGCGCGGGCTCGCCGCCGCGCGCAGCTGGTGACGGCCTCTGAACGCGCGCTTGCAGCGGTCCCTGAACTCTTGCTCCATGAGGGTCGCCTCCGGTGTGTACGTGGGTGGAGGGTGCGTCGCCTGACTGAGCCGGGGCCTGAACGAGAGTATGCCGGGGCGCGGGACGGAAGGGGGGAAGTGCCACCGACCGCCAGGAGGCCGTGGCACCACTCCAAAGGAGCGGTGCCACGGAGCCCCGGGTCTTCGCCGCACCTGCCTCAGGGGTCCAGGCGCGCGAGGGCGTTCCTGATGCGCCTGCCGGCCTCGGTGAGCAGCGAAGCCGTCCGGCCGCAGTTGATCCGCACGAAATGGCGAAGTTCCTCGCCCTCCGCGAAGTGGCTGCCCGAGATCGTGGCAACCCTCGCCTTGGTCAGCAGGAACTCTTCGGCGGAGCTGTGGCCGAGCCGCCGGTAGGCCTCGGCGTGGGCGGACAGATCGATGAACAGGAAGTAGCCACCCTGGGGCGGTCTGACGCGCAGCGAAGGGACCGTGTCGAGTTGTTCCAGCATGGCCTCGAGGTTGGCGCGCGCGGTCTTCGCCCTGGAGGTCGCCACCTCGTCCATCTCCGGTTGCAGGGCGATGTGTGTGGCGACCTGACCGTAGGTGGAGGCGAATGACGTCAGGTTGACCTGCGCCCGTGCGGCCGCCTCCACGATGTCGGGCGGACCGCAGAGATAGCCGATGCGGTCGCCGTGCATCCCATAGGTCTTGCCGGGGCCGGTCACCGACACCGTCCACGGCCGCATGGAGCAGCGGCTGCCGTCCGTGAGCTTCACATCGATGGCGGCGAAGGTCTTGGCCCGGGGCCCAAGGACATGGGCCTCGTAGGGCGAATCGAACAGGACGTGGGCAGGGCTCTCGCCTTCGGCCTCGCGCCGCGTGTTGTGCAGGCCCACGACCTCGGCCAGTGCCGACAGTTCCTCGGTCGAGTAGATCTTGCCCGTCGGGTTGACGCAGTCACCAAGGACGACAATTTTGGTCCGCTCGGTGAGGACTTCCTCCAGGGCCTGTGCCGTGAGGCCGTCCTCCGCCGTCACCAGGACCGTCCTTGGGACGGCCTCGTGCAGCCGCACCATGTCCGAGTAGTGCGGCCAGTTGGGTACCGGAATCACGACCTCGTCACCGGGGTCGAGCAGGGTGTGGAAGGCTGCCGAAATCGACCCCTTCACACCGCCCGGCGTCACCATGATCTCGCTGTCCGGGTCATACTCGACTGCGTGCAGGCGGGCCACCCGCGCCGCGACGGACTCCAGCAGGAACGGGAATCCCTTCACGGGTGCGAATGCGTGAATCATTTGTGGCCGGGTCTGGATGAAGTCGACCACGCCCTGGTCGATCCTGGGATCGGCCGGTGTGTCCAGTGCGCCGATGCTGAGGTCGATCATCCGGTCTTTCTCGGTGAGTCCCTGGTTCAGTCGCGCGATTCTCGCTGCCGTTCCATGTGTCGCTGACGGTGGGATGCTCAGGACGGCACGGGATATGCCGCGGTTCTTCTGCATGATCGTACGAGGACCTCCCCCGATTACGCGTTCAAGCCGTGAGCGACCTTTTCCATCGCATTCCACATGTCCAGTTGGATTTTCAGGGTCTCTTTCGCCCCGTGGGCGATCTCGGCGACATCCGCGTCGGAATGGCAATTGTTCAGGACGCACTGCTTGGCGTCGGCCGCGTGCCGTTCCTCGACGCCCTCGTCGCCGACGTGGACGTTGAAATAGATCTCGACGTTGTCGACGAACCGGTCCTTGCTGAGCTCGTTGTTGCTGTTGCGGAACGCCGTACGGCAGACTTGCAGCATCCTGTCCGCGTGGGATTCCAGGGCCATGGCGACGCCCAGCATGCGGTGGTAGCTGTCCCCGAGCAGTTCGAGGGTGCGCCGCCGGTACTCGAACGTCTCGGGGAGGACCAGCTCGCTGTTCCGCGCGTCCTTGACGCGCAACGGCGGCAGACCGAACTCGACCTGGCCGTACAGGTTGTGCGCATTCTCCATCAGCACTTCGTGGCACCTGCCGGCCTCGCCGTTCCCGGCCTCCTCGTTGAGGATGCAGGAGAACAGGACCAGCGTGTCCCGGTCGTCATGCGCCGCGGCCTCAGCACACACATGGGCGATGCCCTTGACCGTGCCCTCGGTCCGGTGGAAGAAGTTCGCCCGGTGGAAGTCGTACGTCCGGCTGTTCCACGGCGAGTTCTCGAGGAGCTTGAAGTAGCCGTTGTCGTAGACGGGGTGTCGCTCCAACTCAGCCATGAGCGAGGTGACTTGGTCGTGCAGCGCGGTTGCCATTTCTGTCGTCATCTCATTTCTCTCCCTGTGCGCGTCGCAGTGGTGAATCGCGGTCGTGGAGCAGCCGGAAATTGACACGCGATCCGCTGAAGAGATTCTTGCTGGGGGCGCCGGTCGGGCGTGATCACCATCGAAGCGGGTTCGGTGGCGGACCTGATGGAAGCGGACCTGATGGAAGCGGACCTGATGGTGAATGCAAGAAATCCCTGCACGTCACACCCGCAAGCGAAATACCTGTCCCGTAAATGATGAACGGGTCTCCGCGAGGAAGATCCATCAGCCAGTCGACCGCGATGAGTGCGTTGAATCCGCCATGCTCCACGGTGGCTCAGCGACCGCGACCGCGACCAGGCCACAATGAGCCATACGCGCGGACGCTCCTGACACTCCGCCGAACATCAGGACATAGCGGGGGGAGTGGCGCGGTCGTCCTTCCGGTGGAGGGAGGGAATGGGCCTGCGCAACGGCGCGAAGCGGCTCGTCCTCGCCACCGAGGCGAAGAAGGTCCAGCGCCCCTCACCTAGGTGCGTCAGCGGGTGCTGCGCGAACTCGACGAACAGGGCGCCGAGCTGGCGAAAGCGTGGCCGCGCCATGTCGGCATGACCTGTCCGATACCGATTGGGGGTTCGTCGTCCGGTCGTTGCCACACGCTGCTGCCCATTGCCGGAGGGAGGCGGAAGCGGTTGGGCGACCGGGGCGCACTCGTTTCGGCGGTGGGCCAGGGGCGGCAGGCACCTCCGAGCACATGTGCCGGGCCGCTCAGGCGGGGGCGGCCGTAGTCGGGGACACCGTCTGGCTGGTATGGGTCGACCCCGCCGCCGCGCTGACACCGCCTCGCTTACTCCACCGGCACGCGGCCCGAGCCCCACAGGGAGCCGGGGCCCTCCGGCGCTCGGACGCGCGTCCCGCTCGGGCAAACAGCTGTACACGCAGCGCGACTTCGGGGAACGGTGTTGCAACCGCCTCAAACAATGACGCGGCATCCCGTCCCGCTATGACAAGCCCCCCAGCTGCCCTCCCGGGCCGCCGTCACCCTCGCAGGCGTCGCCGCCCGGCGTTCTTCCCGGTGTCGCGGCGCAGTGCCGCGCGCAGGCCGCGAAGGGTCGAACCGCACGTCCACATGCCCAGCAGCAGAACCCCCGCCTTGATCCAGAACCATGCGGACCCCGGCTCGGGGTGGGTGAGCAGGTCACACCCCCACCAAGCGCACAGCGCGCACATGGCTGCGGCCGGGAACAGCTGCGCGCGTGCGGAGCGGCCGGCGCGCGCCGGACCTTCGGCCAGCCGCATCGCGTAGATCTCGACAGGCCCGAACTCCTCGACGGCGCTGCCGCCTGACGCCTCGAGGTGGTCGCGGGCCTCTTCCCGGGAGCGGGCCGCTGTTCCGGACCGATATCCGTGACGCCCCTTGAGCAGCGCTTCCAGCCGGGCGAGCCAGGCCTCGTCGTCAACGGGCCGCGCCGGTGCGGGTGCCCCCGCGAGCCAGCGCCCGGCCCGCTCGTCGGAGAGCCGGAATCCCGCGAAGGCCAAGAGCCCACCGACGCCGAACAGCGTCGGCGCGGGCACGCGGACAAACGGGTCGGCCGGGACGGAGGTGAACAGGGTGGCGGTCGCCACGACGAGCACGCAGACCGCGACCAGGGTGATCCGCCAGGCGAGCAGCCGAGCGGCGGCCCGCAGTTCGGGCAGTACCCCGACGGCCGCCACGAACACCGTGGTCAGCAGCGCCGCACCCGACAGCTGAGGCCATCCGGCCGACAGCCAGAATCCCTCGGACACCCACAGCATGATGCCGAACAGCACCACCTGCACGCCCGCGAGCGCCAGCGCCCCCGTGAACCGGCCTCCGGGCGACACGCCGTGCATGTCGGCCGAGCTGCGCCGCACTTCACTGATGCGCTCCGCCGCAACGGTGTCCGCGTAGGCGTCGGGGTCACCGGCCACGTCCTGTACGGGTCGTCCTGCCTCTGCCGCGATCTCGCGCACCTCGGCCAGGACTTCCTCGGCCAGGCTGCTGGGCGCGTCGTGGCGGCAGGCCAGGGCGAGCTCGAACCGCGCCGCCCACTGCTCGTCGTCCTTGTGCGTCCAGACCTGCTGCTGCCCGGTGTCGCGCGCCTTCATCGTTGGTCCCCATCATCGCCGGGTGTCGTCCGTACGGCGAAGCGACCACCGGCCAGCGCGCTCACCACGTCGTCCAGGGCCCGCCAGGACTGGTACTCCTGTGCCAGCCGGGTTTCTCCTGCGGAGGTGAGCCGGTAGTACTTGCGGCCCGGCCCGCCGTCTCCCGCGCTCCACCGCACTTCGACCGCGCCCTCTTCTTCCAATTTGCCCAGCGCGGGGTAAAGGGTGGCCGCTTTGAGGCCCCCGAGCCCGGCCTCGCCCAGGCGCTGGATCAGGGCGTATCCATAGCTCTCGCCCTCGGACGCCAGCATGCCGAGCAGGCACAGAGGCAGAGACGCGCGCAGCCAGGCTGATGGGACGTCCGGCATGACCCCTCCCGTGGAGGCATGACCCCCCTGTGGACCTCCGACTAGTTCGTTTTTCATACTAGCCCATGGGGTGGAGTAGTTGAGCGTGCGGAGGGGCTTCGGGGGGTGGGGTGCGAGGGCCCGGCCCCGGCCCCGGCCCCGGCCCGTTACGGCCGCCGGTCAGGCAGGGGCGGTGGACATCCTTGTCGTCGCAGGGCTTGCAAAGAGCCGGGTGGCGGGCCAGAAAGTCGCGGTTGGCTTGGCAGTCCACCTCGGCGACGGCGGTCGGCCGAACGTCGATCACGCCGCCGAACTGGGCCCGCCGGCCGTCGGGGGGCGTACTCGGCGGTCTGCACGAGCTGGTCCAAGGCCTGCGCCTCACGGCGTGCGGACACCTCGGCCTCGCTGTAGGGGCCGTTCACGGGTTTCTCCGTAGCGCACCTCTCACTTACGGTCGACCCATGCGAAGTGAAGGCGAAGACGAAGGCGGCGGCGTAGGCGTGGTGGCGGACGAGGCCATCCGCGCGGCGTGGGATTCCTACCGGGTGCTGGAGAAGCGGACTCCGGCCGATGAGCGTGGGAAGGCGCAGGGGCGCATCAGGGCCGCGACGGAGACCCATGGGCGCGAAGAGGTGGCCCGGGGCACGGTGTTCCTGGTGGGTGTGCTGACCGGCTATCTGATCGCCGAACAGGCAGCTGCCGAGGACCGCCTCGATCCGCTCGGCGACCTCATCCCGGCTGTCATTCGCAGGTTGCCCACCTTCGAACTGGCTGGCCCGGCTCAAGTGCCGATGGCCACCGGAGTCCTCATGGCCGCCGCGATGGGCATGGACACCGTGGCGTGGCGCGACCGTTTCGGGCAGATCCCGCCCGAGGAGGCATTGGTCCACGGCTTCGTCCTGTGGCTGCTCGCCGATCTCTTCGACTCCCTGGCCGGCCGGCCCGGCACCATCGACCGGATGATGAGGGAGACCTTCAACTCCTTGGCCGTCTAGGGTCTGTCCGGCGGATCATGCTCGGAGAGGCGCGAGTAGGTTGGCTACATGTCTTCCGTACTTGTTGTTGGTTATGACCCGCAGGCAATACCCGGCGTCGATGCGGCGGGCCTTCGTGCGGCCCTGGACAAGGAGCTGACCCGGTTCGGGAGCACGGCATCGAAGCGGCTATGGCTCTTCGGCTCGGGGATCGTGTGCTTGATCTGGCGCCGCCGCCACCTGCGTAGACGCCAGATCAGGCACACCATCTCTGAGCCGAAGAACCAGCGGACCAACCGCCAACGACGAGGCAGCAAAGGCGGCCGGCCCACCGGATTCGACAACACGACCTACAAGCGCAGGAACGAAGTCGAGCGGACGATCAACGCGCTCAAGAACTCACGGGCTGTCGCGACGAGATACGACAAGCGGGCCTACATCTTCCACGGCACCGTCACCGCCGCAGCAATCCGGCTCTGGCTGCGGTCGTGAACAACCTGCCGGAGATGCGCCGCGCGTTGGCTGAGGACGGAGCCGGTCAGCGCACGCTCCGCCCGGCGGCGTTCGCCTGCCACTTGCGGCCGATGGAACGCATCAGCGCCGGGTACACCCCGATGTACCGGAAGGGCTTGATGGCGGCCATGTAGAGGGTGCCGAACAGCCCGTTCGGCTTCACCAGGACGGCCATCTGGCCGCGGTAGCCGCCGGACCCGTCCGGGACCCAGCCGATGTGCATCACCGCGTGCACGGTCTTGTTGCCCATCTCGGCGGCCCACTCGTCGTCCCGCTGATAGAGGGAGGTGAACGGGGACGAGCCGAGGTCGGGGCCCTGAGGGCCCTCGCGAAGGTCCGCCGGCAACCGGTCGCGCAGGGAAGGCAGCCGGGTGCTGATGCCGGTACCGGGCTTGTCCTAGCCGAGCAGTGCTCCGAGCTTCCAGCGGACGGCGAAGAGCACGCGGGAGACGGGACCCTCTCCGCTCACCCCGCTCCTGATTCCTTCGGCGGTCTGGCGCACCAGCCACACAAGGTCCTCGGGTCCGCCGGGGGTGGGCATTGCCCACACGTCCTCGACCGTGAAGTCGTCGGCGATCTCGTGGATCCGCCAGGGGCGGTCGGTGTGAGCGGTTCGGGGAAGTCGCATGAGCAGGCCCCCATCTATACGGCTGCGTATGTATCGAGAGTAGGCCCATCTATGCGCACCCGTATACTCGGCGGAGACGTGAGGAGGCACACACCATGGGCGCGACCCGCACGCCACGCGGCAAGTGGATCGAGGAAGGCTTGCGGGCACTGGTCGCAGGCGGCCCCGAAACCGTCCGGATCGAGGCACTGGCGCAGGCACTCGGCGTCAGCAAGGGTGGCTTCTACGGGTACTTCCGCAACCGGGGCGCGCTGCTCACCGAAATGCTCGACACCTGGGAGTACGAGGTCACCGAGAGCGTGATCGAGCAGGTTGAGAGCGGCGGGGGAGACGCCAGGGCCAGACTGGAGCGGCTGTTCGCCATCGCCGCCGCCACCGACGGGCCGGTGCGGGGCACCACCGCCGATATAGCGATCCGTGACTGGGCCCGCCGCGATGCGGCCGTCGCCGCGCGCCTGCGCCGCGTCGACAACCGCCGTATGGACTACCTGCGTTCCCTGTTCTCCTCCTTCTGCCCAGACGAGGACGAGGTCGAGGTCCGCTGCCTGCTCGCCGTTTCCGTGCGCATCGGCAACCACTTCAACGCCGCCGACAACGGCAAGCGCAGCCGCGCGGAAGTGATGGAGCTAATCAGGCAACGGCTGCTGGAGTAGCCGCCCATCATCACCCGCACCTGGCGTCACTCTCATGTGGCTCAACGTGCGCCCTGGTCACGGCTAGGGTTTGTCGCGGACCAGGCTGTACGAGGTGAGCGTCACCGGATAACGCAGATGTGCATGCCAGCCCCCGCGACTGCGGCATGATCCGCCTGACAGGCCCTAACCCAGTTGACGTGTGTGCCGGAGCTGGCACCGGTTCTCGGCGCAAACGCGTGGTGGGACTGAGCCCGGCCGTGCTGAGACATTCCGCTCGCACCCCGCAGGGGTCATGCTTTCGCTCCGACTTCGCGTGGGCACCACCGTCGTGTCCAGCAGAACCAGGGCGGAGATTTTTTACCGACTGCCCTTTCGAGACGTCCGACTATTCTCAGCTCATGCAGCCGCTTTCCGACATCAGTAGCCGGTTGATCGCGGCGTTCCCAGCCGAACTCGCCCGTGATGCCTAGGTGGCCTTGGCGGTGCTGCCTGATTCCCGGCTCCCACCGCATGCCTCGTTCCCGGTCGTCGTGGAGGGCCGGCAGGTGTTGATTCCTGGGCGCCGCTACAACGACGAGCCACTGCCCGAGGCGATGGCGTTGCTTTCGTCGCGCCAACGGCAGCTTCTGCACTGCCTGTACTCAAGGCACTCCAACGGGATGGTCAGGCAACGACACCTGGAGAAAATCGTCGATTCCACGGACCCGTGGGTCATTCCCTTCGTCGTGCAGTTGGCCGGCGAGTACGTCCTGGAGATCCTGGTCGTCATACGCGACGAGCTCCGTGACCTCGTGGCCCCCGGCACCCGAGGCAACCTGGCCTACGGGCGGTTCATCGTGGACACCCCGCCTTCTTCGCACGTACCCAACGGCGAGTCGTGAGCTACTGGAGCTGTTACTACCGCCACGCCTACGCGGATTTTCGGGGTTACCCCGGCAGCAACCTCCTCGACCTCCTGCGATCCGCCGCCTCCGACCGAGCCGGCCACCCCTAACCCCGACTCACCCCGGCCGCCGCCAGGTTGGACGGCTACTGCTGGGGCGTGTATCGGAAGCGGCTTGAGAGGCTGCTGGTTCGTCAGTCCCGCGACGGGGCGGCGAGCCGGCGGTCGTCCTGTGTGGACGTGGCAGCAGCTGATGGACGGCGTACGGTGACGGCCCCGGACCGGTGCGCCCTGGCGCGATGTGCCGGAACGCTACGGGCCCCGGGACCGGGTCCATGACCTGTTCGGTGCTGGCAGCAGCGGGATGGCACCTGGGCCAGGATCCTTACCAAGCTCCGGGCCGAGGCGGGTGTGAAGCGCCTGATCACCTGGGAGGTGAACGTCGACTCGACCGTCTGCCGGGCCCACAAGTACGCGGCCGGGGGCGGCGACAAGGGGGGCCTGCACAAGGACCCGCCCGGCCGCGTTGCCGTCAAGCCGGCCGACCACGGCATCGGACGCTCCTGAGGTGTGGTCGGCCGCCGAAGTTCGACACGAGCGACTACCGCGAGCGCCACGCGGTCGAGGGCGGGGTGAAGCGCCTCAAGCGCCACCGGGTCGTGGCCATGAGACACGACAAGCTTGCCGTCCCCTGCGAGGCGGCCGTGCTGGCGGCAGTCCTGGCCGAGTGGCCATGACCAGCGTGTTGCCGTCGACCTCAGTCTGTCGGTGTCGGTGTCGGGGCGGCGCAGGCGTCGGCGATAGCCCGCGTGTCCCAGTAGAACGGACGAACCTCGGTGATCCGCCCGTCCATGACCGTGATCGCTTGCAGAATCGGAAAGCTGAGTTCACGGCCGGTCGCACGAGCACGAGCACGAACCTGTGTGAGCACGACCGCAGTCTCACCGGTGGCAAGTATCTCCTGCTCCACCATGTCGAACGACTCCCACACGTCTCCCATCCTGAGGAAGAACTGCTTCATGCCGCTGTGCCCACGCCACGTACCTCCATAGGGCAGAGCATCTGCTTGATGCAGTTCGACATCCGGCGCGAAGAAGGGGGCGAGCAGGTCGAACGAAGCCTCGCCGGGGCCTCCTGCAGCCAAGTACTCGGCCTCAGCCGCATACATGCCGGTGAGGACTGTTACTGAGTCCGTAGTGGATGACATCGTCATGCCGCCAGCATGATCACCACAGCACGACCTTGCTGGCGGCCATCAGACATCATTGTGCGGAGCGGTCGGCACCTCCACAACACGACCTTGGGCCCAGCGCCCTTCCTTGCCTCCTTGCGTACCGTGCGCGCCGACGCCAACGCGGCCCGGCCGCGAGGGAGTTGGGGGCTGCGGGGGAGGGGAGGCGTCCCCTTCAGCCCTCGGCCGGCCCCGGCCCCGGTGATCTCGGACCGGAGTGCCGCGCACCCGGAAACGAGGTGTGTGCGGTATGCAGACGGGGTGGAAACCGAACGGCTGACCTTTGACGGATGGATCGCCGCTGTGGGAACGGAGTCGGGCACGCGCGTCGTCGTCGGTCACTGGCCGCGGTCTCCGTTCGGCTCGTTCAGCGACGTCATGGTGGAGCACGCCGATGGATGGCGGACCCTTCTGGCACCGACCTCGGAGACGGCGGCGTACGTCTCCGCCGTCTACCACTTCGACGACGTCCGACGCGTGGCGGTGAAGGTGGTCGTACGCGACGGTGTCTGGGACGTCACGGCGGGCCCCTTGGACCTGCGGTTCTCCGTCGGGCGCCGAAATGCCCTCGGTCTGGCCCTGCGGGTGGTTCCGCGACCGCTGGTCCGGAGCCCCCTGTGGGCGGCCGTCGCCGACGTCCCTGCCCGGCTGATGGCCGGCGTTCGCACCACAGGCAGCTCGCGTCCGGGATACCGTCAGTGGTACGCGGCTGGTGACCTGCGGCCGATCGTCACCGCCCGGGTCCGGCTCGGCGGCACCGACCTCGGTCCGCTCGCGCCCGTCTCACCGCCCGTGCGTTTCGGCTTCGGTTCCGCCCCGGCCGCTCCCGCCCTGGTCCGCGTCGTTTCGACCGTGGAGCACCAGGGCCCGCGCCGACCGTTGCGCAACTGACGACCGGTCCGGGCACCAACGAGGAGTCGACCGCCACGGCGTGAGCGGTTGCGGACGGGCGGCCGTCGCGGGTACTACGCGCTCGCCGGCCGGGTTCCGGACGCGGTCCCTGATCTCGATGTGACCTTCCTCGACCGCGATGTGGCCGGAGCTGACGAGAGCGGTCTGGCCGCGGCCCGGGGGCGCAAGGACTTGGCGCCGGTCATGCTCGGCTCGGGGATCCTCCAGCTCTGCGACTGCATCGGCGTCGCCTGGTGCGATGAGTCCGGATCTACGATAGCGATCCGTCGCGGGCCGTGGGCCTGCGCCGCCGCAGAGCCTGAGCGCGGCCGGCGCACCAGTGTCCGGTCCGGCGACAGCGAAAAAGCGCGCGTCAGGCTGCTCCGTACTCGTGCGCCGGGGCGCCCTGCCACGCGATCTCCGGGGAGTCGCCGTCGACCATGGCCTCGGCGTCGGTCTCGTCGATTCCTGACTGCCGGAGGAATTCGATGACGTCCAGATCGGAGTAGGCCACTCCGATGTCCTGGCCGAGGGCGGTCACATGGCGGCCGCCGCGACCGAGGGGCCTGTGGACCACGATGGGTGGTTCGATCATGCTTCCACCCTGGCCCGTCGACCCGGCTCGCGCATGCCGGGACGGGGCCGGGTGTGGGTCGGCGGTGGTGCTCTGCCTGAAGGACGTCCCGCTCACTGTCTGCCGGGACGATGCCCATGCCCGCCCACGGTCTGCCGGGGCGATGCCCATGCCCGCGCATGGGCTGCCGGGACGATGCCCATGCGGCGTCGTCGTGCTCCGAAGTGGGCCGGCCGGATCGGACAGTGCGCGGCGGCGGCCCGGCCGGGCAACTGCTTACCGGCCATCGGGCGGCCCCGCGAGTGAAAGCGCCCCCGTACACCAGGTGTTGGGCGGTGCGCTGCCCCTGGCTGGAGCGCGCGGCCTCGCGCCCGGGCTTCCGGGACCGCGCCCCGCGCGCCGATCTTCTGGCCGGAGAAGGGGGTGCGGGACGCCTGCGGTACGCGTTTTGGACGACGGCGCTGCTCGAATTGGCTGGGGCCCGGTTCGGCGCCGACCAGCCGGTGCATTCTTGATCGGATTTCAAGAGGCAGTCAATCTGCGGAGAGGTCGCGCCGAGGGAAGGTCACCCCTTCGCGTTGACGGTTCAATCTCTTGGGCGGCGGAATAGTTTCGGCTGTCGATGGCCGTCATCCCGTGATCGTGATTACCCTTCCCGGCTCGGTGAAAACCGTGGCGGAATTGTGCTCTTTACGGTCCACTGGTCGACGGCAAAGCTGTGCGGCAACAACCCGAACCGATAACGTTCCCGGTGGCCGAGGTCGCTGTTTGTGATCCATCGGCTTGATTGATCTAAAATCTGGGTCCGGTCAATGATGAACCTGATGCCAGCCCATTTCCCGCCGTGCGGAGGCGGCGGGGAGGGTGAATTAACGCGTGGCGGCCGCCGTCGCTCGGGGCCGTCCCCAGACCACCATCAGATTCATATCGTGCGACTCGGAGGGACGTAGTCGCGAGGTCTCGGCATATCGTCTCGCGACGAGGTCGTACCACCCAGAAAATGCTGAACGGCTCCGAAACACCTCGATATTCCTGCTCCCTGCCCTGCGACAGTCGGCAACTGGATTTTCGAACAAGTGGCCCATTCGGGGTCGGATGGCCCCGGGCGCCGCCTGCTGCGCCGGACTGCGCCGCCGACGTCCCAATGCCGCCGTGCGCCAGCTGGACACGTCACCACAAGACGAGATCAAGCTATAGCTTTTCTTTTCACCTGAGGCATATTCCACCAGCGGTTTCACCGTTGAGAGGAAGAGGCATGACGAATCACACGATCGAGGTCGATCTCGAAGCCCTGCTTCGCGGGAAACTGGAGGAAGCGACTACGGGAGCGCGTTGGGTGACCGACGTGGACGAGACGTGGTGCCGCCTCACCAACCGGTCCGCTGTGCAACGCCCTCAGGGCTGGAAGCTGCACGTGTCCGCCACGGCCGCCTCGGCGCCGGAAGTCCTCATACGGTCTTTGGATGTGCTGCTGGGAGAGAAGCTGATATTCAAGTTCGCCCGCTCGCTCGACCAGGTGAACGCGCTCAACTCCCGTGCGACGCCCCGAGGAAGTTCCGGAAAGTTCATCACCGTTTACCCGCCCTCCGACGAGGATGCCGCCCGCATAGCACTGGAGCTGCACAACGCCACTTCGGGCCTGGCGGGTCCCCGGGTCCTCTCGGACCAGCCCTACGCCCCGGGCAGCCTCGTGCATTATCGCTACGGCGCCTTCGTCGGCCGGCGCAGACTGTCGGACCACGGTCTGCTCATATGGTTCATCGAGGACCCCGACGGCAACCCCGTGGAAGACAAACGGACCGGCCAGTACGCGCCGCCCACCTGGGCGGTCAGCCCCTTCCCGGCCTCGGTCCCGCTGCCACCACAGCGGGAGAAGGCCGCGAGCAGCCCCGTTCTGCTCGGGCGGCGGTTCTCGGTGCGGGAAGCGATCCGGCACACCAACAAGGGGGGCGTCTACCGGGGGACGGACGTCACCACGGGCCTGCCCGTCGTGCTCAAGGAGGCCCGCCCGCACGTCGAGGGGAACGCCGCCGGATCCGACGTCCGTGACTGGCTGCGCGCCGAAGCCCGCACGCTGGAGAAGCTGAAAGGCACCGGCCTCGCGCCCGCGCCCCTCGCGCTGTTCGAGACGGGCGGCCATCTGTTCCTCGCGCAGGAGGAAGTGCCGGGAGTGCCCCTGCACACCTGGGTCGCCGAGCGCTTTCGTGACGTCGGAAGCGAGCGCTACCGCGCTGACGCGCTGGTCCAGGCCGAGCGCCTGATCGACCTGGTCGCGGCGGCACACGCCCATGGCTGTGTACTGCGGGACTTCACACCCGGCAACGTGATGGTCCGTCCCGACGGCGAACTGCGTCTCATCGATCTGGAGCTCGCGGTCCTCAAGGACGACATCATGCTCCCGACCCGGGTCGGGACACCCTGCTTCAGCGCCCCCGAACGCCTGGTGGGCGCGCCCGTCTCACCGACGGCCGACTACTACAGCCTCGGCGCCACCGTGTGTTTCGTCCTGGCGGGCAAGGTCGCGAACCTGCTCACCGAGGAGCCGGGCGCCAGGCCCGCCGAGCAGCGGTTCGCCGCATGGCTGAAGGCCTGCGCCGAAGTGCTGGACCTGCCCGACGGTCTGAGCGAGATGATTCTCGGGCTGACGAGGGACGACCCCGGCGTGCGATGGGACCCGGCCGCCGCACGTGCGGCGCTCCGCGCGGTGAATGAGCGGGCGGCTCGCCCCGATAGGCGCCCGGACCCGCCGGAATACGCCGTACCCCCGGCGAGGCAGGACACGTCGTCACGCGACACCACGCAGACGGCCATTACCGGCATCGTGGACCACCTCGTCGATTCCATGACGCCCGCCGACGACCGGCGGCTGTGGCCCGTGTCCACCCTCGCCGGGGAGACCGGACCGTGCACCGTGCAGCAGGGCGCGGCCGGACCGCTGGCGGTCCTGACCCGGTACTTCGAGGCGACCGCGGATCCGCGCCTGCCCGCGATCCTGCACGCAGCGGGCAGCTGGATCGCCGCACGGTGCGACACCCGATCCATACGCCCGGGCCTGCACTTCGGGGGCCGCGGCACGGCATGGGCGCTGTACGAGGCCGGACGCGCGATCGACGACCCCGTCCTCATGGACCACGCGGTGGCCCTGGCGCTGGCGCCGCAGGAGTGGACGCCCAGCTACGACATCACCCACGGCTGCGCGGGAAGTGGACTGGCCGCGGCCCACCTGTGGCAGCGAACCGGGGACCATAGGCTCGCCGAACGGGTCGTGGCGGATGCCGACCGGCTGGTTCGCGCGGCCCGCCCCGAGCCGGCCGGCGTGAGCTGGCCCGTCCCCGCCGAGGCCGTTTCCGAAGAGGCCGGCAAACGCTATCTGGGCTTCGCCCACGGCACGTCCGGCATCGGCTGCTTCCTTCTCGCCGCAGCGGCGATCTCCGGCTGCCCCGAGCACAAGGAGCTGGCGTTGGCGGCGGGGGAACATCTGGCCACCCATGTCGTGATGGTCGGCCGCGCGGCCCAGTGGCCGGCGCAGGCCACGGACGTACCGACGGCGCCGTACTGGTGCCACGGCTCGGCCGGCATCGGTTCGTTCCTGGTACGCCTCTGGCAGGCGACCGGGGACGAGAGGTTCGGCGATCTCGCCCGCCGGGCCGCTTGGGCAGTCGTGGAGCGCGCCTCCCGAGCCGCCCTGACCCAGTGCCACGGACTCGCGGGCAACGGCGACTTCCTCCTCGACATGGCCCAGGCCTCCCAAGACCCCGTCTACGACGCGATGGCCGATCAGCTGGCCCGGCTCGTCGTCTCGGAACGGGCCCACCGCGGCAGGCACGTCGTCTTCCCCAACGAACACGGAAACATCTCGACGAGCTGGAGCGACGGATCGGCCGGAATCCTGGCGTTCCTGCAACGGACACGCCACCCAAGCCCCCGGCTCTGGATGATCCAGCAGCCGGGCTGAGCGACGGCGGCTCGGCCGGCCGCCGTCGCCACCTCGCAGAGCACATCACCTCACAGAGAAGGAGAAACGCCATGGAGAACCAAGACCTTGAGGTTCTGGCCCACCTGCACGCCCTTCCGGAAACCGACCCGGTCGGCGTCGACGAGGCGCAGTTCGGCGGGACCTGTGCGTGCACCGGTCTGCTGACCCTGCTCAACACCGTCTGCGTGGGCGTCAGCTGCAGCTAGTCCCCAGAACCTCCGGCCGGTGGTCGCTTCCGCGGCCACCGGCCGGAGCCGTCCCCGTGACCGGCGGACCCACGAGCACCCCTCCCATGGACCGCGGAAAAACTCCGGTAGTTGAGGACTCGACCATGCAGCCACCTGCCGACGACCACACTCGTGCCCGGGCACCCCTCGCGCCGGCCACCGGCAGTCCGGACGCCACGCCAAGCGCGGCCGGGCCCGCCCTCGCGATCAGCACACGCGGTCTCGTCAAGAGCTACCCCGGCCCCGACGGCACCACCACGCATGCCGTTCACGGCCTCGACCTGGACGTACTGAGAGGCGAAACCTACGCCTTCCTCGGCCCCAATGGCGCGGGCAAGTCCACCACCATCGCGTTGCTGTGCGCCCTGGCCCGTCCCACCGCCGGGCAGGCCACGGTCGCCGGCATCGACGTGATCGGGCAGCCGGACCAGGTACGCGCCAAGGTCGGACTGCTCTTCCAGAACAGCGCACTCGACCCGGACCTGACGGCACAGCAGAACCTGTACGTCCACGCTCGTCTCTATGGTCTGAGCCGCCGCCACGCCCGGCTGCGCACCGGTGAGACGCTGGAAAAGGTGGGCCTCGCCGACCGGCGGCGGTCCTTGGTGCGGACCCTGTCCGGTGGCATGCGGCGTCGACTGGAACTCGCCAGGGGCCTGCTGCACGCGCCCGAGATCCTTTTCCTCGACGAGCCGACCACCGGCCTGGATCCGCACGCCCGCGCCCAGGTCTGGGACTACCTGCGGGTGGTGCGGGACCAGCACGGAAGCACGCTCTTCATCACCACGCACTATCTGGAGGAGGCCGAGAACTGCGACCGCCTCGGCATCATCGACCACGGCCGGCTCGTGGCCCAGGGCACCGCCTGCGAGCTGAGGGCGGCGATCGGGGACGACCGGGTGGCGCTGCGCACCAGCGACAACGCCTCCGCGCGGCAGATCGTCGCCGGCGCCGTGCCGCCAGGCGTCACCGTCACCGGGGACAGCGAAGGGGTGACCCTGCGGATCTCCGACGGAAGCACCTGGATTCCCCGCCTGTGCGCGGCACTTGAGGCCCATGCCATCGCGGTGCACGCCGCGTCCGCGACCCCGCCGACACTCGACGACGTCTTCTTCCACCACACCGGCCGCAGCATCCACACCTCCGGGACCCACCGGGCAATGGCCGCCGCGCCGTCGGATCCCGTCGCGGACGCCACCGAGGAGGCCTCATGACCGCGCCCGCCCTGCACACGCCGGACGCCCACTCCGGCCCCGACCGCCCCGACCGTCCCGATGTCTCCGGCGACGCAGCCGACAGTGCCGACACCAGCCGGGAAAAGATCTCAGGTCTTCGCCACGAAGCGCGCGCGATCCACGCGCTGGTCCACCGTGACCTGCTGCGCCTGGCGTCCCAGCCCGTCCACACGGCTCTGATGCTGGTGCAACCGGTCATCTACCTGTTCGTCCTCGGCGGCGGACTGGCCACGTTGATCCCCACCGCGTCCCTGGGGGTCGGCTATCAGAGCTACCTCTTTCCCGGTGTACTGATGATGACGGTGCAGACGCCGACCATCATGGTCGGGATCCGTCTGATCACCGACCGCCAGAGCGGCTACCTGCGCGAACTCCTGATGGCCCCGGTCCGCCGTCCCACCCTGCTCCTGGGAACCTGCGCCGGAGGCACCCTCGTCTCCACGGCGCAGGGTGCTGTCCTGCTCGCACTGGTCGGCGCCATCGGCCTGCCTTACGACCCAGTGCTGTTGCTGCTGCTCATCGCCGCCATGATCCTGTGCTCCTTCACCCTCACGGCTCTGGCCCTGACCCTGGCCGTGAGCCTGAGCCGGCCGGAGATCTTCAACATGCTGCTGGGCCTGGTGATGATGCCGCTGGTCCTCTTCTCGGGCGGTTTCTTCCCCATCGCGAACCTCCCGGGCTGGGCGCACACCGTGGCCGCGGCCAACCCGCTGGCCTACGGAGTGGATCTGCTCCGCCGCTGCATCGCCCTGCGCGTACCGGGCCAGGCGAGCGGCGCGGGAGTCACCTGGTCCAGCTTCCAGCCCCCGCTCCTGGTCGAAGGCGCCCTCCTGCTGACGCTGGGAACCGTGGCGCTGCTGTGGGCCGCCCATGTGTTCAGCCGCCCCGAATGACGGCGGGCTGCACCCTGCTTCCGGCCGCGGGGGTCGAGGCGGGCGCCGCCCGTTCACGGCGACGCGTCCCAGTGGACAGATAGTCTGCGCACGGATAATCTCTCCACAGATCAATTACGAGGTCGGGAGGCCATCCATGTGGACGTACGAGCACAGCATCGAGACGGACGCCGCGCCTGAGGCGATCTGGAGCCTGTGGGCCGATGTCGAGAACTGGGGAACCTGGAACGCCGACATCGCGGGCATCCGGATCAGTGGTCCGTTCCGGGCGGGCGCCGAGATCGTGATGTCACCGGCCGAGGACGACCCGGTGCACCTGCTCGTGGCCGAGGCGCTGCCCAACGAACTGTTCGTCGACGAGGCGCGGTTCGACGGCCTGCTCCTGCGTACCGTCCACCGGCTGAGCCAGGGCGAGCGGCAGCGCACCAAGGTGACGTACCGGATGGAGATCACCGGAGCCGACGCCGACGAGGTCGGCCCTCGGATAGGTCCGGCCGTCACCGCGGACTGGCCGGAGACCATGTCGGCCCTGGTCGAGCTGGCGCAGGCCTGATGGCGCTCAACCCGGGTGAAAGTCCCGGCTTCCTGCTCTGGCATGCCACCTTGCGGTGGCAACGCGACATCGCGGCGGCCCTCAGCCCCCTCGACCTCACCCACGTCCAGTTCGTCCTGCTCGCCTGCGCGTGGTGGCTGAACACGCGGGGCGAGGAGCCCAACCAGCTGGCGCTGGCCCGTCAGGCAGGCACCGACGTCAAAATGACCTCGCAAGTCCTGCGCGCCCTGGAGGCCAAGGGACTGATCGAGCGCGAGGTCGACCCCGCCGACACCCGCGCCAAACGCCTGCGGGTCACCAGCGCCGGCGCCGAACTGGCCCCGCGCGCCATCGCGGCGGTCGAGAACGTCGACGCGCGCTTCTTCCAATCGGTGGCGCATCAAGACGCCGTGGCCCTGCTGAGCCGCCTGGCCCATCCTGACGTCTGAGCGGGGCGACGACTTCCGGCCGGGGCTGTTCAAAGTGTGGCAGAACGTGTTTAACGGACTGTGCATGACGACCAGCAGCGTGGCCGACGGCACCGATTCGGGGACGATCACATGCAACTCATCGGCCGCGTACGGGAGATGGCACCAGGGAGGCAGTCGGGGGGCCGACACCGGCGGCCGGATCAGGGAAGGTTCAAGCCGCGAGGTCTGCCTGGTTCACTTCGGCCCCCGTCACGGTGGACGGCTGGGCGAGGAACATGTCGGCCGCCGCGATGGCGTCCTCCACGCAGGTTGTGGCGGTCACCGCGCACAGGGTGGAGGCGACATCTCTGAGCTGTTCCGCCGCGTGGGGGTGCTGCTGGTAGGCGTGGGCAATGCGCGCCTCCGCGTACTGGGCCAGAAGGACCCGCAGCGTCTTCGAATGGGGTGCAAGCATCTCAGACAGCCTCTCTCGCTTTTGATCACCGGATTCCCCGTCCTCGGAGTCATATGCGCACCGGCGCGCACCAGGGCCGGGCCCGGCCGTCGCCTGGTGCCCGCAGCCGTACGGGACAAGGGCCGGGCCGGCGGGCAGGGGCGACTGGGACAGAGCGCGCGGAGCCGCCTCCGGTCACCCGGACTCGACCACGCGAAAGCGCTGCGCGACGACGAGAGTGTCGTCGCCCATGACCGGAGTGCGGCCCAGCAACGCACGTACGCCCTCGCTCCGGAAGAACACTTCGTGCGCCGCTCGCCACTCCGCGACATCGGCGTAGCCACGCCCCTCCGATCGCGCGAAGTCGTCGTCCACCTCCTTCAGGGGAACGACCCGCACGTCGACGAGTTCGATCGTCACGGCCCGACGGCCCTCGGAGTCGAGCACGGAGAAACGCCGGCCGACTTCCGGTACTGGCTCACCGGCGTGCGCGTAGAGGTCGAGCAGGCCCGTGAGCGCGGTCTTCTCGCCACTCAGGATGGCCGCCACGCCACGGTCACGTTCCGGCCCGGGGAAGGCGAGTTCAAGTGTGGGAAGGTCCATCGGGAGATGGTACGGCCCCGCTCGCGGGCGCGGTGAACAGCGCCCGGACCGTTTCCGCGGCGGTCTCACGCAGCCAGGTGTGGGCACGGTCGTCGTCGAAGCGCTGGTGCCACAGCAGATACAGCGGGACGTCCGGCATCGGGAGTGGCAGCGGCAGAGTGAGCAGACCCAGCTGGTCCCGGGCCGGGCGGGTTACGGCGTCGGGAAGGGTGACGAGCAGGTCCGTACCGAGCGCGAGGCGCAGAGCGAAGTCGGTGGTGGGCGCGGCGGCGATGATTCGGCGTGCGTCGCCGCCGCGCGCGCCGAGGGCATCGTCGATCTGGTCACGCAGGCGTCCGCGCCGCGAGACGGTCAGATGGTCGGCGGCCACGTAGCGCTCCAGGCTCAGCGGGCCTTCGGCGAGGGGGTGACCCGGGCGGACCGCGACGACCAACTGGTCCCTGCCGAGGAGACGGTGACGGATGTCGGGGAGCGTCGGCCGGCTGGAGCTCGATTCGAGATCGACCTCACCTCGGCGCAACTCGGGGGTGTCCGCGCCGGGTTCGGCCGGAAAGCGCAGCTGGACACCCGGGGCCTGCCGGTGAACGGTGGTGATCAGGGCCATTCCGCACGCGGCCATCAGGGCGTCGTGCCAACGGACGGTGAACACCCTCTCGAGGCCAGCCAGATCGAGTTCCTGCCGCGCGGACATGAGTTGGTGTGCCTGCTGCACGAGAGCGTGCACCTGCGCGCGCATGGCCAGCGCCCGGGTGGTGGGGACCATGCTGCGGCCGGTGCGGACGAGTATCTGATCACCGGTGACCTTGCGGATGCGGCCAAGGGAACGGCTCATGGCCGGCGCGGTGACGTGGAGTCGGGCTGCCGCGCCGGCCACGCTGCCCTCTTCGAGCAGGGCGTCCAGTGCCGTGAGCAGATTCAGATCCAGTTGCATGACGGTAACTCTATGAGTAAATAGCATGCACTTGTTGATAGTTGGCGAGCCGCCTACCTTCGAAGTGCGGGTGCGGGACAAGCCGCCCCGCATCCACCGAACCGCAGGGGAGCCCTCCATGAACACAGCCATGCCTTTTGACGTGGACCGGACGCTCATGTCCGACGTGACGGCCGCGGTGAAGGCCGCCGGCCTCATACTGCGCGACCGCCACACCTCGCACGCCCGAGGTGTGAGCCTGGATGGGATCGTCGACGAGATCCATGCCAACGACCGTGCCGTACTCGACGTGCTGCGCGAGCCGCTGCTGCGGGCCCGGCAAGGATCGCTGTGGTCCGAGGACGAACTGGCCGGCGGCGCTCTCCCGCCGGGGGAGTGGTGGGTGGTCGACCCTGCCGAGGGCAACATCAACCACGTCCACGGGATGGACGACTGGGCCGTCACCGCCACGTTGGTCCGCGACAATCAGCCGGTACTCACCGTCGTGCACCTGCCGTTGACCGGTGACACCTACACCGCTGTCGCCGGCGGCGGAGCCCGTCTCAACGACCGGCCCCTTGCGGTGTCCGCCAAGACCGACCTCGGCGCCGCGCTCACCGGCACCGGGCAGGCCAAGCCCGGCGAGGACGAGCACACGTTCCGACGGATCGGTGACTCCGTCACCGCCATGCTCGTCAACGGCCTCGTCGTGCGCGTGTCGGTGCCCGCGACGATGCAGCTCATCCACGTCGCCGCCGGACGCATGGACGCCTTCTGGCAGTTCTCCGACGTGCGCTCGGGCCTGGTGGCCGGTGCGCTGCTGGTCGCCGAGGCCGGAGGTACCGTCACCGACCTGGCGGGCGAACCCTGGAGCACGGCCAGCGGTGATTTCCTGGCCGCCGCGCCCGGCATCCACGCGGCCGCCCTCAAGGTGCTCGCGCCGATCGCCTGATCACTCCCCCTTCCACCTCCCCTCGTGCCCCCGTCCCGTACCACCAGCACAGTGAGGTCCACACCGCCATGACCACCATCGGCATCCTGGGCGCCGGCCGCGTCGGCACCAATCTCGCCGACAAGCTCGCCGCCGCCGGACACCACGTCATCCTCGGGCAGCGTGGGCCGGTGAAAGAGACCGAGGTGACCGCCCAAGGCGCAGTCCCCCGGGTCTCCTTCGCCGATCAGCGCGCCGCCGCCCGGGCCGAGGACGTCGTGATCAACGCGACGCCCGGCGACAGCGCCCTTGACCGCCTGTCCGGCCTGCGCGGCGAACTCGCCGGCAAAATTCTCATCGACGTCTCCAACGCCACCCACGACGCCGCAGACGGCCTGCCCGGCGACCTGTGCTACCCCGGCAGCAGCCTCGCGGAGCACTTGCAGGCGGCCCTGCCCGACACTCACGTGGTCAAGACGCTGAACACCATGCTGTTCATGGTCATGACCGCCCCCGACACGCTGACCACCCCACCGACCGCCTACCTCTCGGGCAACGACGGACCCGCGAAGCAGACCGTCGCCCGTCTGCTCGGCGACCTGGGCTGGCAACCCACGTGGATCGAGGACCTGGGCGACATCACGACGGCCCGCGCCACCGAAGCCATGATCCTCGTCGTTCCCCATGTCCTGCGCCGTAACGGCTTCCAGCCCTTCGCGGTCTCCCTCGCCCGCTGAACCGCCGGGGCTCGGGCGGGCGCCGAGACCGCTTCCGGCGCCCGTGGAACCTTGATCGGGCGTCAGGGTGGCTGGAGTCAGGCGGCGTCAGGTCAAGACAGCAGACCGGCCAGGGCGGCGTGGTCGTGATAGTCGCGCGACCACACGACCTGTCCGTCCCGGACGCAGAGCACGGCGATGTTGTGCGTGCTCACGCTTCTGCCGTCTGTCGTCCGGGTGACGTCGTTGTCCCACTCGCACACGACGACCTGCGGTTCCGCCGTCTCGCGCACCTCGATGTTCCGAGGCGAAAGCGCCACCGGCGCCGTGCTGAACCCGGCGAGGTGCTGCTCGATCTCGGCGCGGCCGGTCAGTACCACCTCCGTCGGCTTGGCGAACGGCTGCCGCACCACCGCGTCCTCGGCGTACAGGCCGATCATCGTCGCCAGGTCCCGATCGGCGAGCGACTTCAACAGAAGCTCGAACACATCACGGGGACCAAGAACCGTGTTGTCGGGCATGATGACCTCCAGAAGCTGGAATCGGAGTGGTTACTCCGTTTCGAACGTTACGGAGTGGTGACTCCGCTTGTCAAGGAAGGTTCTCGTGTCTCCCCGAGCCGACGCCGCACGCAATAGGTCCGCCGTTCTCCAGGCCGCCGACGAGGTTTTCGTCGAACACGGCGTCGCGGCGTCGACGGAGGAGATCGCCCGACGGGCCGGAGTCGGGATCGGCACCGTCTTCCGGCACTTCCCGACGAAGGAAGTGCTGCTCAAGGCGGTGTACGAGCAGCGCATCGAGCACCTGGCCGGCCGCGCCCTGACCGCCGGGACGGACGATGCTCCGCCGAGCTGGTTCCGGGACTTCTTCACCGACGCCGCCATCGCATCGCCCGAAAAGCTGATCCTCGCCGACGCCCTGGGGGATCTGCGGATGGATGCCGATCCCGAGGCCATGGGCCGGCTGCGCTCGGCCGTCGGCGGCCTGCTCCGGCGCGCCCAGGTCGCCGGGATCGTCCGCCAGGACGTGTCGTTCGACGATCTGATCGCCCTGCTGATCGCGGCCGGCCGGGCGGCTCAGGTCACAGCGGACGCGCGGACCCGTACCCGCCTGATCGACGTCATCCTCGACGGCCTCGAACCCCGCGGGTAGCCACCTCGACGAACTCGCCCCGGCGTGGGTGGGTCAACTGTGGCGCTGATATGAGTTTTTCGGCTGGATGAGCTGTTTCGGTGCGGAGTAGGTGTCGGGTTTTCTCACGTCAGGAAAGAGGGGTGGGAGACCAGATGCGCAGGCCTGGGCGTACCGCCAGGAAACTTCCTGACTCGGGTCTCGCCCAAGTCTCGCTCGAACAGGATCAGCTCAGGCGCTGGTCGAGATATCCCCCGTGGAGAGGAACTCTCTTATGAAGAGCAAGCTCAACAGGATCGTGGCCGTGTCCGTCACCGTACTGGCACTGGGAAGTGCCGCCGCCCCTGCTTACGCGGACGTCGCTACCGGCGGACGTTCCACGGGTGTCGTCTCCGGACACCACCCCTTCGTCGCCGGCCGCTGGGCGGGCTTCGCGAGCACCTCCCACGTCCACACCGCTCGCAAGGGATTCGGCTGGGCCACCTCCACCGCGGTGGGCGGCGGCGAGAGCCACCTCGTCGTCATTCGCTGACGTCGGTAAGCCGGTAAGCCGAGTAAGTCGGCAGCCCGGTAAGTCGGTAGGCCAGTAAGTCGGTAGGCCGGTAAGTCGGTAGGCCGGTAAGTCGGTAAAGGTATCGCCCGGCGCGGCGTCTCGTATCGTCGCCGCGCGCCGCCGCAGCGTCCCTTCCTTGTCGTCTCCCCGTCGGCCGCACCAGCGGCCGGAGGCCCGGGGGACGGTCATCACGACCGTCCCCCGGGGGCCACCGCAGCCCGCGCCCCTCCCACCCCCTGTTGCAACCGGCCCCCTGCTCCTTGACGGCTCCTTCCCCGTTGTGTGAGCGATCGATGACAACGGGCGGTACGCCCGATGTGTGCTGGTTCGCTGCATGCATGAACAGCAACCATTCCGGTTCGACCGGCCACCGTTCCGCCCTCCGTCCCGCCCCCCACCCTGCCCACCGGACCCCCGCCGTCTCACTCGCCGTGTCGCGGGCGCAACCGCTCTCGCCGCCGTGCTCGGCGTCGCGCTGGTCGGCTGCGGCGGTCAGGACGAGGACTCGGGGCGCAGCGCCGGCCAGGCGGCAGCGCAGTCCAAGCCGGGCTCCGGCGGCAACGGCACGAAGGTGCTGTGGGTGGGAGACTCCATCGCCGGCGCAGACGCCCCCGCCCTGAGGCCGGAGGGGTGGAAGTCAAGGACGCCTCGTCCGACGGCGGCGGCCGGGCCATCCCACCGCGACGGCCGGGTCGGGAGTGGTGGACCTCTACCTTCCGGTGCCGGTGGCCAGGATGAACGGTGGTGGCCTCGGCGTGACCCAACTCGTCTGCACCGTCGCCAACGCCGTCGTCCCCGGCGGCAAGCAGCCGTCCGCCGTGGACGTACGCGTCCACGAGGCGGCCACCCCCGGCATCTGGACCGTACGGTGCAACGCGTCCGGCAACGTGCAGTCGGTGCCGGACGCGTCGTAGGGCGTGGCCTCCGTCCCGGCGCGCGGCGGAGGCCCGGGGCGGTTCTTCCGGTCAGGCCTGGTCGGGACGGCCGTTCCAGTCGAGGCAGACGACCATGGCGTCGTCGTCGGCCTCAATGGGACCGCGGTGGCCGGCGAGTTCTTGCAGCACGGCGCGGGGGACCTGGGAGGCGGGCAGGAGGCGGGTGCTGGTGAGGGCTCGCATCAGGGCCTTCTCGCTGTAACGCTCCCCTGCCGGGGAGGCGACGTCATAGACGCCGTCGCTGACGAAGACGAGCCGGTCCCCGGGCTCGACCTGGAAGGACTCGGTTGTGTAGGGGGTGTCCTCGAACATGCCGAGCGGCATCTGCGCCTCGAAGTGGATCTGTTCGGCCTTCCCTTGGCGCAGACGCCACATGCGGGGGGAGCCCGCGTCGACGATCTGGGTCCGTCCCGTGTCGAGGTCGAAGCGGAGCAGCAGGGTGGAGAGGTGCGCGTGGCCGTGGTAGTGGCCGTAGACGGCTTGGTCGGCGAGGCATGCCTGGTCGGACAGGGACAGACCGGCCCGGCGGGCGTTGCGCAGCGCGTTGACCGCCAGGTTGGTGAGAAGGGCGGCTTCGATGCCTTCCCCCATGCCGTTGGTGATGACCAAAGTGAGGTGGTCGGCGGAGGAGGACCAGTCGAAGTTGTCGCCGTAGATCGCGTACGCGGGCTCCAGCTGGGCTCCGATCTCGTACTCCGGGCGGGAGCAGGAGCGGCCGGGCAGCAGTTGCCACTGCATTTCGGCGGCCAGGGTCAGGCGGTTGGCGCGCCGCGCCTGGAGGTAGACGTCGGTGTCGCGCTCACCCACGACGATCTCGTGCCCGAGCACTTCGGCGATGTCGCTGAGCTCCTGCTCGGCCGGGCCCTCGTAGCTGTCGCGCGGCAGCACCACGGCGAGCACGCCGATGCGGTCCCCACGCACGCTGACGGGCAGATGGACGGTCAGCAGGCCAGCGCGCTCGTCCGTCACGACGTAGGGTTGCTGGGCACCGAACGCTCGCCCCGGGGAGCTGGTGTGGACAGGGATCGGTTCGGCGGTGTAGGGGAGCTCGCTGACGGGTTGCAGTATGGTCATCGCGTAGTCGGCCATGAGCAGGTCGACGGAGACGGCTCCGTAGTGCGTGGCGAGAGCGTCCTGCACCGCTTGCAGCAGAGCGTGCGGCGCCGCCTGGCGCAGCGCGCGTTCCGCCGCCGTGAATCTGTCCACCGTTCGGATACCGCCTATTCAGGATGAAGATGAAGACGCAGAGGAGCGGGAGGGTCTTTTTGTGCCTCAGCGACTGCCAAGACGGCTGAAGACCGTGCCTGTGGAGAGCGGACACTTCGACGAGGGCTCGGCCGGCCGCCCTGAAGCGGCCGCGTTCGCCGCCCGCGAGGCGATCGAGGTGCTTGAGGTGCTGTGGGGCCAGAGCAGGGACCTGGCGCCGACCGCTCCAGTGTCGACCTCTCAGCTGCGGGTTCTGTACATTCTCGCGGACAACGACGGCATCAATCTGCGCGCCCTCGGCGAAGAGCTGGGTTCGGCCCCCTCGTCGGTCAGCCGCATGTGCGACCGTCTCCATGCGCTCGACTTCATCGAGCGAACGCCCAGTTCGGCCAGCCGACGGGAGGTCGAACTGCGCCTGTCCGGCAAGGGGACGCGCTACCTCAAGGACCTGAGGGCGCGCCGTGAGGCCTCGCTGGCCGAGGTGGTAGCCGGGATGACGCCTGCCGAGCGGTCTGCCTTCGCGCAAGGGCTCGCCTGCTTCCGGTCGGCGGTGCTGCGCGAGAAGGACGCCACCCGAGACGCCACCCGGCACGTACGCGGCGAATCGGCGGGCACTGCTTGACGCCGCCGCACAGGCCCACGCCCATCAGTTTCACAGTTGTCAGTCCTCCACGGCGGCTCGGGGCGCACGTGCGACCGCGGCCGCGTCTAGAGTGCGGCTCCGCATCATTGTTGTCAAATGGCAAGTGTTGCCTAGGGGAAACTGTTCGAAGGGGCGGTCCCGGGGTGATTGGCCGTACGTCTTCGTCGCGCCGGGTCGCCCTTCTCCTTGGGCGTGCGGCTGCGGTTGGCGGCCGGTTCCGGCGCGACGAGTTCCATGCGCGGATGATGACACGGCCCGGCGTCCCCCGTGGCGAGCGCCGACGCCCGGCCGCGCCGCCCTGTCCGGCGCCCCCGGGGATGGGGATTTCCGGCGGCGGCCAAGGCCTTTGTCGAGTCGTGGGAGGGCGGGCCTTTCCCGTTCGCTTCACCCGTGCGTATATTTGCCACACGACAACAGTTGGCGGGCGACGCGTATCCGGCTCAAGAGCCTGAGCGTCCCTCCCCACAGGCAGGCTGACGAAAGGGATCCGGGTGGGTATCAGCGAGACCGCGGTACGCCGACGTGTGGGGAAGGCGTTGCGGGCGAACGCCGACACGGTAGCCGACCGATGGGTGGAGCTGCAGCTGGCCCAGGACGAGTTGAGAGCGGGTATCGGCGAGCGCGAACTGCGTGAAGAGGCCGACGCGCTCGTCACCGCCCTCGTCGCGGGGCTGGACACCGCCCTTCCCGTGGCCCAAGTGGTGAACGCGCACGAGGAGTTGCGCCGGTCGGTGATCGACCTCTCGCTGCGGCGGGCCCGGGGCGGCGCGACGCCGACCGCGACGTCGCTGGCCGTCCTGGCCCTCAAGGAGGCCGTGCTGGAGTCGGTTCAGGGCGCGAGCGATGACGCGGCCGAGCTGTTCGCGGCCGTCCTGCTGGTCAACCGGCTGCTGGACGCGGCCGGGGCGCTGTCGTTCGACACCTATGTCGAGGGCCGGGAAGAGATCATCCGCCGGCAGAGCCGGCAGCTCCTTGAACTGTCGACGCCGGTGGTGCGCCTGTGGCGGCATGTCCTGGCCGTGCCGCTCATCGGCACCCTCGACACCGCGCGTACGCAAGTCGTGATGGAGAACCTGCTACAGGCGATCCAGGAACACGAGGCGCAGGTCGCGATCATCGACATCACCGGGGTTCCCACCGTGGACACCGCGGTGGCCCAGCACCTGATGCAGACCGTCAACGCGGTGCGTCTGATGGGCGCGGACTGTGTCATCAGCGGCATCCGGCCGCCGATCGCGCAGACCATCGCGCAACTCGGCATCGACCTGTCGAAGATCCTCACGCGTGCAAGCCTGGCCGACGCCCTGTCCGAGGCGATCAAACTGACGTCGGATCCTGTCCGTCAGGCGGTGGTGCGTCGGTGAGGGAGCAGCGGACGGGCGGGGTCCCGATCCTGCGTCTGGGCGACGTCCTGATCACCGGGCTGCTCAACGAACTCGACGACAAGTCCGCTCTGGCCTTCACCGACGAACTCACGCACCGCATATCCGAGGAGGAGGCACGCGGTGTCCTGATCGACATCTCACGGCTTGAGATGATCGACTCCTTCGTGGCGCGCGTGCTGATGGAGATGACCTCCATGGCACGCCTGTTGGGAGCCCGGGTCATCGTGGCCGGACTGCGGCCCGCCGTGGCCATCACCCTGGTCGAACTGGGACTGGAACTCGACGGGGTCGAAACAGCTCTGAACGCGGAACAGGGCATGGCGGCACTCGGATGGCACCAGCAGCCCCCGGGAGGGGCGGACCATGACCCAACTCGCTGACCGCACCACCGCGGCCGCCCCTGTGCGGACGCGGGAGCAGAACCCGGCGCCCGAACTCCAGGTGCTGAGCACGGAAGAGGATCTGCTGGCGGTCCGGCACGCCGTGCGCGCGGCCACAGTGAGAGCGGGCTTCGGCATCATCGACCAGACCCGCGTCGTGACGGCCGCAAGCGAACTGGCACGCAACGCCTATATCCACGGCGGGGGCGGGACCCTCACCATCGAACACCTCAGCCGGGCCGACGGTACAGGACTGCGCCTGACCATAAGCGACGACGGCCCCGGCATCCCCGACCTCGACGCCGCGCTCGCCGACGGATTCACCACCGGCGCGGGACTTGGCCACGGACTGGGTGGCGCGCGTCGGCTCATGCACGACTTCGAGGTGCGTACCGAGGTGGGGAAAGGCACGACCGTGATCGTCGCCCGGTGGACCGACCAATGACACCGCCTCCCACCGCCGCAGCCCATGTCCGTATCGACCACCACAGCGCGGTGCACATGGCGGCCGCCGCCGCCCGCTCGCTCGGCGAGCGGTGCGGGCTGCCCGGCGCGCTCCCGGACCAGGCGGCGGTGCTCGCCTCCGAGCTGGCCAGCAACATCGACAAGCACGCCAGGGACGGGGCCCTGTACATCCAGCCCCTCGCGCTGGGCCGCGGCGTGGAGATCCTGGCCGTGGACCGGGGCCCGGGCATGCCCGAACTGGAACGCTGCCTGACCGACGGATACACCACCGTGGGCACCCTGGGAGCGGGGCTCGGCGCGGTCAGCCGCATCGCGAGCGACTTCACGATCCGTACCCAGGTCGGGACGGGCACCTTCGCGTGCGCGCGCCTCACCCGTCCCGATGACCCGGCCGAAGCCCGCCAGAGCACTGCCCTGGTGTGTCTGCCCGCCGACGGCGAGGAGCACTGCGGAGACGCCGGCGCGGTGATCGACAACGGCAGCACCCGTACCGCGGTGGCCATCGACGGCCTGGGCCACGGGCCCGAAGCCGCCGAAGCCGCCCAGGGCGCACTGCGTACCTTCCGGGCCGCCGCCGCGCGCCCGCTGCCCGACATCCTCGCCACCTTGCACCGAGCCCTGCGCCACACCCGCGGCGCCGCCGTCGCCGCTCTGCGCCTGGAGGGCGAACGCGCCCTGTACTGCGGGATCGGCAACATCCGCGCCGTGGCCCTGTCCCACGAAGGCGTCCACCACCGGCTGACCGGACAGCCAGGCGTCGTGGGATGGCGCATGCCCACGCCCCAGACCCACGCCATTCCGCTGCCGGCGGGCACCACGGCCGTCCTGCACACCGACGGCATCGACGCCCGCTGGACCCACGCCCCCTCCCTGTTCACGCTGCGCCTGCCCCCGCAGCTGCTCACCGCCTGGGTGACGCACAACTACCGCAGCTCCCGCGACGACGCGACGGTCCTCGCCGTCAGGCCCCTCCCGAGGCACCCATGAACGGCACCTTCAGCGCGCTGCCCGCCCTGCGCAGGGCGGTGCGCCGCGCCGCGCAACGCTACGGACTGCCCGCCGAGGTCCGCTCCCGCCTCGTGCTGTCGGTCGCCGACGTGGCCGCACCGGAGTTCGCCGCCCGGCGAACCGTCACCTTCGTCACCGACGTCGAGACGGACCGGGACGGCGGGACGCCTGTCATGGCCGCCACCCTCACCGCGCCCCACACCCTCGGCCCGCTCATCGCCACGGACCTGCCCCTGCCCCCCGCCCCCACGACGCCGGCGACGTCCGTGACCTGGCGCGTCCCGCTGGCCAAGGAGGGCGCGCCCCAGCGCCTCGGCCGCCCCCAGCCGGGCAGCGCCCCGCAGAGCGAGGCGGAGGCGCTGGATGAGGAACTGCGCGCGACCCTCGCCCACGCCGACGTCCTCATGGCCGAGCACCGCCGCCTCAAGCACGAACTGGCCGAAACCAACGGCGGCGTCCTCGCCCTCTACGTCCAACTCGAGGAACGCGACGAGCAGTTGCGCCAAGCACACGGGTCCATGCTGAAGGAACTCGAAGACGCGCTGCGGCCCGCGCCCCTGCGAGTCGAGGGCCTGGAACTGGCCGTCCACTACGAGCCGGCCGACCCGCACGCCCCCACCGGGGGAGACCTCTACGACTGGTTCACCCTGGCGGACGGAACACTCCACGTCACCATCGTCGACGCGCTCGGCCACGGGGTGCGCAGCACCAGAAGCGCCCTCGACGTCACGCACGCGGTCCGTACCCTCGCGCTCGAGGGACATCCGCTGCAATCCATCCTGGGGCGCGCCCACGACCTGCTCACGCCACTGGACCCGGCCCTGATGGCAACAGCGCTCCTCGCCCGGATCCACCCCGCCACCGGCGAGGTGCAGCTGGCCAACGGAAGCCACCCGCCGGCTCTGCTGCTCCAAGCCGGGGGCAGCGCCCGCTACCTGCAAGTACCCGGCAGAGGCGTCGGCTTCCCCATGCCCGGCAGCGAACGGGTCCTGCGGACCCGGCTGGACCCGGGCGATCTGCTCATCCTGTACACCGACGGCCTCACCGAGAGCCGTCGAAACCCGCTCGAAGGCGAAGAACGGCTCGTCGCGTCGGCACGCAGGCACGCCGAGAAGCCACTCGCCGCGATCCCGGCCGCGATCGCCGCCGAGATGCACACCGTCGTCCTGCACCCCGACGACACCCTCGCCCTGGCCATCCGTATACCGAGACCACCGCACGGAACGCCGCGGTGAAGCGGGCGGGCCATCGTGCGCCCGGGTCCGCGGAACCCGCCGGACCGGGCCCCGCGCCGTCCGCCCGTCGCCGACATCGGCCGCCGGATACGATTGCCGGGCGGCAACACTCCCCATGGACGTTCCTGACCGGTGGACTCCCGCCGGGAAGTGAGGAAGATGGGGTGCGGTCGATGAACACACAGCGATGGTCCGGCCCGCCCGGGGCGAGGCTCGCTCGTGTACGGGAAAGAAGGCCATGAACAGGCACCCGGCAGGCTGGCTCGGCCTCGCGGAAAACGCCCTTCGCCAGGCGCCCCCGACGGCCCTGCTGGCCACGACGCGCTCGCTGCTGGCCCAGTACGTACAAGCCAGGAACGTGACGCTGCTGCTGGCAGACTACGGTCTGACCGTCCTCCAGCCCGTGACCCACCTGCCCCACACCGGCGAGGCGGCAACCATCCGGGACGGCAGCGCCGCCGGCCGCGCCTTCACCGCCGAAGCACCCGTTGTCGAAGTCACCGAAGAGCCGGACATGGTGCTGGTGCATGTACCGATCACGGTACGAGGCGACCGGCTGGGCATTGTCTCCATCCGCCTGCCCGAGTCGGCGATCCAGGGCGCTTCGGGCGTGCTGGATCTCGCGGCCTTCGCCACCGCCCTGGGACACGAGCTGCTGGTCGCGGAGCGCGACACCGACCTCTACCTCCAGGCGCGCCGTCGGCGACGCCTCACGCTCGCCGCCGAGATGCAGTGGCAGCTCCTGCCGGGGCGCGGTTTCGCGCGGGAGGAGTTCACTCTCGGCGCCCACCTGGAGCCGGCCTACGCCGTGGGCGGTGACAACTTCGACTGGAGCGTCACCGACGACGCGCTCACCATCACGGTCACCGACGGCCAGGGCCAGGGCATCCAGGCGGCCCTTCTGACCAACCTCGCGGTCAACGCCCTGCGCAACGCACGCCGCGCCGGCATGTCCCTCGAGGACCAGGCATGCCTCGCCGACCAGGCGGTCTACGGTGAGTACGTGGGCAGGGTGTCGGCCCCCACCCTGCTGCTGCGCATCGAGCTGGCGACCGGCCGGACGGATGTCGTGGACGCCGGATCTCCTCAACTGTTCCGCATGCGCAGTGGCGTTGTGGAACGCGTCCAGCTCGACGCCCAGCTCCCGCTCGGCATGTTCGAAGAGACCCAGTACCGCGTGGAGCGGTTCTCCCTCGACCCCGGCGACCGGTTGATCATTGTCAGCAGTGGCGTCCACGCCGCCCAGAACGCCGGCAGCGATCCCTTCGGCGAACAGGCGCTGCGGGAGACCATCGCCGCCGCTCGCGGTGGTTCGACCCATGAAACGGCGCGGGCCGTGGTGGACGGGCTTATGCAGTACCACGGGGGCGAGGAACTCGCCGCCGACGCGGCGGTCGTCTGTCTGGACTGGCGAGGAAAGCAACCGTCGGCGAATTGAGCGTCAGGCCTGGGTTCAGGGCTCGGGAACCGCGGCCTCCTCGGCCTCCACGGCTTCCGTGAAGGCCCGCAGCCCCGCGAGGAGCGCTCCTCGTTGCGCCACGGTCACCCGCTGGAGAATGTCGCTGATCGCCGTGAGGCGGCGTTCGGACAAGACCTCCAGCATTTCCCGGCCGGACGCCGTGAGCGTCAGCTCGATCTCGCGGCGGTTGGCCGAGGTGCGCCGGCGGTCGAGGAGCCCCGCCGCCTCCAGCCTGTCGCACAGCCTGCTGGCCGCGGGAGACGTGGCCCCGATGCGTTCGGCGAGGCCGGTGAGATTGATGCCCGGATACCGGCGGGCGACCGACAGAGCCTCCAGTTGGAGGGCGGAGAGGCGGGGGACCGCCGTCTGCGCCGCCCCGTTCCAGGCCATGACCAACGCCTCTGCCGCTTCGGACACCTGCCGGGCGACAGCGTGCAGGGAATCGCTGTCCGAAGATCCCGCACGGTCCATGTGGCCGTCTCTCCCACTGAGCAGGTGCACGTCCCCTTCAGGGGCTCATCGCTCTCGTCAACAGGCGCTCCCCGAGCGGTCTCCACCCAATATGCCCCTGCTGAGGAATCCATGCCTGTTCACGTCGATTGCCGCACGGTCGAAGCGTGCGCCGCGCCCGTCAGGTGAAATTCCGCCACGCGCCCGCCGGACACGCTGCTCGTGCGTATGTCCCCATCGGGCCATCGCAAACGTACGCGCGGTGCTTCGTCCTGGAAGCCGGACGGTCGGGGCTCCCCTCTCACCGCGACCGGCACGCACCGCCCCTCCCGCGGCCCAGGGGCTCGGCGGCCGCAACGGCCGATCACAGCGTCACCAGGGTTCCTCGCTCGCGCCCGGCCGCGGCCGGGACGCGAACGGGTGCGACATGGCTTGGCCGGCGCGGAGCCTGAGGGCCAGGAGCGGGAAGACGAGGACGGACACCATGGCCGCGCCGACCAGGGCGGCGGCTTCGCCGGTGGTGATGGTTTTGTTGTCAAGGCCGAGTGTGGTGATGGCGACGACGAGGGGAAGGCAGGTGGAGCCGTGCAGGAGCAGGGCGGTGCGGTCCCTGCGGGACAGGTCGCGCGGGGCCAGTAGGTAGAGGGGCGTGCCACGGACCAGCAGGAAGAGGAGGAGGAAGGCGAGCAGAAGGGCGAGAGGGCGGCCGTCGTCGAGGAGGGCGTCGAGATTGAAGTCGATTCCGGTGACGATGAAGAACAGCGGTACGAGGAAGCCAAAGCCCATCGCCTCGATCTTGCCCAGCACCTCCGTGCTGCTGCCGGGCGCGGCGCTGCGCAGGATCAGGCGGGTGATCACCCCTGCGGCGAAGGCGCCGAGCAAGGTGTCGAGACCGAAGGCATGGGACAGGCCGAGCATGGCGGCGAGCACGAGCATCACGTAGCGGACGGCGAACTGGCCGCTGCTGTGCAGGGTCTTGTCGATGATGTGGGAGAACCAGGGCGGGCGGGGCCGCAGGGCCCAGAAGACGGCGCCCGCGGTGACGGCGGCGAAGGCCAGGAGCAGTGCGGTGGATGCCCCGGGCTTTCGGCCGCTGAGGAGCAGAGCCATGGCGATGACGGGGCCGAACTCTCCTACGGCGCCGAAGGCGAGGACTGTCGTGCCGAACCGGCTGTGCAGGTCGCCGGAGTCGCGCAGGATCGGCAGGACGGTGCCGAGCGCCGTACTGGTGAGCGCGGTGCCGATGACGAAGCTCTTGGCGGCGGTACCGCCGGTGAGGGCAAAGGCGATGCCGAGCCCGACGCCCAGGGAGATCACCCATGCGCTGATCGAGCGGCGCAGGGTGTCACCGCGGACCGCCGCGAAGTCGAGCTCATACCCGGCGAGGAAGATCAGCATGGTCAGACCGAGGTCCGACAGGGTGTCGATGACCTGGTCGTGATGGGCCCAGCCGAGGACGTCAGGGCCGATCAGGATGCCCAGCGCGATCTCGAAGATGACCAGCGGGACCGAGAGCCGGCGGCGGAGGCCGTAGGCGAGCAGGGGCGCAAGGACGGCGATGGCCATGATCAGGATGAGCGTCCCGGGCTGCGACATGCCTCGTATCTAAATGGCATCGGGCACAACGGACAACTTGAGTGCTGAGGCTCGCGCGGGTGTTTTGCCGTGATTGACCAGCGTGAAGGCCGGCAGGACTCACGTGGTTCGCCAACCGGAGCCGTGCGCGGACCTGTCAGGGGCTGTGTCGTGTCATGGCGGAAAGGGCCGCGACGACACCCGGCGGGGTCACGGTCGTGTACGGCGGGTACGGTGACCGTTCACAGTCGGCGGCGAGGTGGACCACGGTGCGAGAAGATCCGCGCGACCACGGACGGTTGGCCGGCCTCTCCCCGGCCGCGGTGGCGCTGGCCGCCCGCTGCGAGCCGAAGGTGAACGAACTGGCCCGGCGCATGGCGCGTGAGGTGTTCGAGCAACTGCGCGGGTACTCCGGCTTGCCCGCCGACGTCAAAGACGTGGAGATCGCGGCGACGGCCCGGCACGCGATGCGGTCGTTCCTGCGTGGCACCGACGGGGGAGCGGCCCCGGACGCGCTGGAGCACTTCCAGGAGCGTGCCGCCCAGCGCGCCGAAGAGGGCATGCCGCTGCATCTGCTGCTGCGCACGTACGGCCTGGGCGTGCGGGAGCTGTGGCGGGTGTTGCGGGAGGCTGCCGCCCCCGAGGAGCAGGACGCCCTGGCCGAGCTGGCCGAGGCGCTGTTCACCGCGGAGGACCGAGTCGTGGGCGCCGTAACCGAGAGCTACCTCGATGAGCAGGCCGCTCTCGTCGCGGAACGGCAGGAGCAGCGCCGTTCTCGCGCCCGTGCCCTGCTCGAGGGAGCCAGGCATCCGGACGACCCCGTGGTGGCCGGGCCCACGCTGGTGCTGTACACGCACTTCACGGAGCCGACGCCCTCCGGTGAGCGCTCGCCGGTGGCGGTACGGCGTTTGCTTCGTCGAGTCCAGACCGCACTCGACCGGGCGTTCGGCGCCGAAACCCTCGCTCTGCTGGATGGCGGGGGCGGCCATGTCGTCGTCCCCGGATGCGGCGAAGCACCCCCGCGGCTTCTCGACGCACTGCGCGAGGCGGTGGGCCCGGAGGTACGGCTGGCCTGTGCCCGGGCACAGTCGGCGCGGGACATTCCGGCGGTCGGCCGTCGAGTGACGGAGGTGGTCCGCGTGGCCCGGGCGTGCGGCCGGCCGGCAGGCCTGCACCGGCTCGACGACGTCCTGCTGGAGTACCACTTGTCCCGGCCGAGCGACGCGAGCGACGGGATCGCGGCCCTCCTCACCCCGCTGGACGGCCGCCCCGAACTCCTCCAGACCCTCCGCATCCACCTGGGTCGGCGACAGGACCGCCGGGCCACCGCGCGCGTGCTGCGCCTCCACCCCAATTCGGTGGACAACCGGCTCACCCGGATCCAGGAATTGACCGGCCTCGACCTCGGCTCACCAAGGGACACGGCACTGGCACTCGCGGCCCTGTCCGTGCGAGCCGCCGACGCTACGGGGTGACGATCGCGAAGTCGGGATCGGGCGCGTCCAGTAGTCCCGCGAAGGTCAGCAGCGCCTGAGCGTCGCCGTCGAGCGCCACCCCGCCGCCCGCGATCTCGGCGGCGAACGTCGTGCGGCCACCCAGGACCGCATCGAGGGTGGTACGCGCCAACCGCAAGGTGGCGACGGGCCGTTCGCCGCGCGGTGCGTCACCCCGCATGGGGGTCAGCGCGCCGTTGGACAGCAGCAGGGTCCAGTTCTCACCGGTGTCGGTGAACTCCCAGCGCAGCACCAGCCGTCCGGCCCCGGCGGCGCGCGGCCCGTTCAGCCGTACCGCCATCGACTGGAAGATCTGCTCGACGGTGAGCGCCGCCAGGATGTCCGGCGCCGAACGCGTCGGGGTACCGAGGATGCCCTCTCGCAGCTCGGCGGCGCCCATGAGGTAGAAGTTGCGCCACGGGCCGCACTCGGAGCCCTGCCCGATCCGCTCGAACGTCTCGGCCTGAAGAGCGCGCGCCTTGGCGTGTTCGGGTTCGGCGAACAGGACGTGGCCCAGCACTTCCGCGACCCACCGCAGATCCCCCGCGTCGTAGGACGCACGCGCCTTGGCGACGACAGCGTCGGCGCCGCCCATGAACTCCACGTACCGGCGGGCGGCCTCCGTCGGCGGGTGCTGCCACAGGTGGGCGGGGTTACCGTCGAACCAGCCCATGTACCGCTGGTAGACCGCCTTGGCGTTGTGACTCAACGAGCCGTAGTAGCCCCGGGCGTGCCAGGCGCGCTCCAGGCCGGGAGGGAAACGCAGCACTTCGGCGATCTCCGCGCCCGTGTGCCCGGCGTTGATCAGCCGTACGGACTGGTCGTGCAGGTACGCGTAGGCGTCGCGCTGCTCCTCGAGGAAGCGGACGGCGCGTTCCTGTCCCCAGGTCGGCCAGTGGTGGGAGCCGAAGACGACGTCGGTGTCCGTGGCGAACAACCGGATCGTCTCGGTCAGGTAGCGGGCCCACGCGCTCGGGTCACGGACCAGGGCGCCGCGCAGGGTGAGGACGTTGTGCAGGGTGTGGCAGGCGTTCTCGGCGGCGCACAGCACCCGCAGGGGAAGTGGAAGTTCATCTCCGCCGGAGCCTCGGTGCCCGGAGTGAGCTGGAAAACGATGCGCACCCCGTCGATGGTCTCCTCCTGACCGGTGCGGGTGACGTCCAGGGTGGGTGCGATCAAGCCGACGCTGCCGGTGGACGTGGTCTGCCCCAGACCGCACCCGATCTGTCCGGCGGGCCCCTTGGGCAGCGACGCCCCGTACATGTAACTGGCCCGGCGCGCCATGGCCGTACCGGTGAAGACGTTCTCGCTCGCCGCGTGTTCGAGGAATCCGACCGGCGCGATGACCGGCACCCGCCCGGCCGCCACTTGGGCCGCGTCGACGACGCCACGCACTCCGCCGAAGTGGTCCACGTGGGAGTGCGTGTAGATCACCGCTGTCACTGGCCGCTCGCCGCGGTGCTCGCGGTACAGGGCCAGCGCGGCGGCCGCGACCTCCGCGCTGATCAGCGGGTCGACGACGATGACGCCGCGTTCGCCCTCCACGAAGGAGATGTTCGACAGGTCGAGGCCGCGCACCTGATAGATCCCGGGGACCACCTCGTACAGCCCCTGCCGCGCCACCAGGCGGCTCTGCCGCCACAGTGAAGGGTGCACGGTGGGCGGACAGCCATCGTCCAGGAAGCCGTAGGCGTCGGCGTCCCAGACCAAGCCTCCGTCCGTGTCGGTCACCCTGCCGGGCTCGAGCCGGCCCAGAAGACCGCGGTTCGCGTCGGCGAAGTCCTGATCGTCCTCCCAGGCCAGACGGTGGTCCCTGGGCGCCTGCTCGTTGCCTTTCATACTCATCGATGTTCACGGCCCCGGGCGGAAAACACCCGAGGACACGTCACAGAGAAGCCGCTGACACGTCACACCAGGAGCCGGGGCCGGAACCGCAGCGCCGGACGCCAGGCGGTGGCCGCGCGCGAGCTGGTGATCAGTCTCCGCGTCGAGCCGGTGTGGCCTTCGGCATGTGGAGAGACTGTGATGCCCGGGGCGGTGAGGGGAAGGAGATTGGCCTGAACTCAGGGAGGTCGCTGTGGAGCGTGATCGGATCGGACTTGGCGACGTGCTGGCAGCGGCGGAGGCCGCGGCGCCCGTGCGCTCGCTCGATGTCGTAGCGCAGAATCTGCGGGAGCGGTTCGGCGCGCGCTATGTGTCGTTCCTGTTCGTCGACGTTGTCGGCAGGCGCCTGCTGCGAGTCAACGAGGAGGGAACGGCACCTCAGGAACGTGGCGCCGACAGGGTTCCTCTGGACGGCAGCGTCTACAACGAGGTCCTGCGCACCCAGAAGGTGGTGGCGGTGGCGAACGGTGCCCGTGAGCAGCGGGTGTTCGCGCCGGTCTCCAACCGCGGCGACGCGATAGGGGTGCTGGAGGTACGCCTGGACCACGTCACCCAGGACGTCCTGGACCAGGTCGAAGAGGTCGCGCACGCGCTCGCCTACATCATCGTCACCGATCGCCGCTTCACCGACCTGTATCACTGGGGGAACCGCACCGCCTCCGTCACCCTGGCCGCGGAGATCCAGCGCCAGCTCCTGCCGTCGGCGCCCTCGTGCGAGTCCGCCGAATTCTCCCTCGCCGGCGCCCTGGTCCCCGCCTCCGACATCGCGGGTGACACCTACGACTACAGCCTCGATGAGAACACGCTGCACCTGTCCATCACCGATGCCATGGGCCACGACGTCGACGCCTCTCTCATGGCCACCCTCCTGGTCAACGCCTCCCGCGGCGCCCGCCGCGCCGGCTTGGATCTCGCTGAACAGGCCCGCCGGACACACCTGGCCCTGCTCGAACACGGTCGCCGCACCTTCGCCACCGGTCAGCTGCTGCGCATAGCCCTGGACGAGAGCAGAGCCCAGCTCGTCAACGCAGGCCACGTCTGGCCGCTGCGGTTGCGCGACGGCGCGGTCGAGGAAGTCAAACTGCACGTCAACCTCCCCTTCGGTGTTCCGGTGCAGGGCGCTTTTGACGTACAGGACCTGGATCTGCGTCCCGGTGACCGCCTCATACTCCTCACCGATGGCATGCAGGAACGTCAAGCGGCAAGCGTCGACTTGCGCGGTCTCATGCGCGACACCGCCACGGAGCATCCGCGTGAGGTCGTGCGGACCATGGTCGCGGCGGTCAGCGACGCCTGCGACGGCCAGGTGCAGGACGACGCCACCGTGCTGTGCCTGGACTGGCACGGTCCTCGCACCCCGTAAAGCACGCCGCCGCCGGCACGGTCAAGTCCCGTGTATGCGGGTGTGATGGGACTCGTGGCTGCGGGTACGGGTCGAGCCATGGGATCTTTGAGTTCGCCGTTGCTGCTGGTGCTGTTCCTCGCGAGTGCGGCGGTGATCTGGTACGCGGGCATCAAGCTGTCCGACACGACGGATGTGCTGTCCGAACGGCTGCGCCTGGGCAGCGCGTTGGGCGGGCTGATCCTCTTGGCCATCGCGACGAACCTCCCGGAGATCGCCATTACCGTGAGCGCCGCCATGAGCGGGCAGCTCGATGTCGCGGTCGGCAACATCCTGGGCGGTATCGCGCTACAAACCGTGGTCCTGGTGGTGCTCGACGCTGCCGGAGTACGCCCTCGCGCCCCGCTGACCCGGCTCGCGGCCAGTCTGGTCCTGGTCCTTGAGGGTGTCCTGGTGATCGTCGTGCTGGCCGTTGTCGTGATGGGCACTCAGTTGCCCGGCGACTTGTCGTTCGCCCGTCTCGACCCCGCCTCCTTGGCCATCGGCGCGCTGTGGATCGTCGGGCTGCTGCTGGCGAACCGGGCGGGCAAGAGCCTGCCGTGGCACGCGGGCGGCGACGCCCCGGACGCCCAGCCGGAGCCGCGCGGCCACTCCAAGGGAAAGAAGGAGAAGTCCGCCACCGCCAAGGGCGTCGGCACCACTCGCGCCGCTCTCGTCTTCGCCGCCGCCGCCCTGGCGACACTGGTCGCCGGCGTGGTCATCGAACGCAGCGGCGAGGAGTTCTTCGGCCGGCAGGGCCTGTCCGGGATTCTGTTCGGTGCCACCGTGCTGGCCGCGGCCACCTCCCTGCCGGAGGTCAGCACCGGCCTGACCTCGACGAAACTGGGTGACTACCAACTGGCCATCAGCGACATCTTCGGCGGCAACGCCTTCCTTCCGGTTCTGTTCCTGCTGGCCACCCTGATCTCGGGCAAGCCGGTTCTGCCCGCCGCCCACCACACCGACATCTACCTCACCGCCCTGGGCGCCGTCCTTACCAGCGTCTACGTAGCCGGACTCATCTTCAGGCCCCGACGCCAGTATCTGCGGATGGGAATCGACAGCCTCGCCGTCGTAGTCATGTACGCCGCGGGCATCGCCGGACTCGCCACCATCAGCGGTTGACCGGTGCCCCGCGGAGGCCGGCCTCGCCGATGCTCACCGAGCCACCCGTCGAACCACCACGCCCGTGTCGAGGCGTGTCGCGTCGCCTGACTGGCCGAGTACGTACTGACTCCTTGGCGCCCTCAACGCACTGCCGACCGGGCTCCACCATCCTGTCCCGACGGGCTCGACCATCCAGTCTGCTGCGGCGGACGATAGCCTGCGTGTCATGACCCACGTGCAGACACCAACACCCCGGGCCGCGCTCGAGATGCTGCTGGCCGGCAACCAGCGGTTTCTGACCGGCCTGCCCGAGCATCCCAATCAGGGTGCCGCTCGTCGTACCGAGGTCGCACCCGGCCAGAATCCGTTCGCCGTCCTCTTCGGATGCTCCGATTCCAGGCTGGCCGCCGAGATCATCTTCGACCGGGGCCTCGGGGACTTGTTCGTGGTGCGCACGGCCGGGCACGTCATGGGCCCGGAGGTGCTGGGGAGTGTCGAGTACGGCGTGAGCGTGCTCGGGTGTCCCTTGGTCGTGGTGCTCGGTCACGACGCGTGCGGCGCTGTGGCGGCCGCCCGCGCCGCCGTCCAGGACGGCACGACGGCCGTCGGGTACGTCCGTGATGTCATCGAGCGGGTCACTCCCAGCGTGCTGGCCTCGCATGCGGCGGGCCACACGCAGGACGAGGAGTTCATCGCCGAGCACATACGGCACACCGTGGACCTGTTGTTCGACCGTTCCAGGGTTCTCTCGGACGCGGTGGCCGCGGGCAGTACCGCGGTGGTGGGCCTGTCCTACCGGCTGGTCGACGGTACGGCGCGTCTGGTCACCGCGAGGGGCGTGGAGGTGCCAGAGAACGTCGCCTCCTGATCCTTCCGGTAAACCCGCCGTACCAGCCGATCCGGGTGGCGTCGCGCAAGCAGGGCAAGCAGGGGATGAGAAGGGAGCACACCGGTTCGTCAGGCAGAAGCCGCTCCGGCCGTGTCGTCGTAGACGAGGAGGCCGTCGTCGCGCAGGCGCACGCCGGCGGTCGGCCGATGCGGGGTGAGCCTGCCATCGGGCATCAGGTGGAGAACCGGTACGCCTCGGGCCAGCACCGTGAAGTCCGCGATGATCCTGCGGTGGCAGCGCCACCAGACGGCCTCGCTGCACATGACAGCCGTCCGGCGCAGGGCGGCCTGCGGCAGGAGATCGTCCATCGCGCTGAGGAAACGAGGGTCACGCGTGTAGCCCGCGTACCCCCGGAAGGATTCGTTGCGCCACACCACGTCAGGTGAATCGGGGGAGGCGGTGCGGAAACCGCCCAGGTCTTTATCCCACCGGTACTCGACGCCATATCCCGGCAGCCATCGAGCCAGTTCCTCGCGCATCACGTCGGGGTTGCGCCGACTGCCGGGCGCGGTACGGACGTCCACCACGGACTCGATCCCCGCGCCCAGGAGCAGGGCGGCCAGCTGATCGCGAGTCGTCGTGCTGTGACCGAAGCTGATCAACGGGTGAGCCGACACACCTCTCATGCTTGCAAAAAAGCGCGTAAGGCGCAGCGCGAGGGGCTGACGCCCGCAGGGGCCACTCGGGGTGCGCGCGGGCGCACACACCAAGGTGACGTCCGGTTCCCGCCAGCGACAGCCCATGCGCCGATCCAGCCTGGGCACATGACCAAATACACCGTGCTCCCCGTTGACGCAGCCGTCCTGAAGGAACTGCGGTCCGTCGACGACGCGGGCCGTCCCTGCGCCCCGTACCTGGCGACCAGCGACGACGAGGGCTCTCCACTGCGCTGCTGCCTGCGGCCCATCACACCCGGCGAGCGGATCGCCCTTGTTTCGTACGCCCCGTTGCGCCGCTGGGCCGCCATGAGTGGCGTGGATCCGGGCGCGTACGACGAGCAGGGTCCCGTTTTCATTCACGCCGGTGCCTGCGACGGGTTCACCCCGGGTGAGGTCTACCCCCTCGCGCGGCCGGGCGCTCTGCGGACCGTGCGGCGCTATGACGCCCGGGGCCATATCGCGGGCGGCCGCCTTCTGGAGATTCCGGCCGACGCCGCGACTGCCTTCGACGCGGCCCTCGACGACGCGTTCAACGATCCTGACGTCGTGCTCGTACATGTCAGGGCACTTGAATACGGATGCTTCCACTTCGAGGTGCGCAGGCAGCTTGCCGAGGGGTAGTCGTGCGGAGTGGTCGCGTCGGCTGTCAGGGGCCGGCGGGGCGGGGGCCGGCGGCTGCCAAGGCCTCCGTCACCGCCTGCCGCAGTGGACCGCTGGTGATCCAGCGGTTCTTGCCATCGGCCAGGCACGCCGCGGCACGACCCACCCGCTTCGGCCCGGGTCCCGGGCCGAAGCCGGGGCCTGGGCCGGGCGGGGGATCCCCGACCGGGGCCATTGCCGGGCCAACACCGCAGTGGATAGCCTGTGTTCGTCATGTCGGTCGATGATCGTAGTTTCGAACACGAAGGGTGGGTGGCCGAGCATGGGCCGACTGGTTCCCGCGGTGACCAGGGCGATGGACGTCCTCGAACTCTTTCTGGAGAGCGAGGGCAGCCTCTCCGCGCCCGATGTCACACGTCGGCTGGGGCTGCCGCGCACCACCGTCCATGAGCTGCTGACCACCCTGTCCGCGCGTTCCTACCTCGCGCCCGTGCCCGAGCAGCCCGGCCGCTACCGCCTCGGTGTGCGCACCTATCAGCTCGGCAGCCGTTACGCCGAACAACTCGACCTCGCCGCCGAGGGGCAACAGGTGGCACGCGAGGTCGCCGAGACCTGCGACGAGACCGTCCACGTCGCGATCCTGGAGGACGCCGACGTCATCTACATCGCCAAGGTCGACTCCACCCACGCCGTCCGCATGGTCTCGGCCGCCGGCCGCAGGCTCCCCGCCCACTGCACCTCCGTCGGTAAAATGCTGCTCGCCGCGCTGCCCGAGGCCGAACTCGACGCGCGCCTGTCCGGGCGTGAACTCGCCGCCATGACCCCCGCCAGCATCACCGACCCCGCCGCCCTGCGCACCGCTCTCGACGGGATCCGTGCCCGGGGTGTCGCCGTCGAGCACCAGGAGTCCAATCCGGACGTGAGCTGTGTGGCCGCGCCGGTCAGGGACGGCGCGGGGCGGGTCGTCGCCGCGCTGTCGGTCTCCGTGCCGATGGTCAGGTGGAGCGAGCGGCGGGAGGTGGAGCTGGCCGAGCTCGCCCAGAAGGGCGCGGCGGACCTGTCCGAACGCCTGGGCCACCGGGGGATGCGATGAGATGGGAACTCGCGGTCCGCGAAGCGGCCGTACTGGGGGAGGGGCCCACCTGGGACCCCGCGACCGGGCGGCTGATCTGGGTCGACATCCTCTCCTCCCGCATCCACACCTACGCGACCAGTGACGGCCGCCGTACCGTCATGGCCACCGAACAGCACGTCGGCGCGGCGAAGCCGAGGGCCGGTGGCGGTCTGGTCGTCAACCTGCGGGACGGAGTGGGACTGTACGGTCCCGACGGCGGATTCAGCTGGCTGGTGCGCGACCCCGTCGCGGGACGGCGCGCCAACGACGCGGCAGTCTCCCCCGACGGGGCGCTGTGGGCCGGCACCATGCGGTACGACGAGGCGCCGGGCGGCGGCTCACTGTCCCGGATCGCCCCGGACGGCACGGCGACCGAGGTCCTGGGCGACGCGAGCGTGAGCAACGGCATCGGCTGGAGCCCGGACAGCCGGCTCATGTACTACATCGACACCCCGACCGGACGCATCGACGTCTTCGACTTCGACGGCCAACTCGCCCACGACAGGCGGCCGTTCGCCGCCATACCCGCGACCGCCGGACATCCCGACGGGCTCGCCGTGGATGGCGAGGGCGGCGTCTGGGTGGCGTTGTGGGGCGGCGGCGCGGTCCGGCGGTACGCGACGGACGGCACCCTCGATTTGGCCGTCCCCCTGCCCGTGCGCTGCCCCACCGCCTGCGCGTTCGGTGGCCCGGACCTCACCGACCTGTACATCACCACCGCCCGCGTCGGGCAGAGCGCCCCGCATCCCCTCGCGGGGTCGGTGCTGGTGCTCCCGGGCGCGGGACGAGGGCTGCCGGGCTTCGCCTTCGCGGGCTGACTAGCCGTCAAATACCGTGCGCCCCACCGGAATCCGGCGGGGCGCACGGTTGTGCTCAGCGCGTCGAGAAGGAGTGCACCGTCGAGGTCCGGTACGTCGTGCCGGGGCGCAGCACCGTCGACGGAAACGACGGCTGGTTGGGGGAGTCGGGGAAGTGCTGGGCCTCCAGGCACAGGGCGTCGCCCTGCCGGTAGGCGCGGCCCGACGTGCCCACCAGCGTGGCGTCCAGGAAGTTGCCGCTGTAGAACTGGAGGCCCGGCTCGGTGGTGTACATCCGCATCACGCGGCCCGAGGTCGGTTCACTGAGGGTGAGGGCGTGGCGCGGCGCGGACGTGATCCCCTTGTCGAGTACCCAGTTGTGGTCGAAGCCCTTGGCGCGGACCAGTTGCTGGTGGCCCTCGCGGATGTCGCGTCCTACCGGCTTGGCGCGTCGGAAGTCGAAGGGCGTGCCCGCGACCCGGGCCAGTTCGCCGGTCGGGATGAGGCCCGCGTCGACGGGTGTGAAGCGTGAGGCCGCCACTTCCAAGGTGTGGTGTTCCACCGGACCGCTGCCCTCGCCCGCCAAGTTGAAGTAGGTGTGGCTGGTGAGGTTGACGACGGTCGGCCGGTCGGTCGTCGCCTCGTAGTCGATCCGCCAGGCGCCGCGCGCGGTCAGGGTGTAGGTGACGCGGACCCGCAAGGTGCCCGGGTAGCCCATCTCACCGTCCGGCGAGGTCCGGGTCAGGACGAGGCCGGTGTCCGAGCCGCGGGTGAACGGCTCCACGTGCCACATCTGCTTGTCGAAGCCCCGGGTGCCGCCGTGCAGGCTGTTCGCCCCGTCGTTGAGCGGGAGTTGATACGTGTGGCCGTCGAGAGTGAAGCGGCCCGCGGCGATGCGGTTGCCGTACCTTCCGATGAGCCCGCCGAAGTAGGGGCTCTTGTCGACGTAGTCCGCCAGATTGTCGAAGCCGAGCGCGATGTTCGCCAAGTGACCGCCCGGGTCCGGGACTTCGAGTGAGTGGATGATGCCGCCGTAGGACAGGACCTGGAGCCGGATACCGCCGTTGGCGACGCTCCAGACGTCCACCGCTGTGCCGTCGGCCAGGGTGCCGAAGTGCTTCCTGGAGGGGGAGGGGCGGGCTGCGGCGTGGGCGGCGGTGGCGCCCAGGGCAGTCGTGGCCAGTCCGACAGCGGCGCCTGCCGCCAGTACGGTGCGTCTGCTGGTGCTCATGGTGCGACTCCTTCGAGGAGAGGGTAATCGGAAGGACTCACGAACCGACCTTGCGCTTGTTGTAGACGTCGAAGCCCACCGCGGCCAGGAGCACGAGCCCCTTGATGACCTGCTGGTAGTCCGAACCGACGCCGACCAGTGACATGCCGTTGTTGAGTACGCCGAGGACCAGGCCGCCGATGATGGCGCCGAACACCGTGCCCACGCCGCCGCTCATCGAGGCGCCGCCGATGAACGAGGCGGCGATCGCCTCCAGTTCGAAGTTCACGCCCGCGTTGGGGGTGCCCGCGTTCAGACGGGCTGCGAAGACGACACCGGCCAGCGCCGCGAGCACCCCCATGGTGACGAAGACCAGGAAGGTGACCCGCTTGTCCTTGACGCCGGACAGTTTCGCCGCCGCCTGATTGCCGCCCAGCGCGTACACATGGCGCCCGACGACCGCGTTGCGCATCACGAAGCCCAGGCCGATGAGCAGCGCCGCGAGCAGGAGCAGCACCACCGGCACACCCCGGTAGCTGGCCAGCGTCATCGTGAACGCGAGTACGGCGGCGACCATCGCCACCAGCTTGGCGACGAACAGGCCCCGGGGCAGCACATCGAGTGCGTACGCCCGCTGGCGTCGCCGCGACCGCGACTCCTGGACCACCACGACGGCGATCAGGACCAGGCCCAACAGCAGGGTCAGGTTGTGGTAGTTGGTGTCCGGCCCGAGCGCCGGGAGGTAGCCCGTGGATATCTTCTGGAAGCCGTCGGGAAACGGGCCGAGCGAGCGCGAACCGAGCAGGATCTGGGTGCCGCCGCGGAAGAGCAGCATCCCGGCCAGGGTGACGATGAACGACGGAATCCCGACGTACGCGATCCAGAAGCCCTGCCAGGCGCCGGCGAGCGCCCCGATGAGCAGCGCCACGGCCAGGGCGAGCACCCAGGGCACATGGTGTTCGACCATCATGACCGCACAGGCCGCCGAGACGAAGGCCGCGAGCGAGCCGACCGACAGGTCGATGTGGCCGGCGATGATGACGATCATCATGCCGATGGCGAGGACGAGGATGTAACTGTTCTGGAGGACCAGATTGGTGACGTTGTTCGGCTTGAGCAGCACCCCGCCGGTCCAGATCTGGAACAGCACGACGATCAGGCCGAGCGCGACCAGCATGCCGTACTGGCGCATGTTGCGGCGCGCCGCGGCAAGCAGCAGCGCACCGGGGGCCGGACGCGGGGAGCCGGGCGCCGAGGGGGCGCTCCGGGGGGTGTCGGTGGAGACCGGACCCATGGCGACTACCTCTTGTTCGTGGTCATGTGGCGCATCAGCACTTCCTGGGTCGCCTGCGCCCGCGCGATCTCACCGGTGAGCCGGCCGGCCGCCATCGTGTAGATGCGATCGCACATGCCGAGCAGTTCGGGGAGTTCGGAGGAGATGAAGACGACGGCCTTGCCTTGAGCCGCGAGCTGGTCGATGACGGTGTAGATCTCGTACTTGGCACCCACGTCGATGCCCCGGGTCGGCTCGTCGAGGATCAGCACATCGGGATCCGCGAAGATCCATTTGCTGAGCACGACCTTCTGCTGGTTGCCGCCGGACAGCCGGCCCACCTGCTCGAAGACCGTGGGCGCCTTGATGTTCATGGACCCGCGGTACGACTCCGCGACCCGGCGCTCCTCGTGCTCGTCGACCACTTGGCCCCGGGACACCTTGCCGAGGGCGACGCTGGTGATGTTGCGGGCGATGTTGTCGATGAGGTTCAGGCCGTACTGTTTGCGGTCCTCGGTGACATACGCGATGCCGTGGCCGACCGCCTCGGGCACGGTCCGGGTGCGGATCTCGCGGCCGTCCTTGTGCACCGTGCCGCTGATGCCCCGCCCGTAGGAGCGGCCGAACACGCTCATCGCGAGTTCGGTGCGGCCGGCGCCCATCAGGCCCGCGATGCCGACGATCTCACCTCGGTTCACCCGCAGAGTGACGTCGTCGACGACCTTGCGCTGCTGGTCGATGGGGTGGTGCACGGTCCAGTGCCGCACCTCGAGGGCCGGATGGGCGCCCGGATCGCCCCCGTACGGCGTCCGTTGGGGGAAGCGGTGGTCGAGATCGCGGCCCACCATGGCCCGGATGATCCGGTCCTCGGTCGTGGCGGGATCCCTCACGTCCAGGGTTTCGATGGTGCGCCCGTCGCGGATGACGGTGACCGAGTCGGCGACGGCGGCGATCTCGTTGAGTTTGTGCGAGATGATGATCGAGGTGATGCCTTGCTGCTTCAACTCCGTTATCATGCGCAGGAGATGGGAGCTGTCCTCGTCGTTGAGGGCGGCTGTCGGCTCGTCCAGGATGAGCAGTCCGACTTTCTTGGAGAGGGCCTTCGCGATCTCCACCAGCTGCTGCTTGCCCACGCCGATGTCCGCGACTCTGGTTCCCGGGTGCTCGTTCAGACCCACCCGTTTCAGGAGCCGGGCGGCCTGCTTCAGCGTCTCGTTCCAGCTGATCACCCCGTGGGTGGCGTGCTCGTTGCCGAGGAAGATGTTCTCGGCGATCGACAGGTAGGGGATGAGCGCGAGCTCCTGGTGGATGATGACGATGCCGCGCGCCTCGCTCGCCCGGATGTCCTTGAAGGCGCACGGCTCGCCCTGGAACAGGATGTCGCCCTCGTAACTCCCGTGCGGATGGACGCCGCTGAGGACCTTCATCAGGGTCGACTTGCCCGCGCCGTTCTCTCCGCACACGGCGTGGACCTCACCGGCTGCGACGGTGAGCGAGACGTCGGACAGGGCCCGGACCCCCGGGAACGTCTTGACGATGGAGCGCATGTGGAGGACCGGCGCCTCCGGGGCAGGGGCACTCACTTCAGGGCGCTCGCTTTGATGTATCCCGAATCCACCAGCACCGACCGGTAGTTGGACCTGTCGACGCTCACGGGGTTGAGCAGGAAGGAGGGCACGACCTTCTTCTCGTTGTCGTACGTCTTGGTGTCGTTGACCTCGGGGGTCTTGTGGTTCAGGACGGCGTCGGCCATCTGCACGGCCTGTTTGGCGAGCGCCCGGGTGTCCTTGTAGACGGTCTGGGTCTGATCGCCGGCGATGATCGACTTCACTGATGCCACTTCGGCGTCCTGCCCGGTGACGACGGGGTAGGGCTTCGCGGCCGTCCCGTATCCGCCGGAACGCAGCGAGGACAGGATGCCGATGGAGATCCCGTCGTACGGTGACAGCACGGCGTCCACGCGCGCCGAGGAGTACGCCTTGGTCAGCAGGTCGTCCATGCGCTTCTGCGCGGTCGCGCCGTCCCAGCGCAGCGTGGTCACCTGGTTGAGCTGGATCTGCCCGCTCCGTACCACCAGCTGCTTGCTGTCGAGGTAGGGCCGGAGCGTCTTCATGGCGCCCTGGAAGAAGTAGCGGGTGTTGTTGTCGTCCGGTGATCCGGCGAACAGCTCGATGGTGAACGGCCCCTTCTTGCTGCCGTTCTTGAGGCCCAACTTGTCGAGGATGTAGGTGGCTTGGAGCACGCCGACCTTCTCGTTATCGAAGGAGGCGTAGTAGTCCACGTTCGGTGTGCCGAGGATGAGCCGGTCGTAGGAGATCACCTCGATGTGCTGGTCGGCGGCCTGCTTGAGGACGTCGCTCAGGGCCCGGCCGTCGATGGCCGCGATCACCAGTACGTCGACGCCCTTGGTGATCATGTTTTCGATCTGGGCCACCTGCTGGTCGACGTTGTCCTCGCCGTACTGGAGGTCGGTCTTGTAGCCGAGCGCCTGGAACTGCTTGACCATGTTGTCGCCGTCGTTGATCCACCGCTCGGAGGACTTGGTGGGCATGGCGATGCCGATGGTGGAGCCCTTGCCGCCCTTCTTGGTGTCCTTGCTGCCGCCGTCGCCGCTCTGGCCGCAGGCGGTGAGCGCGAGGGCCAGGGAGCCGGCGAGGAGGGCGAGGGCTGCTCTGCGGGTGTGGCGCATGGTCATCAGTCCTTCTGGAGGGAGAAGCGGTTGAGGGGGCCGGGCAGACGGGAGCCGAGCGGGGAGATGCCGCCGTCGGCGCCGTGCCGGGCGAGCAGGTCCAGCACGAGGCGGCCCCGGCGCACGCGTTCGCGCGCCGTTTCCAGGGCGGTGTCCCGCAGATGCGCGCCGTACGGGTAGATGCCGGGCGCCCTGGACAGGCCGAACTTCAGATACAGCGGAGCGGCCCTGCGGATCAGCTCGGCCGTCTCGTACATGCGCACATATCCGCCGAGGTCGTCAGGCGCCTCGATGTACAGGTCGAGCGGCACCCCCGACACCCGGCGGATCTCGGTGAGATGATGGCCCGTCAGATCCGAGGGGACGTTCACCGAGTCCGCGCCGAGCCGTTCGTACACCGAGACCGATGCGGGGTTGACCGGGCCGATCAGCGCCGAGACCTTGAGCGTGGTGTCCGCCGGCAGCAGCCCCTGCTCGCGCAGCCGGTGCAGTGTCCACAGCACGCCCTCGTCGGCCACGAGCAGGCAGGGAACTCCCAACTCCGTTGCCCGCAGGGCGTCTTCGAGGCATCCCGCGAGCGCGTCGTGGCCCCGGGCGCGCAGTCCGGCGCCGCCGGAGCCGGTGCGCGTGGAGCCGCCGGTGTCCCAGGTGCCACGCGGGCCGGTGAAGAGGCAGAGCTCGATACCGCGTGCCGCACATGCCCCGGCCATGTCGGTGATCTCCGCATCGGTGAGCATCCACACTCCGCTGCCCTGACTGACGCGGTGCACGGGCACATCCAGGCGGGTGGACTCCTTGAGGACGACACTCAGCGCCTCGGGCCCCTCGACCGAGGGGATCTCGGTGCGCCAGGCACCGCCGTCGGGGAAGAGGTGGGGAGAGGAGTCGGCGGGGTTGTCGGCGGGCGCGGCGAGGCCGAGCGCCGTCAGGGCCCGCTCGCCGGGGCGGCGGGGCCGCGTCTCTTGGGGGCAGGGGGCTGATGTGTCGGTCACAGGCGGGCTTCCTTGCGTGAGCGGTGGGCGAGAAGGTTCGATATCTCGAACGAGGTTCGGGCCATGGGGCATGAAGCCGCGCCTAGGGGCGCAGCAGGACCTTTCCGGTGGCGGGGTCCCCGCCACCGACCAGCGCGAGGGCATCGGCGTACCGGTCAAGCGGGAACTCGTGGGTGATCAGCGCGGCCGGATCGATCCGCCCCGCTGTGTACGCCCGGACGGCGAAGGACCAGGCGGCGCGGGACGCCCCGAAGACGCTGCGCACGGTGAGCTGGCTGACCGACAGGTGCGCCGGGTCGATTCCCCGGGCGCCCGCCGCGAACATCCCGGTCAGGACCACGCGGCCACCGCGCCGGGCCAGCAGGCAGCAATCGGCGGCGGTGGACGGCGCTCCGGCCGTCTCGACGACCAGGTCGTAGCGGCCGCGTACATCGGCCGACCGCTCGGGCGCGCGGGCCTCGGTGGCGCCCATGGCGCGGGCCCGTTCGGCCCGTTCGAGGCGGGGGTCGATCACCGTCAGTTCCACGGGCGAGTACCCGGCGAGGAACTGGACGGCGAGCAGGCCGAGCGTGCCCGCCCCCACGACGGCGATCCGTTCGCCCGCCTCCGGTGCCCCGGCCCGTACGGCGGCGGCGACCACGGCGGCCGGTTCGAGCAGGGCGGCCGCGCGCAGGTCCGCGCCGTCGGGCAGCGGGTGCAGCAGCCGGGCCGGGACCACCACGTGGTCGGCGAAGCCGCCGGGATGCGTGAAGCCGGTCTCGGCGTACGCGGCGTCGCACAGCGAGGTCTCGCCGCAGCGGCACCGCTCACAGGTCCCGCAACTGCGAAAGCCCTCGGCGACCGTCCCGCGCCCCACCAGCCCGGGATCGACACCCGCCCCGATGGCCTCCACCGTTCCCGACCACTCGTGGCCGGGGGTGAGCGGATAACGCACGTAACCGGGGGCGCGGCGGCCTTCGTACACTTCGCGGTCGCTCAGGCAGATCCCGGCGGCCGCGACCCGCACGACGGCCTCGCCGGGACCTGGCTCGGGGCGCGGACCGGTGACCAGGCGGTGGCTGCCCGGCGCGTCGACCACGATGGCGCGACTGCTCATCGCCGCGCACCGCAGGGGTCGCGCTTCTCCCAGCCCTCGGCCCACAGGTCGAACCGGGCCTGCTGCTGGGGGAATTCGGCCGCCGCGTCCACGTCGAGCTCCACACCGAGCCCCGGCCCCTGGGGCAGCTCGAAGTAACCGTCGACCACCTGGGGGGCGCCCATGACCACCTCCTTGATCTGCGCGTCCGCGAAGTCGTTGAAGTGCTCCAGGATTTTGAAGTTGGGCGTGCAGCCCGCGACGTGGAGCGAGGCCGCGGTCAGGACCGAACCACCCACGTTGTGGGGCGCGACCAGCATGTAGTGCGTCTGCGCCGTCGCCGCGAGCTTCCTGGTCTCCAGAATGCCGCCGAGGTGGCCGACGTCCGGCTGGATGATGTCCACGGCCTGCGACTCGAAGAGCTCGCGGAACTCGATCCGGTCATGGACGCGTTCGCCGGTCGCCAGCGGGATGTCGACCTTCTGCGCGACCTTCGCCAGTGCCTTGAGGTTCTCCGGCGGGACCGGCTCCTCGAGCCACGCCGGCTCGAACGGCGCCAGCTCGTGGGCGAGACGGATGGCGGTCGAGGGCGAGAACCGGCCGTGCATCTCCAGCATCAGCTCGGTGTCCGGCCCGATGGCGTCGCGTACCGCCTCGATCAACGAGACGGCGTACAACGACTGCTGACGGTCGAGCTCGAAGTGGCCGGTGCCGAACGGGTCGATCTTCAGTGCCCGGTAACCCCGCTCCACGACGGCGGCCGCCGCCTTGTGGTAGGCCTCCGGTGTGCGCTCGGTGGTGTACCAGCCGTTGGCGTACGCCTTGACCCGGTCGGTCACCCGACCGCCCAGCAGCTCCCACACCGGGACGCCGAGCGCCTTGCCCTTGATGTCCCAGCAGGCCATCTCCACCACCGCGATGCCCGACATCACGATCTCGCCGGCCCGCCCGTAGTCGCCGTACTTCATCCGCCGGACCAGGTCCTCGATCGCGAACGGGTCGGAGCCCGCGATGTGGTTGGCCTCGGCTTCGCGGAGATAGCCGATCAAGGCGTCGGTGCGACCGAGCATGCGGGTCTCGCCGACGCCGGTCAGGCCCTCGTCCGTGTGGACCTGTACATAGGTGAGGTTACGCCAGGGGGTTCCGACTACATGGGTGCTGATTCCCGTGATTCGCAAGGCAGTTGCTCCCGAGGCCGCTGTCTGTGACGTTCGAAATGTCGTCACACGTTCGAAATGCTGGCGCGACGGTAGTGATGCGCGGCCGGAAGTGTCAATGGGTCGCGCAGGAACCGCCGCGCTCCGCACATGACGGCGTCCGTCGCGCGGTTCCCGGCGCGATCAGGTAATCAGGAGGGGTGAACAAGGACGCGCGCAGCCCTTTCGTGCAGGTCCGGGGGGCCAGGGAGAACAACCTGCGGAACATCGACGTCGACGTTCCGCGAGACGCGATGGTCGCCTTCACCGGTGTCTCCGGTTCGGGCAAGTCCTCGCTCGCCTTCGGCACGCTCTACGCGGAGGCTCAGCGGCGCTACTTCGAGTCCGTGGCACCGTATGCCCGCAGGCTTTTGCAGCAGGCCGGCGCACCGCACGTGCGGGAGATCACCGGGCTGCCACCCGCCGTGGCCCTGCAACAGCGACGCGGGTCGCCCAGCTCACGTTCGACGGTCGGCACCCTCACCACGCTCTCCAATCTGCTGCGCATGCTGTACTCCCGGGCCGGCACCTATCCGCCCGGCGCCGCACGGCTGGAAGCCGAGTCGTTCTCCCCCAACACCGCGGCCGGCGCCTGCCCGCAGTGCCACGGGCTCGGCGTCGTGCACGATGTCGCCGAGGACCTGCTCGTCCCTGACTCCTCGCTGAGCATCCGGGAAGGGGCGATCGCCGCGTGGCCGGGCGCCTGGCAGGGCGCCAACCTCCGCAGCGTCGTCAACGGCCTGGGGATCGACATCGACCGACCGTGGCGCAGGCTCAGGAAGAAGGACAGGGACTGGCTGCTGTATACGGACGAGCAGCCCTCCGTGTACGTCGAGCCGGAGGAGGGGCGCGTCGACTACGGCTACCAAGGCAAGTTCTGGAGCGCGCGCAAGCACGTCATGCATGTGCTCGCCGACTCCAAGAGCGAGAAGACGCGTGAACGGGCGCTCCGGTTCGTCCGGAGTGTTCCCTGCCCCGGGTGCCACGGCAGCGGACTGCGGCCCGAGGCGCTGGCCGTGACCTTCGCCGGACGTTCCATCGCCGAGATCAACGCGATGCCGCTCGCCGAGGTCCTGGCATCGCTGCGGCCCGTCGCGAGGCGCGCCAGGGCCGACGCATCCACGTCGACCGCCCGGTCCGGGGAGACCACCGAGGTCGCGGTCCGCATCTGCGGCGATCTGGTCGCGCGCATCGACGTACTGCTTCACCTGGGCCTTGGATACCTGAGTCTCGGGCGCCGCTCCACCACCCTGTCGCCCGGCGAGGCGCAGCGCCTGCGGATCGCCACCCAGCTGCGCTCGGGTCTTTTCGGCGTCGTCTACGTCCTCGACGAACCCTCCGCCGGCCTGCACCCGGCCGACGCTCAACCACTGCTCGACGTGTTGGACCGCCTCAAGGCGGCGGGCAACTCGCTGTTCGTCGTGGAGCACGACATGGACGTCGTACGGCGGGCGGACTGGGTGGTCGACATCGGCCCGGGCGCCGGCGAGGGCGGGGGCCGCGTGCTGTACAGCGGCCCGGTCGCCGGGCTCGAGCGGGTCGGGGATTCGGCCACGAGTCAGTACCTGTTCGGGCGCGCCCAACCGCTTGATCATCGCCCTCGGACACCGCAGGGTTGGCTGCGTCTGCGCGGCGTCTCGCGTCACAATCTGCGCGATGTGTCCCTCGACGTACCGCTGTGCGTGCTGACGGCGGTCACAGGCGTCTCCGGCTCGGGAAAGTCGACCCTGGTGAGCCAGGTGCTCGCCGAGGTCGTCCGCGGGCACCTCGGACTCGCACCCGATGAGCCCGACGAGCCCGACGAGGCGCGCCTCGAGGTCGATGTCCAGGACGCGTCGGGGGTCGAGTCGTTCGACCGTCTTGTGCTGGTCGACCAGCGGCCCATCGGCCGGACTCCCCGGTCCAACCTGGCCACGTACACAGGGTTGTTCGACGCGGTGCGCAAGGTGTACGCGGCGACGGACGAGGCCAGGGCGCGCGGCTACTCGGCCGGGCGGTTCTCCTTCAATGTGTCCGACGGCCGGTGCGAGACGTGCCAGGGCGAGGGCTTCGTCGCGGTGGAGCTGCTGTTCCTGCCGGGCACCTACGCGCCGTGCCCCACCTGTCGGGGCGCCCGGTACAACACCGAAACACTGGAGGTCACCTACCAGGGCAAGAACATCGCGGAGGTGCTGGCGCTGTCCGTCGACGCCGCCGCCGAATTCCTCTCCGCCGTCCCGGCCGCCTCGCGCAGTCTGGAGACACTGCGCGAGGTGGGGCTCGGGTATCTGCGTCTTGGCCAGCCCGCCACGGAGCTCAGTGGTGGCGAGGCGCAACGCGTCAAACTCGCCACCGAACTGCAACGCGCTCGGCGCGGGCACGCGCTCTACCTGCTCGACGAACCCACGGCGGGGCTGCACCCCGCGGACGTCGCGCTGCTGCTGCGCCAGCTGCACCGGCTCGTCGACGCCGGCAACACGGTCGTCCTCGTCGAGCACGACCTGGACACGATCGCCACCGCCGACTGGGTGATCGACCTCGGACCGGGCGGCGGCGACGCCGGCGGCCGGGTGGTCGCGGCGGGCCCGCCGGCCAAGGTGGCCAGGGCCCGCCGCAGCGTCACCGCGCCCTATCTCGCGGCCCGGCTCGCGCGCCCCTGACGGCGGCGCGACGGGCAGAGGGAACGGGGTGGGCAGAGGGCACGGGGCGGCACACCGCCTTTCAGGGGTTCACCCAGGCTCCCGGAGAGTCGGCCAACTCCGATACGGACGCGGGCAGTTGAGCCGTGGCGACATCGGCGAGGGACACACCGTCCAGGATCTCGCGCACATTGGACCGCAGGGCGATCCACAGGGGGAGCAGTGACTCGGCGGGGCCGGTGTAGGACAGTTCCGGCGGGCGCACACCGCGTACCGAGACCAACGGACCGTCCACGACGCGGATGACGTCGGCGATGCTGATGGACGCGGCGGCCCTGGCCAGCCGGTAGCCGCCGTTGCCGCCGCGCCGGCTGAGCACGAGACCGCCCCGGCGCATGTCGTTGAGGATGCTTTCGAGGAATTTGTGCGGGATGCTCTGGGCGTCGGCGATGGCCTCGGCCTTCAATGGCCCGGCATCCGGTGACGCGGCGAGCTGCAAGGCGGCGCGTACCGCGTAGTCGGCCCTGGCTGAAATCCTCATGAGCTCAGTATTCCGTGTGGCTCGCGTGTGCGTCCGGGGCAGGTGGCCGAAGCGTCCGAGCGCTGTTGCCGGCGGCCCGTACGACGCCGCCCTGACGTCGGTCAGGGTCTCAGGGGCAGGACGAACGGCGGGTGGGCGTCGTTGAGGAAGTAGTCCCCGACGTCGCGGAGCCGGTGGCTGACGGGCTCGTACAGCGTGTGGGCCCGTGCGTTGCGCCAGAAGCGGTCGAAGCCCAGGCGCGAGGAGACGGAGCGGGCGCCGATGATGTCCAGAGCGCGGGCGGTGGACTCCTGCGCCGCCCTGGAGGCGGCGGCTTCGGCCACGGCCACGAGGACGGAGACCTCCGCGTACTCGTCGTAGGTGAGCTCGTCACCGCGAGCCAGCCCACCGCACACGGCCTTCAGGGCCTCATCGGCGAGGGCCGCCGCGGAGCGGGCCAGGACGGTGAGTTCTCCGTAGGTGGTCAGTACCTGCGGGTCCTGGGGGGAGCCGACCGGCCAGTCCGGGTGCCAGGTGGAGCGGCCCGCCCTGCTGTAATCACGTGCTTCGGCGAGCACCCCCTCGGTCATGCCGAGGAGGAGCTGGACCGAGAGGAGCCGCCCCACCGGCGAGGACAGGGCGGCCCGGGGTGACAGGACGTCCTCGTCCGCCGACAGGGAGCCCAGCACGTCGCGGGCCGTGACCGGTACGGCGTCGAACTCCACGGTCCCGCCGGCCGCGAGCCGCTGGCCGAAGGTGTCGGCCTCCTCGTCGATCCGCACGCCGAGACGGGTGGCATCGACGACGACGGCGAAGGGCTGTCCGGTGTCGGCCCGCTCGGCCCGCACCGCGAGGCGGTCGGCGACCAGGACGCCGGTGGCATAGCTCTGGCGGCCCTCCAGCACATAGCCGCCGGCCTTCCTGGTCAGTGTCAGCGGCAGCTCCTGGCGCCCGAGTCCGCCGCCCCAGCACCACCGCTCCGCCACGGTCCTCCGCTCGATCTCGGCGGCGCGGGCCGGCTCGGCGAACAACCGGGCGCTCCACGACAGGAAGTAGTGACAGGCGAGCAGTTGACCGACCGCGCCGTCGGCGGCGGCGATCTCCCGGACGACGGCGTAGGCCGTCGGCCAGTCGGCGCCGCCGCCCCCGAGCTCGCGCGGGACGAGAAGCGTCAGGAGCCCCGCCTCCCGCAGCCGGGACACCTCGTCGAAGGGGGCCCGGCCCGCCTGCTCCCTGGCCACCGCGTCCGTGGCCAGGTCGTCCGCGCTCTCACGGGCCACTCGCTGCCAGTGCGTACGGCTGGGCTCGTTCCGGTCGAATTCCGAGACGGGTACGGACGGCGCGGTGGCAACGCCCATGGCGGTGGTCTCCTCAAGGTTGGCGGCGGGGAGGGGAGTTGGGCCCGCGAGCCGCGCGGGTAGGTGCGCCAGGGCCGTTGAGGCGTGGTCTCGGCGCGGACGTGTGAGCGGCGCGCCCCTACGTGGGACAGGCGACGCTGACGACGCGACCGAAGTCGACGTGCCGACGGCGTATGAGTCGCTGCTGCGTGGGGCCCATGCGCCCATCCTGCGCACCGGCCGGGCGGGCCGTCAACGATTTCCTAGTAATTCGATGGGAAATATGGGGGACGCAGGCAAGGGAGGTTCTGTCGCCGGACGTCGTGGCGGGCCGGCCGACGGAGCCGCAGTGGCGCTGGAAACGCGCGCCGCCCTGCGGTGCGGCTGTCGGAAAGCGCCAAGGCCGGGCTGTCGGCGCCGTGAGGGGACCTCAACGGAGCGGTTACTGACGGCAATTGGAGTATCGACGGCGGACGGCTCCCGCGACGAGTTCGAGCCCCGCTGAGTGCTGAGCCGGGACATCGTGCGAACGTGGTGACCATGACCCCTGACACACCAGCGGATGTGCGCGTCACCCGGGCATGGAGCAGGATCGTGGAATGGCTGGCCGAGTACGCGCCGCCGTCGTACGCGGCGCTCAGACCCGGCGCCCGCGATGACGAGATCGCGGCCCTGGAAGCGACCCTCGGCGTGAGCGTTCCGCAGGAGTTGAAGGCGCTGTGGCGGCTCTCTGCGGGCGAGGACGGCGTGCGGGGTACGGGGGTCATGCTGGGCGATTGGACCCTGATGCCGCTGGACGCTGTGATCGAGGCCCACCAGATCCAGATGCGGTCCCAGGAGGAGTACGGCGAGGACGAGAGTCCCCTGGTGCTGTGGAAGCCGTCGTGGATACCGTTCTGCTCCTCCCGCTTTGACGAAACCGGCACCGGCCTCTACCTGGACGGGGGGACTGGGGAAGTGTGCCGGTGGGGCACGTACGGCGAGCGTGAGAAGGAGTACGAGTCGCTGCCCGCCTACTTGGAGCTCATGGCGGTCAGCCTGGAAGCGCCCTTGGCGGCCGCCGGTCCGGAGAAGCCCGGCATGCGGGGCGGCGCCCTGGTGTGGGGACCACCTTCTGACGATGAGGGCGCCGACCAGTGGGTGGGCCACCTCGGCGAGGCTCCGCCGCGCCACCCCGCGAAGACTCTCGGCGCGATCCGGGCAGCTCTGCCCAGTGATGAGCGCGCGGAGTTCGACGAACAGCGCGACGCCGCCGATCTGGCCGACCTGGAGTCCCTGGGCGCTTTTCGGGACCGCTGGTGGGAGCGTTGCGTGCAGGTCCAGAACGAGCTGGAGGACGAGGTCGCCGACGCGCTGGGCGGCAACATCATGGCCCAGCCGGGCCACAAGCTGGCGCCGGAGTACGAGGCCGCGCTGCCGCCCGCCGTCCGCCACGTTCCGCCGTCCCTGGACGACATCAGTGCCGCCCTGCGCCATGAAAGCGTCCGCGCACGGTTCAACCGGGATTTCATGGAGGCGGTTCTGCCGCACTATCCGGCGTTGCTCCTGCGCTGGTGGGACATCGCCCGGCTGATGGCCGACCCACGCGGCGACCGAGCCGTACGCGCCGTCATCAACGGCCGCCGCGGATCGGATTAGCTTGGATTGGCCTCCTCTTCTTCCGACCTGTGCGGGGGGACTTCGTTTGTTCCTTGGGCGGCGGCCTGACCGTCAAACGCCGCTGCCCGGCCGGGCCCGGTACGGATGCTGCGCCAGCTATTCGCGCCACTTCGGCCGCATGACGCCGTTGGTCTGGACCTGACAGGGAGCGTTGTCCCAGACTGCCGGGATGGAGGAGCCACACCACACCCGACGCTTCGAAATCCCGCTGCATCGCCTGGACGTCCCTCTGCCGCATCTACTGCCCTTCGCCATCGGCACGTTCGACACGATCGGAGCGCTGTCACGCGCCAACTTCCCGCACCGCCACACCTTCTACGAGATCGTCTACGTCACGGGCGGCCGGGGTACCCATGTACTGGATTCCGTGCACCGCCCACTGCACCCACCGCAGTTGTGCGTCATTGCTCCCGGCCAAGTGCACCACTGGGTTGACGCCGAAGAGCTCACCGGCCAAGTGGTTCTGTTCAACGAGGACTTTCTGCCCTCCCGGTCGCAGAATGTGACGTCGCTGCGCACACTGTCGGCCGAACCAGGGCACTGCCCTGGCGACCAGTCAGGGCCCATCGAAGCACTCCTGGCGGACATGAAGGCCGAGTACCGAGCCCTGCTGCCCGGTTACCCCTTGCTCCTGCGCGCCAGTTTGCAGATCCTCATCGTACGAGCCCTGCGAACCTGCCCACCCGGCGTGGAGGCCACTCCGCGCGACCGGGCCACGGAGGTGGCGGCAGACTTCACCCGGCTCCTCGAACTCCCGGGCGGCACTCGCCGATCGGTCGACTCGTACGCGCAAGAGCTGCGCATCTCCCCGGGGCACCTCCAGGCGTCGGTGCGGCAGGCCACGGGGTTGACCCCGGGCGGTCTGATCCGTCTGCGCCGCACCCTGGAGGCCAAACGGCTGCTGATGGCAACGGAATTGACCATACGTCAGGTCTCCGCAGCGGTCGGATTTCGCGACCCCGCGTACTTCTGCCGGTTCTTCCGGAGGGAAACCGGCATGTCGCCCGGCACGTTCCGGTCCGGCGCCGGAGGAAATCACCATGATCCCCGGATCGAGTCCATCGCCGCCGGTGGGGGCGGCTCATAACGTGAGTGCAGGCCGCAGGCGGCCCGGCCCGCCGTCCTACTGGCAGGGGCCACGACCGCCCTGCGGCGGCTCCTGCCGTGTGGCGCGCCGCTCCACGACTACAGGTCCGGACGGCCGACGCGCAGCACCCCGGCCCCGCCCCCTTCCCACAGGAGACCTGCGATGCCTGCTGACGAAAAGCCGCTCGAAGGACCCGCCGAAAGCGCCAAGTCCCCCCGGATCAGCCGCAAAGCGGTACTACGCGCCGCTGCCGCACTGAGCGCGGCCCCCCTATTGGTCCGAGGGGGAGTGGCCCTGGCCCGCGACCGCGGCACGGCCACCAGGCCCCTCGAGGTGACTCCGCAGTGCCATGACGGGGACGAGACGACCATCGAGCAGATCGAAGGCCCCTACTTCAAACCCAACTCCCCGCTGCGCGCCTCACTGATCACCGACAGCACCCCGGGCACCCGCCTCACGGTCACCGGATACGTCTTCAGCCGGACCTGCCGGCCGATCGCCGGAGCCCTCCTCGACTTCTGGCAGGCCGACGACAACGGCGACTACGACAACACCGGGTACGCGTTCCGCGGCCATCAATTCAGCACCGATCAGGGGGCGTTCAGCCTGACCACCATCGTGCCCGGGCTCTACCCGGGCCGCACCCGGCACATCCACGTCAAGCTGCAATCCCCCGGCCAGCCGATCATCACCACCCAGCTGTACTTCCCCGGGGAACCCCGCAACAGCACGGACACCATCTTCGACGCGCGTCTGCTCATGAACGTCCGCCAGGTCGGCCCCGCACGGGAAGGCACGTACGACTTCGTGCTGGACGCGCCCCAAGGCCCCACCAACCCGCCCACCACCCCACCCACCACACCCCCGTCGGGCACCTGGACGGCGGGCACGTCCTACCGTGCCGGCGACGTGGTCACCTACGGCGGCTCCTCGTACCGCTGCCTCCAGGCCCACACCGCCATCACCGGATGGGAGCCGCCGAACGTCCCAGCCCTCTGGCAGCGCGACTGACGCCGGAGCGGCGGCCTCGTCTCGATAGTCTGCATGGCGTGATCAACTCATACGCGGGTTTCGACGACGCCGCGGTCGCGACAGCCGGGGCGAGGGCCGGCGCGGACGTGATCCGCGACCTGTACGGCCGGCGGCTGGACCGCGTCGACAAGGGTGGCGGGGACTTCGCCACCACCGCCGATGTGGAGGCCGAGGCAAGGATCCTTGGCGTCATCCGTGCCGCCCGCCCCGATGACGCGGTGCTCGGCGAGGAAGGCGGCCGGCGGGGCGCCGTCGACGCCGCGCGCCAGTGGTTGGTGGATCCTCTGTGCGGCACGCTGAATTACGCCGTCGGCAACATGCTGGTGGCCGTCAACGTGGCGCTGCTCGGCGGGGCGGCGGCGGTGGCCGATCCGTTCAGCGGGGAGATTTTCTTCACCGACGGGGAGACTGCCTGGGTACGACGTGACGGGGCCGACGACACTCCGTTGAGGCCGTCGCCCGCTTCCCGGTTGGTGGATGTCAACCTGGATCCACCGTTCCCGAGTGCGCCCGGCTTCCGGGCCGTGGATCTGCTGGGCCGGCCTGAGTTCGTCGAACGGTTCCGGCCTCGGGTCGTGTCCACGACGTTGGCGCTGACCTGGGTCGCCGCCGGCAAGCGCGCCGCGTATGTCACCGACGGCGGCGGCCTTTCCAGGAGCGTGCACTTCGCGGCAGGCATCGCGTTGTGCCGGGCCGCCGGCTGCGTAGTCACCGGGATCGACGGCGCCCCGATCCATGAGACGGACCGTGGGCTCGTGGTCGCGGCCGACGACGAGACTCACGGATTGCTCATGTCGATGATGCGTAGCCGAAGGTAGTGCTGTGACCGCATGGGTTTCGCCGGGACCGGGCGTTGGTGTCGGGAAGGTCCCATCAGTGGCGGATCTGCTGATCACGAGAGACGCCGAGGACCACCGAGGAGTTCAACTGAACCGGGCGTTCCGTCGCGGGGGAAGTGTGGGTCGCCGGTCTGGCCCGGAGGTGCGACAGCCGGCGCCGAAGGGATGACCCCCGTCCATCCCTCGGCGCCGGCCTCCGGCGCGCGGTCAGCGCCAGGTCTGGTTGCGGTTGTGGGTGCAGGCCATCATGCGCAGCCCGTACTCGCTGTCGTCGAGGCACAGGCCGGTGGCCTGGTTCTCGAAACTCACCTGGTCGCCCCGCGCGTACACCCACCAGCTCTGCTGCTTGGAGGAGTCGCAGGCCGTGGTGTACGGGTGGCTCCCGGCTCCCACCCCGCCGTACATGCAGCGACCGGTCGAAACGTTGCGGAACTGGCGGGTGCCGTCCTCCTGCCAGATGCGTACGTTCCAGTTCTGGAAGTCGCTGTTGTTGCAGCCGAACCCCCGGAAGCCGTACGGGAAGCTGTCGTCGAGGCAGCCGCCGGTAGCCATGTTGCCGAAGTGCTCGACCGCCGCCGGTGAGACGGCGCTCGACGGGGCGACAGCGCTCGCCGCGGCGACCCGGCTGATCTCGGACGATGGCTCGTCCGCGCTTGCGACGCCGACCACTGCCGTGCTCAGGCACGCGGCGGAGGCGAGGGCGACGGCCGTCTGGCGCAGCCGCCGTCCGGACATCAGGTGCTGGACGTTCACGATGTTCCCTTTCAGTGGTGCGGTTGCCGGTCCGTACTCCCCGGTCACGGGTATTCGCAGTACACGGGGCCGGAGTTGGTCTCGACCGGCACGCCGGGCACCGGGCCGTCGTTGGAGCCGCCGCTGACGTACACGGCGCTCACCCAGCCCAGCCACCCGCCCGGCGTGACGATCTCGACCCAGTAGTGGTTGTAATAGGGGCCGTCGGAGACGCGCCCGTCCCACCGCTGGCAGAACGCCTGCACGTTCACGTTGGTGAGCCGCTCCTGCGAGGCCAGTCCGCAGGAGGTGTTCGAACACTCACGTACACGTACCTGACTGGCCCAGATGTGGACGGTTGACGTCTTGATGTCGGCCTGCGCGGGAGCCGCCATCAGGCCCAGCGCGGCGGTCAGGCCGAGCAGGGTGGCGCACAGCGCCCGCAAGGAGAACATTCGGGTCATGGACTTCGAGGACACAGCGGGTGCCCCTCTCGGTTTCGGTGGACGGTGGTGACTCGTCATCCGGGAGACGGTGTCCACGGACCCCTCGTATGAGCGGCCGCGCCACCGTTCTTCGGTCTCAGCGGCAGTCGGAGTCGGTGGACAGGCCGGGTACCGGCTGATCGTTGTCGCCGCCGCGCACGTACACCGCGCTGATCCAGCCGATCGGGCCGCCGGCGTTCACCTGTACCCACCAGTTGTTCCGATAGGGCCCGTCCACCACCTCAGTGCTCTGCCGCTGGCAGTACGCCGTCACCCACCGCTTGCCGATCTGCGCGTGACCGATCGGCGGGCAGCTCGCCGAGGTACCCGCGCATTCCCGTACGTTCACGCCGGTCGCCCACACGTACACCTGGGCGTCCGACGGGGACGCCTGGGCCGAGGTGGGAAGCATGAGGGGAAGCGCGGCGGCCGTCGCGACGGCGCCGGCCGGGATCGCGCGCCGCAGAGAACGCGCCGCCGCGCGCAGGGTGTTCGTCATCGTCATCTCCTCGCTCGGTGACTTGTCGTCACAGAGCGGACGTGGCGCGTTCCCGGTCCGTATGAGTGCCCCTCGCGGGCGGGCACGGCAAGGGCAGGCAACAGGGGCAAGGGAGGGCAAGGGAGAGCGAGTTACGTGCGGCGCGCTTCCGTCCGCTCCAGCACTCGGGGGTATGAGCCACGATCCTGATCTGCGGAGCGCTCGAAACCGGACAATTACCTGCGGCGTGCGACACCCGCACCCGTCGTGCGGATATCGTTGTCGGGCCTTGTGCGGGATCGATGCTTGCCGGGGAACGATGATCGAAGTGCGCCTGCTCGGGCCGGTCGAGGTGTGGGACGACGGGAAGCGAAATCTGTCTCTTGGCGGATCGAGACCCGTGGCGTTGCTGTCCGCGCTCGTCGTGCATCTGGGCGAAGTCCTCTCCACCGCAAAGCTGGTGGACCTCGTGTGGGAGGAACGCGCCCCGGCGACCGCCGGCGCGCTGGTCGCCTCGCACGTCGCCGCCGCCCGTCGCGCCCTGGTGCCGGCCGGAGCCGCCATCGCGATCCGCACCCGGGCCCCCGGCTATCTCGCCGATCTGGACCCAGAACAGGTCGACGCGCGCCGGTTCGAACGGCTGCTGTCGGCCGGCCGGCGCGCCGAAGCCGCAGGACGCGACACCGAGGCCCTGGACCTGCTCACCGAAGCCCTCGCCCTGTGGCGCGGGCAGGACGCCCTGGAAGGCGTCACCCAGTCCTTCGCCCGGATCGAGGCGGCCAGACTGAAGGAGCTGCGGCTCGACGGGCAGGAGCACATCTACGCCCTGCGGCTGAAAATGGGCCACGACAGTGAGATCGTCGCCCCGCTCATGTCTCACGTCGCCGCCCATCCGTTGCGCGAACGACCGCGCGCCCAACTGATGACCGCCCTGCTCCGGATCGGCCGGGCGCCCGACGCGCTGCGGGTCTTCCAGGAGGGCCGCGACATACTCCGCGCCGACCTCGGGCTCGACCCGGGACCCGAACTGCACGCACTCCACCTCGCCGTGCTCCACAACGACCCCGCGCTCGCCGCAGGCTACCTCGGTACGGCGAACACACCCGCGTCCGGCCCGGCCTCCGGCCGTGTGTCCACCCCCGCGCCCGGTCGTGCGCCCGCCGACTCCGCGGCCCCCGAGCCCACTGGTCCGGACGTCCCTGTGCCCGAGGCGCCGACGGATCCCGCGGCCTCGGCCGGTCCGACCCGCCCCGGCGCGTCCGAGACCGGGGACCGGACGGACCGCCCGCCCTCCCATCTCCCGCCGGACGTCGCCGACTTCGTGGGCCGGACCCACCAGGTCACCTGGCTCGGCACGCTACTCGGCCAGGCGCGCGATCCCGCCAGGACCGCCCCACCCATCGCGGTCATCTCCGGCCGCCCCGGCATGGGAAAGACCGCGCTCGCCGTCCATGCCGCCCACCTCGCGGCGCCCCTCTTCCCCGACGGGCGTCTCTTCCTCGACCTGCGCGCCTCCGACACCACCCCGCTGAGCACCGTCGACGCGCTCACCAGGCTGCTGCGAGCACTCGGTGTCGACCCCGAGCCCGTTGCCGGCGCCGAAGACCTGATCGGTCTCTACCGAACCCAACTCGCGGACCGGCGCATCCTGTTGGTCCTGGACAACGCTCCCAACGAGGCCGGGCTGCGGCCCCTGGTGCCGCCCGGTCCCGGCTCGGCCGTGCTGGTCACCAGCCGGCGACGGCTGACCGCGCTGGAGGGCGCGGTCCGCCTCGTCCTGTCCGTACCCGGCCAGGACGAGGCACTGCACCTGCTGACCACGGTCGCCGGCCACTCCGGCTCGCGCCCCGAGCCGGACGGCCTCGCCGAGATCGTCAGCCTGTGCGGCCAACTCCCGCTCGCCCTGCGGATCGCCGGCGCCCGGCTGGCCGCCCGGCCGCACTGGCGGCCCCGGCAGCTGGCCGGACGCCTGCGGGACGAACGCCGCCGCCTCAACGAACTGCGCGTCGGTGACCTGGAGTTGAGAGCCAGCCTCGAACTGGGTTACGCGGAACTGGACCCGCCCGAGCGCCGGGCGCTGCGCCGCCTCGCGCTGATGGACCTGCCCGACTTCGCCGCCTGGATCGCCGCGCCGCTCCTCGACATCGGCACCGAGGAGGCGGAGGAGGCCGTCGAACGGCTCGTCGACTGCCACCTCATCGACGTGCTCGGCGTCGACGGCACCGGCGAGAACCGGTATCGCATCCACGACCTCGTGCGGGAACACGCCCGCGAGCGCTGCCTGGCCGAGGAGAGCTCCACCGAACGAGCGGACGCCGTGCGGCGACTGGTCGCCTGCTGGCTCACGCTGGCCGACCGCGCGGCCGTCCGGGGACCTGGCGGGGTCTCCTGGCTGCTGCCGAAGCCCGACCCGGAGTGCCGCCTCGGCCCCGAGGTCCAGGACCGGCTCCTGACCCGGCCCGCCGCCTGGTTCGCCGCCGAACAGAGCTGTCTGGTCGCGGCTGTTCACCACTGTGCCGCTCAGGGCATGACGCGTGCCGCGCGCACCCTGGCGGGCGCTCTGATCGCCAGTTCCGCCGCCGTATACAACCAGTTCGACCTCTGGGCGCAGTCCCACACCGTCGCCCTGGACGCCGTGCGCCGTGAGGGGGACGGCGAGGGCGAGGCATGGCTCCTCGTCGGCCTCGGTCAACTCCGTTACGAACAGGACAGGTTCGAGGAGGCGTACGCCTGCCTGGAACGCGCCCGGCGCCTGTTCGGCGAGCGGACGCCAACCACGGACGACGCCGAGGGACTGGCGGGGGACATGGCGCGCGACGCCCTGCGGGGGAGTGCCACCGCCCTGGTCGGCATCGGTACCATCCGCCGGGAACAGGCCCGGTTCGCGGAGGCGACCGAAGCGCTCACCGCCGCCCTGGAGCGGTACGACACGCTCGGAGACGATGCGGGCCTGGCCCGCACCCTGTACGGGATCGGCTACGTCCACCTCGAGCAGGGGCGCGGCGATCGGGCCCGCGAGGCGCTGGCCCGGGCCCTGGGGCTGTTCCGGCGGGCCGGCGACCACCAGGGCGAGGCTCTGACCCTGCGCGCGATCGCCCTGTGCGACCGAGCGCTCGGCGCGCTGGGGGACGCCGCGGGGCTGCTCACCGAGGCGCTGGGCATTTTCACCTCACTCGGCGACTCCTACGGCCTCATGTATACCGAACAGGCCCTGGCGAAGGTCGAGTTGCGTCAGGGGCTGCTGGACCGGGCGGACGCGCGGCTCGAGCGGTGTCTGGCGGTGGCGCGGGAGCGGGAGGACCGCTTCGGCGAGGCACTGGTGCTGCGCACCCGGGGCGAGTGGCACCTGGCAGGCGGCCACCCGGACCGCGCGCAGGCACCGTTGCGGGACGCGCTCGCCCTCTGGGAACGTCTCGCCCTGCCACTGTGGCGCGCCCGCACCCTGCGCGATCTGGCCGAGGTGCACGAGGCACACGGTGACCTCATGGCCGCCGAGGAGGGCCGCCGCCAGGCCCAAGCGGCCTTCCGGGCCCTCGGCAGCAGGGAGGCGTGGGAAAAACGCGGCTGAACGCTGCCGGGACGGGGTTTTGCGCGGAGCGCTGCCCGGTCGGTCAGGAGCAACACTGATCTGTTCACCGGAGCCGATTCGCGTCGGGGCAGCGGACGGGTGCTGTGCTTGCAGAGCACCAGCAGAGGTTTTGCAGAGGTGCCCGGGACCATCGACGCGTGACCGACATCATCACTCTCTCCGATCCGCGCGTGGCGGCCGTCCCGCTGGAGGACTGCGCGGAACCGCTCGTCGACATCCGGGGCGTACCCGAGCTGCTGCTCGACGGCCGGCAGGCCGACGGCCTCGGCGCCTACGCCCGGATCCGGTCCGGTGTCCTCGACCGGCTCCTTCGGGCACAGCGAGCGCTCCCTTCGGGAACGCGCCTCCTGGTGGTCGAGGGATACCGGCCGCCGGAGCTGCAACGCGTCTACTTCGAACGGTATGCGGGGGCCTTGCGGGCCGCGCACCCCGAGGCGTCTCCGGGTCGGATCCGAGAACTGGCCAGCGCCTACATCTCGCCGCCGGAGGTCGCCCCGCACGTCAGCGGCGGCGGGATCGACCTGACGCTGTGCACCGAGGACGGCACCGAACTGGCCCTGGGCACCGAGGTCAACGCCTCCCCGGAGGAGAGCGACAACGCGTGCCGTACGGACGCGCCGAACATCGACGCCACCGCCCGTGCCCACCGCGAGGTCATGCGGCGGGCGCTGACATCCGCCGGATTCGTCAACTACCCCACGGAATGGTGGCACTGGTCCTACGGCGACCGGTACTGGGCGCTGCTGTCCGGGCAGCCGGCCGCCCACTACGGCCCCGTGGAACTGCCGGACGGGCCCCGGCCCACCGCCGCACCGGCCTGACCCTGACCCGGCCGACTGAAGCCCGCATCCACCTGACCAGTGAAACCGCGGGTACGAGGGGGAAACATCCGATGAGCCGCATCGAACCCTGCCGCAGCGCCACCGACCGCCCGCCCGACGGCATGAACTCGGCCGAGTTCGACGCCGTCTTCACCGAGGTCATGCCCCGGCTGCGCCGACGGCTCCTGGCCCTGACCGGAAATCCGCACGACGCCGACGACTTGCTCCAGGACACCTACCTGCGGCTCTCCCGCCGCGCAAGGAAACGCACCCTCGCCCCCCAACAGCATCCGTACGCCTACGCCTCCGCGACCGCGCTCAACCTGCTGCGTGACTCCTGGCAGCGTCCCTCCCGCCGGGAGACGGTCACCGACCGGCTGCCCGAGGGCGGCTGGGACGGGGGCGTCGAGCGCTGCGAGGCGCGCCGCACGGCGCTTGCGCTGCTCGCCCTGCTGACGCCGAAGGAGGCCGCCGCCGTGATCCTCGTGGATCTGGAGGGGCTGAGTCACGACGTGGCGGGGGAGCGGCTGGGCGCACACCGGGGGACGGTGCAGCGCAACCGGATGCGGGGCCTCGCCAAGATGAGGGCCGCGCTGTGCGAGACCCGGCCCCGCTGACGACGGCAAATGGAGAAGGAGAGGGCGGGGCACCGGGTCCCGCCCCCCCCACCATCCGTACGCCGTCTCAGCACGTCGCGTCGGCCGGCAGCCCCGCGTACTCGTTCCCCTTGAGGTAGACCGCGCTGGCCCAGCCCTCGGTGAAACCGATCCACACGTCGTTGGTGTAGCCGTGGTCCCGGACGGTCTCACCATGTGACCAGCAGAGGGCGTCCGAACGGGTCTCCCCGGCGCGGATCTTGTCGAAGGCGCGGGAGGAAGTGTTGGGCGCGCTGCGGATGTTGACGGTCTCGTACGCCGTGACGCTGTAGGGGCCGGGTGTGCGTCCGCTCCGCCCGGCCGCCGGCGCGCCACCGGCCGTCTGGGCTCCGGCCGTCGGCGCGGTGGACAGCAGGACGGCCGTGGCGGTGACGGCGAGGACGACAGGTGTGGCGAGGGAACGGCGCGAGGACGGAAAGAGGGGCACGGAGATCTCCTGACGTGGAGGGCGGCAGGCACAGCCACGGACGCGACGAACGCGCGGGCGCGGCCGGCCGACGGTGCAGGACGGATCGGGTGGGGCAAAGGTGTCGGGGTCGGGCCAAGATGGTCGACGCCGAGTTCGGCGGGGTCACCAGGGGGACGGCGGCAGGGCGGAGGGCGTATGAGCACCGCATTCACGAGTGTGCGTGACGCAGGTCACTCCCGCGAAGGCATATCGGCGTCCGCCCGGCGCGGTCCACGGGTTGACAGCCCGTCAACGGAGGATGTGCACCGTGAACACCACCCTCAGGACGCGCCGCGTCGCCGGCCACTCGCTGGCCGCCGTCGCCGCCCTCGCCCTCGCCGCCGTTCTGCCCGCGACGGCGCACGCCGCGTCCGCCGCCCCCGCTTCCCCCCAGGCCACCTGTGATGTGCTCGCCCCGGGCGCCTCGGCCACCGCGGAGGCCGCCGTCCGCGCCGCGTGCGGCCAGATCGGCCTCTGGTACAGCTGGGGCGGCGGACATGGTGCCACGCCGGGCGCGAGTTACGGCTACTACGACGGCTCCGACCCCGACAGCCTCCACGACAACGAGCGCAAGGGCTTCGACTGCTCCGGCCTCACCCGGTACGCCTACGCCCAGGCGACCGGCCGCGACCTGCTCAACGGCACAGCCGACGACCAGTTCCACACGTCGCACGCGACGGCCAGATTCTCCGCGGCCCAGGGATCGGCGCCTCTCCTCCCCGGAGACCTGATGTTCTGGGGCAGCGGTCACATCCACCATGTCGCCGTCTACATCGGCGCAGGGCAGATGGTGGAGGCGTACGAATCGGGCACCCACATCCGGGTGGCGCCGGTGCGTACCGGTGGCGATTACGCCGGCGCCGTCCGAATCGACGGCTCCGGCACGGTGCCGCCCCCGCCGGCCAACGGAGGCACCACCTTCGAGACCTGGGGCACCCGAGTGCGCACCCACTCCTCGCCCGGCGTCAACGCGTCCGTCGTGGACACGTTCCCCGGCCCCACCCAGGTGTCGGTGATGTGCCAACAACACGCCGAGGTGGTCACCGCCGACGGCTACACCAATGACATCTGGTCCAAGCTGTCCGACGGCTCCTGGCTGACGAACATCTACATCAAGGGCCCGGCGTCGCTGCCCGGCATCCCGGACTGCGGCGGCAGCTCCACCCCGCCGCCGAGCGGCGGCAGCACGGCGTTCCAGTCCTGGGGCACCGGGGTGCGCACCCATTCCGAAGCCAACGTGAACGCCGCCGTCGTGGACTACTTCCCGAAGCCCACCACCGTCAACGTGGCCTGCCAGGCGCACGCCCAGACGGTGACCGCCGACGGCTACACCAACGATGCCTGGTCCCGGCTCACCGACGGTTCGTGGCTGACGAACATCTACATCAAGGGTCCGGCGTGGCTGCCCGGAGTGCCCACCTGCTGAGCCCGGACGGTTCATGGCTGTGGGCCCCGCGCCGGTGTTGCGGCGGGGGCCCACAGTTCCTGAAGGGGCTGGGGTGGTTACCAGCGATACCAGCGGCCACTGCCGCCCTTGGGACGGGCGACGAAGCCGACGAGCCAGACAACGAGCACGATGATCGCGATCCACCACAGCGCCTTGAGTGCGAAACCCGCGCCGAACAGGATCAGAGCCAGCAGGAGAACGAGAAGCAGGGGAACCATAGTTATCAACCTCCGAGCCACCGAATGCCCTGCCGTGGCACGGCTACACCGGGCCCGTGCAACTGTTTACAAGTGCTTCGGCCGGGAACCCGTCCTCCTTTTCCGCACCTCACATGTCCCTGGATGACGAGCTCTGTCGAAAGGAGCGGACACTCGGCGCGGCTGTGGTCCGCCGTCAGGCCGCCGCCCTGAAGACGTACGCCGTCATCGGGGCGGTGACAGGGCCCGGGCCCAGACGGGCCGTCATTTCCTCGATGACGGTGGCGTGGACGGCTTGTTCGTCCCCGCACTGCTCGACGGCCACACGCACGGGTGTCCCGGTGAGGTACCCGGTGGCGAGATCGGCGATCGAGGAGGCCCGGCCCTGAAGCGTCAGCTCTTCTTCGTGCTCGACCGTGAACCCGGCGGCCGCGAGGTCCGCGGCCACAACAGCGGGGTCGGCGCAGCCGTGCGGAACCGTCGGGATGAAGCGCGGCGGCCCGGCCGGAAAGGCCCGCTCCAGCCCGGCCTGGAGGGCGACTTCGAAGGCATGGGTATGGAACGGGCCCCACGTGTTGAACAGGAACTGGCCACCCGGGACCAGCACCCGGCGGACCTCGGCGAACGCTGCTACGCGGTCGGGAAAGAACATCACGCCGAACTGGCAGACCACCAGATCGAAGCTTCCGCCCGGGAACGGCAACCGCTGTGCGTCGGCCTGCCGCCACACAGCGCCCGGCGCCCGGACCGATCCGAGTGCGACCATGGCGTCGTTGAGGTCGGTGGCGGTGACCTCGGCCGAGGGAGCCGCTGCGAGCAGGTCCGACGTCAACGCCCCTGTCCCCGCGGCCAGTTCGAGGATCCGCTCGGGATGAAGTGCCGCCGCGCGAGAGGTCAGGTCCTCCGCGAAGGGCCGGAAGACCACCGGCACGAGGTACTGGTCATAGGCCGCCGACATGGAAGTGGTCCACTGCCGGCCGGCGTCGTTTCCCGTCACCCGCACGACGGTAACGCCGCCTCGGCACCCCTCATCTCCGCCGCGCCGCCACGCCGGTCGAACGCGCGACCACGCAGCCGGTGCCCTTCGGCTCGCGTCGACGTGGTCGGGTCGAGGACATCACGGCTCAGCGGTCCTTGAGCAGCGCGCAGGCGAAGTCCTCCTCGACCGTGCGGAGCCGGGCGAGCAGTGCGGGCTTGTTGCTCTTGCTCGTCTGGGTGTTGATGGAGAACGTGAGGGAACGGGTGCCGTCCGGGGTGGTGGCGGCGAGCTGGGTGTAACCGGGGAAATTGCCTGTGTGGCCGTACAGGACGCCGCAACGGGTGGTGTACTGGAAGATCGCCAGGCCCGCCGCGTTGGTGCCGGGGCCCGCCGGTTCCGAGGAGTCGCCCGGGCGGAAGGTGAGTTGTTCCTTGCGGGTCTGCTCCGACAGCAGGGCGGGGCCCCCGTACGCGCGGATGAAGACGCCCAGTTCCTTCGGAGTGGCGACGATGCCGCCGGAGGCCCACACACCGGAGGCGCTGATGGCCTCGCTGACGTCCTCCGCGTGGGCGGGCGGAGTGATGTCGTAACCGTGCAGATACGGGCGGGGGAGCCGGTAGCCCAGGGGCAGACTGGTCTGCCGCAGGCCGAGGGGACGGTAGACGAGATCCTTGAGAAGGTCTTCGTAACGACGGCCTGTGGCTGCCTCGGCCATGAGGGCGACCGCGATGTTGTCGGAGTTGGAGTACTCGTACAGGGAGCCCGGGCGGAACCGCAGTGGCTGGTCCGCGACGAAGTCGAGCAGGTCGCGCGGGTCGAAGAGGTGGTGGGGGTCGGACTGGAGGATGTTCAGGAACTCGGGGTCGGCCGAGAAGTCGGGCAGGCCGCTGGTGTGCTGGAGGAGCTGGCGCAGGGTCACCGCGTGCCAGTCGGCGGGCTGGTCGGGCAGCCGATCGCCGATGGTGTCGTCGAGGGAGAGAAGCTTCTCGTCGACGAGCCGCAGTGCGACGGCCCCGCTGTACGCCTTGGAGATGCTGGCGATGCGCATGTGGTCGTCCGGGCTCGGCGGCCGTCCCGTTCCGGTGTCCCCGACGCCGGCGCTGTACACCTCGGCCCTGCCGCGCTTGGTGAGCACGGCGATGGCCCCGGGCGGGCCGTCGTCCTGCGCGACGAGCCGTTCGAGTCCCTGCTGGAGGCGGTTGCCGTGGCCCGGGTGCCCTCCTGGGGCGTCCGGACCCGCGTTCGCCGCCTGCGCGGGTGAGAGGAGCGTGCCGAGCGCGGCGGCGGTGACGGCGGCGGACAGGCCGGTACGGAAACGGCGTACGCGGATGGACACGGGTGTCTCCCGATGTGGGGCGGAGTAGGCCGGCGGCCGCTTCGGGCCCGCCGGTACGGCCTGCTTAGCAGCCGGGCGCCTGTCCCCGGCACGCGGCGCACGTGGCTGGTCCGGTCAGCCGATACGTGAATCCCCCGCTCCGGGCGTGTCGCAGGGCAACCGGCAACGGCTGTCGACGGCGGGCCGGAGGTGGGCCCTGAGGGCCGGCGAGCCGGAGTGCCTGGTTGGCCGTCGGGAACGGGACGTGGGAGCCACGGCGGCTGGGAGGAGGAGGCATGGGCAGGGGCAGGCAGGGGCCAGGTGCCGGGGGGAGCGCCACGACTGCTCGCGGCCGCAGAGATTCGCCCGATCATGTGGCGTGTCGCATGTGCCTTCTGCAAGGCAATTCCGATGCCAATTTCCGGGACGGGTCACGCTCATCCTGGTCGCCACCGCGTGCATCATGAAATCTGTACGCTTATGGAATCCGTACGCTGAGGGCCAACATTCCCTGATGCACGCAGCCGGGTTTTCACGGTGTGCGCGTGCCGCACCCTCGGGGGAGCGGCCGGTACGCCCTTGACCTCAAGTCCAGTTGAGTTCCTATGGTCGATCTCGTCGAACCGATTCAAGCAACGACAGGAATCCAAGCCATGGAGTATTCACACGGTGACACCGACCTGATCAAGCAGCCCATCGGCTACTGGAGTTGGGCGGCTTACAAGGCCGTCGTCAGCCGCACCAGGACCGCCCTCGCCGGGATCGGAATCACCCAGCCGCAGTGGTGGGCCCTCGCCCAGGTGGCAAGGGCCGGCACCGCCAAGACCCGTGATGAGGTGTGCCGTCTCCTTGGGGGCTATCTCGACACCGGGTCGGAAACCATGGAGTCGGAGATCGACACGATCATCGCCCGGGGCTGGATCACTGAGGACGCCGGGGGGCGACTGGGCATCACGGTTGGGGGCAGAGCCTTCTACAAGAAGGCCGCGGCCCTTCAGGACGAGCTCTGGGAGGAACGGCATGCGGGTGTCTCCGACGAGGAGTACCGGACCACCCTCAAGGTGTTGCAGCGGTTCATCCGTAACACGGGCGGGGAAGCTTGGCACCATTAGTGGTGCGGCGCCGGTTCGCATGGTGAGTATGCGCGGGCGGTCCGGGCGCGGTGGTCGCCGGGCATATGGATGGTGTTTGCGGCGGTGCTGTCTCAGATCGACTGAGAATGGGCCGCGTCTGTGCGCAGGCCCCGACCATTCAGCGTCCTGCCGAGCTTGCCGGTAGCGCGTGAGGGCGGGGCAGGCGGTTCTCAGGAAATCCTGGAGCGGTCCGTTACCGGCCCGGCCCGCTCTGGCTCGCTCCTCTGTCTCCCTCCCTCACCACGGTGCGCGTCCGCCGCCCGGGAGCCGGCCGCCGAAGTCCTGGAACGCAGGCGTGCGTCGGTTGCCCAGGTGATCAGCGCACAGGTTGCCAATCCGGCCCCGAGGAGGCTGGAGGCGGCCCAGCCGTGGGAGGTGAAGACGGAGGTGGCGGCGGCCGCGCCGAAGGCGGAACCGAGGGAGTAGAAGACCATGTAGCCACCGATGGCGGTGCCGACGCGCTCCGGATGGGCGGTGGTGAGTAGGTGCTGATTGCTCACGTGCACGACCTGGACGGCGAAGTCGAGCACCACGATGCCGATGACGAGCAGCCACAGGGACCAGGACAACTGCACGGTCGCGGCCCAGGAGACGATGAGCAGGGCCAGCGCGAGTCCGCTGATCGGGACCGCCCGTCCTGCGTCCGCCCACCGCCCCGCACGTGCCGCGCCCAGTGCGCCGGCGAGTCCGACGATGCCGAACAGGCCGATCCGGCTTTCGCTCAGATGCCACGGCGTGTCCTCCAGGGGCAGGGAAAGGCCGCTCCACAACGTGCCGAACGACGCGAACAGGAAGAACGCGATGAGACCGCGCATCAGGAAGGGGCGTTGCTTGAACAGTGCACCGAACGACACCAGGGCCTGTCGGTAGTCCGCGGTTCGGCGCGGGCCGTCGTCGGACGGCAGCGCGCGCAGGAGAAGGGCTGCGAGAGCGAGTGCGAGCACACCGAGCGTGGCGTACATGCTTCGCCAGCCCCACACTTGCGCGAGCACGCCAGTGACGAACCGCGCGCCCAGGATGCCCACCACGACGCCGGAGGTCACGACACCGATGGTGCGTCCGCGCTCGGCCGGAGGCGAGACCGAGGCGGCGTAGGCCACCGTGGTCTGCACCACGACGGCGAACATCCCGGCCAGCGCGAGCCCGGCGAAGGCCGCCCAGGCGGCTGAAGCCGCAGCCGTCAGGAACAGTCCTGCCGCAGTGATGATCATGTGCGTCGCGATGAGCCGACGCCTGTTGGCGACCACGTCGCCGAGCGGCACCAGCAGGACCAGACCGGCAAGGTAGCCGAACTGGCCCATCGACACGATCCACCCGGCGCGGTGTGCCGAGATCCCGAGGCTGGCCGCCATGGGCGCCAGCACTGTCTGCGCGGCATAGATGCTCGCCACCGCGACACCGCACACGGTCGCGAGAAGTAACCGTCGCCGGGCGTCCATCGCACTCCTCAGGGGATGAGTAGCAAAGTGAAACTAATTTGACCGTAGGGCATGATGGTCTCGATCTGCAACTCTTCGGAGGTGTCATGCCGAGCCCCGCAACGGACAGTCCGAGCCCTGCCTGGACCGATCGCGACTGCCCGGTTGCCCGCGCGCTGGATCTCGTCGGCGATCGCTGGAGCCTCCTGGTCGTCCGGGACGCGATGGACGGGGCGCGGTCCTTCACCGAATTCCAGCGACGGACCGGTATCGCCCGCAACATCCTCACTGACCGTCTGCGCAAGCTCACCGACCACGGGGTGCTGACTCAGCAGACCGCGCCCTCGGGCCGCCGCCTGCAGTACGTCCTCACCGACGCCGGTCGCGACCTCTTCCCCGTGCTCCTCACCCTGCGCCAATGGGGCGAGCGCCACGCCTTCGAACCCGGCGAGCCCCACTCGACGCTCGTCGACCAACACGGCGCCCGCGTACCGGGCATCAAGCCGATCGGCGCGGACGGTGCCCGCATCGACGCCGACACCACGCACGTGCGGAAGACCAGCGGCGGCCGCCATGGCGGTGGTGCGGGTCTGGGAGTACGCGGTGGTGCGGGCCCTGGCGGGGCCGGCAACTCCCGGTGACCCGGTGGTGGTGAGAAGAGCGTCGGCGAAGGTGTCGCCCGTTGATTCCGGGAGCACCGCCACCCGGCACTGGCACTGCCCGACCTCAGGCGCCTACCGGCCATCAAGACAGTCGCCTGCGACACCTACGGCTCTCGTCGCCGGGGCCAACAGCATTTACGCATCCGCCGCGCGGCCACCCGTCGAGCCCCGGCAACCTCGATGCCCGCTAATTTCGTTGAATCCGGACTCAGGCATCGTGTTGGCTGGGAGCACCGAACTGTCCGTACCGCGAATGTCCACCGCAGATGTCCGCTCGGCCGTAGCAGGGGGTTCAACGTGCTGGATGCCATGGGCGACCCGGGTGCCCACAATCGGGCGGCCTGGGACAAGTACGTCCAGGAGGGCAATGAGTGGTCCAGACCCGTGAGCGCTGAGGACGTCGAGCGCGCCCGCGAGGGCGACTGGTCCATCGCTCTGATCGGGCGTCAGCCGGTCGACCGCTCCTGGTTGCCGACGCACCTGACCGGCAAGGACGTGTTGTGCCTGGCCTCCGGCGGCGGCCAGCAGGGCCCGATTCTCGCTGCCACAGGGGCGCGGGTCACCGTTTTCGACAACTCACCCGGCCAGCTCGGCCAGGACCGGATGGTGGCGGCACGCGACGGACTCGAACTGCGCACCGTCCTGGGTGACATGCGCGACCTCGGCGCCTTCGGTGACGCGACATTCGACGTCGTCTTCCATCCGGTCTCCAACCTCTTCGTGCCAGACCCGGCAGCGGTGTGGCGTGAGTGCTTCCGCGTCCTGCGACCTGGCGGAACTCTGCTCGCGGGGTTCCTCAACCCTGATGTGTACGTGTTCGACCACGAGGCACTCGATGAGCGCGGCGAGTTGATCGTGGTGCACAAGCTGCCTTACAGCGACGTCACGCAGTACTCCGCCGAGGAACGCGCCGTGAAATTCGGCGCGGATGCCGCGCTCGAATACAGCCACACCCTCACCGACCAGATCGCCGGGCAGTTCGCCGCCGGGTTCGTCCTCACCGGCTTCGCGGAGGCGCCGCACCAATCCAATGCCTCCGCGCCATACATGTCGCACTATTTCGCGACGCTCGCCGTCAAACCGGCCTGACTGAACGCCGATCCGCCAGTCAACGTCCCTACCCCTGGCCCACGGTTCGCGGCCTGCTTGCTCAGTTCCCCGCAGGACCGGTAACAGGAGCGGTCGGCACCATCGGTTCAATGGTGGGGAGGCGCTGCGACGTGAGGCGGCGCGCCTGGTCCTGCTCGACCGCGTGCCGCTCCGCCCGGAGGCCGAGAACGAAGACGTGCACACGGTGGACCCGCGGGACGCCGTCGCAGTGGAATCCGCCCTCCCGGGAGCCGACCGCGCGCTCCATCTCGGCGGGATGCCCGATGAGGCGCCTCTCCCGGACCTGCTCGAAGCCAATGTGTTGGCACACACCATGTCCTGGAGGCGACGTGGCGCTTGAGCATCGAGCGGGCGGCGCCGGCGAGCAGCAACCGTGTGACCGGCTTCTATCCCCCGGACATCTCACCGGCCCGACGGAGCCCGCACGCCCTGACGGCCTCTACGGGGTGAGCGAGGTGGTCGTTGAGGCCCTGGTGCAGTTGTACGCCGACAAGTGCGGTCAGTCAGTCGGTGATGGTTCGCGTCCGCGGCTCGGCATCGCCCGCCTTCCCCACGCCATGCTCGGCATCCCTCACCTGCACCACCTCACCGTCGCTGGACAGATCGGCGGGCCCAACAGCGCTCAGCCGCACTGGAGCGGTCCGGGGATCATTTACCGGACAGCCCTTCTAGGAAGAGGCTCATGTACAGCGCCGTCTCGCCCTCGGACTCGGTGGCGCTGTAGAGGGACGTGTCCAGGCCGCAGAAGGTGAACCCCATCCGCTGGTAGGCGCGGATGGCCGGAGCGTTGATGTTCGTCACTTCCAGCCACACGTGCCCGGCACCGCATTCCCGTGCCCAGCCAATGGCGTGGCTCATCAGCGTGCGCCCGATTCCCCGGCCCTGGTACGGCCCGGTCACCTCGATATCGGCAATGATGAGCCGGCGATTCCAGGGCTCATACTCCGTGTCGACATAGCCGCAGACGCGTTCGCCATCCAGCGCGACAAACCGGCGCTCGGCCTGCGACGTCTCACCGGCCACGGTCTCGTTGTCGGGGAAGACCTTGTGAACTGGCGGGTCCAGCCGGGCGGCTCGGATGGTGAACCCGTCCTCGGAGCCGACCACTTCGAAGACCGTGTCCGAGCTGAACTCCCCTTTGATGAAAGCGGACTTGTCCCTCTCGCTCCCTGCCACGCGATAGACGATCGTCTCCGTCGCCTCACGTTCGGTTGCCCTACGGTCAGGTGAGATCATTTCCTCACCGTATCTGCCCGGTGCACCACGCAGGCCGAGCGCAGCCCGCCCAGCCGGACCGCTGGCAACAGTCCTGGCTCCGCAGACAAAGACGCTCCGCCGAACGCAACCGGCGGAGAACACCGACCCGGCTTGCAACCTCACCCGCGAGATGGCGCGCTGATGGAGCACGCATCCAGATGTGCACGGATCAACGTGTCAAGTCGCCGCCATGCCGGGGACGAGGCGTTGACCGTGCCCTGGATGAGCGCGGGGACCTCAGAGTCCGCATCCAGGGTGGGTACTTCGCCGGATCCGTAACGTTCGTGGGTCGCGGTGACGATCCTCTGGGCGAGGTCGTCGATGCGCGGATCGTCGCTCTCGAGGTCGTACGCGCCGTCGTAATCAAGGAAGAGCTGCCGCAGTGCCGGATCGGCCAGAATCGTGGCCTGGTCGTGGAACAGTGCGAGCGCTCGGTCCGGGCAGGTGGCGAATACGAGGATCCACAGGTCACGTTGCAGGTCCACCCATCGAGAGGTGAATCCCCAGCCGTTCAGGTGCTCCAGATGGGCACCGACCTCGGCGGGCAACGCTGCCAGGCGCCCTGCGGCAAGGTCATGCAGGCGATGTTGTGTCATCTGAAGAGCCCGGATCCTGGCGGTGAGGACGTCGTTGATCTCGCACAGCGCCTGCTGGAACTCCGCGTCCTCCGCTGATCTCAGGTCCCGGATACGGGCCAGGGGGACGCCGGCTTCGGCGAGCGTCCGGATCTTGATCAGGTCGATGGCGTCGTTCGCGCCGTACCGCCGGTAGCCAGATGGATCGCGGTCGGGCTCAGGGAGCAGCCCCTTGTCGTGGTAGACGCGAACCGTCTTGATCGACACTCCGACGTACCGTGCCAGCTGCCCGATGGTGATCACCGAGCCATCGTGCCACTTGACCTTTCCCCTGGGGCAGGGTCGCACCATGGCGACATGGCAAACACGAATATCGACCGGGAGACTCTGCGCGAGCTGGCCGACGACGGCAACGAGACCGCCCTGGACCAGCTGGCCGACCTTGCCGAAGCAACCGACGACGTCGAGGAGTTGAGTGAGCTGTTGGACGAGGGATCCACGCGCGCCGGGTTTCTGCTCACTCGACGCGCGGTCGCGGCCGGTGACCTGCGCGCGCTGCGACGGATCGCCGACGCCGGGTACGAGGAGGCGGGGGACGAACTGAACCGACTGTTGAAGACGACACGGGCCGACTGACCGCGCGCGAGGGATCGCTGACAGTATCCGGCCGCTTGAGCGCCACGGCATACGCACCACCCCCACCCTCGCTGTTCCCCAGCGGAACGCCGGTCGCGGTCAGCCACTCGGACAGCACGGGCGCTGTCCGTCCCGTCCCGGGCTGGGACGTTGCTGTCATGCCGCGGGGTACTCCGGCACGGGGGTGGGCAGGGCCGGAATGCGGCGCCGACGCCAGTAGGCGATGGCGAGGAGGCCCAGGAGCGGTCCCCACAACGGGAGCGGGGCGTAGGTGGCGAGGAACAGGCCGAGGCGCCAGCCATGCAGCGTAATGGTGGGGAAGTCATCCGGGAGCGGGTTGCCCTGCAACGTGGCCCCGGAAGCGACCTGGATGGCGAGTGTCGTCCACAGGACCGTGAGCATGATGGCGCCGGTCGCAGCGGGGATCATGGCGGCCGGAAGCGAGACCCGGCGTCCGCGCAGTACCGGAATCCAGCGGGGGAGGACCTCGCCCCACGCGGCGATGAGTCCGACCGCGGTGAACGCGAGGAGCTCGGAGAGGACCGACAGGAAAATCACGTACGTCGCGTTGGGAAGGCCCAGCGTAGTGTCCGGGCCGTGGCGACGGCCGTCGCCGGCCCCGCCGAATGCGACGGTCGCGATCCTCCAGATGCCGGACGGCAGGACGAGGAACGGGATGGCATGGGCGATGACGCGGGCCCAGCGGGGAACTCCCGCGACTGGCGCGTGAGCGGCCCGCCATCCGCCACGCCATCTGCTCCGCGGTGCGTTGTCAGCGGTGGTCATCTGTGCTCCTCAGGTCACGGTGGTGACGCCGGTCTTCGCGTATCAAAAATCGCATCCGAGGCAGGCGGCAGGCGTCGCTCCCGAGCACGAGCCACCTCCCCCGTCAGGGGGAGCTGGTTTCTGCCCCTCCTCAGGCGGAACTCGTGATCGGACGGAGCCAAGAGCCCTGCGCTTCCGCGCCCACCGGACGTTCAGTCAGCACCTGGGGAATGAGGTGATCGCACAGTGGCGGGCCGCGACACCGGGGCGGGTCCGCGGGATGCGGGGTGGACCACATGGCTCTCTTCACGAGAGACGGTTCTGGCTTACTTTCCGTGGAGTGGCTACGAAGAGTCAAAACTTCGGTACTAGGCGACGCCTGTCGGGGTGGGCACGAAGCTGAGGCGAGGTGAGTTCCAGGGCCCGGTTGTCGCGTCCGGCGCTCATGTGGTTGAGCCAGCGTTCGTACCAATCGAGGAAGTCGGTGGCGGAGGAAACGTTGGGGCCCCAGAACCCGTCGCTGTTGCCGATGAGGACGCGGCCGGTGAGGGGACCGGTCACCGCGATGACGCATACGTCGGTGCAGCCCATTTCGATGACGTGGAGGAAGAGGTCGCGTCCGTGAATCCCGGGTTCTGCGTCGTCGAATCCACGGGGTGTCCCCGGTTCTTCACGCGGGTTCATGACCAACAGGGAACACCGCTCCAACGGCATGAGGCCGTAGAACGGTGCCGCGCCTGAGCCGCCGATGTGCGTGAGGAAGTGCCGGTAGGCGTCCGGCAGGGCGATGTTGTGCTCGGCCTCGAACGCAGCGACGCGTGCTTCTGCCAGCTTCGGACCGAGGCGGAACTTGTGTTGTTCTTCTCCGAAGGAGTGGCTGCGCAGTGGTTGGAACGGGATCGCGGCCAGCTTGCGACGCAGGCGGGGTATGCGGGGATCCATGGTGCATCTTCTCTCGTCCCCGTCACCCTATGGGTGGCTATGGTCAGCTGGCCAGAAGAACCCTTTTCCTCAGGAGAGCGAAGCCGGGCCGCCGAACATCTGGCGTTTGAGCAACTTGATCCGGTTGACGTGGCCTTCGACGACGCCGGAGTTCCAGGGCAGTGTGGGGCCCGCGATGACGGCGTCGAGGTCGCGTTCCAGGTGCTGAGCAAAGTGCCGGAGGCTGGGCAGGTCGGCAGCGGAACAGGCCGCTTCGATCCAGGTCGGCAACTGGTCGCCCTGGAGACGAGCGACCATGTGGCCGAAGGAGCGCACGTGCTCGGCGAGTGCTGTCAGTTCGGGGCAGTTGGCCAAAACGGCCTTGAGTTGGATCCGGTCGCCTTCGAGCAGGGCGTCGGGGTGGGGGAGGATCCAGCGCGTGACGGCGCGTGCCGATGGCGGGCGGGGTCCGACCGGGTGGGGCTTGCCGCGCAGGTTCCGTCCAGATGTTCACGAGTTTCGGCAGCGGGCGTAAACCGTGCCTGTTCGATTGCGAGGATCTTGGGTCTCGGGGTTGAAGCTGCCGTTGCGGCAGCTCCTACCGTCATGACCAGGGCCGGAGACACCGGCCCGGCGACACACACGTGCAGGAGTCGTAATGGAGTGGCCGATTGCGGAAGTGGCCCGGATGTCGGGCGTTACCGCCCGGACCCTGCGCCACTACGACGAGACAGGCCTGCTGCCGCCGGCCCGGATCGGTGCCAATGGGCGCCGCTACTACGAGGAGGGCCAGCTCCTGCGGCTGCAACAGATCCTCGTGTTGCGGGCGCTGGGCGTCGGGCTGCCGGAGATCGGTCGGATCCTGTCTGAGCAGGTAGACGAGGTGGATGCCCTGCGGGGCCACCACCGGCGCCTCCTCGCGGAACGGGACCGGCTCGACGCACTGGCCGGCACCGTTTCCCGCACGATCGCCGAAATGGAGCAGTCCAGGAAGGACGGCAATCTCATGACCATCAACCGCCCGGAGAACCTCTTCGAGGGCGTGACGCCCTCCCAGTACGAGGAGAACATGCGCGAGTTCCCCGAACTCGCCGAAGCGGTCGGACGACGCGCCGCCGCGATGAGCCAGGCCGACGCCGACGCCGCACACCGTGAGCGCACCGCGCAGATGATCCGGCTGGCTGACCTCATGGCCGCAGGCCACCCGGCCGACTCCGACCCGGTCCAGGCCGAGATCGACGCCCAGTACCGGGCACTGAGCGAACTGCGCGCTGTCTCCGCCGAGGACTACCGGGCCATCGGACGCTCCGTCGTTGTCAACGAGACGTGGCGCGCCGCATACGAGGCCATCGTTCCCGGCCTGGCCGCGTACCAGCGCGACGCGATCCAGGCCTACGCCACCACCCGGCTGAACTGAGACACGGCGCGACCGCCATCGAAGGAGGACCGCGATGGCGGTCGCGCCGCGTCACGGTGGGCCAGCGATGTTCGATCCCGAGGACCGGCCGCGGTCGCCTCAACAGCCCAACTCGACGGCCGGCCGCCCCGCGCCCTCCTCGATTTCCCGCGTCCGCTGCGCCTCGTCGACGCTGCGCGAGGTCCGCGCCCGTGCGGGCGGCAGTCAGCAGCCGGTACGCGAGTCGGGCTGCGGGCGATGTGTGTGAGTACGTGCGCGCGGGTCCAGCCGGGCAGCAACGAGGGGCCCGCACGTCGTCGTCCGCCAGGACCGCCGCCGAGGCGTGCAACCGCCGCACGGACGTGCGCAGCAGGGGCAGCAGAGCGGTGGGCGCCACACTTCCGTCGTAGTCATGGCATGTTTCCGTTAGGTGCCCGCGCGTTCCTGGACGAGTAGGTGTCCGCACGTTCCTGTACGAGCTCCCCCGGAACCGTCCCGCACCCGCCCGCCCCAGCCCGCCGCACCCGTGCGGCCCGGCGGACGTCCGCCCGAAGGGGCTCAGCGAAGTGCGGGCCGAAGGGGCAATGAGGTGCTTGCGCGGACGCACGCACGCCGCACGCCGGGCCGCTGTAGTGGGATGCCGGGTATCGCTCAGGGGAGGAACGTCACCGCCGGAAAGGCAGGCGACGGCCCGTCGAGGAGGTGTCCCTGCCGATGGCGCAGATGTGCGTCGAAGAACGCGAGCGGGTACGCCTGTTGGATTTTTACGGCCTGGTCGGGGTCGAGAGTGCCGATCACCTTCTGGAGCTGCTGCTCGCTCCATCCCCTCACCTTCGCCACCTGGGGGAACAGCGCCTCGTTGTCGCCGTAGGAGATGTGGACGGCGCCCTCGGCCCGGATGTTCAGCCGCCAGCCCCGCAGGTGCGACCAGAACGCGGCGGCCTCGGGGTCCGCGGCCCGGGTGAACTCGGCGGACATCATCATGAAGGGCCGGTCCAGGTCGCCGGCCAGCGGGGGGTTCATCTGCATCAGGCCGTCGAGGCTCAGCCCGGCCCGGATACGATCGTCCGCGAGCATGGCGCACGCGGTGGCCGTTCCACCCTTCGACCAGCCGAACGCGCCTATACGCCGCGGGTCGAGGGAGCCGAGCAGCCCGGCCGGCAGTTCGCGCTGGGCCAGGTCCGGATTGCGGCCGGCGGCAAGCTGCTCGACGCAGTCCAGGACGAAGCGCAGGTCAGCGGCGAAATCCCCCGGCAGCGTCGGCGCCTTTTGGTCGCGGAGCGGGACGGCGACCCGGCCGTCGGGGAACTCGGTGTACGTGTCGTATTGATGAGCCACCGTCACAGCTGCGTATCCGTGGCTGGCGAGCTCCTGGACCATGAGGGTGTGGTCGCCCTGGTGGCTGTGCGCGCCGTGCGAGAACACCACGACGGGCAGCCGTCGGCCCAACTGCCGCACGGGAGCGCAGACATGGCCAGAAGTGAGCGGAGCCAGGGGGATCAGGTCGCTGAATCCCTGATCGGTGAGGAACGCCTCAAGAGCGCCGTCCGGCATCCAGGGTGCCGGCGGATGGCACTCGACGTTCCGGGCCGGGTACCAAACGGTGGCCATCAGCTCGCGGAAACGCCCCGCACCTGCGACGTCGTCGGGGCGCGACCGGTCGATCAGGTGCAGTTGAACCATGCCCACCGGGTACGGGCCGTTGGGCACGGGCAGCGTGAGCCGTTTCGGGGCGGGCTCCGCACCCGGGTCCGCCCACGCGGGACCGGCGACGGCGGCAAGCGGCACGGCAGCCCCAGCGGCCAGCGCCGCTCCCAGCATGCGCCGACGCGTCATGCTTGTCCGGGCAGTGAACGGCGTGGTGGTCATGGGTCCTCCGGAATCACGGGGATCGTGCCGCGACGGTGGGTCCGTGGGCACGCGGAACATTGCCACGGTCCCCTGCTGTGCGGCATCACCCCACGGATTTACGTCCTGAGACGTACGCCAACGACGGTGTCTCCCGCCCAGTGCCGATCGGCGGCCGCCTCGTCGCGCCGGTCTCCTGAGGTGTGACATGGGACGGTCAGGGTCAGGGTCGGGACGAGTTGGACGACGGGCGCGCGGTCGGCGTCCGGGTGGCGTCGGGTGCGCTGAACTGCATGGACGTCGCGCGGAGCAATGTCGTACAGTCCGCTGGCGTCCGCACGGGCGGGGTGCGCTGACCTGGGGGGTCGTGACATGTCTGCTTCATCATCAAGGGCCAATGAGTCCGGTGAAGTCGAGGGGGAGGATTGGGTCAAGGGATTCGAGACGTATGCCGGGTTCGACGCCGCCGGCGGGCCGTCCCGCACGGCCGTCACGCCCGGGGTGCCTCGCTTCCGTTCGATGCGTGGGCTGGCAGCGGCCGTCACGGTATTGCTCGTGCTGGCGACTGCGGCGGCCGTGTACGGGGTCTTCGCGGACGTGAACGTCTTCCGCCTCTCGGGCCGGACGATGCCCTCCACGGGATTCGACGCGACACAGTGGGGTGAAGTCGATGCTGCCCGGGGCCCGGAATACGCGGCGTCTCAGCTGCGGCTGTGGGCCACGGTTGTCACGGCCGCCTTCTTCATCGCCTGGTTCCACCGCGCCCGGACGAACACCGAGGCCTTCGACCCGGGCGCGTGCGCCACGGGCCCGGGGTGGGCCATCGGGGCCTGGTTCGTGCCGCTCGTGAACTTCGTCATGCCCTGGCTGATCGCACGTGACATGACGCGCGCCTGCGTCAGGCCGGATCCCGCGTACGCGGGGCGCAAGGCGCCGCTAGCGCTGCTGAACGCGTGGTGGATCGTTTGGGTCTCATCGAAGGTCCTGACTCTGATCGGCTCACGCCTGCCCGCAGCAGATGATGAGACGGCCACGGCACACCAGACGGCCGGCGTGTTGATCGGCGTCGACGTGCTCACCCTCGCGGCCGCTCTCCTTGCGATCCTCTACGTGCGTCAGCTGTCCGGGCTGCAACAGCGGGCGTACGCGGGGGTTACGGCCGCGAAGCCGACGGGGCGGCCTTTGGGGGAGCGGCCGGCCTGAGTGCCGAACGCGACCCTGCCGCACGCGATCCTGCCGCACGGCGTAGGCGTAACGGCCGCCCCACCTTCAGCGTGTGTCAAGAGGTCGGAAACCGGTCCTTGAACGAGTGCAGGTCGGCCACGGCGAGGGTTTGCTGGGCGTGATGCGCTTCAAAGGTGCCCACGCGGCGAAAGCCGAGTCGCGTGGCGAGCTTGAGGGAGCGCTCGTTGGCTGTCTGGAACACCACCAGAACGGGCTGGTCGGGCAGTTCGGCGGCGGCGGCCCTCAGCACCGCCGTGGCTGCCTCGAATGCCAGCCCCGCACCCCAACTCCCGCGCCGAAGCAGGTAGGTCAACTCCAGCTCCCCGCCTCCCTTGTTGATGTGTCCGGGTAGGTCGGGGGAGCGGCGGTCGAGTACGAGTGTGCCGATGCATCGGTCCGTTTTCTCGTGGGCGGTGACGTAGGTACCGGGCTTGCCCGCGATAGCGGTGGTGCCGTACGCGTCGAAGTACTGTTGGACGACGCTTCGGGGCCGTGGGCCGCCCAGGTGGGTACGGACCTGTGGATCGGTCTGGAGATCGATGAGGCCGTCGATGTCGGCGTCGTGCGCTTTCCGCAGCCGGAGACGATCAGTGATGATCTCAGTGGCGGAGAGTGTGGGTAAGGCGTTCATGAGGTTCAGTGTCCTGGCTCACGGGGCCGAGCCCGGACCGGGTGCGGGTGGCTTCATGAAGCCACCCGCACCCGGTCCGCAACCAGGCCAGAAACCGCCGACGGGCATCGGGGCTCTGGGCGACCGTCCGCAGTCGCTCACCGAAGGGCCGGCCGAGCCGGGGGCGAGAAACCCGGTGGGCGGATCCCGACAAAACCGGGTACCGTCTTGGTCATGTTCTTCCAGACGCCGATTTACGAGTGAGCGCGTGACGGGCACCCGCTGACGTCCTTGGACATCGCCGTGCCCGTCCCCCACCGATGAATCCGTAGATCACTCCACATCATTACCGGAGCACTCGTGACCGTGAGCAAGAACATCAACAACCCCGTGGGCATGGGCGGCGGCCAGCGAAAGAGGCTGTCCCGCGCCGAGCGGCAGAACAACGGGCCGCACCGCAACCTCGACCGTCAGGGCGCCGCCGACCAGAAGGCGGAGCTGGTGCGCAAGATGCGCGAGAAGACCGGCGCGGCCGACAACGCTGAGCAGACGAGCGACGGCGACGACACCGCACAGAGCTGACACACCCCCGCCGCGAGGCGGGCACCGTACAGGACAGCTGGGCCCGGGCCGCGACGCGCGGCCCGGGCCCAGCTGTCCTATCTGGCGCGGCCGGCGCCGCTCAGCCCCGGTCGCCCCCGGGGCTCGGCCGACGACCACCGGGGAACCCCTACTGGGCGGTCGTGGGCCGTTTCGCCCCGGCGGCTCGGCCTGCGAGAGTGTGGCCATGAGTGACGTTGTGATCCGTAGGGCAGAGGTTGATGACGCGCCCGCGCTGGCGGCCATGCGCTGGCGGTTCAAGGTGGAGGACGGTGGAGATGAAACACCCCGGGGCGAGGAGGAGTTCACCGCCGAGTGCGAGCGGTGGCTGCGTTCCCGGATGATCGGGCCGTGGCGGGTCTGGGTCGCGGAAGTGGGCGGCCGGCCCTGCGGTCATGTGTTCGTGTGTCTGGTGGAGAAGGTTCCGAGCCCCTACCCGGACTCCGAAGCCCTCGGCTACGTGACGAACTTCTACGTCGTCCCCGAGCAGCGCAATCGCGGTCTGGGCAAGGCTCTGCTCGACGAAGTGACCGGCTATGCGCACGCTCACGGCCTGGATACGTTGATCGTGTGGCCGTCCGAGCGCAGTGCGCCGCTGTACCGGCGCTGCGGATTCGACGGACCGGACGAACTCCTCGAACAGCCCATCGCGCCCAGCTGAGCGAAGTTCTCGCTGTCACGCGCGGACGATGCGAGGGCGCCACAGTTCGCCCCGCAGCGTCCGGATGTGTCGGTTGCTCCGTAGCTCAGCGACGCCGAGCCGGCAGCGCTGGCGATATGTGCAGGTGGTGCAGGTGATGCTCGGCTTCACTCAAAGGCCCGCTGGCCGGGTCATGCCGATGCCCATCTCCGCCACCTCGTTCCCCTCTGCCCCGGCATCCCGGTTACAACAAGCGGTTGGCGCAAGGCCGTCGACCTTATTCTTGCGGAGCAACTACGTGTGAGCAGCGGACTCCATGACCGTCGCGTACGGACGCTCACCTGGCCCTCACCCGGCCCGGCCTTCCGGCCGCGTACGCGCTCACCGGGGCCGAGGCAGACGAGCGCGAAACCCTGTTCGACCTGCTGGCCGTCGAACCCCGTCGCATCACCGAACACCCAGGACAAACCCTGACCGACCGATTTCGACGGCCGCGCCCTCACCTACGCGCATGACATGCTTGGCCGGCTGGAGCGTCGCACCAACGCGGCCGGGGTAGGGGATCTGTCCGGACGCCCGGAGTCTGGCCCGCGCGCCCCGGCTTCTGCTGCGTCCCGGCAGTCGTCCCGTCCAGTCAACAGAAGGCGTCGTCCCGATGGTTTCGCGCTTCAAACGCCCCCGCGTCCTTGTCCTCGGTGTCGCGCTCTGCCTCGGCGCGGCGGGCGCCGTCTGGTACGCGTTGCCTCCGCACGGGGACCAGCCAGGACCGGTCACGATCCGGGTCGACCAGGGAGGCTACGGCAGCGCCGAGCAGAAGGTCGCCTTCGCGATGGGGCCGGACGACAAGCTGGCCGGGGCGCGCTTCGAAGTGGTCGACGACGCCGGGCGGGCCGTCCTCACCGGCGGCCCCGGGGCCCGTACCGGGGCGTGGAACGAGGCTTACGACTCGGTACGTACCCTCGACCTGTCCGGGCTCACCTCGCCCGGCACCTACCGGCTGCGCCTGACCGGCACCGCCGACGCCACTTCACCCCGCTTCACGGTGGCTCCCGCGAGCGAGCTGATGCGGAACCTGGCCGCTGACAACGTCCGCTTCTTCCAGGCGCAGCGCGACGGCGACCACATCGTCCCCGGCCCCCTCGGACGCAAACCCGCACACCTCACGGACGCTTCGGCGAGTGTTTACGCCGAGCCCCGGTACAACAAGGACGGCACCGAGCTGACCGCGCCGCTGCGGCGGGTCGGTGGTCCCGTCGATGTCGCGGGGGGCTGGTTCGACGCCGGGGACTATCTCAAGTTCACCCACACCGCCTCCTACGCGACGGACGAACTGCTGCTGGCGCAAAGGGCGTTGCCCGCCACCCCCGGGCTCGCGGCCGAAGCACAGCACGGGCTGGCCTGGCTCGACAAGATGTGGGACGGCCGCACTCGGACGCTGTACGCGCAGGTCGGCATAGGCGCCGGCACCAAGGACCTGCACAGCGACCACGACGTGTGGCGGCTGCCGGAAGCCGACGACGCGCTGCACGTGCGTCCCGGTGACCCGGACAACTTCGTCAAGTTCCGTCCGGTCTTCCGTGCCAACGAGCCCGGCGCGCCCATCAGCCCCAATCTCGCGGGGCGGGTCGCCGCGGCCTTCGCGTTGGCCGCGCAGACCGAAGCGGCTCATGATCCCGCCGGGGCCCGACAGTGGCTGGCGAAGGCCGCCGCCGTCTATGGTCAGGCCGACACCCATGACCCCGGCCACCTCGTCACCACGTTCCCGCACGCCTTCTACTCCGAGGACTCCTGGCAGGACGACATGGAGTTCGGGGCAGTCGAACTGGCCCTGGCCGCAAAGGCGTTGGGCGACGACCGCGCCGGAGACTGGCAGACTCAGGCAGCGAAATGGGCGCGTGCCTACCTGGCCTCGGACAACCTCGGCACACTCGGCATCTCCGACGTGAGTGCGCTGGCCCACGCGGACCTGCTGCGGCTGGGACCGTCGGAAGCCGTCGCCGCGGATCTGCGCCGCCAACTCGCCGACGGCGAGCGCCGCGCCGCGAAGGACCCCTTCCGCGCCGGCGCGGTCTACACGGACTTCGACGCCGTACCGCACACCTTCGGCCTGATGGCCACGGCCATCCTCTACGCGAAGGCGACCGGCGACCATCACTACGACGCCTTCGCCGGCCAGCAGCGCGGCTGGGCGCTGGGTGCCAATGCCTGGGGGACCAGCTTCATGATCGGTACGGGGGAACTGTTCCCGAACTGCCCTGCCCACCAGGTGGCGAACCTGGCGGGCAGCCTCACCGGCCGGGGCGCGGTGCTGCGTGGCGCGGTCGTCAACGGGCCCAACGGGGCCAAGAAACTCTCCGGAGACAATGACACCCTGGAGTCGACGCGTGCCTGCGAGGCGGGTACCGACGACTGGAAGCGGTTCGACGGCAAGGGCGCCCGTTACGTCGACCAGGTGGGGGCCTGGCAGACGGTCGAGCCCGCCGACGACTTCACCTCGACGGCCCTGCTCGCCTTCGCCCTCTCCGGGTCATAGAGGCACACCAGGCGGGTTTCGGCGGCCCGTTGCTGAGGCCCATCCCATCCGCCGGACCCGGGCCATGCCCGACAACACTCCTACGGATCCAGCCCCCACGTAGCCTTCCTCGTTCAGGTGCCAGGGATCGTCATGAGGGCCAGGGGTGTGGTGGTGGGTTGGTGGGAACCGCCCGCCGGCTCGATGGTGATGCCCATGCCGGACGCCTCGTCCACGTGACCGGAGAGCAGTACTGCCTCGGTGGCGTGGGCGGGGTCCATGAGGCCCGCCGATCGCATGGAGCCCGCGTCGGCGAACCAGAGTTGGTAGACCTTTCCCGCAGGCGGCCGGGGCAGGTGGGACGACAGGAACACGGCCTGGTTCCGGCTGCGGGCGACGACGAGGGCGCCGCGGGCGTCGCCGCCGAGGCTCACGTGCGTCGCCTTGGCGTCGGGCGCCGCCAGGACGTCGGCCAGTTGCTCGGCCCGGCGCTGGGCCGCTCGTGCCTGCTCCCGCGCCGTGTCGGCCTGCTGATGCTGCCAGGCGGCGACCGCGCCGAGCCCGACGGCCGCCGCGAGGCAGGCGGCGAGCGCGTACCGCGTCAGGGCGCGTCTGCGGCCGGTGCGCACCGAGGCGGGGAGCGGAGGCCCGGTGCGGGGGGCCTCCTGGCGTACGGCCCTGATCCTGCGCAGGACGTCGTCTTTGAGCGCCGGCGGGGGAGTGGTGGTCATGGCGAGTCCCAACCGGCCCGCCGTGGCGGCCAGTTCGCGCACCTCCTGGGTGCAGGGTCCGCATGCGGCCAGGTGACGCTCGAACTCCTCGCGTTCGTCGGCAAAGAGCGCGTTCAGTGCGTAGGCACCGGTCAGCGTGTGCAGATCGGCGCTGGTCACGCGGTCACCCCCAGGCAGTCGCGCAGACGGATGAGGCCGTCTCGCAGGCGAGTTTTGATGGTGCCGAGCGGCACGGACAGCAGTTCGCCGACTTCGCGGTAGGTCAGGCCCCGGTAGTAGGCGAGGGTGACCGACTCGCGCTGCAACTCCGTCAGGGTGCGCAGACAACGGCGTACCGACTCGCGTTCCAGCCGGGTCTCCACCTCATCACTCACCTGGTCGAAGTCGGGGGTCCGGGCGAGCAGCGCGGCTTTGTTGTCCCGCTCGGCCGAGGCCTGCGCCGAGCGGACCCGGTCCACGGCCCGGCGGTGCGCGAGGGTGAGGACCCAGTTCATGACGCCTCCTCGCTCGGGCTCGTACCGGGCGGCCGTACGCCACACGTCGACGAGGACTTCTTGGGCCACTTCCTCGGACTGGGCCGGATCGCGCAGGACACCGCGCACCAGGCCGAAGACGGGCCCGATGACCGCGTCGTACAGCGAGGAGAACGCCTGCTCGTCACCACGCGCGGACCTGGCCAGGAGCTCGGCCAGATCGGGACCGACCTGACGTACTCCGCCGATGTGCACGGTTTCTTTCACCCGCTGATCCTCCCGGAGCTCGTGTCTGCGCGGGTGATTCGGAGCCGGAGCGGCGTCGGATTGCCGCGAACGCTCCGTGGTTTCGGTTTCGGTTTCGGATCCGAGCCCGATCGCCTTGCCGCCGAGGAACCGGCCGAGGGGGAGGAGAGGGGTCGAGGGGCCCGTGCGTTCGTGCCGACAGTGCCAGGCGCCGAACGGCTCAGGTGCCCGATCGTGACGACCGCCCCCGCGTGTGGCCGCGCCGCAGCGTGGCGTGAGTAGTCCTGTGGCCGCAGGGCAAACCGCCTCTCACCTGGGGTTTCGCCCCGCCGGGGCCCTTCCATGCTCCGTCAGCCGCGAGCGCGGCGTAACTCCTTGGGACGAGTGGCCAATCCCATGGCCCATCGGTTCCGAATAGGAGCCGTGATGAACATTCGCAGCAGAGGGACAGGGATCCGCCTTCCGCTCGCAGCCCTGTCCGGACTGCTGGCCGGTCTCCTCGCTCTGGCCGTCGCCGAGTTGGTCTCCGCGGCGGTCCGCCCGGAGTCGGGTCCGGTGATCGCGGTGGGCGGGGCGGCCATCGACCGCACGCCGCCCGCGTTGAAGGACTGGGCGATCCGCCACTTCGGGACCGACGACAAACTCGTCCTCCAGCTGGGCATTCTCGCGGTTCTCGCCCTGCTGGCCCTGGCGCTGGGTGTGCTGGCGCTGCGCTTTCGCCGTGCTGGGGCCGCCGGTGTGCTGCTGTTCGGCGTCCTGGGCGCGCTGGCCGCGACCAGCCGTCCGGACTCGTCAAGTGCCGCTGACGCACTGCCGTCCGTGGTCGGCTCCCTGGCCGGAGCGGTGCTGCTGTACGTGTTGGTGGGACGCTTGACCGCTCCGGCGCACAGCATGGCCGGACCTGGCGGTGGGGCGCCCGAACCCGGCGGCGCGGTGGCCGGCCGGTCCCCGGCTCCCGGGCAGCGGGATGGCTGGGACCGGCGCGGGTTCGTGGTCGCGGCCAGTGCTGCCGGCGCCGCCTCGGTAGGGGCGGGGCTGCTGGGCAGGTCGCTGAACGGTTCCCGGGGCCGGGGAGCCGTGGCTTCCCGCGGCAGGGTGGTGATTCCGCCCCCTGCTTCGGCGGCTCGGCCGATTCCCGCCGAAGCGGTGCTGCACACCCCGGGCATCAGCCCCTTCGTCACGCCCACCACCGATTTCTACCGTGTCGACACCGCCCTGATCATCCCGAAGGTCGATGCCACGCATTGGCGGATGAGGATCCACGGGAAGGGCGTCAGCCGTCCTCTCACCCTCACGTTCCAGGATCTTTTGGCGCGCCCCTTGATCGAGCGGGATATCACGTTGGCCTGCGTCTCGAACGAGGTCGGCGGCCCGTACGTGGGGAACGCACGGTGGATCGGGGTGCCGCTGGCCGGTCTGCTCAAGGAGGCGGGGGTGCGGCCGCCGTCGCGGGGTGGCCCGGCCGACCAGCTGGTGGCGCGCTCGGTGGACGGCATGACGATCGGCACGCCGGTCGAGGACATCATGGACGGTCGCGACGCGCTGCTCGCGGTGGGTATGAACGGCGAACCTCTCCCGTTCGTGCACGGATTCCCGGTCCGCATGGTGGTTCCGGGTCTGTACGGCTACGTCTCCGCGTGCAAGTGGCTCCAGGACCTGGAGCTGACGACGTTCGACGCGTATGACTCGTACTGGGTCAAGCGGTCCTGGGCGAAGAAGGCGCCGATCAAGACCGAGTCCCGTATCGACACCCCGAAACCGTTCGCCCGCCCGAAAGCCGGGACGGTGATGATCGCAGGCGTGGCCTGGGCGCAGCACCGGGGGATCGACCGGGTCGAGGTACGGGTGGACGACGGCGCCTGGACGCGGGCCGACCTCGCCGCGGCGGACACCTCCGACACCTGGCGCCAGTGGTCCTTGCCCTGGAAGGCCACCCCCGGCGGTCACACCTTGACGGTCCGGGCCACCGACCTCACCGGTCGGACACAGACCGAGGAGCGCACCCCGACCATCCCGGACGGCGCCAGCGGCTGGCACTCGGTGGTGATCACCGTGGACTGACCCCTCTGTGGTGAAAGCCAACCTGCCGGCTCACTTCTGTTGCGGCGCAGTACTCGCCGTACCCTCCCGCCCATTCCCAAGGAGAAGTCATGAACAACACCCCGCGTTTTCGTCGTGCCGCGATCGCCGTCACGGCTGCCGCCGTCCTGCCTCTGGCCCTGAGCGCGTGCGGAGGTGATGGCAGCAAGAAGGACAGCTCCGCGTCGTCGTCCGAGGCGTCCGCGCCGACGGGAGCCCAGTCGTCGAGTGGCAGCGACACATCGATGACCGACAGGCCGTTCGGCGCCGCGTGTGCGTCGGTGCCGAAGGACGGCGCGGGTTCGTTCGACGGCATGGCCAAGGACCCGGTCGCCACCGCCGCGTCGCACAACCCGGCCCTGTCCACGCTTGTCGCCGCGGTGAAGAAGGCCGGCCTGGTCGACACGCTCAACAACGCGCAGAACGTCACGGTGTTCGCGCCGACCAACGACGCGTTCGCGAAGATCCCCAAGGCCGACCTGGACAAGGTCCTCAACGACAAGGCCACCCTGACCAAGATCCTCACGTACCACGTGGTGGGTCAGAAGCTCACGCCGCAGCAACTGGAGAACGGCTCCTTCGACACACTGGAGAAGGGCAAGGTCACCACGTCCGGCTCCGGCACCGCGTACAAGGTCAATGACTCCGCCAACGTGGTCTGCGGCAACGTGCCGACCGCCAACGCCACCGTCTACATCATCGACACCGTGCTCATGCCGAAGTAGACACAAGCCCGCGGCCGAGGAGTCGGGCGGCCCCAAGTCCCGGAAAGTGCGCGCTGATTGGCGACGTTCACGCCGTCGAGAGGGGGCGCTCGGCCCCTTGGCTCTTGGCCCTCGTTCCCGGCTGGGTTCCAGCGGGCGGGGCTACTGGCCGCGCGCCGCCACCCCCTGGTCACCGCACCGCTCGGCCGGGCGGACTGCCTTGACGCCGCGTCAGTGGCGCCCGGGCGTGCGATTTCGGGCGTAGTGGCGGGCGGCCCGCACGCGGTCGCCGCAGCGCGTCGAACACCACTGCCGGGCGGCGTGGGTGCGCAGGAAGTAGCGGATGCAGCCAGGTGCCCCGCAGGCGGCGATCGACGCCGCCTCGCGGCCTGTGAGCAGGTCGACGGCGTTACGGGCGAGGCGGGTGAGGGCAGCGTCGACCGGAGTGCCGCTGGATGGCAGCGACTCTCGGCGGGGGCCTTGGGCCGGGTCGTCCCAACGCAGTTCCTCAGTGAACTGTGCCGCGTTGAGCGCGGCGTTGAGCTCGGCGAGCGCTGCCGCGTCGGGGAGTACGCCGTCGAGGTGTGCGGCGAGCAGCGTGCGTACGGTCTCGCGCAGGGAGCGGAGGCGGTCGGCGCTGCCCGGGTCCAGTGAAGTACGGGCCGGGAGCAGGCCGACGCCGGCCAGCCAGTCACCGGCAGCGGCGGTCTCTGCGAGGTCGTCGAATTCGCCGCTGGGTCGCATGGTCCGCGTATTGACGAGGCCGAGCGCGGGGTGGCGCTTTGCGCCCGGGGCGGACGGCAGCGGCAGCGGGTCGCTGGGGGTGGTTCCGGCGGGCGAAGTACTCACATCATCACGATACCTGTTGCCGTTTTCCGTGAGAATCGCTACGGTCATTCTCACGGAAAATATCTCAGCAACCCGTTAGAGGATACGCAATGTCTGCTTCTGCGCTGTCCATCCTTTCCCTCGGTGGTCCGACCGCTCTCCTCAACTACGGAGGCCTGCGCCTGCTCACCGACCCCACCTTCGACGGCCCCGGCGACTACCACAGCGAGACCGGCAACATCCTCACCAAGCTGGCTCCGGCCGCGCTCGGGGCCGATGAGGTCGGCCCGGTCGACGCCGTGCTGCTCTCCCACGACCAGCACGCGGACAACCTTGACGACTCCGGCCGCCATGTCCTGGCAAAGGCATCGCTCACCGCCACCACTCCGGCCGCCGCCGCCCGCCTCGGTGGCACGGCCCGCGGCCTCGCGCCCTGGGAGTCCCTGGAGCTGGCCCGGCCGACGGGTGACCCGGTGGTCGTCACCGCCGTCCCGGCCCGCCACGGGCCGGAGGGCTGCGAGTCGGTCACCGGCGACGTCACCGGCTTCATTTTGTCCGCCACCGGACTGCCCACCGTTTACGTCAGCGGCGACAACGCCTCGCTGGACCTCGTCCGGCTCATCGCCCGGAGGGTGGGCGCGGTGGACACCGCGCTGCTGTTCGCGGGCGCCGTCCGCACCCGGCTATTCGACGGCGCGCTGCTCACTCTGGACAGCGCGCAGACCGCCGAGGCCGCCTCCGTCCTCGGTGTTCGTCGCGCCGTCCCTGTGCACTTCAACTCCTGGATGCACTTCACGGAGGGCGCCGCCTATCTGCGGACCGCGTTCGAACGCGCGGGCCTGGAGGACCGACTGGTGCTTCTCGGCCCCGGGGAGTCGGCGACAATCTGAGGGCGCGAACGCTCGGATGGTGCTGGTATCTCCAACGCGCCGCGGCGGGGCGGCAGCCTGGCCGTGGGCGTGGAACAGCCGGTTAGTCCCCCCCCGTTATGTGGCCGGAGGTCGCGGGGTCGCGGATGCTGCTGGGCCATTGGCGCGGGGTGTCGTCGCGGTTGCGGGGGCTGGGTGTGCCTGCCGTCCTGCCCCCTGTCGCCGCGTTGTCAATTCGCTTACCAGGCAAGGCGGTTCGAGCCGATGGGTCACCCACCGCCACCCGGTGCCGCCGCGCCATCTGTGGTGTGGAAGCGGGGCGCAGGGGCCACCCGGGCCGCAGGCGCATGAGGTGGGAGTCGTCACGGCCATCGAGCTGCTGTCCGCGCTCGCCCAGAAGACCCCTGGGGTCGGCGCGGGGCGGCCGCACCCGTCGGTACGGGTCTTCAGCCAAACCCGGGTGCCACGGGCAACCAACCTCTGGTTGGCGTTACTTAGTTGAAGACGGTGGCTTGTCTTGGCCGGGGCTTTCACGAAACCAGCGGTAGGCCGTCCGGCCGCCGGGGCAAGAAGGTACCACTGAGCCGCACTTTGGGCCGCTGCATGGCTTCGTCCTGGGCCCCCGGGTCGCCTGTAGGTGCGGTGCTTGGGGCCCCGCCGCGCGGGTGGGGCGACGCAGGACCCGCTCGGGCCTCGGCGCTACCCAGGCACGGGGGCGGTGGCGTACTTGTCGGTCTGGTCGTACTGGTGGTCCTCACCGTCACCTCAGCGATCACCGCGGTGGTGACGCGGCGTCGGCGGCCGGGTATAGGACCGCCTACTGTAAGGCCCTGCGTGCCCGCTGGCCCGGGGAGAAGCTGCACGTCGTGCTCGACAACTTCTCCCCGCACAAGCATCCGAACGTCCGGGCCTGGGCCACGGGCGCCTGCAGAGCCGCCGCGAACTCGGCGTCGTCGAGGATCTGGACCAGTGGGCGCACGCGGATGGAGCACTCGCCGACCAGGTGGCGGCGAACTTCGGCGCCAGGGCCTTGCTGCGCACGGATCCTCCGCCAGCTCGCGCATGGTGTGCATCCAGTCCATCGCCGTCTCCCCTGTGCCCGTGAAGGGCGCACTTGCCCTTCACGCCCTCTGTCCCTCTGTGGGGAAAGCGCGATGTGAGTCGTCAGGAGGTGCGAGCGTCGTGGTTCTCGCGGTTTGCGATGACCTCGGCCATGTGTGTCTGCGCCCAGTTTCTGAGCCCGCGCGTCATGTGGTGGAGCGAGAGGCCGAGGTCGGTCAGCTCGTAGGAGACGGTGACAGGAACGGTTGGTGTCACGGTACGGGTGAGCAGACCATCGTGCTCCAGCGACCGTAGCGTCTGGGTCAGCATCTTCTGGCTGACCCCGGCCAGAAGACGACAGATCTCGGAGTAACGCATCGCCTTCGGGGCGTCTGCGTGTGCTGCACCGGGCTGGCCAGGGCTGGTGTCGCCGCCCAGCGCACACAGGATCAGGACGACCCACTTGTCCGAGATTCGGTCGAGCAGCTGCCGGCTGGGGCACCCTGCCAGGAACGCGTTGTACTCCACCTTGGCCTGAGCCCTCTTCTGGGCCGCCTTCATCGTCGTCACTGATCGCACCTCTCACCGATGGGTGGGTTACGCACTCCGAAGTGCCTACTTCCCGAAAGGAAGTTTCTCTCCAATGCTGATGCAGGGAGGCAGCAGGCGCCACCCCCAAGTGCACGACGAAAGGCAACAGGATGAGCACACCCTCCCTCTCTCTTCCCGGCGACACCTGGACTCTGGGTGACCTGACCGTCACCCGGTTCGGCTACGGCGCCATGCAACTGGCCGGCCCGTGGGTCATGGGGCCGCCCGCCGATCGCGAGGGTGCCCTGGCCGTTCTGCGTGAAGCGGTCGACCTCGGTATCACCCACATCGACACCAGCGACGCCTACGGGCCGCGCGTCACCAACGAGTTGATCCGCGAGGCACTGCACCCCTATCCCGAGTCGCTGCACATCGTGACCAAGGTGGGCGCGACCCGCGACGAACAGGGCGGCTGGCCCACGGCCCGGCGACCCGAAGATCTGCGCCGACAGGTCCACGACAACCTCAAGTCCCTGGGGCTCGACGTACTCGACCTGGTCAACCTCCGACTCGGCAACGCCGAAGGTCCCCAGCCCGGCTCGCTCGCCGAGGCGTTCGAGACGCTCGTGGAACTCCAGCAGCAGGGCCTGATCCGCCACCTCGGGGTCAGCAACGCCACCGAGGAGCAGGTCACCGAGGCGCAGGGCATCGCGCCGATCGTGTGCGTGCAGAACATGTACAACGTCGCCCACCGCCACGACGACAAGCTCATCGACCGGCTTGCCGCCGAGGGCATCGCGTACGTGCCCTTCTTCCCCCTCGGGGGCTTTACCCCGCTTCAGTCCTCGGCGCTCTCGGCGGTCGCCGCTCGATTGAAGGCGACACAGATGTCCGTCGCGCTGGCCTGGCTGCTGCAGCGATCACCGAACATCCTGCTCATCCCCGGCACGTCATCGACGGCACACCTGCGCGAGAACATCGCCGGCGCGGGACTCTTCCTCTCTCATGAGGACTTGACCGAGCTGGACGACATCGGTCGCTGAACGCCCTGTAGCTGAACGGCCCACAAGCCACGACCGAAGCCACCGTTCACGTTTCGGCCCCGGTCACCTTCGCGCGACCGGGGCCGCGGCGGGACGGTTCGCCCTCACCTGGTTGACTTCAGATCATCATGCTTCGTCCACGCTGGGTCCGGCTCACACACGGGTGCTCAGAACGATCCTGAGTTCGGATGGCTACGCTGGTCGCCACGGTGGAGGAGGTCGCGATCGGTATGGGTGACGGGCACGCGTCTGGACGGTCTGAGCGGGAGGATACGCTCGGGGCCGGTTGGGAGAGTCACCGGCCTGCGGTGTTCGGTGTGGCCTACCGGCTGCTGGGGAGTGTGGCCGATGCCGAGGACGTGACGCAGGACGTGTGGTTGCGGGCGGCCGGAGCGGATCTGCGGGACGTCACTGACCTGGGGGCCTGGCTGGTGACGGTGGCCGCGCGGCGCTCGTACGACATTCTCAAAAGTGCCCGTTACCGTCGGGAGAGCTATGTCGGGCCGTGGCTGCCGGAGCCGTTGCTGACGGGGCCGGACGCCTCGCAGCCGGTACTCGTCGATGAGTCCGTCGGTTCGGCGATGCTGCTGATCATGCAAGAGCTGAGCCCGCCGGAGCGGGTGGCTTTCGTCCTGCACGATGTCTTCGGTCTCGAGTTCGCCAGGATCGCCGAAGTCCTGGACCTCTCGGTGGCGGGCGCCAGGCAGCACGCCTCGCGGGCGCGACGACGGCTCGCCAAGGCCAAGCAGTCCGTGCCGCAGGCATCGAAGGCGGAGCGCGAACGTGTCCTTGAGGCTTTCCGCGCCGCGTACGAGGCCGGGGACCTGGCCGGCCTGATCAGGCTCCTGCACCCGGACGCCGTCTTCGTCACCGACGGTGGCGGCAAGGTTACCGCGGCGCGCAAGCCCATCCACGGCGGCGAGCGCGTCGCCGAGGTCATGGTGCGGGTGGGGCGCCAGTGGCATCTGCACCGCATCGACTTCGCCGAGGTCGGCGGCGAGCTCGCCATGGTGTTCTACCGCGAGGGCCGGGTCCACTGCGTGGACACGGTCCAGATCACCGACGGTCTGATCACCGCCTTCCACAGGGTCGTCAATCCCGACAAACTCGCGCGGCTCTGAGCTGTCACACCCACGGGGGCTGCCTCGTCTTCCTGATGAGAAGGCACACGAGCGACGAATCGAAGGAACGATGAACGACCCCCAGCGCGTGATCATCGGCAAGCAGCATCCGGTCTCCTACAAGGCCCTCATCGCCCTGTCCCAGAGGGTGGAAGAGTCCGCGGCCGCGGCGGGTCTCGACCCTCTCCTGATCGAGCTGCTGAAGATCCGCGCCTCCCAGATCAACGGCTGCGCGTTCTGCCTGCGCATGCACACCCGCGACGCCCTCAAGAAGGGCGAGAACCCCGACCGGATCGCTGTTCTGCCCGGATGGGAGGAGACCGGCTATTTCTCCGAGACCGAGCGCGCCGCCCTCCGTCTCACCGAGGCGGTCACCCGGGTGTCGGACGGACACGTCAGCGACGAGGACTACAACGCCGCCGCAGCTCTACTCACCGAAGACCAGATCTCCGCCGTCTCCTGGCTGGCCATCCTGATGAACGCGTTCAACCGCGTCGCGGTCACCAGCCGGTACCCCGTCAACGGCTGACCTCGACGCTGACACCGACGGTGATACAGGCCGGCGAGGAGCCTCCACCGTCATGGTCATGAAATTGACCGCCTCGCGCCAACGAACCGCCTCGCGCCAACGATCTGAAGGGCCCTTCCAGCATGACCACGCCCGCCCCAGCTGCTTCGTCTGCCGCTGCCGTCCCGCCGGTCCTCGCCATCGCCTATCACTCAGGCTTCGGCCACACCGCCGTGCTGGCCGAAGCGGTGCGCGAGGGCGCCGCCGACCACGGAGCGGATGCCCACCTGGTCAAGGTCGACGAGATCACCCAGGAGCAGTGGGCGCTGCTCGACGCCGCCGACGCGATCGTCTTCGGCTCGCCGACCTACATGGGCACCGCGTCCGGCGCCTTCCACGTCTTCGCCGAGGCCACCTCGAAACGCTGGGCAACCCAAGCCTGGCAGGACAAGCTGGCGGCGGGCTTCACCAACTCCGGTGCGAAGAGCGGCGACAAGCTGAACACCCTGCAGTTCTTCTCCGTGCTGGCCGCCCAGCACGGCATGCACTGGATCAACCTCGGCCTGATGTCCGGATGGCACTCCACCACCGCCTCCGAGAACGACCTCAACCGCCTCGGCATCTACCTGGGCGCCGGCGCGCAGACCGACACCGACCGGGGCCCGGACGGCGTCCACAAGGCCGACATAGCCACCGCCGAACACCTCGGCCGGCGAGTCGCCGCTCAGGCCGCGGTGTACGCCGCCGGCCGACACGTGATGTGACGAGTTCCCAAACGGCCAGAAGCACTGTGCCGGCAACCCGGCTGAGCTGGTGCGTCCTAACCCGGCTGCGGGCGCGAGCCGACCGGGGTCACATCACACCCAGCATCCGCCGCTTCGCCGCCGAGCAGACCAAGTACGCGACTGCCTTCCTCCTGTGGCTCGGCGAACGGAACACCACCCTCGCTTCCCGCGGCCAGATCGACGTCGACGCCTGGTGGGCCGAGAACAGCGAGCACGGCCGCGACTGCTTGAGGGGCTTCCTCAACTGGGCCATGCAGAGCCGCCATTGCCGACGCTCTCGCTCCATACCCGCGATGAAAGCCACCCGCCGAGCCGCGCTGAGCAAAGACGAACGCCTGGACGCCCTCGGCCGCCTGCCGACCGACCAGGGGACACACCGAAAATCCTCCGCGTCGCCGGCGTCGTCGTGCTCCTCTACGCACAGCCCCTCACCCGGATCGTCCGGCTCACCGTCGACGACGTGGTGCACGACGGACAAGCAGTACTTCTCCGTCTCGGGGAACCGGCCTCACCCGTCCCCGAGCCAGCCGCTTCCCTGTTGCTGGACTACATCGCCGACCGCACCCACGTGAACACCGCCACCAACCAGGCATCACCCTGGCTCTTCCCAGGCCGCCGAGCGGACCAGCCCTTCCGCTCCGACCACCTGTCCGCACTCCTCAACAAGATCGGCGTCCCAGTAGCCGCCGCCCGCGGCGCCGCCATCCGACAACAACTCCTTGAGATGCCCGCTCCCGTCGTCGCCGACGCCCTCGGCCACCACGACAAGACCACCACCCGCCTGCTCAACGAGACCGGCGGAACGCGGAGCCGATACGCCGCTGGCGATCACACACGGTCACCAGCAGGCTGGGCTCCACGGAGACCTGGCAACAGTTGAATACGCGAGCCCACCAGTAGCGCGGCATGGTCCGCGCTGGGCGGTCCCTCAATGCGATGGCCCCCGAGTGCTGCCGGTAATGGGGGGCTGGCCCCCACCCCCGACCAACCGGACAGCCGGATGGCCGGGAGAACGCCGTGTCGGCGACCGTGGGGCTGTCCCGAGCAGGCCGCCTACAGAGAAGGCAAGATCGTGCGCATTGTCACGGCGACCGCCGTCGCACTGGCCCTTGCCGGCGGAGCCGCGCCGGCCGCCGCCGCCCACCAGCCGACCACCGACGGAATCTGGCGCATGGACGGCTACGGCACAGTGCTATCCATCCGCAACGGAACCCTCCAGGAGTACCAGACCACCGCCGTCAGCTGCCTCAGGGGCGACTCCGCGCAGCGGACCGGCCCCGGCACCTACACCACGCCCGACGGCACTATGCTCACTGTGCGCACCCAAGGAGGCCGTGACCGCGGGTCCGTGCGGGTGGACGGTTCCGTCGGCGACCGGAACCTGCGCCGGATCCAGGAGTTGCCCGACGCCTGCACGCGTCCGGCCCCCAAGGGGCCGCTCGCTGCCTTTGACGTCTTCTGGCAGTCCTTCGAGGAGAACTACCCCTTCTTTTCCGCCAAGGGCATCGACTGGCACGCTGTCCGCGACCAATACCGGCCCAAGGTGCACGCGAAGACGGCCAAGGACGAGCTCTTCGCCGTCTTCAGCGAGATGGTCAAGCCGCTCTACGACTCCCATGTTGCCGTTCAGGACGGCGATCGCGTCTTCGCGCAGGTTCGCCCCGGCACCGTCCTGCCCACCGAGGAGTTGGACACCAAGGTCAAGAAGTTCATCGTGGCGCACGACCTCAAGGACGCCCGGAACCTCCAGGACTTCGCCAACGGGCGGATCACCTACGCCGACCTCCCCGGCGGACAGGGCTATGTGCGGATCTCCGGGTTCGGCGGATACGCGGGCCATGGAGCCCCCTACGCCGCCCAGCTGGCCGAGCTCGACAGGGCGCTGGATACGGTCCTCAGCCAGGAGCGCACTCAGCGCCTGAAGGGTCTGATCATCGACCTGCGGATTAATGGCGGCGGCTCCGACGCCCTGGGAATCCACATCGCCGAGCGCCTCGCGGACACATCCTACGTCGCCTACTCCAAGCGGGCCCGCAACGACCCCGCCGACCCCACCCGGCACACTCGCCCCCAGCCCGCGTATGTCACACCCGCCCAAGGACCCCGTTACACCGGGCCGGTCGCCGTGCTGACCGGCGGCTCGACGGTCAGCGCGGGGGAGACCTTCACCCAGGCCCTCATGGAGCGGCCCGGCAAGACGGTCCGGATCGGGCAGCCCACACAGGGCGTCTTCTCGGACGTCATGCTGCGCAAGCTCCCCAACGACATGTCGGCCTGGCTGCCGAACGAGGAGTTCCTGACCCGGTCGGGCAGGACCTTCGACGGCACGGGCATTCCGCCGCACCTCACTGAGCCGGTGTTCACGAAGGAGGAGTTCGACAAGAAGAGGGACTCGGCCTTCGACAGGGCTCTGAACGTCCTGCGGAACTACGGCGGCATCACGAGCTGACGCAGGAGCAGCGGGACGGGGGGGCGTCTCTATGTCTTTCGTCAATGACGTGGTGTCTGGTGTGCGGGTTTTTGGGGTGGTCATGCGGCGAGAGTGACGTCGGGGGTCCGGGGTTCGTAGATGGTGCCGTCTCGGAGTATGGCGAACAGGACGCTGATGCGTTGGCGGGCGAGGCGGAGGAGGGCTTGGGTGTGGGTTTTGCCGCGGGCTCTTTGCCGGTCGTAGTAGGCGCGTGAAGCCGGGTCGGCGTTCATGCAGGCGAAGGCGGAGAGGAACATGGCGCGTTTGAGCTGCCGGTTTCCGCCTCGTGGCGCGTGCTCGCCGTGGATCGAGGTTCCCGACGACTTGGTGGTGGGGGCGAGGCCGGTGTAGGAGGCGAGGTGGGCGGCGCTGGGGAAGCCGGTTCCGTCGCCGACGGTGACCAGCAGGACGGCTGCGGTCCTGACTCCGACTCCCGGCATCGAAGTCAGGACCTGGTGAAGAGGGTGAGCCTCCAGCAGGCTGTTGATCTGGGTTTCCAGGGCCCGGCGCTGGGCGTGGACCGCGGCGAGGGAGGCGGCCAGGGACGGGATCACGACGTCGAGGGTGCCGGTTCCCGGGACCACGACGGTCTGCTCGTCGAGAGCGTCGAAGACGGGGAGGCGGTGGCTCCGGTATTTGAGCGGAACCCGCCCGCGATACCTGCGCGGAATGCCAACCGGCGGCGGGAGCCTTACGGGGCGGGGGTGCGCAGGGACCGGTCCAGTAGGCACAGGACGGCGAGCGGGGACATCGCCAGTGTCGGGAGCACCGTCGTGGCCAGGTCGCCCAGGCCCGCCCCGGGGCTGCCGAGCAACTGGCCGACCAGCAGGAACAGCACCATGTTGTTGCCGCTGTGCGCCAGGCTCGCCACCCACACGCTCCCGCTGCGCCGGTAGAGCCACCACAGCAAGACCTCCTGGACCAGAAAGGACGCCGTCCACGCGGTCAGCCCGACGGCTCGGTCGCGGAACTCGACGTAGCCGATGAACGCCAGCGGAAAGTGCCAGACCGCCCAGATCAGCCCGGTCGCCAGCACCGACGGGACGGTCCGGCCGCCGAACAGCCGGGGCCGCAGATAGCTGGTCCAACCGAACTCCTCACCGCAGTACAGAGGGGTGAGCAGCGGCACGACCAGCATGAGCGCCGCTACCCCCGCCCAACCCGGCAGCCCCGACAGCACCTCGCCAAGCGGGGCGAGGTCCGGCTCCCACAGGCCGAGCACCGCCGCCAGAGCGACCGACGCCGCAGCGATGCCCAGCGGACCGAGCCAGGCGATGATCCAGTACGGCCACGCCTGTCGCAGCCGGAGCCTCAGCCCCGCGTCCGCGAACCCCTCCTTCGTGACCCAGCGGCGCACGACGACCGCCACGATCCCCGGACCAAGGGCGTAAGGGAGTTGAAGCAGCGGATCGACCGCCGTCAGCCCGAGCCGCTGCCGGGCGAAGAGCAGCCACAGCCACGTCAGACCGAACGTCAGGGCCAGGAACACGACCACGCCCTTGCTCCGGGCGGGCGTTGGCCCGATCTTCTCCATGCCTCGTGCCCCGGGCTGCATCTCCACGCCCGCTGCCCCGACCCTTTCGAGGTCCGCTTCCTGTGCCATGCGCTCTTCCCCATCTCCGGACGACGACACGGAGAAAGCTCCCACCCACGACCCCGCCCCCGCATCGCTACCCGGAGCCAACAACGGCTCCCCCAAAAGAGGCCCCCACCTGGCTCTTTCGGGGGAAGTGGCGGGCACCGGCCGGGCAGTACGGTCCAGCCATGCGCACCGTGTTGATCCGGAGCCCGCGGTCGTGGCTCCACGCCGCCGTCGGCGCCCTGCTGAGCCTTCCGCCCGCGCTGGCAGCCGTGTTGGCGGCCCCGCCCGGCCGACCGCTGTTGCTTCGGGTCGCCGCGAGCACGGTGGCGCTGCTCGCCGTCCTCGCCGCCCTGGGCTTCCCGCGCGCCGCCCGCACCGGCTGCGTACGCCTGGCGAACGCTCTCCTCGGTACCGAACTGCCCACGCCCGCACCCGGCATGAGCCGCGAGCACCGGTTGCGGACGACGGCATGGCTGGTGCCGCACATAGTCGTGGGCCTCGCGGTGACCACCGTGACCTTCCTCCTGCTGCTGTCCGCCGCGGTGTTCCCCGGGGTGTGGCTGGCCGGCGGCGGCCATGTGTCGACGTTCGGCACCACCGTGCCGGTGGCAGCCGGATGGCGGGGCGCGTGGACCCCACTGGTCTCCGCCGTGACCCTCGCCGCCGCCTCGTACGTCACTCTGGGCGGCGCAGCCGTGCTGCGCCCGCTCGCCCAGGTCCTCCTCGACCACCGGCCCGCCGAACGGCTCGCCGCCGCCGAGGAGGAGCTGAACCGACTGGCCGGACAGCAGCGCCTGGCACGCGAGTTGCACGACTCGATCGGACACACCCTCACCGCCTCCACCATCCAGGCCGCCGTCGCGAGCGAACTGCTGGACCGCGACCCGCAGGCCGCACGGCGCGCCCTCACCAGCATCGAAGAGACCACACGCACCGCGATGGACGACCTCGACCACGTCCTCGGCCTCCTGCACGCCGGGACCACCCCCACCACACCCCCGCGGACCCTCGCCGACCTCGGCCCGCTCACCGACGGGGTCCGGCAGGCCGGTGCCCAACTGCGCGTCGAGACCCGCGGCGACCTCACCCGAGTCCCGGCCACCGTGTCCCGCGAGGCGTACCGCATCGTCCAGGAGGGCCTGACCAACGCGCTGCGCCACGGCGACCTGTCATCGATCACCCTGCGCATAACGGCCGGGAAGGACTGGCTGGACGTGGAACTGCTCAACCTCCCCGCCGAGGCACGCGCGCCACGCCGCCGGCCGGCCGGTCGGGGCCTCGACGGCATCCGTGAGCGCGTGCGCACCCTGTGCGGCGAGACCTCCGCCGGCCCGTCCTACGACGACGAGGACGGCCGCGAACGCTGGCGGCTCACCGCGCGGCTCCCGCTACGCTCGCTCGCATGACCACCCCCGCCGAGCGCCCCCTGACCGTACTCGTCGTCGACGACGAGGAGTTGACCCGGACCGGGCTGCGCACGCTGCTCTCCGCCCAGCCCGACATCGAGGTGGTCGGTGAAGCCGACGACGGCTCCCAAGTGCTGCCCCTCGTGCGGGAGCTGCGGCCGGACGTCGTGCTGATGGATGTCCGCATGCCCACGGTCGACGGCATCGAGGCAACGCGACGGCTGCGGGCGGAACTGGCCGACCCGCCAAAGGTCCTGGTCATCACCACGTTCGAGAACGACGAGCACGTCTACGACGCGCTACGCGCCGGCGCGGGCGGCTTCCTCCGCAAAAGGGCCCCCGCCCGGCAGATCGCCCACGCCGTCCGCCTGGTCGCAGAGGGCAGCTCGATCCTCTTCCCTGACGCTGTATGCCGCCTGGCCACGGCCCGGCCCGTGCGCCCGGAGGCCGCCGCACGCACCGCCGCCCTCACCCAGCGGGAGACGGAGATCCTCCGGCTGATGGCGCGCGGCCTGTCCAACCAGGCCATCTCAGTGCAGCTCGTCGTCAGCCAGGAGACCGTGAAGACCCACGTCGGCAACATCCTCACCAAACTCGGCGCGGACAACCGCACCCAGGCCGTCATCACGGCATTCCAGGCGGGCCTCGCCGATCCAGACGCGGCGTAGACCACTACTACTGGGCTGCTGCTCGGCCTCGAGCCGCTTCCAGCGCGCGGCTGCTCCGTTGCCGTGGGCGTCGCCGGGCAGGAGGTGGGGCAGGGCGCGTGTGAGGTGGGGGAGCGGGGTGCGGGCGAGGGCGGCGAGGTGCCGGGCCGCGCGCGGGGTGAGGTGGAGTTCGGCTGCTGGCAGGGTGGCGTGGCGGTGGAGGGCGATGCCGATGCCGTGGAGGAGCTGGGGGGCGTCAGCTGGTAGGTGCCGGCGAGGCGTTGGGTGTCGGAGGCGGTTGCTTCATAGGTCAGTGGCCGTACACGGAGCACGCCCGGAGCGGCTGGCGGGATCCGCAGCCATACCTCTGGGGTGAGGACGGCACGCTGGGAGGGGGAGGCTGCGGCCGCAGTACGGGTGGTGATGTCTGTCCGGCTCACGGCGTCCGGTACTCCGGCTTCGCGGCGGGGTGTGGGGCGGTGGTGCTGCTCGGCGAGGTGGTCGAGGCGGATCGCGTCGAGGGTGGTTTTGGTGATGCGTTCGGTGCCGTCGATGAGGGAGGTGATGGCGGCTTGGCGGATGAGGCGGGCGAGGCTGCCGATGCGGCCAGTGGTGCGCTGATGCAGGTAGGGGGCTAGGGCCTGTGTGATGTCGTGATCAACGGTTGGGTTCTGCCTCGTTCGCGGGGTGGAGTCCGGTAGGACTGTTGTCGTGACGCGTAGGCAACACACCAATGCCCAGTGGAAGTTCATCGAGCCGCATCTGCCGATCGGTAGGTACGGGCCGTATCCGGAGCGGTTGCGGGAGCAGTTCGAGGGTGTGATCTGGGGGTTCCGTTCCAGTGGGCGGTGGCGGGAGATGCCTGCCGAGTTCGGACCCTGGGCGACCGTCTAGGGACGCTTTCGCGTGTGGCGGGACGCGGGTGTGTTCACCGCTCTGCTGGAAGGCCTGATCGCCCAGGGGGCCGGCGCCGACAGGACGGACTTGTCGCTGGTCAGCGTGGACTCCACCACGGTTCGTGCTCACCACGATGCCGCGGGCATGCGGGTCAGCAAGCACCTCATGAAGACCTTGGAAGAAGCCGTGCGGGAAGAGGAGACAGCCCCCCAAAAGGGGGCGACTCGGAGGAACAGAATGGACAGGATGAACGCCGGCGCATCCGGCGCCGACACAGGATCCGCCTGCAGGAAGCCCTGCTCGGCAGGTCCCGGGGCGGCCTCACCAGCAAGATTCATCGTGCCGCGGACCGCCAGTGCCGTCCGCTCGCGCTGGTCCTGACCGCCGGGCAGGCCGGGGACAGCCCGCAGTTCATCCCCGTGCTCAAGAAGGTTCGAGTTCGCCTGCCCGTCGGCCGCCCTCGCACAACGCCCGGCGCGGTCGCCGGGGACAAGGCCTACTCGTCCCGCGGCAACCGTGCCTACCTGCGCAACGCGGAATCAAGGCCGTCATCCCAGAGAAGAAGGACCAGGCCGCCAACCACAGGAAGAAGGGCGCACGAGGCGGCCGGACCATCAGCCACGACGCCGGCCTCTACAAGGAACGGAATACCCTCGAGCGTCTGATCAACAAGCTGAAAGCCTGGCGAGGCATCGCCACCCGCTACGACAAAACCCCGGACAGCTACCTCGCCGGCCTCCACCTCCGCGCCGCCATGATCTGGATCGACGACCTCGTGAAAACCGCCGACTGATCACGACATCACACACGCCCTAGTTGTATTGCCCTGTGAGGTTGGGGACGCGGCTGGCGGGTGGTTTGCCTGCGAGTGCGGTGTGGCCGCGGTGGTGATTGTAGGAGTGCAACCAGTGCGGGAACGCGTCGCGTCGTTCCTGTTCTGACCGGTAGGGGCGGGCGTAGGCCCATTCGTCGAGCAGGGTGCGGTTGAGGCGTTCGACCTTGCCGTTGGTCTGGGGCCGGTAGGGCCGGGGTCGTTTGTGCGCGATTCCGGCCGCCGCCAGTGTGTCCCGCCAGGTGCGCGAGCGGTAGCAACTGCCGTTGTCGGTCAGGACGCGTTCGACGGTGATACCCACACCGGTGAAGTAGGCGTGGGCCCGCTGCCAGAAACCTGTCGCGGTTTCCTTTTTCTCGTCGGTGAGGATCTCGCTGTAGGCGAGGCGGGAGTGGTCGTCGACGGCGGTGTGGATGTAGCTGTAGCCGGTGCCGGAACGGGTTCTGCGTCCTGCGTGCCGGCCCAGCACCTTGTGGCCTCCGCCGTCGGGGATGTTGCCGAGCTTCTTGATGTCCACGTGCACCAGCTCGCCCGGGCGGTCGCGTTCGTAGCGGCGTATGACGTGGCCGGTGGCGCGGTCCAGGTGGGTGAGGCGGGCCAGGCCGTAGCGGGTCAGCACACGGTGGACGGTGGAGGGCACCAGACCCAGCAGGTGGGCGATGCGGGCCGGTCCCCAGCGGCGCAGGAGCCTCACCTTGATGATCCGTCGTTCGGTCCGGGTCGGGGTGCGGCGCGGGCTGGTCCGCGGACGGGAGGAACGGTCGGACATCCCTGCTTCGCCGGACTGCCGGTAGCGCTCGGCCCATCGCTGGGCCGTGGTGGGTGAGACCTGGAAACGCTCGGCGGCTCGCCGCAACGGCCAGCGGTCCTCGACCACACAGCGGGCCAGACGTAGGCGGCCGGTCTCGGTCAGCGGTGCATTACGGTGGGGCACGAGGGCCTTTCTGGTCGGTGTAGACGTCGCAATCCACACCGAACCCGGAAGGCCCTCACCCGTTCAAGAGCTCTCAACCGAGACCTGGCTCACCCGTCCACAACCTCCCGGGGCAATACACCTAGTGCCGCAGCACTGCCCGGGCTGGTGGCACGCACACCGTCCCACTCATGCCACCAACCCGGGCACCGCGCCATCCCCACCGGAACCGGGAGTACCCGCCATGCGTCCCACCGGCATGAACCGACGCCCACGTCCTGCGATCACCCTTGCGGTCGCGCTCGTCAGCGGCCTCGTGGTCACCGCATGCGGGAAATCAACCAAGGTAACGACCCCTGAATCGACTCCGTCCTCAACCACCCAGCCGATCTCCAGAGGGGCACTCCTCGCCCCAGACGGCAAGACCATCACCACGGTCATCCCGGTCGGCGGGTGCCAGAAGGGGCAGCTCACAGGAACCGAGAGCCAAACAACGGTCACACTCTCTCTGTCACTGACCACACATCAGAAGGCCGGCGAAGTCTGCGCGGCCAACATCAGACTCGATCATGTGAGTTACAAGCTCCAGGCCCCGCTGAGCAACCGCACGATCTTGGACCACGCCACACGCAAGCCACTGCCCGTCACCAAACAGTAGTCCGGCCAAGAGGACGACCACCGAGGTGCGCACCCCGTGCGGTTGTGCGCATCGACGATGCCCGACTCCACTCGGTGGAGTGGACGACATCGGGCGTGAGTGAGCCTCCGCCAACTTGAAGTCGCAGGTCAAAGGGCTGGTGTGACCGGCTCTCGGGGTGCTCGTGCTGGTCGTGGGCGGCTGTCTGCGGAGTAGATCGTTTGTCAGCGGTTGACTTCGAGGTTCGTCAGAACGAGCAGGGCGCGCAGGAGACGGGTCGCTTGGGCGGGGTCGGTGCGGAGCTTGGTGAGGATCCGCCAGTTCTTGAGGTGGGCGAAGCCGTGCTCTACCGGTGCGCGTCCGATGGCGAGGACGCGGTTGGCGGTCTTCTCGCCGGGCGTGAGCTTGTGAGTGCGGCTGGCGTGGAAGCCGGTGACGATCACGGGATCGAGTACGTCGTTGTCCAGGCCGCGGAAGCCGAGGTCGGCCAACGCTCCGAGACCGGCGGCGCGCAGGTGGGCCAGGATGTGGTTGTGGCGGGCGGCGGTGTTGTCGTGGGTGCGGCCGGGCCGGGCGGCGGATATCAAAATCAGGCGCCCGTTCTCGTCGGTCAGGGCGAGGAAGCGCAGGCCATGGCTGCGGTGCTTGCCGGAGTAGTTACGCCGGTCGGCCTTCCCGGTGCGGCGCTGGGTGTGGATGAGGGTGCCGTCGATCAGAACCACCTCCCCGCCCTGCCGGCGACCTTCTTCAGGGCGCGGTCCAGGCGCGGGGCCTGCGCGGCAAGCAGGGCGATCAACTCGTCGCGCCAGCGGCGGACGGTGGACTCGGACACGTCGTTGCCGCCGGCCATGTCGGCCAGGCGCTGGTCGTGGCGCAGCACGGCTAGGACGATCACCACGATTCGTCCGGGCGGCAAGATCCGCCATCGTGACCGGATCACTTTCAGGTGACGCCGCAGCAGATCGGCGAGGTGGTTGACGGTGCGCGTGGACAACGGCAGACGGCACCGGTAGACAAGCGGGAGGGTGTCCTCTGTGCGCTCTTTGGTATTCGTCACACAATTCCAACGGCCGCCGGGGGCACCCCGGTTACGCCCGCGCCGGTCTACTCCGAGTGGTGGCTTTCCTGATCACAGGCGGGTGGTGAACCGGCCGTCGGGCAGCTTGCGGAGCCAGCCGCGATCGACGAGTCTGATCAGCTTGCTGCGTAGTGGTTCCAGCTTGGCCTTCACGCTGACACCCACCCCCACCGCCTCGCCGACCTCGCGGGCCATGACCGGTCCGGCGGCCTGCTGCACGGCGGCGAGGATGCGCTGATAGTCCCACGGCAGCGAGTCCTCCTCCACGCCCGATTCACGGTGCGGAATCAGCATCACCGCCCGGCCGCCCACCTGCCCGGGCACCGGACCGGCGGAGGCGCGTTCCTCGGCGAGCTGCCCGGTCATCCGTTCAAGGACGCGCTCGGCGACTGCGAGTTCGTCCCGCTCGGCTCGCACTTCCGCCAGCTGTTTGGCCAGCTGCTCTTCGAGTTCGTCCAGTTCCGCGCGCCGCGCGGTGATCCGTTCCAGCAGTTCGGGATCCAGCATGCACCGGATCGTAGAGGGGCACCCGACCCCAGCAGGTAGGAATCGGTTGTCCAGGGAGTGTCGGGTGGCTCGATCAGCGGGACGGGAGGGAAGCCAGAGAGCGGTCCCACTCGTCAGCCGCGTGCAGCAGCGTTGCGGTGTCCAACCTGACCTCCACGACGTACTGGTAGATGTCAGCCCCATCATCGCCCTGTTGCCACGGAGGTGCCGCCTCCAGAGACAGATGAACGCGGATCACCGCGGTCCCGCTCTCGATTCGATGGGCGAGGCTGAATGCCACGACCGGCTCGATGAACCACGTGTCAGGCGACAGCTCGCCTTCGGCATCAGGTTCGGTGACGTCCACCGTCCCTGCGGCCACCGCGCGCAGCCACGCGGACACCTGGCGGGCTTCATCGGTGAGCAGACACGGATCGGCGAAGGACCACTTTCCCTCAGGAGTCGCCACCGTGCCCTCGATGACCAGCCAGTTGTCGTCGTACGAGTCGCCCCGAACGGTGACGAACTGATAGCGCACTGGCCGGAGGTCGACACTGTTGGAGAGATCGTTCAGGAGCACCGGGCCAGGATGTCATGCGCTGACCAGCAGCTGACTGCGCCCCCAGCCCAGGTGCACGGGCCAGAGCGCCGCCCCTGACTCCGTTTCGGAGACAATCCCGACCTCTGTCAGACGATCTTCTCGATGGGCTCCCGCCCACGACCAGCACGAGCACTCTGAGGACCGACCACACCAGCCCTTTAACCTGCGGCTTCAAGTTGGCGGAGGCTCACTCCACCGCACCGACCCCACCCCGGTGCGCACCACTCCCGCGCGCCGACCGCACCGGTGCGCACCGCCCACCGACTGGAGGCGCACCGGATGGACGGCGGTGCGCATCGTGGCGCGCACCGGATGGACCCGGGCGCACCACCGCACCGCACCCTGTGCGCATCCACCCCGCACGGTGGTGCGCCTACCGGTGCGCACCGTTCGCCGCGTGAGCCACCGCCAGGTGCGCGTCGCGCGACACCTCCAAGGTGTCGGCGGTGTTCTCGTGGTCGGGGTGCGGGACGATGCTCACCATGAACCGGATGATGCTGCGGGCGATGCCCGGCACCGCCGTGGTGGGAGAGTCCCGCGCCCAGTCGCGCAGCGCGGACAGCAGCACGCATCCGACCTCGTCCAGGGCGAAGGAGTCCGCGCACAGGTCGGCCTCTGCGTCCACGGCCGTGACGGGCCAGACGATGTCCTCTGCGATCCGCAGCAGGATGAACGCCAGCTCTTCAAGCGGAAGGTGAAGGACACCGACGGCAAGGAGCGCCCGATGTGGCGCACCCGCTGGACGTCCCCGGACACCTCTTCCGGTGACTAGACGCACCCGCCCGTCCTGCTGGTGTTCAACCGGATCGGCGAGCGCAACCCCAACCGCACGATCCCGCGCCTGATGGAACTCACCCGGCACTTGTGGGAGGGCGAGCGGCAGAAGGCCGGACACCATCGCTACGACGGGCGGATCCCGACCATCGCGACCGGGCTGAAGAACCTGAGCCAGCACGGCCCGACCGGCGCGGTCTTCCTCCGCTTCGGCCGCGACCACATGGAGCCCCTGCGGGGGGCGATCGGCAACCCTCGCCGCGAGGCCGCCGATACCCGCGCCCGGGAAGAGACCGCGCGTGCTCAGCGGGAGTACCAGGCGAAGGTGCAGCGCGCGGCGCAGGAGCAGGCGGCGAAGAAGGTAGCCGAGCGTGAGGCGCGTCGTCCCGTGTGCGCCGACTGCGGGGCGAAGTTCACCGACGCACGGTGGGAGGCGGCACAGGTGACGGACTGGGGCACCCCGGACTCCCACCCGCACCTGTGCGACACCTGCAAGCAGAAGTCCGGACCGGCCGCCGGCGGCACGGCGGCCGGTCCGCAGGAGCACCAGGAGCAGGAGCGCGCGGACGTGGAGCAGCACGGCTTCCGGCGGAACACCCGGCGCCCCGTCTGCACCCAGTGCGGTGGCGACTTCGCCAACGAACGGTGGCGGGCCACCGAGCGTGACGGTTGGGGCAGCACATCCCAGGAGCCCCGACCGACGCTGGGCGGGGACTGCGACCGGCGGCACTCGAGGGCCGAATTGGAGGAAGCCTGGCCGGGTGCGACTCTCCGGGACCAGGACCAGGAGCAGGGGCAATCCGTGCCCGAGCAGAAGGCCACCGGCTGGTTCTCACGTCTGCGCCGCTGAGCCGGGCAAGCCGTCGGCGGGCTCGGGCAAGCCCAAGGTGACCCTGGGCAAGCCCGCTCCGCTGGCGGCGACGCGATGGGTACAAGTACCGGTATGGCACGGGAACGCATCCGGTGGTCGGCCGTGGTGGCGCGGGCCCAGGAGATCGTGGAGAGCTACGAGGGCGGCGTCAAGCTGCGCCAGGTCATGTACCGCCTGTTCTCCGAAGGGGCGCTGCCGCACACGGCGCCGATGTACCGGCGACTGTCCGCGCAACTGGCCAAGGCTCACAAGCCCATGGACCTGCGGTGATGGGTGGAGGAAAGCGGCCTGGCTCTGGGAGCCGGAGGCCGCATACGCCGGTACGTTGCTGGGCCCTCAGCTGCTCGACGTCTGACTGACGACGTCAACCCTCGGCAGGCGTCACCCGCACGTATTCAGGCTCGTTCCGCCGCCGCGGCGACGATCCAGTTTCTGAACTCGACGGAGACGTGCCGGAGATGGTGGTCCAGAACCTCGTCCGGGAAAGTAGACCGACAGGCTCGCTGTGAAGCCGTCGGCGGTGTCGCCGAACTGGATCAGGGCTCGCCCGATGATCGTGCCGTCGGTCAGGAAGAGGTTCGAGGACATCTTGCGCGGAAACTCGGACTCCCAGCGAAGGAAGGGGCCTGGGCCGCGAGAGGGCCGTGGAGTCTACGCGGGCAGAATGCGGCTGCCCGGATGATTCTTCGCCCTGCACCACCAGAGCGCTTCGCCTTCCTGTGCGACGGCGTGCAGGCCGTTGTCGTGTTCAGGGCAGAGGGGCCAAAGCCGTCCGTAGCGGTCGGCGAGGTAGGTCTGGATGGCGTCGGCTACTTCGGCGCGTACCCCGGCAGCATCGAAGGACTGGATGGCCGACTCTGCCACCGTGACTATCCCTGCGGGAAGATCGGTGGAGGGTGGATGAACTCCGGCCGGATGTTGATGCGGAGTCCGGTTTCCCGCTCGGCATGCGCGACCAGCGGCGGGAGCGCGTCCAGGACGGAGCTGGCCTTCTGCTCGAACGCGATCTGCGCGAATCTGTCGGCGGGGAGTTCCCTGTGCTTGTGGTAGACGTCCCGGATCCAGTCGACCGGTCCGTTCTGGACGATCTCCCAGCCCAACTCGTTTTCGACGCGTTTCAGCCACTGCTCGAAGAGCTGTTCGTAGCGGAGCTCAGGCTCGCTCTTGGCCACGTGGTTCTACACCTTTCGATGGTGAATGGATCGGCTGACCCGGCCGGGTGGGCCGGGTCAGCCGTCTCGGTATGACGCCCGCGCAATGGTCACAGGGCCAGCGCGGCAAGGGCTCCCTGTGGAATCGCCAGGGCGGCCCAGCGGACGTTCAGTTAGGACCGGTCAGCGGTAGCTGCCTCCACCACCGAAGTTCTGGAACCGATCCCAGCAGTACCTGGTGTAGCCGAACCGGGCGATGCCCTGCGCGTGGAACTGCACGGAGTCACCCGGGTCGCTCCAACATGTGAAACCCCAGCAGCTGTGCTTGCCGCGGGCGCCATTGCCGTACCAGTACCCGTGGAAGTTGTACCAGCCCAATTCGCCGTGGCTGTAGCTGCCTGAGGTGACTCTGTGTCCTCTGACCGACAGCTCGTAGCGCCAGCCGGCTTCGATGTAGGCGCCGCTCCATGCCCTGCGGAACCACATGTCCCATTGCAGCGAGCACTTGTGCGAGGACCTGTCGCAGATGCGGCGCATGCGGACGCAGTTGCAGTAATTGCAGTTCGTCTGTACGCGCTCCATGAGAGAGGTGCCGTCCAGGTCGTACTTGTTGCGGGGGCCGGCACAGGCGTACTTGTACCGGTTGCAGCTCCCGCCCGCGACGGGATCGATCGAAAGGAAGCGTCCGACGGCCGGACTGGTCCATTTCGCGGACGGGCGGCAGGAGACGTTCGACCTCGTGGTCGGCGCGGACGGCGCCTGGTCCCGGATCCGTCCGGCGGTCTCGTCGGCGACACGTCGCCCAGCGCAATATCGGCGGCCACGTCAAGGTGTACACCACCGAATCGGTCCCGCACGTCAACCAGACCGTCCTGGGGAGCCCGGCTGGGGTGTGGGCGACCGTGGCCCAGGCCTGCCTCGGCACCACGACCGACGAGGGCACCAGCGCGGAGGGGGACATCACCAGCTGGCATGACGCGCAGGAGTTCGCCCGCCTCAACTCACCCGGTACCGGGCTCGCCCGCTGTCATCTGATCCCCAATGTCCTCGGAGGAGCGGGCTCGAAAAAGGACGGACTGCCCAATCTCGTTCCCTGCTGGCAGGCCGGGATGAACACCGGAACGCCCAGCATGCGGACCTACGAGGCGACGGCCTAGAAGTCGGTGAAGGCCGTGAAGGACGGCGGCATTCTGGGCCCGAACGATGCGGTGTTTTACCAGGCGACGCCCGACTATCTCAACAGCGCCAGCACGATTCCCCAGGGAGTCCACCTGAGCGCCAGGGTCGAGCGGTCGGACGGAACGTCGCAACCCCTGTTCCCCGACGTCTACATCACCAACACGACCGGCCTCGATGAGCCGCTCGACCACATCGCGGATGTGTGCCGTGGTGACGGCGGCCAGGTCGGTTCCGGGCTCCAGGCGGATGGCGTCCAGCAGCGCCGTCCAGGCCGAGCGCCCGCTGCCCAGCGCTGCCACGACCGAGTAGGGCCAGCCAGGGATCATCTGGTGTTTGCCCTCGCCCCGGCCAAAGGTATGGCAGAAGGACCGGTCCGGGCTGGTGCCGGCGTCCGGCCGGAGCCATGGTGTGACGTCGATGGCCAGGATCAAGCGGCCGTCGGTCGCCTTGGGCAGAGGCAGGGGAGCGGGGCGCCGGCCCATGGCCGAACGCCCCGTCCGTCCCGCTATGGGTGGCTCTGCTAGCCGGCCACCTCGTACTGCCCGGTCTCCAGGAAGTACCGCATGTCCTCGGGGGTGCCGTCGAGGGCCTTGTTGCAGGCCGCGCGGAGGGTGTCGCTGATGCCGGGCCTGGCCAGGATGCGGGAGATGGCGACGCTGTCGTCTTCGGCCTGGGCGAGGCGGTAGCCGGTGGTGCGGAAGGCGCGGAGGGCTTCTGGGGTGCCGTTGTCCAGGGCCTTGGTGGCTTCGCGGATGACGGCGCGGGCGCCGTTCTTTTGGGCGACCCCGAGTATGCGGAAAGTCGCGACGCTGTCGTCCTCGGCCTGGGCGAGGCGGTAGCCCGTGTCCAGGAAGGTGCGCAGGACTTCTGGGGTATTGGCGTCGAGCGCCGTGTTGGCGTCGCGGATGACGCGTCTGTCGCCGTCCTTGATCGCCTGGGCCAGGATGCGGGACACGGCGACACGGTCGTCGTCCTCGGACGCGGGGCCGACCGACGTGCCGGACAGGGCCGTCGCGGCGGGCGACGACGCGGCCGTAGTGCCCGAGGCGAAGGCCGGGGTCGCCACGGCGAGGGTCGGCGCCAGGGCGGCGGCCGCGATGAGCAGGGCGGCGCGGGTGGGTCGCATGAGTGTGCCTCCGTGATCGAGTTGCAGACAGAGAGATCATCCGCGCTGCGGGTCAGCCCGTCATTGCCGGTTCCGGGCAGTCTTTCGGCCCGTTTCTTGCCTGTTGTTGACGCTGGGTACACGGGCCTTGAGCTTGATTCCTGGGCGCGGGTTATGTGGCTGGTGGCGGGGTGGTTGGTGTGAGGTGGGAGGTGTTCTGGGAGGCGACGGGTGATCGTTGTCCGGGGTGGGAGTGGCGGTGGGGGGTGTTGTGGTGGTGGAGCTGTTGGGAGGTGTGGAGTCGGGCCTGGCGTTCGTCGGGCCGGCTTTTTGTCCTTGTGGGGTCTCGTGTTTGAAGGTTGTGTTGAAGGGTTCGGCGAGTGGGTTGTCGGTGCTGGACTCGAGCGTGCTCATGGTTCGCCGTACTTCTTGCTGGCCTGCTGGCCTGCTGGCTTCGGTGAATGCTTTGCTCGTGTGCTGGGCTGTGTGGTCGGTGTGTGTGGTCGATCCGGTGTGGCTGGCGCGGGTGCGGATCGGGGTGGTCAGGGCGTCGGTCACGAGATCGGCGGGCGTGTGGTGGGTGATCGCTCATCCGGCTGGGCGGCGTGAGGCGAGGTC